>NZ_HG424491.1 GCF_000336385.2 Lysobacter antibioticus HS124 | reverse complement strand
AGACAGCGCGGTCGCGGCTTACGCCGCTCCTACAGGGCAGCCGAAGAAAGTTGCCCCCACTGAAGGGCGGAGCTTTGTTTTCGCAGCCTCCGAACCACCGACGCCGCGAGACCGAGGCAGCGCGGTCGCGGCTTACGCCGCTCCTACAGGAAGCGGCGGCGTCCCACGAACGAAAAACGCGCCGATGCCAGCGGCATCGGCGCGTCGGAAGGCCAGGCGGTGCGGGCTGGATCAGCGCGCGACCACCACCTTGGTGCCGGCGATCTGGTCGTGCAAGCAGCGACGGTCGTCGCGGAAGATCATCAGCACGTCCACCAGCTGGACGATCGC
Source organism: Lysobacter antibioticus HS124 (assembly GCF_000336385.2). GTDB lineage: Bacteria > Pseudomonadota > Gammaproteobacteria > Xanthomonadales > Xanthomonadaceae > Lysobacter > Lysobacter firmicutimachus. The sequence goes on along the minus strand of NZ_HG424491.1, from coordinate 1,492 downwards.
GCCCAGGCAGGGAATCAGGCCCACGCCCTGCGAGAACAGATAGCGCTTGCCGAGCAGTTCGACCAGGCTCGGCTGCAACCCGTCCATGTCGACGATCTTGATCTTCATGACCTTCTTGCCCCAGGTCTGGCCGCTCTGGTTGAGCGGATAGGCCTGGATCACGAAGAACAGGATCACGCCGATCAGGCCCCACAGGAACTGCAGGCCGAAAGTCTGCTGACCGTTCTGGGCGGCGGTCATGGCCTGTTCGAAATAGCCGCCGACGAACATCAACGGCAGCAGCAGCACCAGCATGATCACGCCGTCGATGATCGCCGCGACCAGGCGGATGCCGCGTCCGGCCAGCTCCTCTTCGCCGTACGCCGGTTCGGTCAGCGACGACTGCGGGCTCTGGTAGGGGTTCTGAGGGTCCATTCTTCTCTCCTTGCAGGTAATGGGCGTTCGTCGGCCCCCTGCCGCGACGCCACGAAAATCCAGGCGGCGAAGATAGCAGGACAACGTGACTTAAGGCACATCGTGCCGCGCCGAAAGCCGCCGGTCCGCGACCGGCGGCGCCGATCGCGCAACGGACCGGGCGCGGCACGGCCGCACGCGATCGCCGGATCGACACGATCCGGACGCGCCGTCCGAGCACGCGGATGCGAGGCGCCCCCCATCGTCGCCACGACGGAGGCGCCGGAGCGCTCTGGGGGAATTGCGCTGAAGTCCCCGGCTCCCCGCATTCGCGGGGACGACGATCCCGCAGGGACGCGCGGGCACTCGCCCGCCGTCGCCCCCGCGACGGCCGCAGCCCGATCGCGGATCAGGTGCGCGGCAGGGTTACGCCGGTCTGGCCCTGGTACTTGCCGCCGCGGTCCTTGTAGGAGGTGTCGCAGACCTCGTCGGACTGGAAGAACAGCATCTGCGCCACGCCCTCGTTGGCGTAGATCCGCGCCGGCAGCGGCGTGGTGTTGCTGAATTCCAGGGTCACGTGGCCTTCCCACTCCGGTTCCAGCGGGGTCACGTTGACGATGATGCCGCAGCGCGCGTAGGTGCTCTTGCCCAGGCACACCACCAGCACATCGCGCGGGATGCGGAAGTACTCGACCGTGCGCGCCAGGGCGAAGGAGTTCGGCGGGATGATGCAGACGTCGTTCTCGACGTCGACGAAGCTGCCCGGATCGAAGTGCTTGGGGTCGACGATGGTCGAGTTGATGTTGGTGAAGACCTTGAACTCGCGCGAGCAGCGGACGTCGTAGCCGTAGCTGGAGGTGCCGTAGCTGACGATGCGCTGGCCGTCGGATGCGTGCTTGACCTGGCCGGGCTCGAACGGCTCGATCATGCCGTGCTGCTCGGACATGCGGCGGATCCAACGGTCGGACTTGATGCTCATGCGGTGTTCCAGTGAGGGCAGCCTGGCTGCCGATTGTAGGGGTTAAAACGGCCGCGCCGCGCTCAGCCCAGCAGCGAGGCCGAGATCGAGGGCGTGGTGCGCGGGCGCCGCGCCAGCGCC
>NZ_HG424490.1 GCF_000336385.2 Lysobacter antibioticus HS124 | reverse complement strand
GTGAGCCGCGACAGCCGCAGCGGTGCGATACCACGCCGGTCTCCGAAGCCGATTCGCATTCGGCGATCTGCGCGCAGGTCGGGTATCCGGATTTTTTGCGAGTCCGCTTGCGTGCATCGCTTCGGTGGTCGTGGCTTACGCCGCTCCTGCAGGGCGTTGCACGCGGCTGCGCCGCGAGGAGGCTTCGCGGTCGCGGCTCGCGCCGCTCCTACTCTTTGGACGGGACAGCGCCGGGCGGCTCAGCGCTGGCCGAAGCGCTCGCCGAAGAATGCGCGCATGGCGGCGAAGGAGCGTTTGGCCGTGCGCTCGTCGTAGCGGCAGTTGTCGCCGGGCGGATTGGCCGCGTCCTCGATCTGCGAGAAACAGTGCACTGCGCCGCTGTAGTTGACGAATTGCCAGTCCGCGCCGGCCTCGTTCATTTCCTGCTCGAACGCGACGATGTCGGCCTGCGGCACCGACTTGTCGGCGGCGCCGTTGAGCACCAGCACCGGCGTGTCGATCTTGACCCCGTTGCCCGGCAAGTACGCCTTGAGTCCGCCATGGAAGCTGACCGCGCCGGCCAGGTCGGCGCCGGTACGGGCCAGTTCCAGCACCGCCGAACCGCCGAAGCAGAAGCCCAGCGCGCCGATCCGCTGCGGGTCCAGCGGCGCGCTCTTGGCCTGCGCCTTGAGGTTGGCGACGGCCTCGGCGACGCGTTTGCGCAAAGTGACGCCGCCGTCGCCGTAGACCTTGCCCACCGCCGCCTTGGCCTCGGTCTTGTCCTTGGGCCGCACGTCCCGGCCGTACACGTCGGCGACCAATACCACGTAATCGTCGCCGGCGATCTCGCCGGCCAGGCGGATCGCGTGGTCGGTGACGCCCATCCAGTTCGGCACCATCACCAGCCCGGGCCGCTTGATCGCATTGACGTCGTCGTAGACCAGCACGCCGCGGAACCGGTCCTCGCCCAAGGTCCATTCCACCGGCTGGGTCTTGATCGCCGCGAACGCGGGCGAGGCGCACAGCAAGAGCGACACGGCGGCGACGAGACGGCGCATGGCAGGACTCCGGCGGTTGGGATCGCGAGACTAGCGCGTTTACAGGACCGACGCTGTGACGGTCTTGGAGCGAGGCAGGCCCGCCAGCACGAGCGACCGCCGCGCGGCGGACTCATGCGGGCGTCCGTCGCCGTCTTCGCTCTCGGGTCGATGCGCGACTCGCGGCCGGCGTCGCGGATCGGGCACGCGAGCCGGGACGATGATCGACGCCAGGCCGCTCGCTGTCCGTTCCTTGCCTCAGGCTATGCCCAGTCCGGCGATCGCACTGATCGCCTCCGGGTCGAACCCGGCCAGTTCGGCGAAGTGCCGGCCGCGGGCGACATAGTCCTTGTACGGGCCATAGCTCGGCGCCCCCGGCGACAGCAGGATCACCCCGCCCTCGGCGCCGAGCGCAGCGCGAGCCTGCTGCATGGCCTCGCCCAGATCGCGCGCCGCCGACAGGCGGACGTCGGACTGCGCCGCGATCGGCGCCAACAGTTCGTGGATGCGCGGGCCGTTCTGGCCCATGGTCACGATCGCCACCGGCGCCTGCCGGCGCATGGCGTCGGCGAAGGCCTGCCAGTCCAGGCCGCGGTCGTGGCCGCCGACCAACACCGCGATGCGGCGGCCGGCGTAGACCTCGAGCGCGGCCAGAGTCGCGTGCGGGGTGGTGCTGATCGAGTCGTTGACGTAGTCGATGCCGTCCCTGCGCCCGATCGGCTGCAATCGGTTCGGCAGCGGCCGGAAACTCGCCGCCGCCGGCGCCAGCGGCGCGGCGTCCAGGCCCAAGGCCTCGATCGCGGTCAGCACCGCGCACAGGTTGCCGCGGTTGTGCCGGCCCGGCAGCGGCAGGCCGGCCGTGTCCATGATCTCGCGCTCGCCGCGCCACAGCGCGTCGCCGCGCAAGTGCCAGCCGCGTCCGTCGCCGAACCAGCGGATCTCGCTGTCGGGCAGGCGCAGGCCGGCCAGCACCGCGTCATTGGCGTTGAGCACGGCGATGCGCGGCTTGGCCTCGGTCAGCAAGCGCAGCTTGTCTTCGACATAGCGCGCCTGCGAGCCGTGCCAGTCCAGGTGTTCGGGATACAGGTTCAAGGCCACCGCGACCTCGGGCCGCGCGCCGCTCGCGCCGACGTCGCCGGTCTGGTAGCTGGACAGCTCGATCGCCCAGAACTCGGGCATAGGCTGCGGGTCCAACGCCTCCAGCAGCGGCAGGCCGATATTGCCGGCCAGCGCGGTGCGGTGGCCGCCGGCGCGCAGCAAGTGCGCCAGCAGCGAGGTGGTCGTGCTCTTGCCCTTGGTCCCGGTCACGCACACCGTGCGCGCGTCCGCATGCTCGCCGAACCACAGCGCAGTGCCGCCGAGGAAACGCGTGCCCTGCCCGGCGGCGGCCTGGGCCTCGGCGCGGTACGGGCTGATCCCCGGCGACTTGATCACGAATTCGAACGCGGCCAGGCGCTCGGCGCTGGCCATGGTTTCGATCGCCAGCAGCGGATCGCCGAGGCCGCGCGCGTCGGCGGCTTCCTCGACGCTGCAGAACAGGGTCAGTGCCGACCGCGGCAGGCGCGAACGCAGCGCGTGGTAGGCGGCGCGGCCCTCGCGGCCCCAGCCCCACAACGCGACCCGGCGGCCGTCAAGCTGCGAAATGCGCACGCAGGCGTTCCCACAGCGCGGCCGGAATGCGGTGCTGGACGTCCAGCGCCAGCACCGACTCGACGCTCAGGTCCTCGTCCTGCAGCTGCGGCCGGATCTCGCGCGCGAAGCGCTCGACCAGCGCATCCTCGCGCCACTGCGCCTGCTCGCTCAGCGCCGCCATCGCCGCGCGCGATTCGCGGCCTTCGCCGACGCACTCGAAGGGCTTGTGGTCGCGATACTCGAGCAGCGCGTCGTAACCGCCGGTCTGGCCCGGATCGTCGAGCAGATTGCGGCCGAAGATGCCGACCAGGCGCGGCTTGGTCATGAACGGCGCCAGCGCCAGGAATACGAAGTGGCACTTCGGGCATACGCCGCACCAGCGGCTGGCCGGACGCTCGCCGAGGATGTGGAAATTGCGGTTGCAGCTGCTGAAATGGGCGTCGTAGCGGTCGCTGCGGGCGAACTGGCGCGCCACCGCCAGCTCGCTGAGCGGACGCAGCAGCGAGTAGTAGCGCAGATCCGCGGCGACGTGCCGCTGCAGGTAGTCGCCGAAGGCCTGTTCGCAGGCCCAGCCCTTGGACCACTGGTGGTTCACCTCGCCGGTGCCCTCGATCAGGCTGCCGTAGCTCGCCGAACGCTCGTTGGAGAACACCACCTGGTCGGCGCCGCGCAGCAGCGCGGCCAAGGCCATGATCGCCGAATTCACCACCGTGACCGGGATATGGCCGTTGTAGGCGCCCTGGCGGTTGAGTTCGAACAACTGCGGCGCCAGCGCGCGGCCGAGGTTGAGGGTCGGCAGTTCGGTGCGCTGGGCGCAGGCGGCGATCAACTGCGAGCCGCCGATCCAGGTCACGGTCTGCTCGACGCCGAGGCTGCGCAGGGCTTCGATGCTGACCAGCGAGTCCTTGCCGCCGCCGATCGCGACCAAGGCGTGCTCGCGCAGGCCCAGCGCCGGCGCCTGCGGCTGCGCGTCGGCGCCGACCGGGAAGCGGATCCTGCCGTGCAGGTCCAGACCGTTGCGGTAGGCGAACTCGCCCAGGCCGTTGACGTAGATCAGCTCCAGCAACTGCGCGGTGTCCGAATCGATGGCATAGCCGTCGATGCGGATCTCCGGCGGCACCGCCGCCTTGTAGTAGCTCACGCCGGCGATCAGGTGCAGCAGGCGCAGCATGCGTTCGACCGCCGTGCGGCGCGCGTCGTCGAGGACGAAGGGCGCGCCGGGAACGGTGACGGTCTCGACCAGCTCCGGGCCGTCGTCGAAGGCGTAGACCAGTTCGGCCACGCCGGTGGCCGTATCCAGGCCGCAGCGGACGAAGCGGAAGGCGCGCACGGCGTCGCGTTGGAATTGATCGCTCACGGGTTCACTCTCGAATCGTAACGGTCGCGCATGGCGGTTTTTTCTTCGACCGGGAGATCATTCGACGATCTCCTCGGCCGGCAGCGCGCGCAGGTTGTAGGTGTTGGCCATCGCCATGCCGTAGGCGCCGGCGTCGGCGACCAGGATCGTGTCGCCCTCGGCGGTCGCGGCCGGCAGCGGCCGGGCGCGGCCCAGCACGTCGCTGCTTTCGCACACCGGACCGACCACGTCGAAGATCGCGGTGTCGGCGTCGTCGTAGCGGCTGAGGTTGTGGATGCCGTGGTAGGCCTCGTACATCGCCGGCCGCATCAGCGCGTTCATGCCGGCGTCGCAGCCGACCCGGCGCACGCCGTCCTTCTCCACCACCTGGGTCGCGTGCAGCAGCAGCACGCCGCTTTCGGCGACCAGGTAGCGGCCCGGCTCGACGATCAGGCCGTAGCGCGGATACGCGGCCTTGATCTCGGCCAGGCCGGCTCGCCACTGGTCGAGGTCGAACTGCGGCGCCTCCGGGGTGTAGGCGACCGGCAGGCCGCCGCCGATGTCGATGGTCTCGATGGTGCCCACGCTGTCGGCCAGCCCGGCCAGGCTGGCGTAGACGCCGCGCCAGTGCTGCGGGTCGTCGATGCCGCTGCCCAGGTGCGCGTGCAGGCCGCTGATGCGCACGCCGAGTTGGCGGGCTTCTTCGACGAAGGCGTCGAAGCGCGCCAGCGGCAGGCCGAACTTGGCCGCGACGCCGCCGGTGCGGACCTTCTCGTGATGGCCCTCGCCGTGGCCCAGGTCCAGGCGCAGCCACAGGGTGCGGCCGCGGAAGGTCTCCGGCCAGCGCTGCAGGGCTTCGATGTTGTCGAGGGTGACGATCACTCCGCGCCGCAGGGCCGCTTCGTATTCGCGCCGCGGCGCGAAGCTGGGAGTGAACAGCACCCGCTCGGGCGCCATGTGCGGCACGGCCTCGAACACGCGCTCGATCTCGGCCAACGACACGCACTCCAGGCCGAAGCCTTCGCCGACGATGGCCTTGAGCACCGCCGGATGCGAATTGGCCTTCATCGCATAGAAGCAGCGGTCGATCGATTCGGTGCCGATCAGCGAACGCGCGCGTTCGCGCACCGTGGCCAGGTCGTAGACGTAACGCGGGGTGCCGGCCTCGGCCAGGGCCAACAGCTTCTCGCGCTTGCCCTGCCACCAGGCCGGCGCGCGCTGCGGCTTGCCGTGCGCGATCTCGATCCAACTCGGCCCGAACACGCTGTCGTCGCGCACCGGCATGGCGCCGCCGCGGACCAGTTCGTGGTGCAGGTGCGGCAGCAGGCCGTCGGCGTCGGCCTCGTCGATGACGAAGGTCAGGTTGAGATCGTTCGAGGACTGCGAGATCAGGTGCACGCGCTCGCGCCCGAACGCGGCCCAGATGTCGGACAGCCGGTGCAGCAGCGAACGCATGCCGCGGCCGACCAGGGTGATCGCCGCGCACGGCGCGATCACCTTGACCCGGCAGACCTCGGCCAGATCGGTCGACAGCGCTTCCAGCACGTTGCTGTTGACCAGGTTCTCGCTGGGGTCGAGCGACACGGTGACGTTGGTTTCCGACGAACCGATCAGGTCGATTGACAGGCCGTGGCGCTTGAAGCGCTCGAACACGTCGGCGAGGAAGCCGACCTGCTGCCACATGCCGATGCTTTCCATCGACACCAGGACGATGCCGTTGCGGCGGCTGATCGCCTTGACTCCCGGTACCGTCGCCGCGCTGGCGTCGATGCGGGTGCCGGGCAGATCGAAACGCTCGGTGTCGAGGATCGCCATCGGCACGCCGGCGTCGCGGCACGGCGCGATCGAGCGCGGGTGCAGCACCTTGGCGCCGGTGGTGGCGATTTCCTGCGCTTCGGCGTAGTCCAGCCGCGCCAGCAGGCGCGCCTCAGGCACTTCGCGCGGGTTGGCGCTGAACATGCCCGGCACGTCGGTCCAGATCTCGACCCGCTGCGCCTTCAGCAGGGCGCCGAAATACGCGGCCGACGTGTCGGAACCGCCGCGGCCCAGGATCGCGGTGCCGCCGTCGCCGTGGCGGGCGATGAAGCCCTGGGTGATCAGCATCGCGGTCGGCTGCGCGCTGAAGCGCTCGACGAAGCCGGGCTCGGCCTGATGCCGGCAGTTCACCGACAGCCGCTGCGCCCACTCGCTGGCGTTGGGCAGCGAGACCGCGTCCAGCCAGTCGCGCGCGTCGCTCCAGCCGAAGTCGTGGCCCTGCGAGCGCAGGTAGGCCGCGCCCAGGGTCGACGACAGCAACTCGCCCTGGCCCAGCACTTCGGCCTGCCAGTCCAGCGCGCGACTGGCCGCGCGCGGATCGGTTTCCAACGCAACCAGTTTCGCCAGGCGCTCGCCGAGCACTGCGTCCGGATCCAGGTCGAGTTCCGCGCAGAAGCTGCGATGGCGCTCGACCAGGCCGGCGAAACGCGCCGCCAGCCCCTCGTCGCTGCCGACCGGGGCGTAGGCGATCGCCTGCAGTTCGTTGGTGACGCCCGACAGCGCCGAGACCACCACCAGCACCCGGCGGCCGTCTTCGTGCAGGCGTTTCGAGGCCAGGCGTCCGATCGTGTCCCAACGGTTGCGGCGAGATACCGAAGTACCGCCGAACTTGAGCACCACCCAGCCTGTCTGTTGCGCCACCACTGTTTCCTCGATTGTCGTTCCGCTTGATTGGGCCCGGCATGCGCCGGGGCAGGTCGATCCGCCCGCTACGGGCCGCGCACGGCCGCACCGGGATTCCGCACTTGCTGCTCGTGCGCGCCGGGGCGTGCAGCCGTCGGCAGGCGCCCTTAGAATCACGCGCTCGCCCGGGGACCCGGGCACGAAACGACGATTCTAGTCCAACCTGCCCGCTCCCGAGCGCCGCCCCGCCCCCTTCCTTCGCTGTTCTTTCCCAGGCCCCGCCTTTCGCACTCCCTGTGTACCGCCACCTGCACGGGCCCTACGGAACCTCTCCCGAAATGACGCAACGCCGCTATCTGCAACTGGACGTGTTCGCCGACCGCCCCGGCGCCGGCAATCCGCTGGCCGTGGTCCTCGACGCCGAAGGCCTGGACGACCGCGACATGCAGGCCATCGCCCGCTGGACCCGCCTGCCTGAGACGACTTTCGTGTTCCCGCCGACCCAGCCCGGCGCCAGCTACCGCATCCGCATGTTCAGCCCGCGCCGGGAAGTGCCGTTCGCCGGCCACCCCAGCGTCGGCACCGCCTGCGTGGTGTTGGAGGCCGGACTGGCCGCGCCGGTCGACGGCCGCCTGGTCCAGGAAGGCGTGGCCGGTCTGCTGCCGCTGGCGGTCGACGGCGAAGGCGAGCAGCGCACGATCGCGGTGCGCACGCCGCGCGCGCGGGTGGTCGAGGTCGCCGACGCCCGCGATCCGCGCCTGACCGACACCTTGCGCAATCTGCCGCTCGGCGCACTGCCGCCGGCGCTGATGGACGGCGGCCGCCGTTGGTGGCTGGCCGAACTGCGCGACGAAGCCGCGCTGCGCGCCGCGACCCCGGACTGGGCCGCGATCGGCCGCTTGGCTGAAGCCACCGAGAGCATGGGGCTGTGCGCCTTCGCCCGCGCCGACGCCGGCTGCGACTACGACCTGGTGGTGCGCGCCTTCGTCGGCGCCCCGGCGCAATTCGAGGACGCCGCCTCCGGCGCCGCCAACGCCACCCTCGCCGCCTGGCTCAACCACAACGGCGCCCTGCCCGGCCACGACGGCCGCTACACGGTCAGCCAGGGCCGCGAAGTCGGCTTCGACGCGCGCCTGCAACTGCGCGTGGACGGCGACGGCGAAGTCTGGTCCGGCGGCCGGGTCAGCAACGTGGTGCGCGGCCACATCGACTGGCGCTGAGCCTCGGCCCGCGCCGGCCGCGACCTTGTCGGAGCCGTTCGAACGCGCTCGAACCGCCCCGCGAACCCAGGCCGCGAAACCCGCAAAGAACCGCAAACAGAAACGCCGGGACCTCGCGGCCCCGGCGTTCCACCGGTCCGGCATCGCTGCCGGCTGAAGCGACGCACCCGTTGCTTGCGCCGCCCCGGTTCGTCGGTTCAGTCCGGACGCACGTCCACGCGCACCCGCAAACGGTCGCCGGGGTGATGATTGGTGCGGGTGTGGTACGTCTTGCCGGCGTATTCGTAGGTCACGTCGTAGGCGCTGACCGAGCGCTCGCCGCCGGAGTAGTAATTGTTGCCGCCGGCCGGCTCCGGGTCGCAGACCCGCACCGTACCGGTGCGCGGGGCCTGGTTGCGCTTGCTCTGCTCGTAGATGCTGCGGCCGGCCATGCCGCCGACCATCGAGCCGATCGCCGAGGTCGCATAGCGCGCGCTGCCGCCGCCGACCTTGCTGCCCAGCACCGCGCCGACGATGCCGCCGACCACGGTCGCGGCGGTGCGGCCGCCTTCGGTGCCGGCGCTGCGGCGCTGGTTGCCGTAGGAGTCGTAGTACTCGTCGCGGCGGGTGTAGTCGTCGCCGTAGTAGGAATCGCCTTCGACATAGGTCGGACGCTCGTAGCAGCGGCTGCCGCCGACCGGCTGCGAGCGGTAGTTGTCGAACACCGGATCGACCCGGATCACCCGCGCGTAATCGACCTGCGAGGCGCCGTAGCCGGCATCGTAGCCGTTGCTGCCGGAATGGCCGTACGACTGCGCCGAGGCAGCGCCGGTAGCGACGGCCAGGGCCAGGCCCAGGCCGGTGACGAGCGAGCGGTTCATGTGGACTCCCATGCGCCGACAGGGCGCGAGGTGGATCGTCGGGCCCGCGCGGTCAACACGCGCTGAATGCCGCCGCCTGTCCCCCTCTTGTAGCGGCGGCATTCACCCGCCCGTTAGCCAGTCTGCGACTTCGGTCGCGATCGCGGCGGCGCCGCGGCCGAGCAAGGGGTCGACGTGTCCGGCCGTAGCGAGGGTCCGGTGCTGCGCGCCGACCGCGGCGGCGAACTCGGCGACCAGCGCCGGCGGCACGTCCCGGTCGGTGCGCGAGGACAGGCACAGCACCGGGCAGGCCGGCGCCGGCGCCGCGATGCCGGCGTGCGCGGCGCGCAGCACCGCACCGGACTCGTCGCGCCAACGACGGAACGCGTACAGCGCCGCCGCGTCGTCGGCCTCGGCTATGGCGCGCCGGGTCGAGGCCAGTCGCGCCTGACCGTGCCAAGCCACCCGCGGCGGCCAGTCGCGCGTCGGCAGGCGCGTCGCCCAGGGCGCTGGCAGCAAGGGGTTCACCAATACCAAAGCCTCGGCGCGATCGGCCGCGGCCCAGGCCAGCAAGCCCCCCAGGCTGGCACCGACGACCGCGCGCGGCCGCGGCAAGGCCTCCAGGGCGGTGCGGACTTGGTCCAGGTAGTCGGGCCAGTGGGTACCTTCCAGCCCCGCCGGCGCCGGTTGCAGGTCGGGCGCGGCGACGACGAGGCCGCGCGCAGCCAGTACCGGCGCCCATAGATTCCATTCCCAGCCGCCCCCGCCCGCGCCGTGGATCAGCAGGACATGGCGTAGCGAGGGAAGCGAGGCGGACGGCGACATGCGGCCATTGTCGCCGCCCGCGCGCGCCGGCGCTCAAACCAGCTTGGCGTCCAGGCTGATCGGCACCGCGCTCAAGGCCTTGGACACCGGGCAATTGGCTTTGGCGTCCTCGGCGATGGCCTGGAACTTGGCCGCGTCGATGCCCGGCACTTCGGCGGTGGTCTTGAGCCGGATCTGCGACAGGCTCGGCCCGCCTTCCAGCGACAGGTCGACTTCGGCGCGGGTGTCGAGCCGCGCCGGCGGATGCCCGGCCTCGGTCAGCTTGGCCGACAGGGCCATGGTGAAGCAGCCGGCATGGGCCGCGGCGATCAGCTCCTCGGGATTGGTGCCCTTCTCCTCGCCGAAGCGGCTGTTGAAAGCGTAGCGGGTCTCGCTCAACACCCCGCTCTGCGGCGTGCTCAACCGACCCAGACCGCTCTTGAGATCGCCTTCCCAGTGCGCGGTGGCGTGACGCGAAATACCCATGGTGCCGCTCCTTCGTTGAGGGGCGGCCAGGGTAGCGGGTCGGACGTTACAAGCGAGCAAAGAGTGAAGAGAAAAGAGAAACGAGCCGAAGCGCCGCAGTGCCGCCCTCTCGCCCTGCTCGCGGCTCGTTCCTCTCCACTCGCTCCTCGCCTTGCCGCGATGCAGCACGCGCATTCGCGCCTCCGGGCGCCGTTCCGGGCTTGACCCGCCCCCCTCGCTGCGGGAGGCTGTGGTCCCGGCGCGCGCGCCGGCACCCGCCATGACCGCCCGCCGAGCGCCACGCTCGGGCGCGCAGCGCGGACAGCCATGACGGCCTTCCCACCCTTGCCTCAGGGAGAAGTCCGCTCATGTCCTACAGCACAGAATCGATCCGCAACGTGGCCTTGGCAGGCCACCCCGGCGCCGGCAAAACCACCCTGTTCGAAGCCCTGCTGCAGGCCGGCGGCGCAGTCCAGACGGCAGGCAGCATCGAACGCGGCAGCACGGTCTCCGATTTCGACCCGATCGAAAAACAACGCGGCCACTCCATCGACGCCGCGATCGCCAGCACCGACCACGCCGGCATCCACGTCAACCTGATCGACACCCCCGGTTACCCCGACTTCCGCGGCCCCACCCTGTCGGCGCTGGCCGCGGTCGAGACCGCCGCGGTGATCGTCGACGCCGACCGCGGCGTCGAATACGGCACCCGGCGGATGATGGAACACGCCAAGACGCGCCGGTTGTGCCGGGCGATCGTGGTCAACAAGATCGACCACGAAAACGCCGACGTCGCCCGCGTGCTCGACGATATCCGCGACAGCTTCGGCCCCGAATGCCTGCCGCTGAACCTGCCCGCCGACGGCGGCGCGCGGGTGGTCGACTGCTTCGGCAGCGCCGAAGGGAACAGCGACCTGGGCGCGGTCGCCGACTGGCACCAGAAGATCATCGACCAGGTGGTCGAGATCAACGAAACGGTGATGGAGCACTATCTCGATCTCGGCGAGGGCGGCCTGTCCGGCGCCGAGTTGCACGACGCCTTCGAGCAATGCCTGCGCGAGGGCCATCTGGTGCCGGTGCTGTTCTGCTCGGCGCGCAGCGGCGCCGGGATCAAGGAACTGCTCGACGTCGCCGAGCGCCTGTTTCCGCACCCGGGCGAAGCCAACCCGCCGCCGTTCGTCAAAGGCACGGGCGAGGACGCGCAGACCATCGAGGCTCAGCCCGATCCCAAGGCGCACGTGATCGCCGACGTGTTCAAGATCGTCAACGATCCCTTCGTCGGCAAGCTCGGCGTGTTCCGGGTCTACCAGGGCACGGTGCGCAAGGACACCCAGTTGTTCGTCGACGACGGCAAGAAGCCGTTCAAGGTCGGCCATCTGTTCAAGCTCAAGGGCAAGGACCATGTCGAAATCGACCAGGCGGTGCCCGGCGACATCGCCGCGGTGGCCAAGGTCGACGAACTGCATTTCGACGCGGTGCTGCACGACAGCCACGACGAGGACCAGATCCACCTGGCGCCGCTGAATTTCCCGCGGCCGATGTTCGGCCTGGCGGTCGACGCCGCCAGCAAGGGCCAGGAGCAGAAGCTCTCCACCGCCCTGCACAAGCTGGCCGAGGAAGACCCCTGCTTCCAGGTCGAGCGCGAAACCGAAACCAACGAGACCGTGATCCGCGGCCTGTCCGACCTGCACTTGCGCATCAACCTGGACCGGCTCAAGGACAAGTACGGCGTCGAAGTGGTCTCGCGCCCGCCGCGCATCGCCTACCGCGAGACCGTCGCGGCCAAGGCCGAGGGCCATCACCGGCACAAGAAGCAGACCGGCGGCGCCGGCCAGTTCGGCGAGGTGTTCCTGCGCATCGAGCCGCTGCCGCGCGGCGGCGGCTTCGAGTTCGTCGATGAGGTCAAGGGCGGCACCATTCCGGGCCAGTTCCTACCGGCGGTGGAGAAAGGCGTGCGCCAGGTGCTGCACGACGGTGCGGTCGCCGGCTATCCGATCCAGGACGTGCGGGTGATCGTCTACGACGGCAAGTACCACAGCGTCGACAGCAAGGAAGTGGCCTTCGTCGCCGCCGGCAAGAAGGCCTTCCTCGACGCGATCGGCAAGGCCCGGCCGCAGGTGCTGGAGCCGATCGTCGACCTGGAAGTGGCCGCGCCCGAGCAGCACATGGGCGACATCAGCGGCGGCCTGGCCAGCAAGCGCGCGCGCATCAACGGCACCGACAGCGTGCGCGGCGGCGAGATCGTGGTCCGCGCCCAGGTGCCGCTGTCGGAGCTGGAAGGCTACGCCGCCGAACTCAAGTCGGTGACCGCCGGCCGCGGGCGTTACTCGCTGGACTTCAGCCACTACGAGCCGGTGCCCGGCAACGTGCAGCAGAAGCTGGTCGAGGCCTACAAGCCGCGCCACGAAGAGGACTGAGCCGTACGGCCGGCCCGACTGCCGGCGCGCGCCGCGCCGGCAGTCCGCTCGCGCGCGTCCGCGCGCGCGGCCTCGCGACGGCCGGGCGCAGGGCCGATTATGATCGCCGATCGGTTCACGCCGAACGCAAGCATGCGTTCTTTCATTCGCCGGGCCGGATCGCCCAGGAGTCGCCGATGCCTTCGTTCCGCATTCCCTCCATTTCCGCTGCGGCGCTGCTGCTCGCCCTCGCCGCCGCGCCCCTGCACGAGGCGGGCGCGCGCAAGCCCGCACCCGCCACACCGGCCGTGCAGAACCGCTGCGGCTGGTTCATCAACCCGACCCCGGGCAATGCCTGGCTGTACGACCGCGACGCCGAATGGACCGTCGGCCTGCAGGGCGGCCACCAGGCCGAGGGCGACTGGCCGGCGATCGCCGAGGGCGAGTGGGTCGAGACCAACCGCCACTACGGCTACGGCTGCGCCTGCATGCGCGTGATCGCCGACGATCGGAGCAAGCAGGTACTGCGCATCGTGTCCGCGCGCGGGCTCAAGCTCGAGCAATGCCGGCGCGACCGGGCCCTGACCGAACCGCTGCAGGAGCTGCGCGGCGAATGATGCCCGACGCCCCGCCCACCGACCCGGAGCTGCACGAGATCGTCTCCGACGCGATGACCGCGGTGTCGAGCCCGACCGATCTGATCGTGGCGCTGATCGCGGTCGCCGCCGCGATGACCGCCGGGGGGCTGGCCACGCGCTGGCTGCATCGCCGGCTCGGCCACCATCGCCGGGTGGCCTCGACCCTGATCGACTACCTGTGCACGCCCCTGCTGGCCACCGCGGTGCTGGTGGCGCTGCAGGTCGTCGGCAACCCGTTGATCGGCCTCAGCGCGACCTTGCTGGTGCTGTTCCTGGCGATCCGCGTGCTCGCCGCGCTGCTGGAACTGCTGTTCCGCCCGACCCTGCCGCTGCGGCTGATGCTGCGCCTGACCACCGTGGTGTCGTGGCTGGCCGCCGTATTCGCCCTGTTCGCCGACCGCAGCGCCACCATCGCCAAGATCTACAACGCCAACGTCAAGCTCGGCGGCATCTCGCTGTCCAGCCAGGGCATCCTGAGCGGACTGGTGGTCGGCGTGGTGGTGGCGATCGTCGCCCTGTGGGGCGACAAGACCGTGGCCGCGCTGCTGCGCCGCAGCCGCACCCTGCAGCCGAACTTCGTGCTGGCGCTGTCGCGCATCTTCAGCGTCGCGATCTGGATCGTCGCCACGGCGTTGATCTTCAGCGCCAGCGGCATCAACCTGACCGCGCTGGCGGCGTTCAGCGGCGCGCTCGGCATCGGCCTGGGCCTGGGCCTGCAGAAGCTGGCCGCCAGCTACATCAGCGGCCTGATCGTGTTGTTCGAACAGTCGGTGCGGGTCGGCGACAACATCGCCAGCAACGGCATCGTCGGCCGGGTCACCCGCATGACCGTGCGCTACACCATGATCCGCACCCGCGACGGAGTCGAGGCGATCGTGCCCAACGACAGCCTGACCGGCAACGTGATCGTCAATCAGTCCTGGTCCGACCGCAATCTGCGCCTGGTGTGCGGCGTGCTGGTCAAGGGCGATACCGACATCGCCCTGGCCCGCCGCTTGTTCGTGGACGCGATGCGGGCCCAGGAACGGGTGCTGGAGCAGCCGCCGCCGCACATGTACATCACCGGCATCAACGACAAGGGCATCCAGCTCGACGGCCATTTCTGGATCAACGACCCCGAGAACGGCCAGCACAACGTCGCCTCGGACGTCTACGACGCCATGCTGGCCGGGTTCCGCAGCCACGGGGTGCAGTTGGTGGCGCAGTGACGGCGACGGACGGCGCGCAGCGGCGCGCCTGCGGCGCTAGGATGGGGGCGTGACCGAGACCGCTCACCCGCGTTTTTTCTGGCAGTTCCCGATGCAGCTGGTGCGCGAGGCGCGGCTGGCCGAGTTCCTGCCCGACGACGGCCGCCTGCGCATCCTGTTCCTGTGGGGCAAGGACTGCCCGAACTGCGACATCGCCAAGGGCCAGATGCTGCTGGCCCAGGACCGCTTCAGCTGGCCGGACGTGGAATGGCTGCACGACAACGTCTACGAAGACCCGGTCATGGCCACCCGCTTCGGCCTGCACGGCATTCCGGCCTTTTTCGTGTTCCGCGGCGGCAGGAAGCTCGGCCGCATCGGCCAGTGGCCCGGCACCGAGGCCTTCGTCGCCGCGATCGAGAAGCTGCGCCCGGCCGAGCCCGGCGCCGCCTGAGCGCGGCCGCCGCAACGCAGCATCGTGCCGCGGCGCTTGGCGGCGACGCGGGACCGGGCGCAGACTGCGGTTCCGCCCGCCGCCCTCCGCCGCCATGTTCGACGCCGCCACCCTCGCCGCCTATCTGGTCGCCGCCGCCGTGCTGGTGCTGATTCCGGGACCGGGCACGGCCTGGATCGTCGCCCAGAGCGCCGCCGGCGGCACCGCGCGCGGAGTCCAGGCCGCGTTCGGCCTGGAGACCGCGACCCTCATCCATGCGCTGGCCGCCGGCCTGGGCCTGTCGGCGCTGCTGGCGACCTCGGCGCTGGCCTTCGAAGTGCTCAAGTACGCCGGCGCGGCCTATCTGATCTGGCTCGGCATCAAGGCCTGGCGCAGCGGCGAAGCGGCCGCCTCCGAGCCGGCCGCCGCGGCGCCGGTGTCGGCGCGCGGGGTGTATCTGCGTTCGGTCCTGACCGGGGTGCTGAACCCCAAGGTGGCGCTGTTCTTCCTCGCCTTCCTGCCCCAGTTCGTGCATCCCGAACGCGGCATGGTCTGGCTGCAGTTCCTGATTCTCGGCGCGCTGCTGTCGCTGATCGGGCTGCTCAACAGCCTGTTCCTGAGCTTCGCCGTCGGCCGCTTCGGCCGCCGCTTCGCCGGCCGCGGCGGGCGCTGGAAGGAGCGCCTGACCGGCAGCGTGTTCATCCTGCTCGGCCTGCGCCTGGCCGTGCAGCAGCGCGGCTGAGCCGCCCTCGCCGCGGCACCGACGAGGTTCAACCGCGCCTGTACGCCGGCCGCGCCCGGCTTGAAGCGTGCGGCGCCGCCCACAGGTCGGACGTTCACGACCTCAGCCACGGAGCGCCGCGCATGAAGACCCAGGGCTTTCTCGACCAGTTGCTCAAGACCGCACAAAACAGCCTGGGCGGCGCCGGCGGCCTGGAGGGACTGCTTGGCGGCGGCAAGCCGCCGGCGCGCTACGAGCAACGCGGCGAAGCCCGCGAGGACACGCGTGGCCTGCTCAACGCCGACTTCGGCAAGGGCGCCCTGGCCGGCGGCGCGCTCGGCGTGCTGCTGGGGCACAAGAAGCTGCGCAAGCATGCCGGCAAGATCGCCCTGTACGGCGGCGTCGCCGCGCTCGGCGTGCTGGCCTACAAGGCCTACGGCGACTACAAGCGCCAGCAGGGCGAGGCCGGCATCGATCCGCAGACCGTCGACCGCCTGCCGCCGCCGCAGGCCGAGCAACACAGCCAGGCCATCCTCAAGGCCCTGGTCGCCGCGTCCAAGGCCGACGGCCACATCGACGCGCGCGAACGCGAGGTGATCGAAGGCGAGTTCGTGCGCATCGACGGCGATCCGGAACTGCGCCGCTGGCTGCACGAGGAACTGGAAAAACCGCTCGACCCGGCCGAGGTCGCGCGCGCCGCGAGCGGCCCGGAAGTCGCCGCGGAAATGTACCTGGCCAGCCTGCTCGCCGCCGACGAACAGAGCTTCATGGAGCGCGCCTATCTCGACGAACTGGCGCGCCAGTTGAAGATCGACGACGCGTTGAAGGCGCGCCTGGAGCAGCAACTGCGCGACGCGCAGGGCTAACCCGCGGCGTCGCGGCATGCCGGACCTCGATCACAACCCGCGCCGGCCGCGCCACGTCCATGCCGCCGATCGCGCCGCCGGTCGGCGCCTGCGCACGCGGCCGTCGCGCAGGCGCTAGCATCGCTGCGCCGCCGGCCGGGCGGTTCGCCGCCGTGGAGCTTCGCCGATGCGTCTGCCGATACGTTTACTGGTCCCCGCCCTGCTCGCTCTCAGCGTCGTCGGTTGCTCCTGCCAACGCCAGACCGACGACCGCGCCGCGGCGACAACGCCGGCGCCGGCCCGGCCCCAGGACGATGCTGCGGCGCGCGCCGCGGCCGAGGCGGCGCAGCGCGCGCAGGCGCAGAACCAGCAGCGCGTCGAGGCCATGACCGAAGCGGTCAACACCTTGCATCTGTATCTGCAGCAACTCAGCAGCGGCAAGCGCGAACTGGCCGAAAAACACTGGGCCTACGGCCGCCAGCCGCGCGGCAACGAGGAAGCCGGCCTGCGCCAGATCGAACAGTTCAGCGGCATGCGGATCGAAAACGACACGCCCGAGCCGCTGGACCAGGAAAGCGTGCCCGAATCGCTGGAGATTCCGGTCGAACTGCGGGTCAGCCTGCCCGGCGGCGAGAACCGCCGCTATACCGGCTGGTACCGGATGCGGCGCGATCCGGTCGACCGCAGCTGGAAGCTCACCGCGACTTCGCTGAGCGTGGCCTTGCGCTGAGTCGCGGCCGAACGCGGGCGCCGGCGGCCGCGACCGCGGCTTTCGGCACAGCCTGTGTACGCGGACGGGCTTATACACTGGCGATCCTCGCCGCGGCGCTTCGGCACGCCGCCCACCGGCCCTTGGATTCCGTCATGCGCAGTCATCCGCCCCGCTTTTCCGCCTTCGTCCTGGCCCTGGCCCTGACCGGCGCCATCCTGTCCGGCGCCTGCGGCGACAAGACCGCCGCCAACGGCAGCGACGGCGAAGGCGATTCGGCGGACGCGCTGCCGGCGCCGGAGGGCGCCGGGCGCGGCGGCGTCACCGGCATGCCGGCCACGCCGGGGCCGGGCCAGATCGGACCACCGGCCGATGCAGCGACGGCGCCGCAATTCGACGAGGACGGCAATCCTCTGCCCGGCACCGCGGCGCCCGTCGATGGCGTCGACGGCACCTTGCCGGCCGACGGCGGCGCGGTCGCAGCGGAGCCGACGCCCGACGACGCGGTGGCGGTGGTCCGCGACTACTACGCTGCGATCAACCACGGCCAGTTCGACCAGGCCTATGCGCTGTGGTCCGACGGCGGCCGCGCCAGCGGCCAGAGCGCACAGCAGTTCGCCGCCGGTTTCGCCGACACCACCGGCGTGTCGGTGGAACTGCTGCCGCCGGGACCGGTCGACGCCGGCGCCGGCCAGCGCCACATCGAAGTGCCGGTCGCGATCACCGCCACCCAGCGCGACGGCAGTCAGCGCAAATACGTCGGCGCCTATGTCCTGCGCCGCAGCGTGGTCGACGGCGCCAGCGACGAACAGCGCGCCTGGCGCATCGGCAGCGCCGACATCCGCGAGGTGCGTCCGTGATGCGGCGTTGGCTGGCGCCGGCGGTCGTGGCGGCATTCGCATTGATCGCGGTCGTATTGCTGTTGGCCGCCTGCGGCCGCAACGATCCGCCGAACGCCGGTCCGGCCTCGGCCGCGACCGCACCGACGCCGGCCGCATCGACGCCGGCCGCTGCAGCGCCCGCCGACGCAACGCCCGCGCCGGGAACGGCCGACTCCGAGCCGGCCTCGACCGACTACGTCCTGCCCGGCGCGCTCGCCCCCGACGTCGGCCCCGAGCAACTGCGCCGGCTGTTCGGCAGCGCCAACGTCAAGATCGACGACCGGTTGCCCGGGCCGGAAGGCGAACCCTTCCGCGGCGTGGTGCTGTTCGACGGCGACCCGAGCCGGCGCGCCGTGTTGCACTACCAGGACGAGCAAAAACTGCAGGGCCTGGCCGTGGTCGAAGTGCGCGAACCGACGACCCGCTGGCGTCTGGACAACGGCGTCGCCATCGGCCAATCGCTGGCCGACCTGGTACGCCGCAACGGCAAACCGATCCGTTTCAGCGGCCTGGGCTGGGACTACGGCGGCACCGTCACCGACTGGAACGGCGGCAAGCTCGGCTCGGGCGAAGGCGATGCGGTGATGCGCCATGCGCGCCTGGATTTCCAACCGCAAGCAGGGCGCGACGACGGCGTCGACGCGGTGCCGTCCGGCGACAGCGAATACGCCAGCGACGACCCCACGTACCCGCGCCAGGGCGAGCTGTTGCGCGTGGTCGAGATCGGCGTGTCCTTTCCCGGCGAAGACGACCTGTGACCCGCCGCGTAGCCCGCGCATGAGCGTCCACCCGCCGCGCATCGTCCTCGACAGCAACGTCTGCCTGGATCTGTTCGCGTTCGCGGACCCGGCGGTGGCGCCGCTGCTGCATGCGCTGCGCGACGGCCGGGTCCGCGCGGTCACCGACGCGGCCTGCCGCGACGAGTGGCTGCGGGTGATCGAGTACCCCAAGCTCGGCCTCGACGCCGCCTTGCGCGAGGCCTGCCGGCGCGATTACGACGGCTTGTTCGAGCTGCACGCCGATGCGGCGGCCCCGGAGACCGCGCTGCCGCGTTGCGCCGATCCCGACGACCAGAAATTCCTCGAACTCGCCCACGCCGCGCAGGCGCGCTGGCTGCTCAGCCGCGACCATGCGCTGCTGGTGCTGGGCCGGCGCACCGCCCGCGCCGGCCTGTTCGACATCCTGACCCCGCGCGCCTGGGTCGCCTTGCAGGCGCTGCACGCCGAGGCCTCGCCACGCTGAGGCGGCCTGCGCCGGTCGCCGCCGCGACCCGTGCCATACTCGGCCCATGCAAGGCGTGCCCGCCCACTTCGTCGATGCCCAGGACGCGGCCGAGTTCCGCCAGCCGGCGCACCGCGCCGGCATCGAGCTGTACCGCGCGCATATCGTCCGCCACGCCTTCGAGCCGCATACCCACGAAGCCTACGGCCTGGGCGCGATCGAATCCGGGGTCGAGCGCTTTCGCTACCGCGGCAGCGATCACCTGGCGCCGCCGGATTCGCTGGTGCTGATGAACCCCGACGTGCTGCACACCGGGCGCGCCGAAACCGAAGGCGGCTGGCGCTACCGCATGGTCTATGTCGATCCCGAGGTCGCCGAAGAGATCACCGGCGAACGCGGCTGGTGGTTCGATCAGGCGGTCCGCCACGACCCGGCGCGCGCGCGCCGCATCACCGCGCGCCTGGACGCGCTGTGGCTGGCGCGCGAGGCACTGGATTTCGACAGCCAGTTGTTCGCCCTGCTGGCCGAGTTCCGCGACCACGCCCGCGTCGCCCGGCCGCTGCGCGACCAGGCGCCGGTACGCTTCGCCCCGGTGATCGAGTACCTGAACGCCCATCTGGCCGACCGGATCGGCCTGGAGCAGTTGGCTGCGGTGGCGGGGCTGAGCCCGTTCCATTTCCTGCGCCAGTTCCGTCGCCAGTACCACGTCACCCCGCAGCAGATGCTGATGGCGCTGCGCCTGTACCGGGCCAAGCGCCTGCTCGCCGCGGGCTCGGCGCCGGCCCAGGCCGCGCTCGACAGCGGGCTGGCCGACCAGGCGCACCTGACCCGCGCCTTCTCGCGCCGGTACGGCATCACCCCGGCGCGCTATCAGCGCCAGATCCTCGCCGGCCGACGTTCGCCGAAGTGACGCGCGCCGGCGCAATCTGAGACAAGACAACGGCAACGGCCTCGGCGAGGCTGGGCGCATGCTGCTGGGAACCCTCTACGCACTCGCCGCCGGCCTGATCTGGGGCTTGGTCTTCGTCGGACCGCTGTTGCTGCCGGAGTACCCGGCGGCGCTGCAGTCGTTCGGCCGCTACCTCGCCTTCGGTCTGATCGCCCTGCCGCTGGCCTGGCTCGACCGCGGCGCGCTGCGCCAGCTGCGCCGCAGCGACTGGCTGGAAGCGCTCAAGCTGGTCGCAGTCGGCAACCTGCTCTACTACCTGTTCCTGGCCAGCGCGATCCAGCGCGCCGGCGGGCCGCTGCCGACCATGATCATCGGCACTTTGCCGGTGGTGATCGCGGTCTGCGCCAACCTGCGCGATGCGCGCCGCGACGGCCGCCTGCCGTGGCTGCGGCTGTTGCCGTCGCTGTCGCTGATCGCGCTCGGCATCGCCTGCGTCAACCGCGCCGAATTGCAGGCCTTGCGCGCCGATCCGCAGGCCGATCTGCAACGCTACGCGCTCGGCGGCCTGCTCGCGGTCGGCGCGGTGGTCTGCTGGACCTGGTACCCGCTGCGCAATGCCGACTGGTTGCGCGCGCACCCCGACCGCAGCCCGCGCACCTGGGCCACCGCGCAAGGCGTGGCGACTCTGCCGCTGGCGCTGTGCGGCTACGCCGCGCTGTGGCTGTGGATGAGCGCTCGCGGCGATGCGTTCGCGATGCCGTTCGGGCCGCGGCCGCTGTTCTTCGTCGGCCTGATGGCGGCGATCGGCCTGCTCGCGTCGTGGGTCGGCACTCTGTGCTGGAACGAGGCCAGCCAGCGCCTGCCGACCGCGCTCGCCGGCCAGCTGATCGTGTTCGAAACCCTGGCCGCGCTGAGCTATGCCTTCGTCCTGCGCCAGCAATGGCCGCCGCCGCTGACCCTGCTCGGCATCGCATCGCTGATCGCCGGCGTGGTGTGGGCGCTGCGGATCAAGCCGGTCGCGACGACAGAAGCGGCGACCGCCTGAGCGCACACGCGCCGGCGGGCCCCGCGCATGCGCCGTTCGTGCGGCGTTATGCCGCAGCCGGCGCGTGGGCCGGCTGACTAATCTGGCCGCCCCGCGCTCCTCGGACGGCCATCATGCAACACCGTGTCTTGCGTCTGACTTCGCTCGCGATCGCGTTCGCGTTCGCATCCGATGCCGCGGCCCAGGCCGAGCGCGGGCCCGACGGCGCAGCCACTACGCTCGACACCGTGCACGTGCGCGGTCCCGACCGGCCGCGCACCGTCGACAGTCTCGAGGCCGCGCGCGCACGGCTGGATCGGCGCGCCGGCGCGACCGCACTGATCGACGGCGAGTCCTATCGCGACCGCCGCATCGGCACCCTCGCCGATGCCCTGGGTTACGCCGCGGGCGTGTTCGTGCAACCGCGTTTCGGCGCCGAAGAGGCGCGCCTGTCGATCCGCGGCTCCGGCCTGCAGCGCACCTTCCACGGCCGCGGCCTGGAGCTGCTGCAGGACGGCAGCCCGCTCAACCTGGCCGACGGCGGTTTCGATTTCCAATCGGTGGACCCGCTGGCGGCGCGCTACATCGAGGTCTATCGCGGCGCCAACGCGCTGGAATACGGCGCCGCCACGCTGGGCGGCGCGATCGATTTCGTTTCGCCGACCGGCTACGACACCGCGCCGCTGACCCTGCGCGCCGAAACCGGCGCCTTCGGCCACCGCCGCGGCCAACTCGCCCTGGCCGGCGTATCCGGCCGCGCCGACGGCTATCTGAGCCTGGGCGGCGCGCACCAGGACGGTTTCCGCGACCATGCGGCGCAGGAGAACCATCGCCTGTTCGGCAATGCCGGCTATCGCTTCGGCGAGCGCCTCGACGGTCGCATCTACCTGACTCACGTCGACACCCGCTCGGCCCTGCCCGGCAGCTTGACCCTGGCCGAAGCGCGGCGCGAGCCGACTCTGGCCGCACCGGCCGCCTTGAGCCAGAACCAACGCCGCGACTACCGCCTGGATCGCCTGGCCGCGCGCCTGAGCTGGACGCCCGCGGCCGACGGCGAGCTGCGCCTGTCGGCCTACTACGCCGACAAATCCCTCGATCATCCGATCTTCCAGGTGCTACGCCAGGACAGTCGCGACATCGGTCTCGATCTGCGCTGGCGCGGCGAGCATCGATGGCTCGGCCGCCGCAACGTCATCGTCGCCGGACTGGCCTGGGCGCGCGGCGACATCGACGACCGACGCTACTTCAACCTCGCCGGCCGCGCCGGCGCGCCGAGCAATCGGTTCGATCAGCGCGCCATCAACCGCAAGGCCTATGTCGAGCATCAGACCTGGCTGACTCCGGCCTGGACGGTCGCGCTGGGCGCACAGGCATTGCACGCGCAGCGCCGCTCGCGCGACCGGCTGATCCTCGGCGGCCGCGACGAAAGCTTCGACGCCGACTACTCCGGCCTCAGTCCAAAGCTGGGCCTGCGCTACCTCATCGACGACGGCGCCCAGCTCTACGCCAACCTCAGCCGCAGCCTGGAACCGCCCAGCTTCGGCGAACTCAGCGGCGGTCCCGGCGTCACCCCGGTCGCCAGGCAGCGCGCGACCAGCGCCGAACTCGGCTTGCGCGTGAACCGCGCCGCCGTGTCGCTGGACCTGGCCGCGTACCGCGCGCGCCTGGACGGCGAACTGCTGTCGCTCAACGATGGCCAGGGCAATCCGCTGGGCACGGTCAACGCCGGCCACACCCTGCACCAGGGCATCGAACTCGGCCTGGGCTGGCGCATCGACGAGGCCTGGACCGTGTCGGCCAACTATCTCTACAACGACTTCCGCTTCGACGGCGACCGCCTCTACGGCGACAACGAACTCGCCGGCGTGGCCCGGCAGCTGTTGCGGGCCGAAGTGCGCTGGTCGCCGAGTTCGCGCGTCTACCTCGCGCCGAACTTGGAATGGACCCCGCAGGGCACCTGGATCGATCACGCCAACAGCTACCGCGCCCCGGGCTATCGCCTCTTCGGCCTGCGCCTCGGCGGCCGCATCGCGACGCAATGGTCGTGGTTCGCCGACGCACGCAACCTCGGCGACCGCCGCTGGATCGCCAGCAGCAACGTAATCGCCGATGCGCGCGGCCAGGACGGGCGAAACTTCCTGCCGGGCGACGGGCGGGCGGTGTATGTCGGGGTGGAGTGGCGGGATTAGCGCATTGGGGATTCGCAGAAGCGGTTGCGCCGGCGTTTGTAGGAGGCGGCGGCGACGCGGGACCGGTGCATGGCGCCGGATTGTCGTATCTGCGACTGCGGCCGCGCCCGAACCAAGACCGTCGTCGTTGCGGAGCCGCCGACCGGCGCCGATGATCGGGGCATCCAGGCGATGGATGCCGCCATGAACGCCGAGATTCCGCAACGCAACCGTTCGCCGCACGGCTGGTGGGTCGCGACCTACCTGGAGCGCGCGGCCTGGGACGACGAGCCGGCGCCGGTCGACGACACGCGTTGCCTGGTGTGGGAGAACACCCTGCTGATCCGCGCCGGCGACCGCGAGGCCGCCTACGCCAAGGCCTTGGCCTACGGCCGCGGCAAAGGCAACGGATTCGCCGACGCCGAGGACGGCCGCCACGGGCGCTGGGTGTTCGAAGGCCTGTCGCGCCTGTTGCCGGTGTACGACGAACTGCGCGACGGCGCCGAGCTGATGTGGACCGAATACCGCGGCCAGCCCTATGCGGCGCTGCGCGCCAAGCTGCGCCTCAAACACGAACTGGAAGCCTTCGACGATCTGTCCGGCGGCGATCCGCCGACGCCCTCTTAGCCGGCCGCGCGCCGAGGACGGGCGACGATCGCCTGGCCCAAGCCTCGAACCGGCGCGACACCCCGGCGGGGCCGGAAACCGATCGCCCTGGCGATCGGCCGGACGGCGTCGGCCGGTCACGCCTGCATCGCTCAGATTTCGAACCGGTACGACAGCTTGACCAGGAACTGCTCGTCGTCGCGCAACTCGAACGCGTCGGAGAATTCGCGCCCGACCCGGGTCGAGCGCGGGCCTTCCTCGAACAGCTCGCCGCCGCGCACGTAGGCCAGGTACAGATAGGACAGCGGCGCCAGTTCGTAGCGATAGCGGATCTGGAAGCCGAGGTTGCTCAGGCTGAAATCCGGAATCTCTTCCTCCACCGCCAGCGGCCGCCCCTTCGGGTCGACCCGATAGGCCTGCTTGAGCCGCGCGTCCATGCCGATCGCCTCCAGGCGCACGCGCAGTTCCTGCTTGTCGTCGATGAACCATTGCAGGCCGGCATTGAGGTTGAGCGCGTCGGAACGGAACGCGCCCAGCCGGTTGCCGCCGCGCCACAGCAGCCAGTCGGGGTTGTGGCTGTACTCCATGCCGGCGAACAGCAACAGCCGATCGCTGACCTGGTAGTTCGGTTCCAGGTAGATCCGGCTCTGGCCTTCGTCGATCCCGCCCAGGCCTTCGGCGCTGTAATTCAGCTCGGCGCTCAGCGACCAGGGGCTGTCGCCGCGGCGCGGGCGCAGGCGCTCGTAGCTGAAGTACAGCCGCTCGGGCAGGCGCAGCACGCCGTTGCCGCGGGTGATCAGATCGTCGTAGCCGGCGCTCCACAGCCCCAACTCGACGAACTCGTTGCCGCCGTCGCGCAACTCGCTGCGGCGGTTGACCGCGATCGCGTCGGCGATATGCACGCCGTCGTCGCTGTAGCGGCGCGAAGCGGCGTAATGCCAGTCGTGCGAGGCATAGGACGAAGCCGCCGGCAGATCGGTCACGCGCCGACCGAGGTCGTAGCGCAGGTAGTTGAAGTTGTTGCGTTCCAGATAGCCGAAGTCGTTGAGTTGCAGGCGCTTGCCCAGGTGCAGGCCGTACAGCTGCTGGCGCCAGCCGCCGCCCATGTCGTAGTCGATGCGGATCTGGCCGCCGCTGTCGCGCGCGCTGCGGCCGTTGTGTTCGACGTCGGACGCGACCAGGGCGCTGCGGATCGCCCACTGCGCGTTCGGGTTCCAGCGCTGGTCGAATTCGTAGACGTTGGCGCTGCGGTCCTGGAACGGCCGCACCACCCGGGTCGCCATCGCGCCGAAACCGAAGCGCTCGAAGTCGCGGGTCGCGCGCAGGGCGTAGAAGTCGCGCCCGGCCTCGTCGCCTTCGCTGGCCGCGAACAAGCCGTAATTGAAGCCGCCGGCGCTGCCGTTGAGCTTGATCGCCGCGGTCACGTCGCCCGAACCGTTGCCGTCGTCGGCGCGCGCGCCGACGCGGCGGGTGTAGATCAGCCGGCTGTTGGAGTTGTAGGAGCCGAACTGGACGTCGAAGAAGCTCTGGTTCTCGGTGAAGAACGGCCGCTTGTCGCTGAAGAAGGTTTCGGTGGCGCTGAAGTTGACCGTCAGCTCGTCGCTCTCGACCTGGCCGAAATCCGGATTGAGGGTGGCGCTGAGCTGGAACTTGCCGCTCGGCTTCCAGAACAGGTCGGCCCCGGCGTCGAAATCGCTGTCGTGGCCGACGAAGTCGCGCACGCCGACCACGTAGGGCGTGATCGCCAGCAGCGACTGCTTGTATGCCGGCACTTCGACCCGGTTGAAGGTCGACAGGAAGCGCGCCTCGTTGTAGTGCACCGCCGGCCACGACGTGCGCTCGCCGGTCGAAGCGATGACCCGGTCGAGCTGGATGCCGAGAGTGCGGGTGCCGTCGCCGGCCTCGCGCATCGGCGCGATATGCCAGGGGATCAGCATCTCCGCCGACCAGCCGTCGGCGTCCTCGCTGGTGGCGTGGCGCCAGTCGCCGTCCCAGTCGTCGTTGAACTGGTTCTCGCTGGTGATGGTGGCGTCGACGATGCTGTTGGCCAGGGTCACGGTGAAGTTGTAGCCGGCGCGGCCGTCGCCGTCGAAATCCACGTACAGGTTGACCCGGTCGACCGTGCCGTTGCCGTCGCGTTGAGTGCGCTGGCGCAGCCGCGGCACGCCCGCCGGCTGATGATTGCGGAAGCCGATCGCCAGGCCTTCCGGGGTGGCCAGCAGCCAGGCCTCGGTGGCCTGCGAGGCCGGCTGGCGCGACAGCGGCTGGGTCAGACGGAACTCGTCGATGCGCCGGGCGCCGCGCCATTCCTCCGGGTCGATGCGGCCGTCGATTTCGACGGCGCAGGCGGCGGGCGCGGCGAAGGCCGCGGCGGCCGCAAGCAGGGAGGGCAACAGATGAATGCGCATGGGACGGCACCGGAAAGCGGACTGACCGCCTCGCTGCGCGCGTTTCCCGGCGCCGGCGATGGCGGACCGCGACGGAGCCCGTCGCGATGCCGCGCAGACTAGCGGCGGCGCGCCTTTGCGCCGCATGGCGTAAGTCATGGCAACCTTTGCCCGCGCCGCGGCATCCCTGCCTGCAGCGGCGCCCGGATCAGGGCGCGGTGGCGTCGTGGGCGACGAACGCCGATTCGCCGGCCGGCAGTTCCATCCAGTCCGGATGGGCCAGGGCGCGAGCGATGTCGCCCTGCCCCGACAACCAGTGCTCGCGCATCGCCACCCGGCCGAACTGGTAGTCCTTGAAGTGACCGATCCGGGCACGGTCGCGGTAGATCAGGTGGATCACGCTGTAGCGGCGATCGCAGGCCAGTTCGGCGGCGTGCTGGGCCCAGGGATTGCTCGCACGCACGTCCTCGGGAATCTCTTCCAGCAACTCGCGCAGCAGCCGGCGGTAATGCTGGAACACGCGTTGGGTGTCGGTGATCAGGCGCGTACGGCTGGAGTACTGGATTTCCTTCTGCCGCTCGGCCACGTCGAGCAGGTTCTGCGGCAGCTCGCCGCGCGCGTTCCACAGGTCGACCTGGAACACCAGGGTGTCGCGCCGCGGCGAGGCGGTGAGCACGTGCGACAGCGGCGTGTTCGAGACCAGGCCGCCGTCCCAGTAGAACTCGCCGTCGATCTCGACCGCCGGAAACGCCGGCGGCAGCGCGCCGGAGGCGAGGATGTGGCGGGCGTCGATGCGGGTCCGGGTGCTGTCGAAGTACTCCAGATTCCCGGTGCGCACGTTGACCGCGCCGACCGAGACCCGGATGCCGTCGTGGTTGAGGCGGTCGAAATCGACCAGCCGCTCCAGGGTGGCGATCATCGGCGAGGTGTCGTACCAGCTCGGCTGGGCGGCCGCGGAAGCGGCGCCGAACAGGCCCGAGGGGTCTTCGCCGAGCCAGGCACGCGGCCGGTAGAAGCCGCGCTGCCCCTCGACCAGGGCGCGCCAGGCCTCCCAGGTATCGAGCCAGGCTCGGGTGTCGGCCTCGAGGTCGGCGAAACGGGCCTCCTGGCCCAGGGTGGTGGCCGGGAACAGGCTCGGCTGCGAGATCGTGTCCCAGAACTCGCGCAGCGCCTGCAGGCGTTTTTCCGGCGGATTGCCGGCGATGATCGCGGTGTTGAAGGCGCCGATGGAGATGCCGGCGATCCAGTTCGGCGCGATGCCGGCCTCGTGCAGGCCCTGGTACACCCCGGCCTGGTAGGCGCCGAGCGCGCCGCCGCCCTGCAGCACCAGGGCGATGTTTTCAGGCAATGAAGGCCCGGAGTCGCGGCGCGAGCCCGCGGCCGGCGCGGCAGGTTCGCGCCGTCGCGGCGGATCGGAGGCGCGTTGGGCGTGGGAGACTTTGCGGCCGGTGGAGCGCTTGCTGGGCATTGCGATGGTCTCTTCGGGCGTCGCTGCGATTCGCCGCCTATCTTGGGGGGCGCTTGCGGTGGCGCCGTGAAGGCCGGCTCGGCAAGGCAGCGCGACGGCAACGGCACACCGCCCCAACCCCGCCGCCTCGAACGGAACGCTGGTGCGAGGGCAAAGCAGACCGGGGAGCCGGTGGGCGGGAAAGCGGCCTCGCCGCCCCGCCGCGCTGTCCTCATCCCTGGCTCTGCGAAGACGGGGGGCCAGGGACGTCAGCGCCATGCCGCGATCCAGCCCCGGCTCCCCGCTTTCACCGGAACGACCGCGAGCCGGCTCCGCATTGCCGACGCGGCTCCCGCTTACTGCATGTACCAGCCGTGGCTGACCACGATGCTCTGCCCGGTCAATGCCGCGCTGGGGAACTCGGCCAGGAAGCGCACGGTCTTGGCCACGTCTTCGACGGTGGTGAAAATGCCGTCGACGGTGTTGCCGAGCATGACTTTCCTGATCACCTCTTCCTCGCTGATCCCCAGCTCCCTGGCCTGCTCGGGAATCTGCTTGTCGACCAGCGGGGTGCGCACGAAGCCCGGGCAGACCACGTGGCTGCGCACGCCGTGCTTGGCGCCTTCCTTGGCCAGCACCCGCGACAGGCCCAGCAGGCCGTGCTTGGCGGTGACATAGGCCGACTTCAGCGGCGAGGCCTCGTGCGAATGCACCGAGCCCATGTAGATCACGGTGCCGCCGCGGCTCTGGCCCGAACCGTTGTCCTTGTACATATGCGGCAGCGCCGCCTTGGTGGTCAGGAAGGCACCGTCGAGGTGGATCGCCAGCATCTTCTTCCAATCGCCGAAAGCGTAGTTTTCGATCGGGTTGACGATCTGGATGCCGGCGTTGGAGACCAGGATGTCGATGCCGCCGAACTCGGCGACGACTCGCTCGATGCCGGCGTTGACCGCGGCCTCGTCGGTGACGTCCATGGCCACGCCCATCGCCCGCCCGCCCTGGGCGACGATTTCGTCGGCGGTGGCTTGCGCGCCGGCCTGGTTCAGGTCGGCGATCGCGATCGCGGCGCCCCCACGCGCCAACTCATGGGCGATTTCCTTGCCGATGCCGCTGGCGGCTCCGGTGACGACGGCGACTTTGCCTTGGATCGAGCTCATGGGGACTCCTGGACGAGACGGAAAGGGAGAGGTCGGCGCAGCGCCGGCGCAACCGGGCCATTGTCGCCGCCGCAAGTGATCGCAGCGTGGCGGCCGATGCAGCGCAGTGTTCCGCCGGAGCCGGCCAATAACCATCGGACCTTCGTACCCAGCCCGGCTTTGCCGGGTCGGGCGGCCACGCCGATATCCGGCCCGCCCGAGCTCCGGCCTCTCGCCGTTGCCGTTGCCGTTGCCGTTGCCGTTGCCGTTGCCGGAAAGAGCTTGGCGCCGTTTCGGCCTCGCGAGAACGCCCTGAAGCCCCGAAGGGCGGCCCGCAGGGAGGCGGGCCGTGCGCAGCTAGGCCAGGGAGGGCCGGTGCGGAGCAGCCCCGCGCAGGCTAGGCCCCATCGTGGCTTTTGATTCGAAACCGCCATGGCGTTTTCTTAGGCTACTTTTTGACCGAAGGAAATCCAGTAGGACGTTGTCGCCTTGGACAAAGA
>NZ_HG424489.1:31634-70989 GCF_000336385.2 Lysobacter antibioticus HS124 | reverse complement strand
GGTGGGCGCCCAGCACTTCGGCGCGTTCGCTGCGGCGTTCCCACTTGGGAAAGGTCACCGGTTCGGTCCAGACCTTGTCGAAGCCCAGTTCCTTGAACTTGGCCTCCGCCCACTTCACCGCGCGCGCATCGGCTTCGCTGCCGGCCAGGCGCGGGCCGACTTCGGTGGTCAGCGATTCGGTGATGCGATAGCCCAGGTCGCTGGCCAGAGCGCGCTCGCGCAGTTCGGGCACGGCGTCCAGCGCGGCCTGCGGAATGCGCGTTTCGCGCTGGGCCGCCGCGGCGCCGCCGGCCGCGATCGAACCCGTGAACAACACGGCAGCCAACGCTGCCCACAACGGTGCGCGCATCCCCATCTCCTGGTGCTGGCCCGCCGCCCGGAAGGTCGGGCGGCATAAGGCGAAACCGCGAGCTTAGCAACCGCGATGGGCGTCGCTATCTGAGGAAAGTCACCCTGGACTTGAGCCGTTTTTGTCGCTGGCTATCGCCGCGTTTGAGGCGGCGGAGCACGATTTTGCCGAACTTGGCGACATGTGTGCTTTCTGTGGGGGCGGCGCGAGCCGCGACCGCCGTCGCGGTGTGCGCCAACGTCTTAATCCGAAGACCGACTCCGCGGAGCAAGCGGGCAGGCGAACCATTACCCGGGCTTCGGAGGCCGCGCTGTCGATCACGGCTGCGACGGTCGCGGCTTACGCCGCTCCTACAATAGCCCGGCGCAAACGCGAACGGCCGCGCAGGGCGCGGCCGTTCGCAGGCGCCATCGAGGCGGCTTACTTCTTCAGCGAATCGCGGATCTCGCGCAGCAGCAATACGTCTTCCGGCACCGCGGCCGGCGCGTCGGCGGCCGGCTTGCGCAGGCGGTTGTAGGCCTTGAGGAACAGGAAGATCACGAACGCGATCAGGACGAAGTCGATCGCGGTCTGCAGGAAGCTGCCGTACTTGATCGCGACCTCGGCCGCGACTTCCTTGCCGGCGGCGTCCAGCTGGGCCGGCTTGAGCACGTGCTTCCAGTCGCTGACGTTGACTCCGCCGCTGAAGTAGCCGATCGCGGGCATGACGATGCCGTCGACCAGGGCGGTGACGATCTTGCCGAAGGCGGCGCCGATCACCACGCCGACCGCCAGATCGACCACGTTGCCGCGCGCTATGAACTCTTTGAACTCGCTGATCATGCCCATCGCATGCTCTCCCTGGTTGACGACATGAGGTGCGGCGCGACAGCGCCGGCGCGGAACTATGCCCGGGCCGGGGTGATGCGGCCGTGGAGTTCGGCCACGCCTTCCAGCGTCGCGCGATAGCGGTCGCCCGGCTGCAGCGGGCCGACCCCGGACGGGGTGCCCATGTAGACCAGGTCGCCGGCGCGCAGCGCGTACAGGCGCGACAGTTCGTGCAGGATTTCCTCGACGTTCCAGACCAGATCGTCGAGCGAGCCGCGCTGGCGCAGCTCGCCGTTGACTTCCAGGGTCAGCGCGCGCGCGCCGAGTTCGCCGACGTCGGCGGCCGGGACGATGGCGCTGATCGGGGCGGCGTGGTCGAAGGCCTTGCCGATGTCCCAGGGCAGGCCCTTGGCCTTGGCCTGCGTCTGCAGGTCGCGACGGGTCAGATCCAGGCCGACCGCATAACCGTAGATCAGGCCCGGCGCGTCGGCTGGGGCGAGTTCGCCGGGCGGCGCATCGCGGCCGATGGCGACCACCAGTTCGACCTCGTGGTGCAGATCGTCGGTGCCGGGCGGGTAGGGCACGTCCTCGCCGAGCTCGATCGCGTCGTGCGGCTTGAGGAAGAACACCGGCCGGCCGCGATCGGCGGCCGAGGTCGGCACCGCCGCGCCCATCTCGCGCGCGTGTTCGGCGAAGTTGCGTCCGACGCAGTACACGCGGCGGACCGGGAAGAACGTACCGTCGGCGATGTCGGCGCCGCGGACCGGGATGCGGGTGAGCGGCGGCGCCGCGACGACGTCGGTCATGGACTCAGCGTGCATTCGGCGTGGAGGAACGACCGAGTAGGGTCGGTGCGACCACGCGGTACTCGCCTTCCACCACGTCGCGCCCGCCGCGGGCGCGCGCGACCGGGCGGCCGCGGCGCTTCCACAGCTTGTAGCCCAGGCCGATGGCGATCATGGCCGCGCCGACGAACACGCTGAACATCACCAGCAGGGCGAGCAGCCCCAGCCCGACCACGCCCAGCGCGAACCGCAGGAGGCGATGGCGCGGCTTGCGCGGCTCGAAAGCGCTGCGCATGCGCGACTGGAACGCATTCCATGGCGACCGGTGATCGGTGAAGCGGAAGCTGTGGGCAAACATTTCGGGTGTCGTGAGACAATGCGGCCATTCGCCGGACACGTGAGTATCGTTGCAGGCATGGACGAGGGTGTGAGAACTTCGTTAAACCCGGCGGGCGGCGGCGATGCCGGCGGTCAACTATTGATCGCCCTCGAGCGCCTGGCCGACGGCGGCTTCGCCGAAGTCGAGGCGACCCTCGACGGCGACGCCGAATCGCTGGTGCTGTACCGCGACGGCGACGCCGTCCGCGCTTGGCTCAACATCTGCCCGCATGCCGGGCGGCGCCTGGATTGGGCGCCGGGCCAGTTCGTCAAGAGCAAGGATGGCTTGCTGGTCTGCGCCGCGCATGGCGCCAGCTTCGAACTGCAAGGCGGCGAGTGCACCGCCGGCCCCTGCCGCGGCGAAGCGCTGCGCGCGGTCGCAGTGACGGTGCGCGACGGCGCGGTGTGGCTGGGGTAAGCGGGTCGGGTTGCAGCGCTCAAGCTCAACGGCTCAAAGGCAGATCCGCCCGGCCCTCTTTTTCATAGAGCGCGATAGGCGGGGCGTGGCGGCACGGGCGACTCGCGCGGGCGATTCGGCTTGCGTGGGCGCGCCGGCAACGCGCTCGCGCCGACGCGCTTGCGCCCGCGGCCGACCGGGCCTTGCGCAGCCAGCGCTGCTTGCGCGCGCCGATCGAGCCCGCGCAGTTCCGGCCTGCGACGAATCCAGCCGAAGCGTTCCCCCTTTGGAAGAGCGCGCCAGGGGGATTCGCTCTTGCCCGCGCGAACCGGCGCCCGCTCAAGCCGGCGCCGCTGTCCTGCCGCTTACTTGCCCCAGAACAACACGTTGACCATCAACACCGTCACCACGGTGTAGATCAGCGACAGCGGCCCGCCGATCTTCCACAGCTCCTTGCCGCTGTAGCCGGCCGGGCCGGTGATCATCGAGATCACCGGGTTGGACGCGGTCATGAAGTTGTTCGAGGCCGACAGCGCCACGATCAGCGCGAACGCGGTCGGGTTGCCGCCGGCCGCCAGGGCCAGGTTGACCGCGAGCGGCACCACCACGATGGTCGCGCCGACGTGGCTGATCACCAGGGAAAAGGCCGTCGTCAACAGTCCGACCAAGATCTCCAGCAGCCAGACCGGCGTGCCGTGCGGCAGGCGCTCGATGCTGTGGCCCGCGATCCACGCCGCCGCGCCGCTGGAATCCATCGCCCAGCCCAGGGGAATCAGGCAGGCCATCAGGAACACGGTCTTCCAGTTGATCGCCGCGTAGGCCTCGTCGATGTTGATCACCCCGGCGATCAGCATGCCGGCCACGCCGGTCATCAGCGCGATCGACACCGGCAGGCGCGAGGACAGCGCCAGCAGCATGGCCACGGCGAAGATCGCCAGGGCGATCTTGAGCTTGTGCGGGCGTTGCTCGCCCTTGGGGTAGTCGGTGACCACCACCAGGTCCTTGCTCGCTGCGGCGCTGGCCAGGTCGGTCCAGATGCTGTGGAACACCAGCATGTCGCCGGCGCGCATCGGCACGCTGCGCACGTTCTCGCGCAGCACGCTCTTGTCGCGGTTGATCGCCAGCAGGCTCAGGCCGGACTGCTTGCGCAGGTGCAGGTCGCCGGCGGTCTTGCCGATGTAGCCCGAGGTCGCCGGCACCACCGCCTCGGAAATGCCGGCGCGGCTGGGGTTGAACAGGTCGGCGAAGTTGCGCAGGCGCGAGGACAGGCGCAGGAAATGGTTCTGGGCGAAGTCGGCGACCTGCTGCTTCGGGCCCATCGCGCCGAGCACGCTGCCGACCCAGATCCGGGTGTCGGCCGGCGGCGCCAGGCGCGACTCGTTGTCGCTCTTCAGCGCCAGCAGCAGCGGCGCGCCGCGCAGCGCCTCGGCCTCGCCCAGCGACATGCCGACCAACGGGCTGTCGGCGGTGACGGTGAGTTCGTAGACGTCGCCCTCGATGCCGTAGGCCTTGGCGAAATAGCTCTGGGTGCGGGCCGGGGTGGCGCCCTTGTCGCCGTCGTCGCGCAGCAGCTTGTCGCCGAAGAAATGGAAGTAGGCCAGCGACGCGGCGAGCAGCGCCAGGCCGATCGGCAGCGGCGCGAACATCTTCAGCGGCTCGATGGTCGCCGCGCCCGAGGGCAGGTTGCTGTTGGCGTTCAGCAGCAGGTCGTTGAGCAGGATCAGCGGCGAATTGCCGACCATGGTCAGCGCGCCGCCCATCACGATAGCGGCCGCGATCGGCAACAGCAGGCGCGGCAGCGACAGGCCGGTGCGCGAGGACAACCGCGAGGCGACCGGCATGTACAGCGCCATCACCGACGGGTTCTGCATGAACGAGGAATTGAGCCCGGCCACCGCGGTGGTGAGCAGCAACAGGCGCTGCTCGATGCCGTGCGCCCGCCGCAGCAGCCAGCCGGCCAGCCGGTTCAGCGCGCCGGTGCGGTCGAGCCCAGCGCCGAGGATCATGGTCGCGATGATGCTGATCACCGCGTTGCCGGAGAAGCCGTTGAACAGCTCGTCCGGCTCGACCAGCCCGGACAGCCCGAGCAGCACCAGCACCACCAGCGCGACCACGTCGGCGCGGATGCGCTCGAACAAAAACATCGCCATCGTGAACACCACCAGCCCGAGAACGAGCTTCATGTCGGTGGTGAGCGCGAGGGCGGTGTCCATCAGGGGGATTGGGGATTCGGGATTCGGGATTGGTTGGAGCCAAGCAGGGCGTAGCCCCGGGAAGGAGCGTCAGCGCAGCGTTGCGGACGTTCGAGAACCTTCACGCCGATCTCCAATCCCTAATCCCGAATCCCTAATCCCGGCTCTTGTCGTACAGAAGATCCCAGACGCCGTGCCCCAGCTTCTGGCCGCGGGTCTCGAAATGGGTCTGCGGGCGCCAGTCCGGCCGCGGCACGCTGCCGCGCGGACCGGCGCGGTTGACCAGGCCCTCGGTCGCGTCGAGCACGTCCCACATCTGCTCGGCATAGTCTTGCCAATCGGTGGCCAGGTGCAAGCGGCCGTCGGCGGCGAGCTTGCGCACCAGCAGCTGCGCGAACGCGGGCTGGACCAGGCGGCGCTTGTTGTGGCGCTTCTTGTGCCAGGGGTCGGGGAAGTAGATGCGGATCTCGTCCAGCGAGCCGTCGGCGACTTCGTGGTTGAGCACCTCGACCGCGTCGTGGTGGTACAGGCGGACGTGGTCGCTGCCGTCTTCGGCCAAGGCGTTCAGCAGCCGGCCGACGCCGGGCGCGTGCACCTCGATGCCGATCAGGTCGCGCTCGCGGTCGTGCTGGGCGGCGAAGCGCAGCGCCTCGCCGTTGCCGAAGCCGATTTCGAGCACGCGCTTGGCCCGGCGGCCGAAGATCGCGTCGTAGTCGCGCGGCGCGCCCTGGTAGTCGATGCCGAAGCGCGGCCACAGCTCGTCGAAGGCGCGCTGCTGGGCCGGGGTGAAGCGGCCCTGGCGCAGCACGAAGCTGCGCACCTGGCGGCGGCCTTCCTCGATCGTGAACGGCTTGGGCGGGACCTTGCCTTCGCCCGCGCCGGGTTTGTCCTTGGAGCCGGAATCCGTCATCAGCCGATCAATCCGTCCACCGGCGAGGACGCGCTGGCGTAGCGCTTGCGCGGGATGCGGCCGGCCTTGAACGCGGCGCGGCCGGCCTCGATCGCCAGCTTCATCGCATGCGCCATCAGGATCGGGTCGCGGGCGCCGGCGATGGCGGTGTTCATCAGCACGCCGTCGCAGCCCAGCTCCATCGCGATCGCCGCGTCCGAGGCGGTGCCCACGCCGGCGTCGACCAGGATCGGCACCTTGGCGTTCTCGACGATCTCCAGCAGGTTGTAGCGGTTCTGCACGCCCAGGCCGGAGCCGATCGGCGCGGCCAGCGGCATCACCGCGACGCAGCCGATCTCCTCCAGGCGCTTGGCCAGGATCGGATCGTCGGAGGTGTAGACCATCACGTCGAAACCGTCCTTGACCAGGGTCTCGGCCGCGGCCAGGGTCTGGACCACGTCGGGGAACAGGGTGCGCTGGTCGCCCAGCACTTCCAGCTTGACCAGCTTGTGGCCATCGAGCAGCTCGCGCGCCAGGCGGCAGGTGCGCACCGCGTCGTCGGCGGTGTAGCAGCCGGCGGTGTTGGGCAGCAGGGTGTAGCGGTCCGGCGGCAGCACGTCGAGCAGGTTGGGCTCGCCGGGGTTCTGGCCGATGTTGGTGCGGCGGATCGCCACGGTCACGATTTCGGCGCCGGCGGCCTCGGTGGCCAGGCGGGTCTGTTCGAGGTCGAGGAACTTGCCGGTGCCGGTCAACAGGCGCGAGCGGTAGGTCTTGCCGGCGATGACCAGCGGATCGGAGAAGGCGGTATTCGTCATCGTCGAATTATGTCGGATATCGGCGGGCGCTTGGACCCCGGGGCTGAGCGGGACGCGAACGCGGCAGCAGGGGCCGACGCAGGGACGTGCGGCGATGCAGCAGGGGGCGCCGTGAAGGGAGCGCGCCGGCCGCCGTTCGTCGGAGTCGGGGCGGGAGCCGGGGGACACGCGTGGCGCGCTCGCTTGAAACGGCCGCAGTGGGGCCGGCGGGCCCGCCCATCGCAATCGGCGACCGTTCGTCGTCAGCCTCAAATAATGTGATTGACGTCCCAAAATGCGGCGTATAGTGCCGCCTAGCGGTACCTGGGGAGGGCGTTGCCGATACAGCGCTCTGCAGTGCCGTCGCGGCGCCCGCCGGGGGAAGCGGGTGCCGCCGTTGTACAGGACTCGAAAAAGGCACAACCGGCGCGAGCCGGCGTCGCAAAGCCACGGATGCCGGTCCGTTTGGGGGACGGCATGGCCGAGCTACCGAGCGCGAAGAACTGGGCGCTTACTGCCCCGCTCACGGAGTTCTGACATGTCCACCAACCGACGCTGGCGTCCGCTGCTTGCAGCGGCGCTGCTAATGGCTTCCGTCGGAGCCTTGCCTACCGCGGCCTGGGCCGCCTCGGTGCAACCCACCACCTACCCCGGCAACTTCGCCGGGTGCGACGACCTACCCGGCGTCGGCACCTGGCAGGGTGGCGGGGCCAGTTCCGGCGGCGCACCCCTCGACGGCCAGGTCTATAACCTGGGCAACGGCCAGACCATCACCTTCAACTACACGCCCTCCGGGCAGAACAAGTTCATCGGCTTCACGTCGACCATCCCGATGGACTACATCGTGATCAAGGGCGGCAACGCCTACAACGTCTTCCACTACGACCCCGCTGTCCTTAGCGATACCAATCTGTACGCGCCCAACAACGCCAGCGGCGAACCCGCCGGCGTCAGCCATGTCGCGTTCTGCTTCCTGCCCAAGCCCACCGGCGTCAAGACCGCCGAGGCCAGCTGGAAGCGCTACACCGACTGGCAGATCGACAAGACCGTAACGCCCGAAAGCATCACCATGCTCGACGGCGACAGCCATCAGGTCGAGTACACCGTCACCGCGACGCCGACCACCCGCGGCCTGTACCGCGTCGCCGGCACCATCACGGTCAAGGACCCCTTCAGCTTCGGCTGGAAGGCCACCGCGGTCGTCGACACCCTGCAGTTCAACAACAGCGCGACCCAGTTCTCGCTGCAGTGGACCGCGGCCGGCGGCGACACCGACACCCTCAACTGCGTCAAACCGGCGCCGAACGCGGACAAGATCATCCTGTCCTGCACCTATGCGTTCGAGCTGAGCAGTATCAGTCATCCCTTCCTGCTCAGCGCCACCGGCGGCATCAACGCCGCGGGCATCACTACCGAGCGCAAGTCCTGCAGTTGCAGCGACGACGGCAGCAGCGGAAGCACGACGAGTTACACCTTCACCGCGAGCGCGCCGTTCACGATCCCGGCCAACCCGGCCGAGAGCTACGGCGATACCTTCGCGATCGACGACTCGATCCTGCCGAACAACCCGGACCATAGCTTCAACCTGGGCAACGGGCCGTACGTGTGGAAGTATCCGCGTCCGCAGCCGTTCGTGTGCGGCGCCGACGAAGGCCAGCACACCAACACTGCGACCGGTACCTGGAGCACCAGCGCCAGCACCAACGCCACCGCCAGCGATTCGGCGATGGTCACCGTGGCCTGCCGGACCGTGTCGATCATCAAGAGCGCGAACACCCGCTACGACCGCGACTATGCCTGGACTCCGGACAAGCACGTGGTGGTCTCGCCGGCCGACGCCAAGGTGGTCGGCATGCAGGGCTGCCTGCCCGATCCGATCGTCGGCGGCACCTATGCCGGCAACTTCCTGTGCGAGGACGTGCAGGTCCTGCTCAATGCCGGCGGCAACTACGAGACCGTCTATCGTCTCGCGGCGACCCGCAGCATCGAGTCGGAAAGCGGCTTCAGGGTCAGCGGCAACATCCTGATCACCTGGCCGGGCGATGTGACGCCGCAGTTCAGCCCCGCGGACCCGAGCGACACGCTGCACTTCAACGGCGGCGCGACTCAGGCCGTGGTTCCGACCTGCGAACCGCCGGGCGCGACCTCGTTGAGCTGCGACTACGCCGCAGACGTGGCCGACAAGACCGCAGGCTACAACGAAGCCAGCATCCAGCGCGTGCTGAAGTGCTACGACGCCGCCGGAAACGCCAGCGACTGCGGTTTCAAGAGCTACACCTCGAACCAGGCCGCGTTCTCGTTCGGCGCGCCCACCACCGAAGCCGACGCTTGCGTCGTGGCCAGCGACCTGTTCAACGGTACGCCTGGACTGAACCTGGGCAACAGCTTCGGTTGGATCGTGGAGCCGTTGGTGTGCGACAGCTTCGCCAAGTTCGTCACCGGCGACATCAACCCCGACCCGGGCATCGTCGAGAGCCTCGACATCTTCGCGGCGTGGATCCTGCCGACCCAAGTCGGTCCGGGCAACGCCTGCGAGTTCATGGTTCCCAACGTGCTGACGGTGAGCGGTATCGGCGAAGCGGGCGGCGTGAACGCCAGCGACGAGGCCATCATCACCGTGAAGGTGCCGGAACTGTGCGCCGCCGCGGGTTGTACCTACACCCAGGGTTACTGGAAGACCCACTCGAAGTACGGTCCTGCGCCGTACGACGCGACCTGGGCGACCATCGGCGAAGACACGCTGTTCTTCAGCTCCGGTCAGACCTGGTACAAGGTGTTCTGGACGCCGCCGAAGGGTGGCAACGCCTACTACATCCTGGCGCACCAGTACATGGCCGCTCGCCTGAACGTCGAAGCCGGCGCGACCGCACCGCCTGAAGTGCAGGCCGCGATCGCCCAGGCCACGGCGTGGTTCACCGGCCGCAGCACCGCCGCCCCGAAGGGCGCCGCGCGCGACACGGCGATCAACCTGGCCGGCATCCTGGCCGCCTACAACGAAGGCACCATCGGCCCGGGCCATTGCTCGGTCTCGCCGGCGACCATCATCGACGCCGGCACCTGATACGCATTCGACTTGGAGGTCGTACTTGGGGCCCCGGCTAGCGCCGGGGCCCTTTTCTTTGCGGGGATGCGTTGCCTAAGGGGCGCCGGACGATGCGTGGCTTCGGAGCGCGGCGTGCTGTCCACCGCTGCGGCTGTCGCGGCTCACGCCGCTCCTACAGGGGGCAGTAGCCGCGCTCGGCTTTTGTAGGAGCGGCGTGAGCCGCGACAGCCGCAGCGACGTACGCAAGCGCCGCCGCCGAAGCCCGGAGCCTGCGCCGTTCGCTGCGCAACGGCGAGCCTCAGCCGCCGCCCAGCGCGTGCACGATCTCGATCTTGTCGCCGTCGCCGATCGCCTGCTCGGCGTGGCGGCCGCGCGGGACGATCTCGCCGTTGATCTCGACCGCGACCCGGCGTTCGCCGAGCCCTTCCTGGCGCAGCAGTTCGGCCACGGTAAGCGCGGCCGCGAGCGTGCGCGGCTCGCCGTTGAGCTGGATATTCATGCGCGCATTGTCGCGTGCGCACCGCGCAGCGGCCAGTGCCGGCGCTGGCGGCGCGGGTCGCGGTTCGTGACCTTCGGCCGCAGTCGACGGCCGCCGCAGCGGCGATAATCGCCGCGCCGTTTTGCCGCGCTGCGCCTTGCCTTGGCCGGTCCGCGCGTGTTTGGATCGGCCATCCGCCGGCGTATGTCGCCCGGGCGGAGCCCTTTCCGGCCCGCGCCGGCCCGCCCGGCGGGCTGCGCGCGTCGCCGCCACCGTCACATCACCGCAGGGAAGTTCATGATGAAACCCGCTCGTACCGCGCTGGCCGCCGCACTGCTGCTGGCGACCGCCCCGGCCCTGGCCCAGGACTACTCCAAGACCGTCTTCATCGGCGACAGCCTGACCGACTCGGGCTGGTTCCGCCCGCGCCTGGTCCAGGCGGTCGGCCCGAACGGCGCCTTGCTCGGCCGCTTCACCACCAACCCGGGCCTGGTCTGGTCCGAATACCTGGGCGAGTACTACGGCGGCAACGCCGCCAGCGCCAACCAGGGCGGCGACAACTACGCCGTCGGCGGCGCCCGCACCGGCACCAACAGCGCCGGCGCGCTCGGCGCGATTCCGTCGCTGGCCACTCAGACCGCGAACTACCTCGCCAGCACCGGCGGCCGCGCCGACCCGAACGCGCTGTACAGCGTGTGGGGCGGCGCCAACGATCTGTTCGCGGTCGTCGCCGGCGCCCCGGCGCAGACCACCATCGCCAATGCCGTCACCGCCCAGATCGGCGTGGTCGCCTCGCTGCACAACGCCGGCGCCCAGTACATCCTGGTGCCGACCGTGCCCGACCTGGGCTCGACCCCGCAGTTCCGCGCCGGCGGCGCCGTCGCCCAGGCCACCGGCACCCAGCTGGCGACCAGCTACAACAATGCCCTGTACAGCGGACTGGCCGCCTCCGGCCTGCGCGTGATCCCGCTCAACACCTTCAGCCTGTTGCGCGAAATCGTCGCCAACCCGGCCCCGTACGGCATCAGCAACGTCACCGGCACCGCCTGCAATCCGCAGATCACCGCCTCGTCGGTGACCTGCAGCCCGGTCAACTACGCCACCCCGGACGCGCCGGAAACCTACGCCTTCGCCGACGGCGTGCACCCCTCGGGCAAGGCGCACAAGATCCTCGCCGACTACGCCCTGGGCGTGCTGGAAGCGCCGCGCTTCATCGCGGTGCTGCCGAACTCGGCCGCGGCCACCGGCCGCGCCCGCGCCGACCAGGTCTCCACCCACATCGGCGAGCGCCCGGACGGCGAGGGCATGCGCTGGTGGGCCAGCCTGCGCGGCGATTTCCAGCGCTACGGCCACGGCGACCTGTACGACGGCGCCGGCCCGGCGCTGACCGGCGGCGTCGACTGGAACCGCGGCAATCTGGTGTTCGGCGCCTTCGCCGGCTACGGCCAGCAGAAGCAGGATTTCGGCCTGCGCCACGGCGAGTTCGACCAGAAGGAAGCCAGCCTCGGCGGCTTCGTCGGCTGGTACGGCGAGCGCGCCTGGGTCAACGGCCAGGTCAGCTACACCAAGCTGGACTTCGACATCGACCGCAACGCCAACCTCGGCCCGGTCAGCCGCGTCCACCACGGCTCGGCCGACGGCGACAACGTCACCGTCGCGGTCAACGGCGGTTGGGAATTCGGCCACGACGCGCTGCGCCACGGCCCGGTGCTGGGCCTGGTGTCGCAGACCATCGAAGTCGACGGCTTCGCCGAAAGCGACCCGACCCTGGCCACCTCGCTGGCCTACCCGAAGCAGGAATTCGACTCGCTGA
This sequence comes from Lysobacter antibioticus HS124, assembly GCF_000336385.2. Taxonomy (GTDB): domain Bacteria; phylum Pseudomonadota; class Gammaproteobacteria; order Xanthomonadales; family Xanthomonadaceae; genus Lysobacter; species Lysobacter firmicutimachus. The sequence goes on along the minus strand of NZ_HG424489.1, from coordinate 59,064 downwards.
TCGGCAGCGTCGGCTACCAGGTCCACTACACCCACAGCGAAAGCTTCCGTCCGTACGCGCGCCTGACCCTCGACCGCGAGTTCGAAGACGCGCCCGAACAGGCCTACGCGCGCCTGCAGAGCGTGCAGGGTCTGGGCGACTACGCGGTCAAGGGCCGCCACTTCGACCAGAACTACGGCACCCTGCTGTTCGGCGTGCGCACCAAGCTGTTCGGCCTGGACGCCAACGTCGGCGCCAGCGCCACCATCGGCCAGGGCGCCGGCAACAACACCACGGTGTTCGCCCAGATCGGCAGCGGCTTCTGATCGCCGCCGTCCCCTGACGACGCAACGAAAAAACCGGGCCGCGAAGCCCGGTTTTTTTCTTGGGTTGCCGGCGGCTGGCCGGTTGCCGGGGCCCTAATTGCCAGCGCCGCGGCCTCGGCTTAGACTGGTCCGGCAAAGCGGGTGTAGTTCAATGGTAGAACTGCAGCTTCCCAAGCTGCTAGCGTGGGTTCGATTCCCATCACCCGCTCCATCTTTTCCCGGCGGTGCGCAAGGCACTGAGTCGGCGTGGGTTTTTTATCTGAGAGTCCACACCGCGACTCTTCCGCTGAAGCATCTTTTTGCCCCGAATGCCTTGCTTTTTAGATTGTTCCAAGCGGCCAATGGTCACCTTGGACGCTTGGTGACATCCGTTTCATGTGGGCTTGCTGCTACGTCGCAAATGCGTGCGGCGCAGCGTAGAGGGCTGCTTGTTTACTATCCGTACGCAAATTGGTGCTCTCAGCGGTATTCGATTGCCTAAAGTCCCGTCGAGTCAAATCTCCGAAATTCACCGTCTTTTTAATCTGGATGCTGTTCCTCTAGCCAGGCTAGTGTTGCTTGTATATCACTCTGCGTGTAATAGCCCGGGACTGTATTGGGTTCAAATGCTCCTGCTGATATCGCGGAACTAAAGACAAGTCGGGTTTGCTCGTAGTTGTTGATGTGGATGCGCTTAATCATCTCAAGCACTTCTTCTGGGTCTGAGAATCTTCTGTCGGATAGAAAGCCGAGCAGGATCATTAGGCCATCAGCGCCCACGAAGCTCGAAAGTGGGAGGTCGCTGACAGTGCTTCTATCAAGCGCAAAATAACGGCCTTCGTCGTGGCAGCAAGCATTCTCTTGATTCGAGCGAGGAGATGCTGCTCTGTGATGTACAAGGCGAAGGTTTCTATGTGATCCAATATGCCAATTCTTATCTTTCCCGGGATCTCCGCGAGTTAACCACTCAACCCAGCCGTCATCTACTGATGTGATTGCATTGCCACAAGCATCGCATGTCCAGGGTGGATGGCCCGTCATTTGAACCTCCTCCGACAGCAGTGAATTCGTCTAATTGGAGGGCATGGGAGAACAGGTTGGCCGGCCTCAGCTGAGCAACTTCTCTGCCAGTTTGATTGCTTCCTCAATCTAGACCAAGGGCACTGTGGCTGGCTTCTGTCTTGCATCGAAACATGGAATGGGAATCTCAACAACAGCCGTTGCAGTGCTTATCCAGGTTAGAGGGTCATCTTTGGACCGCTCTGTGAAGGTTCATCCATTCCGTGGATTTGGGCTTGAGCATGCTGCTGGGCATGTCGCTGGTTGAGCTGCTCGACGCGATCCAGGCTCTTCTCCGCAGGAACCTGCGCGGCGGCGTTGGTTTCCACCGCAAGATGGTGGTGCGGACCTACCGGTCCATGCGGCGACGCATATCCAATGAGGTGTACGGTGCCGTCCGTACCCTTGCCGATCAATACGCCGGATAAATTCCGATCCATAACCGGGTCAGCCTTGATGGCCGCGAGGCTGGCTGCAGCGAGGTTGCGTGCCTCGGCCTGGCTCCAACGGCCATCAGCCAAGGCCGCGCGGTGGAACATTTCGAAAGCCGGGTGGTCGGGATGGTCCGGGCTGTCTGCGCGGAGGGCGTGACGCACCGTCGTTTCCTCAATTCCGACATCCTTCGGCGTTGGCTTGGGTGTGTCGGAGCTAGTGTCGTTGACCGTCCTCCACGCCAGCTTGCCGTCGCTGGTGTCGGTAAAGCTGAAGCTCTTGGCGGAGCCTTGAAGATCCACCCCATTTCGTTCGATCTGGGCGAGATCAAGCTTCAGGTGCTTCAGATCGATGTGCACGTCAGGCACTGCCTGCGTAGTGCCTTTGGCGACATTGGCGTGAACTGCGGCGATCGTGGCCAGCGCGCTCGGGCCGTAATAATTGCGGTAGTTGGAGTCGCCGTTTCGTCCAAGGCCGGCCCCCTGGTCGTAATGGCACGCCGCCACCGCTTCGACGGCGGGGCTCTTGAAGCGATTTCCCGTGAGTTGGAACCCGTGCTCCGAGAGCTCGATTCCGGGAGCCAGCTTGGCATGCCGGGCGTTCTCGCCTCGTTCGACGCATCCCGTGGACGCGTCCATACGCCGCAGAAAGTCTTTCTGGTCGTATCCGCCGGGCTGGCTGGCGACCCGACTCGCTACCGCGTTCATCCCGATGAGCTCTGACAGTGCTTCATCGTTGCGGGTGAAGTTGAGATAACGTTCAACGTCCGGAGTCACGTCGACGTTCGATGCGGCGCCAAGGCCTTCGGTAAGCTTTATTTCAATGGCAGTGGCTAGCCGGACGATTTCGGCCGATCGCGCCTTTTGAGTCAGCGCGTGACCCGTCTCATGCCCCAGCGTGCTGGTGATGTTATCGATGCGAGCCTGGGGTCTGACGGTCTTGTCCGTGAAACTGTCGATGCTGATGAAGACCGTGCCGGTTTCTTTGTCGTAGTGGCCGCCCTCATTCTGCTCCGTAGTGACGCCGACGTGTTTGAGGGTCTGTTGGTTGGCGGCATCGACCATGACGCTCGCGAGATAGGGCGAACTTGCGATCGCTGCTTCGACATCTTGGGCTGCGTTAGGCGGAACGCCGCTCTGCTTGGAGAGTTCCTCGACGAGGGCGCGCAGTTGCGGCGGCAGCGGCTCAGCCATGGCTCGCCTCGGCGTCGTCGGCATCGATTTCGACAGACAGCACGCAGGGCCGTCCCTTTGTATCTGCACCGTCGACCGTGCGGTAGAGGCTCACCGTCAGGTAGAAGGCGATATTGTTGCTGGGCACACCCTTGCGGAACGACCAGGATTCCTTCAGATGCGGCGGGCTCTTGGAGCGCGTGTAGCCCAGCGCCGCGATATCGTCGCTGAGCGGGGCGAAGTCCAGGCTGCAAGTAGTGATTGCATTCTCGGGTTTGCGCGGGTCGCCCTTCCAGCCCCGGGGCGTCCAGTGGATTGCAACATGCCGTCCCGGCGTGTCCGGATACAAAGCATCTACCGTAACGCTGTAGCGACCGCCGTCGGTCAGCGTGCCTTCGACCAACTGGCTCTTGGTATCTTCCGGATCTGGTCCCAGGGGGACGCCCAGCACCTGCGCCACGTGCGACGGCTCGGTGTCTCGAGCAGCTTTCAGACTTCCGATCAGGATCAGCATGCGGGCCCGCAGTTCTCCGGTCGCCAGGGCGGCCCCCTGAGCCGATGCGGTCGGCGGAGAGGACGGTTGGGCGATGCTCGCCGGCTGTGCCGCGCGTGCAGCCAACTCCGCGGCCCGGTCGGCCGTTGCGGCGGCCGCATCGGCGACTTGTTCCGGTGCAGCGTCGGCATGAAGAGGGGCAGCGGTTGAGGCCGTCATGGCGGAGGTCTCCTTGGGTTCTTCGGGGGCGGCCGGCGGCCGCGCGCACGCGCCCAGGACGACCGTGAACAAGGCCGCGAGCAGCCACCAGAAGCGCGGGCAGGGGCTTGAGGGGGCGTTCGGCATAGGGTTGAGAGTCTTCCGTGCCATGCGGTGTCCTTTAGTTTCCGCCAGCGCCCGATGTGCAACTGGGCTCGCCTAGGGCGGGCAGTTCTGACTTCCGCATCAAGGCCGTTTTTTCGCAGTCAGTCAAGCAGACGGGAGCACCAGAGCGGTGTTGTTAGACGTTTGTGTCGGGTGGCGCACTTGACGCGCGTCGCATCAAACCAGGCGCAATGGTTGCTGAAATTCCTGCCTTTCGCTTCATCGACCCTCCGCTTCCAAAGACGCTGAGCTTGAGCGGACTTCCACAGCAGGGGGTGCTTCAAGCGGGATTCGTCGCTGTCACAGGCCGCAGCACCGCCCGACACCTCGGCGGCGACTCATCCAAGTCCAACCGCAGCTGCACCGCGTCCTCGGTGCAAACCGGTGCGGCGCTGCGATGCTTTAGCCTGATCCGCCCGCCGAAACCGGGGTCGACAATCGCCGCCTCGGCCAGCAAGTGCAGCGCATGCACCAGATAGCGCGGCCAATCCAGGCCGCTGATGTCGATCTCCAGTTCCCAGCGGCCGTCGCCTTCGTCCCAAATCAAATCGAGTTCGGTGTCCCGGGCAGGGCCGCTGCGGGTCTTCAGCGGGACCAGCAGGTCGGCGATGCGGGGATGGCGGGCTTCGGCGTCGATCAGGGCGAAGCCGAGGGCGTCGCCTTCGATGTGGCTCAGCAGCACGGCGACGGCGGTGCGGGTGGGGTGGCCGGCGAACAGGCGGACCTTGGTGAAGTTGGCCAGCCAGGCCTGGCGGTCGTCGCCGGGAAGGCCGGCGATGACGCGGGCGAGGCCGCGGGCGAGGGCGGGGAGGTCGGGTTCGCGGACGACGACGAACAGCGTGCGGCGGGCGCAGACGGCTTCGCCGGCGCGGGCGACCGCGTCCAGGCGGCGCTGCATCAGGGTTTGGTGCAGCGGATCGATGTCGCTCGGCATGGTCGCGGTCGGGGTCGTCACAGCAGGCATTGCATCACCGCATGGCGCAGGCCGGGGCCGGCTTTCTTCTGTTCCAGCACCGACAGCGCGCCGTAGACGTTGGCGCTGCCGTCGCGCTTCATCAGCTTTTCCAGCGCGGTCCGGTCGACGGCGGTCGGCGGTGCGGGTTCGTGGACGGCGAGCAGGCGCCGCGCCCGCTCCAGGCACTCGCCGAGGCCGGCGTCGGAATAACTGGCCGGGTGGCGCAGTCCCAGCGCATGCAGGAAGTACAGGCGGAAGCCGAGCCGGATCTCGTCGCGGCTGGCGCCGCCGGCGACGCGTTCGAGCAGGCGGGCGCCGGTGTATTGCTCCCAACCGCCCTGCTTGGCGCTCAGCACCAGGCCTTCGACCGGCACGCGGCTGAAGCCGACCCGGCGGCAGGGCAGGCCGAAGCGTTGCAGTACGCGGGTCAGCGATTCGTAATCGCGTTCGATGCTGGCGTCGTGGTAAAGGCAGATCTGGTCGTGCTGCGGCGCGTGTTCGAGCAGGTCGCGCAGGATCGCCAGCAGGTAGTTGGGCAGGCCTTGTTCCGAGATCAGCACGCGCAGCGGCCGGCCTTCGTCGGTGAGGTCCAGGTAGACGCCGCCGCCGAAACGGCGCTGGTCCAGCAGCAGATCGTGCGCGCGCAGCCGGTCGAGCACGGCCTCCTGGCCGAGGCCGAACGGCACCGAATGAAACAACGCATCGGGGGCCAGGCCCAAGGTGACGAAGACTTCGCCCCACAGCGCCAGGATGCGGCGCGATGCCGCGTGCACGAAGCCCTCGTCCTCGATGCGGCGGGCGTAGACGGCGATGCGTTCGGCGTCGGGCAGCGCGCCGCTGCGATGGCATTCGACGTACAGCGCGCCGATCTGGCCTTCGCTCATGGCGTCGAAGTCGAGGCCGGCGTGTTCGCGGTCCAGATAGTCCCAGAAGCGGATGGTCTGCAGCGAGATGTCCCAGGGGCGGCGGTTGTGCCAGATCGCGCCGGGCGCGAACAAGCCCTCGAAGCGGCGCATGAAGTCCAACAGCAGCGCGCCCTTGAGGTGGGAGGGGGTGAGCGGCTTGGTGGGGGTGATGCCGACCGGCGCGTACAGCGTGCTCATGCGGTCAGACCGTTCTCGGCGAAGTCTTCGCGCAGCCAGGCCCGCAGTTGTTCCTGCACCCGTTGCGGCGGTTGGCTGTTGTCGACGATGCGGTGGGCCAGCGGCCGCCCCATCTGCAGTTCGTCGTCGAAGCCGGCCAGGCGCGAGCCGATGTCGCCGTCGCGTTCCAGGCGGGTGCGCAGGTGGGCTTCGACGCGCGCCAGCGGTGCTTCCACTTGGTACACGAGATGGCTCGGAAAGTACTTCGACAGGCGCTGCACCAGCATCGCCCGCATCATCAGCACGCGGATGTTGCCGCCGTCGCTCTCCAGCGCCTGCCGCGGCAGGCCGTAACGCGCTTGCAGGCCGAACAGCTGGGCGGTCTCGAGAAAGAAGCCCGCCCGCTCGCGCGCGCTGAATTCCTCGTCGTCGACGAAGACGTGATCGGCGTTGGCCGGGTCTTCGTAATGCCGCGGCTTGCGCGTGGTCCAGGTCGGCACCAGCCGCACCAGGCCTTCCTGGCGCAGCGGCGCGAACAGGGTGCTTTTGCCGACGCCGGAAGGGCCGATCACTACCAGAATCTTGGCCATCATGTACTCGTGCGCACCGCCGCCTCTTGCAGCTGCACGGACAGCAGCGACTGCAGCGAGATCGCTGCGATCAGCGGCAGGAACAGGTTGTCGGTGCCTTTGTGCGAGAACGCCTCGATCAGGGTCAGCGCTGCGCCCAGCGCCATCGCTACCGACAGGGCGGCGGCCGGCGGCAGACCCATCCACAGGGCGGCCGGCACCAGGATGGCCAGCCCGGAGAGGAAGAACGCCGCGCTGCCGGCGTAGGACTTGGCATGGCCGAACAAGGTGTAGCGGCGGCGGCCGTAGGTCTCGCCGATCACGCCGGCCAGGGCATCGGAGATGCCGAGCACCAGGTAGGCGGCGACGAAGGCGGGATAGGACAGGTCGAGCGAGGTCGCCACCATCAACGACAGCGGCAACAGCAGGTCGCCGTAGGATTGGCGCTCCACTCCCATGATCGAGCGCAACAGCACGGTGCCGCGCAGCAAGGCGATGGCGGCGAAACTGCCGGCGGCGATCCAGAACAGTTCGCGGTAGCCGATGCCGAACAGCGGAAAGGCCGCGATGACCAGGCAACTGCTGACGTGCACCGACTTGCGCGAGACCTCGGCCGGCGCGCCGAAGCGGCGGACCAGATCGCCGAGCAGGAAGCAGGCGAGGATGGCGAGCGTGAAACCGATCATCGGGGTGGGCTCACGATGCGGTCCTTGACCTGCGGCGGGCGCAGGCCCGCGGCGACACGGTCGCACCATTGCTGGGTGAAGTACGCCGGCGGCACCTGCCGCACCTCGCCCAGCGAAGTGCCGGCCATCGCCGCATCGGCGGCATAGGCCTGACGCAGGGTGTGTTCGCCAATGTCGATGCCGTCGGCGTCGTTGCAGGCCACCAGCAGGTCGAGCACGCCCTGTGCCGCGGGCACGAAGGTGAAGTTGCGCAGGCGCAGGCCGTGTTCGTCGTTGTAGCGGCGCATGAAGCGCAGCAGCGCCGACTCGGGCACGGACGCGGACTGGGTGATGCGGCCGGCATAGGCCACCGTGGGCACGTTGCCCGCTCGACCGGTCACTTCGAGCAGATCGCCGAGCACGTAACGGCAGAAGCCGCCGGCCTGGGTGGCGACCACGGCGTAGCTGGCGCCTTCGCGCAGTTGCTCCAGCCGCAATGGCGTCTGCGCCGCGCCGTTCTGCACGTCGAGGAATTCGAAGAAGGCGGCGTTGTAGGCCATCACCCCGCGCAATCCGTCGGCCAGCAGGTGCATCGCCAGAGGGACCTCGGAGGCGGCCAGCGGCGCCGGCAGCACCACCACGTCGGCGCCGTAGTCGGCGACGACCTGGTGCAGATAGATCCCGGCGATGCCTTCGTCCCAGCACAGCAGGCGTTCCACGTTCGGCCACACGTCGGCCGGCAGCAGGCGCCCGCGTGCGGCGCGACGCGCGGACAGGCGCTCGGCCAGCGCGGGATCGGGCGCGGCGACGGCGCGGCCGCCGAAGCGGCCGGCGGCGAGGTCGGCGAACAAGCGTTCGGCGTTGTTATCGAGCAGCTGCGGTATCGCCGCCAGGATCGCCGGATTGATGCCGATGAACTGGCGGATGTCGTGGCCGGCGGCCATGCGCAGACGGAAATACAGCCGGTCCAGGTCGGCGGGGATGTCCGCCGGTACCGTCGCCCAGGGGCCCTGCGTGCCGGGCTCCAGCAACGCCTGGCTGTCGAACTCGTTGGCCAGGTTGACCTGGCTGAGGCCGACGTGCGGCGCGCCGCTGCTCAGCACCGAGGTGTCGCGCAGCGGGTCCCATTTGAAATTGACCGTGCGGTCGCGGCTGGCCGCCAGCCCCGGATGGGCGCGCACGGCGCCTTCCATGTAGGTCAGATAGAAGGGGGTGAAGGTCTCGGCGAAATAAACGCGCGGCAGCGGCAGGACCTTGGCCTTGCCGGCGGTGCTGCCGCTGCTGGAGATGAAACGGAACACCTCGCCCGGGAACAGCACGTCGGCTTCGCCGGCGACGATGCGGTCGACGTAGGGGCGCAGCTCCTCGTAGTTGCGCAACGGCACCCGGCGCCGGAACTCGGCCAGGCTGTCGATGCGGTCGAACCCGTGCTCGCGGCCGAAGGCGGTGTCGCGGCCGCGCGCGATCAGGCGCGACAGCACTTCGTCCTGGGTGCGCTCGGGCGTGTCCAGGCCGCCGATGAAATTCGCGTAATGCTGTTGGCCGAGGCCGATGCCCATGACAACGCTTCCTGCTTCGATGGTGGAACCTTCCGGTTCGGACGTCGGTGCCCGGTATCGGCGTGACGCAATGCCGGCCGCACTATACGAACAAGCCGCCTTGCGTTTTTTGAACGATGGCGGTGTTTCGAATTTCTTCCTGCAGATCGGCGCAGATCCGATCCGGAATCGCAGTCACGCCCGATCTCACGCGGATCGCGACGGCGATCGGTCGCGGCAAAGCGCTTGCGTCGTAGCGGTCCGAACGGCCGATGCGGCGATCGTCCGCGCAAGCCGTCTCACCGGTTGCGAGGCGCTCAGCGATGAGAAAGGGTGAGCGGGCGATACCTATGGTTCGATTCGATTGCCGGACAATGAGGGCGTTGCGCGGATTCGAACGAAGGTCGTTGACGGGCCCGATCGCGTTCCGGCCATGCATGGGGCGCGCCGGGGATCGATCGATGGGCCGGTTCGCCGGCGCACGGCGCGTCAGTTGCACCACTGCTGCTCACAAGGGTCGCCGTCGCCGTTGCCGTCCATCTTCACGTTGGGGCAATGGGCGAGGAAGTAACGCGCCTCGGCGCACGAGGTCATCTGGCTGCAGTGCGTGCGTCCGTCGCAGCGGTAGCGGGCCGGTGCGGGCCGCGATATCGGTATCCACGCCGGCATCGCGCCGACGATGGCGTCGGTGCGGGGGGCGATGTCGATGAGACCCTGCGCATACCCGACGATCCCGCCGATCGCGACCAACCCGAATAGGGCCGGTCCCCAGGAACGGCGGCCGCGGCGCTCGGACGATCGGCGGCGCCGGTCGGTTCGCGCATGCGGCCGCTCGTTGGGGCGGCGCACGCGCGTCGCGCTGTGCTTGCCTTGCGTGTCGCGGACGGATTCGAACGTGAAGCGCTCATTGGGCAATGGCCGCGAGCTGCCGGGCGCGAGCGCGGAGACGTGCATGAAGACCTGCGGGCCGCCGCCGACCGGTGCCAGGAACCCATCGCCGCGGTCGTCGTTCCAGTGCGCCAAGGTCCTCGACATCCGCTTGCCCGTGTCCATCCGCCGTCTGCCCATGCTCCGTTATCGGACGGTAACGAGTTCCGCAGTGCGCGCAGGCCAGGGTGTCGATCGGGCGGCGCAGGGCAGCGGCCGGGCGGTAGCGGTTTCGCGTTCGCCGGTGTGTTTGGTCGTTGCGGGCGCGATCGCGGCAGGCGGCGTCGACGGAATGCGGCTGTGCCGCGGCCCGCGAATCGACCGGCCGAACGGATACGAGCGCAGGCTGAATCCGCGCAGGCCGGGTCCGCCGCCAGGAGGGCAGGGACGCGTCGATCCGCGGCCGCGCAACGCAGCATCGATCGTGGCCGGGCGGCCTTCGACGGCCGGTGGGCAAGAGCATTTCCCGCTCACGTTGCGCTAATGCCCGCGGGGGCAGTGTCGGAGCCTGGGCGGCGGTCGCCGGCTCGGCGCGATGGCCGTTGCGATGCGCATCGACCTGACGCGGGGCGCGCGCTAGACTGCGCGCCCGGTCCGTTCCGGGCACGATGCGGCTCGCCATCCAGGCGGCGGCGCAGCGCGGTCGGGACGGGCCCAGGGCGACCGCAAGGTCGCTTTTTTTGTCGCCTCGCGGCGCGATGGAACGACGCCGGCCGGGTACGGTCCAAGCGCCATCGGTTCGTGGGTTCCCATTCGATCGTGCTGGCTGCGCAGCGGAGGTCCGATGTCATCGATGATCGTCCTCGGCTGGCGCGAACTGGCCGCTTTGCCGGGCTTGGGCATCGCCGCGATGCGGGCCAAGATCGACACCGGCGCGCGCAGTTCGGCGCTGCACGTGGAGTCGCACTGGAGCTTCGTCGAGGCCGGCGCGCCCTGGGTCGGGTTCCGCCTGCGCCCGCGCGGCAGCGCGGTGATCGAGGCCGCGGCGCCGGTCTACGACGAGCGCTGGGTCACCGACTCCGGTGGCCATCGCACCCGTCGCCTGTTCATCCGTACCGCGCTGAGCCTGGCCGGCACCGAACGCGAAATTGAAATAAACCTGGCGGATCGTCGCGGCATGCGCTTCCCGATCCTGCTCGGCCGCACCGCGGTCACCGGCGCGTTCACGGTCGATCCGGCGCGCTCGTTCCTGCACGGGCGGCTGCGCCGCCGCGCGCCCAGCCTCTGAACGCGCGTCCCCCTCCTTTTTCCGCGAACCCCGCCCGATGAAGCTTGCGATCCTGTCGCGCAACACCAAGCTCTATTCGACCCGCCGCCTGGTCGAGGCCGCGCGCGAGCACGGCCACAGCGTGCGCGTGCTCGACCCCCTGCGCTGCTACATGCGCATCGCCTCGGACGGCTTTCAGATGCACTACAAGGGGCGCGAGATCGCCGGCTACCACGCGGTGATCCCGCGCATCGGCGCCTCGATCACCCGCTACGGCTCGGCCGTGCTGCGCCAGTTCGAGCTGATGGAGACCTACAGCCCGAACAGCTCGGACGCGATCCTGCGCGCGCGCGACAAGTTGCGCAGCCACCAGCTGCTGGCCGCCGAGGGCATCGGCCTGCCGGCGACGGTGTTCGGCGACAACCCCGACGACACCGCCGACCTGCTGTCGATGCTCGGCCCGCCGCCGCACGTGATCAAGCTCAACGAGGGCACCCAGGGCGCGGGGGTGATGCTGACCGAGAAGCTGTCGGCGTCCAAGGGCGTGATCGAAGCGCTGCGCGGCTTGTACGCGAACTTCCTGGTGCAGGAGTTCGTCGCCGAGGCCAAGGGCGCCGACCTGCGCTGCTTCGTGGTCGGCGGCAAGGTGGTGGCGGCGATGAAGCGGCAGGCGCCGAAGGGCGATTTCCGCTCCAACCTGCACCGCGGCGGCACCGCCAAGGGCGTGCGCGCCAGTGCCGCCGAGCAGGACGTGGCGGTGCGCGCCGCGCGGGTGCTGGGGCTGGGGGTGGCGGGCGTGGACCTGATCCGCTCGGCCCGCGGCCCGCTGGTGCTGGAGGTCAATTCCTCCCCGGGCCTGGAGGGCATCGAGGAGGCCAGCGGGGTGGACGTGGCCGGGGAAATCGTCCAATACGTGGCCGGCCGGCTGCGCGAGAAGACCCCCCGCCGCGCTGCGGTGAGACGCTGAACAGGGGGTGGGGCGAGGCTTGGGCTTGCCCGATCCTCGTCAATGGCAAGCCTGGCAGGTCATCTGTCGGCGCCCCGCCGAACGGCAGCGCCCCGGTGCGGAAGGGCTGGGCCGGGGCGGTTCCAATTTCAAGTTGCGTTTAACTTGCTTTTAACGCGATCTTTAACGACCGTTTAATCGAAATCCGCGTAGCGTTACCCGGACCGAAGCACTGCAGCGCCACCAAATCACGCTCCTCGTCAGACGTATCTGGTCGAAGCAGGTTACGGTAATCGGGGCAATACCCTTTTGGCCCAGGCGCGGTGGCCCCGCGTCTGGGCCTTTGTTTTTTGGCGCCGCGATGGGCGATTCGGACTGGGGATTCGGGACCGGCGATGAACGCCGGAGTGACTTCCGGGGGATGGGGGGCGAGCGTTTCCCGTTCATTTTACAAACGCTCTGGCATCATCCTTCGCTTGCCGTCGCCGCCTCGTGCGCGACGCCTACGGAACCCGGGCGCGCGGCTACGGTCGAACGCCAACCCACTGGGACGAGCCCATGCGCATACTTGTGATCGAAGACAATCAGGACATCGCCGCCAACCTCGGCGACTTTCTCGAAGACCGCGGGCATACGGTGGATTTCGCCGCCGACGGCATCACCGGGCTGCATCTGGCGGTGGTGCACGATTTCGACGCCATCGTGCTGGATCTGAACCTGCCCGGCATCGACGGCCTGGAGGTCTGCCGCAAGCTGCGCAACGAAGCGCGCAAGCAGACGCCGGTGTTGATGCTCACCGCGCGCGACAGCCTGGACAACAAGCTCGCCGGCTTCGATTCCGGCGCCGACGATTACCTGATCAAACCGTTCGCGCTGCAGGAGGTCGAGGTCCGCCTCAACGCGCTGTCGCGTCGCGGCCGCGGCGTGCAGACCCGGGTGCTGACCGCGGCCGATCTGGAGTACAACCTCGACACGCTGGAAGTGCGGCGCCAGGGCAAACTGCTGCAGCTCAACCCGACTGCGCTGAAGATCCTGCAGGCGCTGATGGAAGCCTCGCCGGCGGTGGTCACCCGGCAGGAACTGGAAACCCGGGTGTGGGGCGAAGAGCTGCCCGACTCCGACAGCCTGCGCGTGCACATCCACGGCCTGCGCGCGGTGGTCGACAAGCCTTTCGACACGCCGCTGATCCAGACCCGCCACGGCATCGGCTACCGCATCGCCGCCCCGGACAACGGTTGAGCGCGTGGCATCGGAAGAACCTGCCGCGAGCTCGCGGCTAAGGAAAAAGAAGCGATTCCGGCGGCGCCTGCGCAGCCGAATCATTCTGTCGTTCGTGCTGTTGGGCTTCGGCCTGACCGCGATGTTCGCGTTCGCGACCAACTGGACCCGCACTCGGGTCGAGAACCAGTTGGTCGAGGACGCGATGAACCGCAACATCGACGAGTACGCGCGCCAGTTCTACCTGGCGCCGGATTCCAACCCGCCGGTGCCGTTCAAGCAGGTCTATGGACGGGTGGTCAAGAGCGACCGCTTCGAGAACCTGCGCCTGGAAGAGCCCGACTGGTACGCGCTGCCCGACGGCATTCACAACATCCAGGGCAAGAACACGGACGGCACCCCGTTCTCGTACAAGCTCGCGGTGCGCAAGACGCCGACCGAGTGGTTCTTCCTCGCCTACGACATGACCCAGGCCAGCAAGGGCGAGGCCCAGTTCAATCGCGCGATCTACCTGTCGGTGCTGGTGTTCACCCTGTTCTCGCTGCTGGTCGGCTGGTGGGCGGCGTCGCGGGTCATGAGCCCGGTGTCGGAACTGGCCAACCGGCTCAAGCGGTCCGGCCGCAGCGCCCAGTCCGAGGCGCTGGCCGCGCATTTCCCCGACGACGAGGTCGGCCAGTTGGCCGAGGCCCTGGACGATTACGCCGAGCGCCTGACCAACGTGGTCCAGCGCGACCGCGAGTTCAACGCCGACGTCAGCCACGAGCTGCGCACCCCGCTGGCGGTGATCAAGGGCGCGGTCGAGCTGCTGCTGTCGCGGCCCGATCTGGAAGACAAGACTCGCAACCGACTATTGCGTATCCAGCGCGCCGAGCAGCAGTGCACCGACCTGATCAGCGCCCTGCTGCTGCTGTCGCGCAACGAGCGCGGGCACGGCTCGACCGACATCGCCAAGCTGTCCGAGCAACTGCTCGACGCCCACCGCGCCCAGCTCGGCGGCAAGCCGCTGGCGCTGCGCATCGAAGGCGAGCGCGGGCTGGTGGTCGACGCGCCGGAGGCCGCGGTCGCGGTGGCGCTGGGCAACCTGATCGGCAACGCAGTCAAGTACACCACCGAGGGCGAAGTGGTGGTGCGCCTGTACCCCGACTCGGTCGAAGTGATCGATTCCGGCCCCGGCCTCAGCGCCGAAGACGCGGCCAAGCTGTTCGAGCGCGGCTACCGCGGCACCCACGCCGGCCATTCCCAGGGCGGCGGCATCGGCCTGTCGATCGTGCGCCGCCTGTGCGCCCTGTACGGCTGGGACGTGCGGGTGAAGCCCGGCGAGACGCGCGGGGTGGTGGCTACCTTGGGATTCGGGATTGGTTGAGCCGGGATTGGTCGAGCTGGGATTTAGGGATTCGGGATTGGTTGAGCAAGAGCTAAAAAGCAGAACGCCCGGCTTCGATGGAAGCCGGGCGTTCTTGTTTGAAGCTTGCGTGCAGGGTCGGAAGGGGGCGAAGCGCTCTACGAATCCCGAATCCCGGCCCGGCAGCGTCAGCTGACGGGCTCCAGCCACCCGTACTTATCGGCCGTCTTGCCGTTGAACAGGCCGAAGAACAGGTCCTGGATGCGTTCGGTGACCGGGCCGCGGCGGCCGCTGCCGACCTGGCGGCCGTCGACCGAGCGGATCGGGGTGATCTCGGCGGCGGTGCCGCACATGAACAACTCGTCGCACAGGTACAGGTACTCGCGCGGCAGGTCGCGTTCGATCACTTCGATGCCGGCGTCGCGGGCGAGGGTGATGATGGTGTTGCGGGTGATGCCGTTGAGCAGGGCGGCGCTGACCGGGGTGGTGTGCAGGGCGCCGTCGAACACCAGGAACAGGTTCTCGCCCGCGCCTTCCGAGAGCAGCCCGGTCGAGGCCAGGGCGATGCCTTCGCCGAAGCCCAGGCGGCGCGCCTCGCGCGCGACCAACTGGCCGGACAGGTAGTTGCCGCCGGCCTTGGCGCCGGCCGGAATGGTGTTCGGCGCGAAGCGCTGCCAGCTCGACACGCAAGCGTCGATGCCTTCCTCGAGCACGCTCGGGCCGAGGTACTGGCCCATCTTCCAGGTCGCCACGGCGACGTCGGTCGGGGTGTCGGCGGACAGGCCGAAACCGCCGAGGCCGCGGTAGGCGACCGGACGCAGGTAGTCGGTGGTGTGGCCGTTGGCCTTGATCACCTCATGGCAGGCCTGGTTGATCTGCTCCAGCGAGTACGGCACCGCCATGTCGTAGATCTTGGCCGAGGCGTACAGGCGGCGGTTGTGGTCGTTGAGGCGGAAGATGATCGGCCCCTGCGGCGTGTCGTAGGTGCGGATGCCCTCGAATACGGACGAGCCGTAGTGCAGCGCGTGCGACATGACGTGGGTGGTCGCTTCGGCCCAGCGCTTGATCGCGCCGTTGTGCCAGATCCATTCGGGGTATTGCATCGTCGGCTTCCGTCGTGGGGTGGAGAAACGCCTATTGTGCCCTGCGCGCGCATGCAGGCCCAACGTACGGGGCCGTCTGTGTGAGGCGGGGACGCGTGCCGGATCGGCCGCGGGAAGGGTTCAGCCCTTGATCCACCAGCAGCCGAAGTGGCGGGTCAGGCCGAACACGGTGCGCGAGGGCGTGATGCCGTTGCCCAGGGTCTGCTCCAGGCGCAGGCCGACCGGCGCGCGCCGGCGCGGGGTCGCGGCGACCGCGGCTGCGGCGGTCTCGGCCGTTGCGGTGGGCGCCGCCGCGTCTGCATCGGCGGCCGTGGCCGCCGCGCCGCTGGGGCGGCCCAGGGGGCTGACCAGCGCGGGCGAGGGCGGTTCGGCCGGCGGCAGCGGTGCGGTGGCGGCGTTCGGCGCGGCCGGCGGCAGGGTGGTCCAGGGGCCGGGCTCGGGCGGCGGCGGTGCGGCCGGAAGCACCGGGGCGATGTCGATCAGGGGCCGATGGGCGATCGCATCCAGGCGCTGCAACACCGCATAGGCCTGGTCGTCGGACATGCCGGTCCAGTGATAGACCGCGGCCAGCCGGTTGCCGTCCTGGGCGTCGATGGCGTTGGTGATCTGGCCGACCAGATCGCGCAGGTTGCGCGCGCAGCCGCCGCCGTTCTGGGCCGGGTTTTGCGCCTGGGCGGCGGCGCCGCGCGGCAGCCGATCGACGCCGCCGGCGGCGGCGCAGTCGCGATCGGTATAGACCGAATTGCCGTGCGCGTCGGTGCAGCGGCGGATCTCCGCCGCGGCCGGCGCCGGGTAGCAGGGGACGGCGATGGACGCGACGGCGGCGAGCGCGAACAACGGCAGCGAGGAGCGGGAGCGGGCGAACCAAGGCATCCGCTCAGCCTAGCGCCGCGCGCGGCCGCGGGACAGTGCGCCGGTACAGGAACCGGACAAGACGGGGCGGCGTCCGTGCACCGGATCCGGCCGCGGTGGGCGGGCCGGCCAAGGCAGGCGGCGCGCGCGGCGCCGCCTGCGTCCGGGCTCAGCGGAACGCCGCCACCGTCGCGGCGCGCTCGTTGAGCACGCGGGCGTTGTTGCTCTTCGCCGCGGTGCCCATCGGCACGCCGTTGTAGGTGATGTTGGGGTTCGACCAGTATTTCAGGCGCGGGCAGTTCGAACCGCAGTTGTAGGCCATGATGGTGCGCCAGGTCTTGTTCGGCGCCCAGTAGCCGTGACCGTAGGGATAGACGGTGTTGGTGCCGTTGTTGGGATCGTGGTGAGCGCCGAAGTTGTGGCCGATCTCGTGGGCGAAGCTGTAATAGCCGGTCATGCAGGTGTGGCCGACCACGCTGAAGGCGCCGGCGGCGTTCGAGTTCAGATAGCCCAGGCCGCAGTACGCATTGTCGGTGATGATCAGCACGTTGACGTCGGCGGCGATGTTGTTGCGGGTGGTGTGGTAGCTGTCGAGATAGCCGTCGGCGGTGCCGCGGAAGCGGCTCAGGTCGGTATCGAAGCCGGCGGTCACGTAGCTGCTGGTGTATTGGCCGGCGAGTTGGAAGCGCACGTTGACCGCGCTGTTGGCGAAGCTCTGGTTGCTCTCGGTGATCGCCAGATTGGCCTTGGCCAGCGTGTCGCCGACCGCGTTCGCCGCGGCCTGGGTGTAGACCACCATCACCCGCACCGTGTACGGCGCTTTCTGGTTGAAGGCGGCCTCGTCGAAGCTGGGGTCGTTGACGAAGGGCACGATCGGCTTGGCGTTGTAGCCCGAGGCCGGATGGTCCGGCGGCATGCGCGATTCGTCGATCAGGCTGATGGTGTGGCCGCCGCGCTTGAGCGGATCGATGCGGTACAGCTTGCCGCCGCTGCGCACGGTACCGGCGATCTTGTCGCCGTTGCGGACGATGATCGCCGACTCTTCCGGGTCGTCGATGAGTTCGGCGCCGGTGAAGGTGTTGATGCGCTTGAGCTGCTTGTTCGGATCGCCGACCAGGCCCTGCCAGATGACCACGCCGTCGGGCTTGCGTTCGGCCTGCAGCTTATGCGCTTTCAGGCTCACGCCCGGAGCCAGGTTCAGCAGCAGGGTGTCCTGGGTCTCGGTGATCTGCGCGGTGTCGGCGCGGACCAGATCGACCCGGACCGCGGCGCGCTCGGCCCGGGCCGCGCGGTAGGCGCTGTCGCTGGCGGCGCTGCGCGCCAGGCTGGAAGCGGGGGAGCCGAACAGCGGAGCGGGTTCGGCGGCGGCAGCGGCGCCGGCCAGGCCCAGGGACAGTACGACGGCGACGCTGAGGGGCAGCGGCTTATGGCGTGCGGACATGGTGCGTTCTCTCCATTGAGGGACCGCGGCACGCCGCGGCCTCAGCCGCGGTGGCGGTCGCGAGGGCATCGCTCGTCGCGGCGATGCATCCTGGGCTCAGTGAGCCGCCGCGTCGTCGCAAGGCTCAAGAACGAACTTGTCCGATCGCAAATAGAGGTTGAGAACTGCTTTAGCAAAACCGGCCAGCAGCCGCGCCAGGTCATATAGAACTGCGACGCCGGCGCTTGCTTTTCGCCTCGTCTGAACGGTTAAGGCCGGACGCTTCAGGCGATCCGCGCCAACACGGTCTGGGTCGGCTTGGCCAGGTTGAGCGTGTAGAAGTGCAGCCCGGGCGCACCGCCCTCGACCAGCCGGCGGCACAGCTGCGCTACCACGTCCGCGCCGAATTCGCGGATGCTGTCCGCGTCGTCGCCGTAGGCCTGCATGCGCTGGCCGATCCAGCGCGGAATCTCCGCGCCGCACAGGTCCGAGAAGCGGCGCAACTGGCTGAAGTTGGAGATCGGCATGATCCCCGGCACGATCGGGATGTCGATGCCCGCCGCGCGTACGTCGTCGACGAAGCGGAAGTAAGCGTCGGGGTTGTAGAAGTACTGGGTGATCGCGCCGTTCGCGCCGGCGCGGACCTTGCGCTTGAAGTTCTCCAGATCCGACAGCGCATCGCGCGCCTGCGGATGGGTCTCCGGATAGGCGGCGACTTCGATGTGGAAGTGATCGCCGGTTTCGGCGCGGATGAACTCGACCAGTTCGTTGGCGTAGCGCAGGTCGCCGGCGCTGGCCATGCCCGAGGGCAGGTCGCCGCGCAGCGTGACCAGGCGCTTGCAGCCCAGCTCGCGGTACAGCCCCAGCAGTTCGCGGATTTCGGCGCGGGTGCCGCCGACGCAGGACAGGTGCGGCGCGGCATCGAGCCGATGCGCTTCGCGCAGGCGGCGGATGGTCTCGGGGGTGTAGCTCAGGGTCGAGCCGCCGGCGCCGAAGGTGCAGGACACGTACTGCGGGGCGTGGGATTTGAGCTTGGCGGCGGTCTTGTCCAGCTGCGTGCGCTGCTCGTCGGTCTTGGGCGGATAGAACTCGAAGCTGATCGGCAGCATGGGCGCAGGCGGGCGTGGGGGTGGGTCGATAATATCTCTTTATCGCGATGAAATAAAAGTATCGATCCCGCCGGTGCGCGGCGGGGCCGGCCGGGACCATGCGGCTGCCGTCCATGCCGCTGCGCAGGCCGCGGGTCCGGCGACGACTGCGGCGTCGCCGCGGCTGCGCTATAGAGGGAGTGTCCTCCCAGCGGCCCGTCCGGCATGAGTGCGCACGTCCTGGACAACCCCATCTGGCATTCGCTGATCAGCCGCCACCTCGATCTGGCGCAGCGCCATGAGCCGGCCGCGCGCTACCCGGCGCAGATCGCGCCCTTCCTGGGCGTCGCCTCGGTACCGGCCGATGCCGCCGAAGCGCTGAGCGGCGCCTTCGCCGCGCTGGTGCCGCCCGAGGACACCGCCTTGCTGCTCGGCGTACCGCCGCCGGCAACGCCGGGGTGGGAGCTGCGCCATCTGGCCAATCTCGCGCAAATGGTCTGCGCCGCGCCGGTGGCCGGCGAAACCGACCCGGACGGCATCGTCGAACTCGGCCCAGACCAGCGCGAAGACGTGCTGGCGCTGACGGCGCTGGTCTACCCGCACTACTTCCGTCCGCGCACGATGGAGTTGGGCCGCTACTTCGGCTTCTACCGCGAAGGTCGCCTCGCAGCGATGGCCGGGGAGCGCATGGGCACCCACGACTACATCGAACTCAGCGCGATCTGCACCCACCCCGACTTCCTCGGCCTGGGCTACGCACGCCGACTGCTGCTGTTCCTGGCCAACGACAACCACGCCCGCGGCCGCATCCCGTTCCTGCACGTCAGCCGCGAGAACCCGCGCGCGATCGGTTTGTACGAGCGCAATGGGTTCGAACTGCGGCGGGATATTCCGTTCTGGGCGTTGCGGCGCAGCGCGGCGGCAGACTGAGCGCGCCTTGCACGCGACGGATCGGCAAGCGGGAAGCGTGCGAGACGCACGACGACGTCGACGTATCGACAAGTGTGCTTCGTAGACGAACGTCCAAGCAAAATCAGACTTTTCCTACGGACAGGCGTCGGCGGTCTAGCCAGACTGGTCCTGTCGCCGTCGCGGCAGAAGAGTAAAGTGTCGATCACGCGCATATCCTTCCATCTGATGCTGGCCGCCGTCGTGGCGTTGGCGGTTTCGCCGTCCGCACTGGCCGAGTCGCGCAAGCCGCAGCGCGAAGCCGCTCAGGCGTCGGCGCCGTCGAGCCTTGCCTTCAATGGCGCTCGCTATGCGCACGATCGATGCCAGCCTTGGCAAGCCCTACGACGAAGGCAGCGAACGGATCAGCCGTTGTCTGTTGGCCGCGTGCAAGGACAACCGCGAGAGATATCCGGGCAGGGAGGTTTCGCTGTCGGCTAATGCCCTGACCCGGGTGGATCATGTGGCGATGGGCCATAACGGCAACCTCTTCGCAGTCGAAGGCCGGCTGGACGACCCGGCCAGCAAGCGCGTCTGCGTGTCCGCCGAGCAGGCGCTGAGAACGCCGGTCGAGCAATCCGACCAGAAACTGGCCACTGCCAACCAGGCCATTGCACAAGAACAGGAGCGCGAACGCTCGCTCGCGCAGAGCCAGCAGCGCAGCGGGCCGAGCCTGGGGTGAGCGGGTGGATCCGCGAGTGCGTGGGTCCAGTCGCGTCGTCTGGACTCCGGGGTGAGTGGCCTATACTGCGATGGAGTTCGACCAAGGCCTTGATCCGCTGCTTGAACCGTGCCGACGTGATCTTGTCGCCTTCCGGCAAGGCCATCGCCGTCGGTTTTGAATCGGCCTAGAGCTCAAGCCGTGGCTTCAGTTCGACCACTAGAAATAAAAATCAGCCAATGAAGTGCCGTGTCTACCTCCGCATCGTCGAGTCGAAGTTCGATCTGCACGAGTTCGGGGCGCTCATCTCTCCTTGGGTAGGAGGCAGGGTGCGAGCGTTCAGATTCAAGGAGGGGCCGCCGATCGAGTCGCCGGTCTCCTACTGGACGAGCGATGAGATTGAGGTCTCGGATGGTCGGCCCGAAGAAAAGCTGCTCGGATTGTTGACGGCGTTCGATGTCGGGATTCGACAGCTTTCACTCAGCCCGATGCCGATATCCGCCGTGGTCGCCATCGAGCACCTGAGCGATGAAGAAATTCCTGGGCTGTATCTCTCCAGGGAGTTGATCGGCCTTTTGGCGACGTTGTGCGGCGATCTGGATGTCGATTATGCGTATCAACTATAAGTCGAGCGCCGTCTCTCCGAAGGGAGGGATGACATCAGATACGATCGGCCGAGGGCATGCATTTTGCCTGCGGTTGCATACTCCTCCGGCGCGCTACCGGGCGCCGTTCCCGGCCCCCGGATATCGTCGAGCTGTTTCGGACGTAGCGGCTCCGGACTGCGGCAGGCTGCGCGAGTACGGGCGGCCACGAGACGGCCTCGCTGTGTAGAGCCGGGCTTTCGGCGGTTCCGGGTTATCATGGCAAGCATCATGCTCAGGCTTGCCGTCGACTTCGGCCCGACTTGTGTCCCATTTGATCTGTGGCGAACGCATCGTCCATTTTGCTCTCATCGAAGTAGACTCCCGGCGCCTGATGAGCGTCCGCGTGGGGCTTGCAGGCGGTTGTTCGGAGGAAGTCTTTCGGTCCGACACTTGCGATTTCGGTCGCCTACTCAATGTCCAGCAGCGTCGAAACGCATCGTGCGCATGCCCGGACATCCTCAATCCGCACCGGCTACTGCCGCATATGCAGGCCTATCTGGACAATCTGTACGGCATTCATCTGCAGCGCGAACAAGGACATGCCAGCTTGGCGTTGGACGTGTGGGAGCGCGAGTACGAGGTGCAATTCGCTTTGGAGCTGGCTGCGCTGTTTTCGCGTTTGGGCGGCGAGCGTATCGCACAATGGCGGTCGGCGCTGCGGCGTGTCGATGCGGGTGATCCGTTCTGCTCGGAGCGGGTCCAGCTTCGCCAGGAGTTGCGTCGCTGGCTGCGGACCATGCGCTGATATGGATGGGCGCTCAGGCGCGCTCCTGTCCCAGAGTCCTCATTGCGGAAACAACGAATCGATGAGAAGCCGGAAGTGGCGATTGTATTTTCATCTGCTGATCATGGTTGCGATTGTCGCGACATTTTGCTCGGCGTTTTACGGATTCCGGGACTGGTTCCCGGTTGTTTTTGCTCGTTGGCGCGGTTTTCTACGCGGTTGAGTGGCTGGTTTTCCGGCGCAGAAAACGAGCCAGTCGCCGCTGGATGCCAGGTGTCGGGTGCAAGGGCGCCGGAGCGTTCGAGCGGCCGATTTTCAGTCCGACGCCGCAGTCGGGTCGCCGACGCTGCGATTGAGTTCGATCGCCGCCTTGACCAACTTCTTGACCTGCGCCGGTGCGATCTTGTCGCCTTCCCGCAGCACCATCGTCGCCAGTTCGTACTTGCCGCTGGGCTTGAGCCGCGGTTCCAGCTCGACCAGGCGTTTGCCGCGCCAGAAGCCGAACAGCACGCGTTTTTCTTCGGCGCGGATCAGCAGCACGGGGCCGTTGCTGAAATAGACCAGGTGACCCCATTTGATCCGCTCGTCGAGCGTGCCGGCGGCCAGGGTGGCGCGGCGTAGGCTTTCGACCAGGGGGCGGTGCCAGCCGTCCAGCGCGGCGACGTAGGCGTCGGGGGAGGCGGCAGGAACGGACTTCTTCATGAGCAGCCTCGCCGGCGATGCCCGGAGCGGGCAGGTCGATTCTGGGCGCCGGGATCGGGCCGATCAAGGCGGAGGCGGGGGATGCACGCCTTCGTGGCGGGCGTCTCGCGCGCGGATGCGGGGCCGCGGTTTGCGTCATTCCTGCCGCGAAGCTTTCGCTACTGCACAGCATGCCCGCTTGCTGGCTGCTGCTTTTTCCTGAAGTAGGGGGCGGCGGTTGCTTTGCGGCGCAAAGAAAACGGGCGCCCGAAGGCGCCCGTTTTCGTCTGCAGCAACCGCCCGCAGGCGGCGTCGATCAGTAACGGTAATGATCCGGCTTGTACGGACCTTCCACCGACACGCCGAGGTAGGCGGCCTGCTCGTCGGTCAGTTTGGTCAGCTTCACGCCGATCTTTTCCAGGTGCAGGCGCGCGACTTCCTCGTCGAGCTTCTTCGGCAGGATGTAGACCTTCGGCTCGTAGGTATCCTTGTTCGCCCACAGGTCGATCTGGGCCAGGGTCTGGTTCGAGAACGAGTTCGACATCACGAAGCTCGGGTGGCCGGTGGCGCAGCCGAGGTTGACCAGGCGGCCTTCGGCCAGCAGGAAGATGCTGTTGCCGTTGGCGAAGGTGTACTTGTCGACCTGCGGCTTGATGTTCAGGCGCTTGGCGCCGGAGGCGTTGAGCGCGTCGACCTGGATTTCGTTGTCGAAGTGGCCGATGTTGCAGACGATGGCCTGATCCTTCATGCCCTGCATGTGGGCCAGGGTCAGCACGTCCTTGTTGCCGGTGGTGGTGACGTAGATATCGCCGCGGCCGAGGGTGCTCTCGACGGTGTTGACCTCGAAGCCTTCCATCGCCGCCTGCAGGGCGTTGATCGGGTCGATCTCGGTGACCACGACGCGGGCGCCGTAGGCGCGCAGCGAGTGGGCCGAGCCCTTGCCGACGTCGCCGTAGCCGCACACCACCGCGACCTTGCCGGCCAGCATCACGTCCATCGCGCGCTTGAGGCCGTCGGCCAGCGATTCGCGGCAGCCGTACAGGTTGTCGAACTTGGACTTGGTGACCGAGTCGTTGACGTTGATCGCCGGGACCAGCAGCTTGCCGGCTTCGGCCAGCTGGTACAGGCGGTGCACGCCGGTGGTGGTCTCTTCCGAGACGCCCTTCCAGTCGCGCACGACGGTGTGCCAGAAGCCCGGGCGCTCGGCATGGACGCGCTTGAGCAGGTTCTTGATCACCTGTTCTTCGTGGTTGCCCGACGGCGTGTCGACCCAGGTGTCGCCGTTCTCGAGCTCATAGCCCTTGTGGATCAGCAGGGTCACGTCGCCGCCGTCGTCGACCACCAATTCCGGGCCGAGGTACTTGTCGGTGCCGTTGCCCGGGAAGGTCAGCGCGGCCAGGGTGCAGTCCCAGTATTCCTCCAGGGTCTCGCCCTTCCAGGCGAACACCGGGGTGCCGCTGGCGGCGATCGCCGCGGCGGCGTGGTCCTGGGTCGAGAAGATGTTGCACGAGGCCCAGCGCACGTCGGCGCCGAGGTCGCGCAGGGTCTCGATCAGGACCGCGGTCTGGATGGTCATGTGCAGGGAGCCGGTTACGCGCACGCCCTTGAGCGATTGCGCGGCGGCGTACTTCTTGCGGATCGACATCAGGCCCGGCATTTCGTGCTCGGCGATGTCCAGCTCCTTGCGGCCCCAGTCGGCCAGGGAGATGTCGGCGACCTTGTAGTCGCCTTCGGTCGAGAAGGTCTTCGGTACTGCGTTCATTGAGGGTGCTCCAGTTCTTTGGGGAGCCGGCGGATGCCGGGTCCGGCGAGCCACCGCGGGTTGCGGCGGTGCTCAAACCGGGCGCCGTTGGGACCGAGGCCTCGCCGAGCCTGGCCGTGGACGTTCACGGTCGCAGCGCCCCTCGGCGGGCTGAGCGACCATTATATCGCGGCCTCCCCGAGCTCCGCATCGCAGCGTGGCGTGAGTCTGAACGCGTACGGGACGACGGCGGCCGTGGCGCGCCCCGCGGTGACGGGCGCGAACCAGACCGAATGGCATAGGCCCGCCGCGGTCCACGGCGGCTAAGCTGGGGGCGAGGGAGCGCGCGCTAGCAGCATGCAGGCGGCCGTCGGCAACGACGGCCAGGGCTCCTACGCACTTTCATTCAGGGAGCCTTTCGCCGATGAGACCTCTTGCGCGACGTTGCGACCGACGTCCCTCCATGCTCCGCCTGCCGCGGACTTTGCTGCTGTCGGCCTTGCTGCTGGTACTGCCGCTGAGCGCAGCGGCGCAGACCGCGACCGCCGCCGGCTACCAACTGCCGCCCAAGCCGCTGCAGGCCATCGTCGATGCGCCGCGTCCGCCGCAGTTGAGCTTGAGCCCGCGCCGCGACTGGATGGCGGTGGTGCAGACGCCCTCGCTGCCGGGGATCGAGGTGGTGGCGCAGACCGAGCTCAAGCTCGCCGGCCTGCGCCTGCACCCGCGCGTGCGCGCGCAGAGCCGCTTCAGCTTCGGCAGCGATCTGAGCCTGCTGCGGATCGAGGGCGGCAAGCCGCACAAGATCGAAGGCCTGCCGTCGCCGCTGTCGCTGGCGACGCTGGAATGGTCGCCGGACCAGCGCTGGCTCGCGTTCAACCGCGTCGACGCCGGCAGCGGCGCCAACGAACTGTGGTTGGTCGACGTCGACGCGCGCCGTGCGCACCGGATCGCGGCAGGACTCAACACGGTCGCAGGACGCGGCTACGCCTGGATGCCCGACAGTCGCCGCCTGCTGGTGCAATTGCGTGCGGAAGGCGAGGGCGAAGCGCCGGCCGGCGATGCGGTACCGGCCGGCCCGGCGGTGCAGGAAACCGAAGCCAGCGCGACCGTGCGCCAGATCCGCACCTTCCAGGACCTGCTGCGCAACGAAAGCGATGCGCGCCAGTTCGAGTACTACCTGCGTTCGCAACTGGCGATGGTCGATCTGACCGGTGCGGCCGCGCGGCTCGGGGCGCCGGCGCTGTACACCGGCGCGCGGCCCTCGCCGGACGGCAAGCACCTGCTGGTCACCAAGATCGAGCGGCCGTTCTCCTACCAGGTGCCGGCAAGCATGTTCCCGCAGCGCATCGAGGTGCTGGGCGCGGACGGCAAGTTCGAACACGAAGTGGCGCGCCTGCCGTTGATCGACGGCCTGCCGACCGGCAACGACGCCGTGCCCACCGGCGTGCGCAACGTCGACTGGCGCAGCGACGCGCCGGCGACCCTGGTCTGGGCCGAGGCCCAGGACGGCGGCGACCCCAACCGCGCGGCCGAGATCCGCGATGCGGTGCTGACCCAGGCCGCGCCGTTCGACGCTCCGCCGCAAACCTTGATGCGCCTGCAGTCGCGCTTCGCACGCGCGCGCTGGGGCCGCGGCGATCTGGCGCTGATCGACGAGTTCTGGTGGAAGACCCGCCAGACCAAGCGCTGGCGCGTGGCTCCCGACGAGGGCGGGCGCGAGCCGGAACTGCTGTACAGCGGCCTCAGCGAAGACCGCTACAACGACCCGGGCGACCCCTTGATGCAGCGCGACGCCGCCGGTCGCGAGCGCCTGCAGGTGTCCGCCGACGGCGGCAGCCTGTTCCTGGCCGGCGAGGGCGCATCGCCGGAAGGCGACCGTCCCTTCCTCGACCGTTACGAGCTGGCCGGCAAGGCCAAGACCCGGCTGTTCCACTCGCAGGCGCCGCATTACGAAGCGCCGTACGCGCTGCTCGACGATGCCGGACAGCGACTGCTGACCCTGCGCGAGTCGCCGACCGAGCCGGCCAATCTGTTCCTGCGCGAGCTGTCGCGCGCCGATGCCGCGCCGGCGCCGCTGACCCGCTTCCCGCACCCGACCCCGCAGCTGAAGGACATCAAGAAGGAGCAGATCCGCTACAAGCGCAAGGACGGGGTCGAGCTGACCGCCAACCTCTATCTGCCGCCGGGCTACGACCCCAAGCGCGACGGTCCGTTGCCGATGCTGATGTACGCCTATCCGGGCGAGTTCAAGTCGGCCGCGGCCGCCAGTCAGGTCACCGGTTCGCCGTACCGCTTCAACCTGGTCAGCTTCTGGGGACCGCTGCCGTACCTGGCGATGGGGTATGCGGTGCTCGACGATCCTTCGATGCCGATCGTCGGGGAGGGCGAGCGCGAGCCCAACGACACCTACATCGAGCAGCTCACCGCCAGCGCCGAAGCGGCGGTCGACGAGGTGGTGCGTCGCGGCGTCGCCGACCGCGAGCGGATTGCGGTCAGCGGCCATTCCTATGGCGCGTTCATGACCGCCAACCTGCTCGCGCATACCCGCCTGTTCAAGGCCGGCATCGCCCGCAGCGGCGCCTACAACCGCACCCTGACCCCGTTCGGTTTCCAGGCCGAGGAGCGCAACTACTGGCAGGCGCAGTCGACCTATCAGGCGATGTCGCCGTTCAACTACGCCGACAAGATCAAGGACCCGTTGCTGCTGATCCACGGCGAGCAGGACAACAACTCCGGCACCTTCCCGATCCAGAGCGAACGCCTGTTCGCGGCGATGAAGGGCCTGGGCGGCAAGGCGCGGCTGGTCATGCTGCCGAACGAGAGTCACGGCTACCGCGCCCGCGAGTCGATCCTGCACATGCTGGCCGAGACCAACCGCTGGCTGGAGCTGTACGTCAAGAACGCCAAGGCGCAGGGCGGCAAGGCCGGCGACCCGGGCAAGTCGGCGGTGGCCCAGCCGGCGGCGTCGAAATAGGCGTCGACTCGTCGCGACGCCGTGCGGAGCATGCCGCACGGCCGAGGCCGAACGAGCGGTGTGAAGAAACGGAGCGCCAGGCGCTCCGTTTTTTTCGCGCGCCCGGCACAGGGTCCGGTCTGCCGTCGCGCGGCGATGCCGTCCGCGAAAAACGGAGTGGAGATGGTGGCGCAAGCGCCAATCCGCGCCGTGCCGTGCGGGCCATTCGCGTCGGCTCAATCGCGTCGATCGCGCCGGGTGCGGCACGGGTTTGGCGCGGATGCGCGCGTTCTTGTCCCGACGCCGCGATCGGCGCCGAAGCGCGGTCCGCGCACAACGCGCGGCTGAGGCGGGGGAGCA
>NZ_HG424489.1:0-31624 GCF_000336385.2 Lysobacter antibioticus HS124 | reverse complement strand
CGCGTACCGCACCGCATGCCTGCGCATGCGCTGCGGCGCGACCCTCCACTCGCACCCGAGGCCCCCCATGTATCTTTCCCCAGACAGCATCGGCGGCGCACCGATGCTCTCGCCGCAATCGAGCCCGACCACGCACACGGTCGCTCCCGGCGAAACCCTGCTGCAGATCGCCGATACCTACGGCGTCACCCCGCAGGCTTTGCGCGAAGCCAATCCCGAGCTGTTCCGGGACACGTGGCGCCAGGACGAGGCCCAGCAGGCCGGCCGCGCCGATCCGATCTTCCACGGCGACACGCTCAACATTCCGGCCGCACCGATGAGCGTGACCGAAGGGTCGATCGACAGCCCTTACGACGCCGGCCACGGTACCAGCAAGAGCGAGTATGCCGGCGCCGTGGGCTCGGTGAAGGTCATGCACAACCCCGGCGACAACGTCACCCGGGCGACTCAGACCAACGAGACCGGCGCCGACTCGATCTTCAAGATCAGCAACGAAGTGTCGGTGGAAGTGGGTTGGACCAAGAAGGACGGGAGCACCGAGTTCAGCGTGGTCGGCGCCAACGTCACCTTGGTGCGCGCAGAGGGGCGGGCGGGACCGTTCGAGGCGGAGGGTGCCATCGGTATCGGTTTCCGCGCCCGCTACAAGGTGATCCTGCCGGGAGAGAACCACGATCCGGCCCAGGTCGCGCAGATCAATCCCTTCGACCCCAGCACGATTCCGCCCGGCGCGTCGGTGATCATGGACGGACAGCAGTACGAGCAGACCGACCTGGCTGGGTCGTTCAAGCACATCGGCGGCGAGAGCCAGGTCAAGGATGCGCGCGGGTCGGCCTACGTGATCACCCGCGACCCGCACAGCAATCAGGTCACGGTGATGAAGGGGCCGTGCTCGGCGCTGGAGTCGTTCAGCGGCGGCGGCCTGCGCTTCAATCAGCACGGCGTGGAGGCGTCGATCAGCGTCGGCGGGCAGACCAATGTCACCGATTCGACGCTGCGTACGGCGCGTTTCGACCTCGACAGTTCCGAAGGCCGTGCCGCCTATGAGCGCTTCGTCGTCACCGGTCGCGCCGAGCAGGGAGAGCCGGGCGTGGAGGGCGTGGCGACGGTGCAGCGCCTGGATGTGTCTTCGCAGGGCCGGATCAAGCTCCACCTGGCCACCGGTGCGGCCGAACTCGAAGGCGATATCGCCATGGGCGGCGCCAACGCCGGCAGCGTCATCCAGACGACCCATCCCGATGGTTCGATCGCGTTGACCCGCGAATTCAGCTACGGCGACAACGTGCCGCTGACCGTGACCCAGTACTTCGACGCGCACGGCAACGAAGTGCGGTCGGAGCGTACCTACGAATACACCGTCGACACCGGCGGACAGGGCAACCATTCGGCGCAGCAGATCAACTGGGTGCTCAGCGGCGGCGTTACCGAGAGCGGTCCGGCGCAGCCGGGGCAAAAACTAAAGCTGACGTTCACCGAGGCGGAAATGCAGTCCTTGAACGCCAAAGCCGAAAAGGCCGGCGATACGATGCCGCAGATCGCCCACTTCACCGACGACGGCGACGGCCGCTCGGCCAGCACCCTGCAGTTCGCGATCGGCATGGCGCGCAACATGAACCAGAACAAGTACGGTTTCGCCGGCACTCTGCTGGACATCTCCGATGCGGCCGACGGCCATGCCGGGCGCGGCTTCGTCCGCCTCGACATGGACGTGCGGCGGCATGTTCCCGGCTGAAGTCCCGCTGCGGGGGCGCCGGTCGGGTCTGCCGAGGGCGGCGAACCGTCGCGCGTTCAGGCTTGCGGCAGCGTGCGGATCGGGATGCGTCGCCGCTGCGGCTTGGCCAGCGCGTTCTCGTGTTCGGCCAGCGAGGCGCCCCAGAACTCTTCGACGCTGGGGCCGCGACGGGTGCGGCCGCCGGCGAAGAAGAACTCGAACAGCTCGCGCAGCCAGACCCGGCGGCCCATGCGGACGTACCAGCGCATGCCGCGCAGTACGTCGCGGTCCGGATGCAGCAGGCTGCGATACAAGGCGCGCGGACGCAGCTGCATGATCGCCTCGATCGCCTTGACCCACAGCAGCACCCGCCACGGCGGCACGCCGCGGGTCGCCAGCACCTGATGCTTGTAGTCCCATTTGCGCGGATCGGTCTGGATCACTTTGCGTGCGGCGACGCTGTCGTAGTACGGCGTCCAGCGGTGCGGGGTGGCGTAGAGCAGCTGGATCTGGTCCGGGTCGTAGCGCAGCAGGTGGCGCAGCGAGTTCCAGTAGTCGCGGTCGCCGTCCTCGTCGAAGCCGACCACGTAGGTGGCCATCGAAATGATGCCGTGCTCGCGCAGCAGGCGGATCGCCTGCTGGTCCTCGCGCACGCTGGCGCCTTTGCGGATGGTCTGCAGGGTCGCTTCGGAATAGCTCTCGATGCCGAGCAGGAAGCGGATCACGCCGGCGCGCTTGTACAGATGCAGGATGTCGGCGTCGCGCACGATATCGCCGGCGCGGGTCGATCCGACCAGGGTCAGCCCGACGTTCTCGGCGATCAACGCTTCCAGAAACGCTTTCCAAGCCTTGCGCGAGCCGGTCGGCAACTCGTCGGCGAAGTTGATCAGACGCACGCCGTGCTCTCGGTACAGGCGCGCCAGCTCCTGCGCGAACTCGACCGGATCGCGATGGCGCCAGCGGGTCCAGAATCCGCGCTGGCCGCAGTAGCTGCACAGGTAAGGGCAGCCGCGCGAGAACTGCACCACCACCGCTTTCATGCCGCCCCAGTAGGAATAGCGATCGTGGTCGATCAGCTCCCAGCCGACCCGGGCCTGGTCCAGGTCGGTCAGCATTTCGGCCGGGCCGGTATCGACGATGCGGCCGTTGCGGCGGTAGGCCAGGCCGGGTACGCCGGCCGGTTCCTCGCCGCGCTCCAGGGCTTGGGCGAGCAGCACCGCGGTGCGTTCGCCTTCGCCGCGGACGATGCAGTCCACCGCCGGTTCGTGGCTGA
The DNA here is from genome assembly GCF_000336385.2 of Lysobacter antibioticus HS124. Lineage (GTDB taxonomy): Bacteria > Pseudomonadota > Gammaproteobacteria > Xanthomonadales > Xanthomonadaceae > Lysobacter > Lysobacter firmicutimachus. The sequence goes on along the minus strand of NZ_HG424489.1, from coordinate 28,643 downwards.
GGACATCGCGCCAGTGATAGGTTGGGAACACGCCGCCGTAGACGATCCGCAGCCGGGGCAGCGCCTGTTTCGCACGCGCGGCGATGCGGGCGATCGTGGGATGCGCCGAGGTCGAGCCGGAGTGGCCGACCATCAGCAGATCGGGCGCGCGTTCGACCACCTGCCGCACGATCTCGTCGATCGGCATCGGCCCGAACTCGGCGTCGAACAGCTCGACCGCGAAGCCGGCGTCGAGCAGCGGGCCGCCGATGCTGAGCAGGCCCAGCGGCGGCAGTTGTTCGCGCGGCACGCGGCTGCCGATCGCGGTGTGCGGCGGATTGAGCAGGAGGATGCGCAAGGCGGGGACGGACATGCGGAGGGCTCCGGCCGGCGAGGTGCCGGCGCGCTGCGCACTGTCGGCGGCGGCGGTGGGCTCAGGATGAGGCGGGCGTGAGGCCGCTGCGTCGGTTCTGTGACGGCGGTCGGCGCGACAGGCCGCCTGTGCGGACGTTTTGCGTAAACACCGATGCGGCGCGCGCAACGGCGAGCGCCCCATCCACGGAGAGAGCGATGAACGCACGCGTCAAGGTCGGCCTGGACGAATGGCTGGTGGCCGATGCCGATCGCACCGAGCTGATCGCCGACGGCCTGTCCGGCGGCGTGGCGGTCGGTCTGGCCGGCGACGGCAAGGTCGCGCTGTCGCACGTGTCCTGCGCGTGCGATGCCGGCCACTGGGAGGCCTATCGGACTGGGCTCGATCGAGCGCTGGCGGCGTCGGCGCTGGGCGAACGGCCGCAGGCGGTGCTGGTCTGCGCGCAGGGCGACAGTCAGCTCGGCAGCGACGCCTGGTTGCCGTGGCGGCTCAAGGACTGGCTGCACGGAAAAGGCATCCGGGCCGAGATCCGCCAGGACAACGGCTGCCGCATCGCGGCGGGCGATGGCGGCTTGCGCTGTACGCTCAAGCGCGCCGATCGCGAGGACGATTATCGCTACGGCTACGCGGTCTCCAGCGATGCCGGCGATGCGGCGAGCCTGGCCGGCTCGCTGTCGGATCGGGCCAGGCCGGCCGGCGCGGCGCATTCCCCGCGCGCCGACTTCGCCGCGGGCGACGCGGTGCTGACCGAGGACGGGCATCCGGCTTACGGGTTGTACCGGCAGATCCTCGGCAAGATTCCGCCCGAGGCGGTCGGCGCCGACAACGCCGGCGAGCTGCCGGGCCTGTACGCCGCGCGCCAGGCCGCGGCGGCGCTGACGGTGGAGTGTCTGAAACAGAACATCGGCCGCGTCGATACCGTGATCACCGGCGGCGAAGACCATGCTTCGCTGTTCGCGATCATGGGCAACCGGCGCGAATCCTTGCGGCATGCCTCGGTGGTCACCGACGACGCCTTGGATATGCCGATGCCGGCGTTGAGCGCCGAAGCGCGGCGCTTGCATGCGGCGCTGCCGGCGTTCGGCGCAGCGCCGTCGCCGGCCCCGCCGCCGCACGCGCAGAACAACCGCAGTGCGCTGACGACCTGATCCGCAGGCGCGCTTGGGAGGGGCTGGACGACATGCGATTGACGGAGAGCGAGCGATGAACGACCGGGTCAAGGTGGGCGCGGACGAATGGTTGAGCGTGCAGGCCGGCGGGCCCGATCTGATCACCGACGGCCTGCGCGGTTGCGTGGCGGTCGGCCTCGCCGGCGGCGGCCGGATCGCGCTGAGCCACGTGTATTCGGCCTGCAACGACGAGGCCCGTTGGCAGGCGTACGAGAAACAATTGAATGCGGCCTTCGACGCCTCCGCGCTGGGCCCGCCCGGGCAGATCAAGGCGGTGATCGTCGACGTCGACGACACCGGCAAGTTCCTGCCGCAGCGGCTGGCCCGATGGTTGCAGGACAAGGGAGTGGAGCGGATCGATTTGCGCGTGGACGAAGGCTGCCGGGTGCTGGGTTCGCCCGGCGGCTCCGGCGCGCACTACCTGCTCAAGGACGACGATCTGGCCGCGGATTACGACCGCGGCTATCAAACCAGCGCGGACGGCCGCGACGGCGTAAATCAAGCGTTGCTGTCGGAACACGGCGGAGCGGCGACCAAGATCTTCGCCGATGTCGCGCTGCCGTCGCCGTCGGCGAGCGACGGACCGTTGCTGACCCAGCCCGGGCACCCTCATGGCGATTTGTATCGTTCGATCCTGCAGCGCATCGGCGAAATGGAGGATCAGGGCATGCTGAAAGACAGGCGGCCCTGGCAGGAGCAGGTCGCCGCGGAGCTGACCCGCGGTTGCGTCGCCGCGCAGATCTACGATTCGATCGATGCCGTCGGGTACGGCCGGGGCGAGCGCGAAGACGAGCTGTTCGTGTTCAAGGGGCCGCAAGAATCGTCTTACACCGGCGTGGGCGTGGACATCTTCAAGACCGACGCGCAGAGCCTGGCCAACGCCAGCCGGGACACCCTGGATGCGCCGCCGCCGGGCTTGGGCCAGCCGGCGCAGCAGCAGAAAAGCCAGACGCAGTAAGCCGCCGCCATCGGGGCAAAAGAAAAGGGCCGCTTTCGCGGCCCTTGACTCGTTTCGGCGATAACGCGCCGGCGCAGGCTTACTTCTTCAGCCCGGCGTCCTTGCGCAGATCGTCGGCCTTGTCGGTCTTTTCCCACGAGAATGCGGTCGCGGTGTGCTTCTTGCCGGCGCCGTCGACGTAGCTGACTTCCTTCGGCTTGCGGCCGAAGTGGCCGTAAGCGGCGGTCAGCTGATAGACCGGGTGGATCAGGTCGAGCATCTTGACGATGCCGTACGGGCGCAGGTCGAAGTGCTTGCGGATCAGCTTCTCGATCTTGTCGTCGCTGATCTTGCCGGTGCCGAAGGTGGTGACCGAGATCGAGGTCGGCTCGGCCACGCCGATGGCGTAGGAAACCTGCACTTCGCACTTGTCGGCCAGGCCGGCGGCGACGATGTTCTTGGCCACGTAGCGGGCGGCGTAGGCGGCCGAACGGTCGACCTTGGACGGATCCTTGCCCGAGAACGCGCCGCCGCCGTGGCGGGCCATGCCGCCGTAGCTGTCGACGATGATCTTGCGGCCGGTCAGGCCGCAGTCGCCGACCGGGCCGCCGATCACGAAGATGCCGGTCGGATTGATGTGGACCTTGCTCTTCGGCAGCTTTTCCAGCCACGCCTTCGGCAGCACCGGCTTGAGGATGTGCTCGTACACGCCCTCGACCAGGTCCTTCTGCTTGATGCCCGGGTCGTGCTGGGTCGACAGCACCACCGCGTCGAGGCCGACGACCTTGTGCTCGGCGTCGTAGCGCAGGGTGACCTGCGACTTGGCGTCCGGGCGCAGCCACGGCAGCTTGGAGTTCTTCTGCTTGCGGATCTTGGCCTGCTGCTCGACCAGACGGTGCGAGTAGTAGATCGGCGCCGGCATGAACTCCGGGGCTTCGTTGCAGGCGTAGCCGAACATCAGGCCCTGGTCGCCCGCGCCCTGTTCTTCCGGCTTCTTGCGGTCGACGCCGGCGGCGATGTCGGGCGACTGCTTGCCGAGCATGTTGATGATCGCGCAGGTGTGGCCGTCGAAGCCGACGTTCGAGTTGTTGTAGCCGATGTCGTTGATGACCTTGCGCGCCAGCGCTTCGATGTCGACCCACGCGCTGGTGGTGACTTCGCCGGCGACGATGGCGGCACCGGTCTTCACCAGCGTCTCGCAGGCCACGCGCGCGCGCTTGTCCTGGGCCAGGATGGCGTCGAGGACGGCATCGGAGATCTGGTCGGCGATCTTGTCCGGATGGCCTTCGGAGACGGATTCGGAGGTGAACAGGTAGCTGCTGGACATCGAGGCTTTATCCTCGTATTCGGATAGAAAGATGGCCGAATATGATACAGGCTCGGCCGCGAACGCGCATTGTGCCGCTTCCGGGGGTTGCCGGGGGTTAATCCGGCGGCCGATTTGCCGGTGAATGGGGAGGCAACGCCGGCCTACGCCCCGCATCTTCGCCCAATGGCGCCAGGGCCGGCCGGACGGCGGGCTGTCATCGCTCTGTCCCTGAACCGACATGGCGCTGTCGCCGCGCCGGCGCAGGCTGCGCGGCATACCGCCGCCGATGCGACGCCGATGCTGCCTCTCGAACGCCGACTGCAAGAGCGCTTCCCGCAATGGTTCCGCGGCCGCCGCGCCAGCCTGGCGCGACCGCTGCTGCGCACCCTGGGGCGCTGGTCGCGCTTCGACCTGGTCGACCGCTTCCTGGCCGAGAACGGCCACCTGCGCGACTTCGCCTTCGTCGGCGGCGCCCTGGATTTCCTCCAGGCCCGCTACCTGGCCGATCCGGCCGAACTGGAGCGGGTCCCGGCCCGCGGCCGGCTGTTGATCGTCGCCAACCACCCCTCCGGCGCGCTCGACGCCCTGGCCCTGCTCGACGCGGTCGGACGGGTCCGGCGCGACGTGCGCATCGTCGCCAACGACCTGTTGTCGGCGCTGGAGCCGCTGTCGGGGCTGCTGTTGCCGGTGCGGATCCTGGGCGGCCGGCCGAGCGCCGAGAGCCTGCAGGCGATCGAGGCGGCGCTGCGCGCCGAACAGTGCGTGATCGTGTTTCCCGCCGGCGAGGTCGCCCGGTTGGGCCTGCGCGGCGTCGCCGACGGGCGCTGGCGGCGCGGCTTCCTGAGTTTCGCCCGCAAGACCGGCGCGCCGGTGCTGCCGGTGCGGATCGAAGCGCGCAACTCGGCCCTGTTCTACGGTGCTTCGGCCCTGTTCAAGCCGGCCGGCACCGCCCTGCTGGCGCGCGAAATGTTCGCCCGCCGCAGCCGCCGCATCGCCCTGCGCATCGGCCGGCCGCTGCAACTGCCGACCGACGGCGACCCGCAGCAGCTGCTGCGCGAGGTGCGGCGCGAACTGCACGCGATCGGCACCCCGCGCGAACGCGCCGCGCCGGTCGGCCCCGAGCCGCTGGTCGAGGCCGTCGACCCGGCCCTGGTCCGGGCGGGGGTCGAAGCGATGGAATCGCTGGGCCACACCCTGGACGGCAAGCAGATCCGGGTCGGACGGCTCGATGCCGGCGCGCCGCTGCTGCGCGAGATCGGCCGCCTGCGCGAGCTGACCTTCCGCGCGGTCGGCGAGGGCACCGGCCAGCGCCTGGACGTGGATCTGTACGACGGCTGGTACGAACACATCGTGCTGTGGGACGCGGCGGCGCAGCGCATCGCCGGCGCCTACCGGATCGGCCGCGGCAGCCGGTTGCTGGCCGAACGCGGTCTGGCCGGGTTCTACACCGCCTCGCTGTTCCGCTTCGCCGACGATGCGGTGCCGCGCCTGGCCCAGGGCATGGAGCTGGGGCGCAGCTTCGTCGTGCCGGAGTACTGGGGCAGCCGCAGCATCGACTACCTGTGGCAGGGCATCGGCGCGTACCTGATCCGCCAGCCGGGCGTGCGCTACCTGTTCGGTCCGGTCTCGATCAGCGCCGCGCTGCCGGCCGACGCGCGCGAGCAGATCGTCGCCTACTACGCCCGCTACTACGGCGCCGCCGAAGCCGATGCGGTCTCGCGCCAGCCCTTCGTCTACCGCGCCGCGCCGCCGCAGTTCGACGCCGTCGACGCGGCGACCGCGTTCCGCGTGCTCAAGAACAATCTCGATGCGCTCGGCGCGACCCTGCCGATGCTGTACAAGCAATACACCGACCTGTGCGAACCCGGCGGCGCGCGCTTCCTCGCGTTCGGCGTCGATCCGGCGTTCAGCGACGCGGTCGACGGCCTGATCGAAGTGGACCTGCTGCGGCTGCGGCCGAAGAAGCGCGAGCGCTATCTCGGCGCAGTCGCCGCCGCGCCGACGGCCGCCGGTCCCGCCATCGGTTCCGACGCCGAGTCCGTCGCCAGCGAGGCCGTGCCATGAGTCCTGCATCGATCGCGCAATTGCCGCTGCGCCGGCGGGCGGTGTTCGTGTCCGATGTGCATCTCGGATCGAAGCACTGCCATGCCGCGGAGCTCGCCGATTTCCTGCAGGGTCTGCGTTGCGATCGCCTGTACCTGGTCGGCGACATCGTCGACCTGTGGTGGATGTCGCAGCACCGGGCCGCCTGGGGCGCCGCCCAGTACCGGGTGGTCGAGGCGTTGCACGCGCTGACCCGCGCCGGCACCGAGCTGATCTACGTGCCGGGCAACCACGACCGCTCGATCCGCCGTTTCTGCGGCCTGGCGCTGCCGCGCATGCAGGTGCGCCGGCGCGCGATCCACCTCACCGCCGACGGTCGCCGCCTGCTGGTGGTGCACGGCGACGACTACGACGCCGCGACCCAGTTCGGCGGCATGCAGGAAAAGTTCGGCGACTGGCTGTACGAGCGCATCCTGACCGGCAACCGCCTGACCAACCGGGTGCGGCGCCGCTTCGGCCTGCGCTACTGGTCGCTGGCCGACTTCCTCAAGCGCCAGAGCGGCGCGGCCGAACGGTACATCGCCCGCTTCGTCCAGGCCGGCCTGAGCGATGCGCGCCGGCGCGGGCTGGACGGCATCGTCTGCGGCCACATCCACCGCGCCGCGTTGTTCGAGCGCGAGGGCTGCGTGTACGCCAACGACGGCGACTGGGTCGAAAGCCTGACCGCGCTGGCCGAGGACCCCGACGGTACGTTGCGTCTGCTCGCCCACACCGGCGAGACCCTGGCGCTGTTGCCGGCGCGCGCGCCGCGCCGCCTGCCCGAGGCGGTGCCGCACGCGGCCTGAGCCGGCCCTGCGGAGCACGGGTTCGATGGCCCTCCCTCTTTCCAGGACGGAGAGAGGGAGGGCCGGCGTGGGGCGGGCTCAGGCCGGAGCGCCGCCGATCGCGCGCCGCAGCGCGGCCCGCGCCAGCAGCCGGGTCGAGTCCAGGGTCGGCAGCGGCGAATTGGCGTCGTCGACGATCAGCGGAATCTCGGTGCAGCCCAGCACCACCGCGTCGCAGCCCTGCGCCTGCAGTCCGGCGATGACCTCGAGGAAATAGGCGACCGTGGCCGGCTCGAAGCGGCCGTAGACCAACTCGTCCATGATCAGCCGGCCGATCCGCGCGCGCTGTCCGGCGTCGGGGCGGCGGTACTCCAGGCCGAGGGCACCGAGCTTGTCTGGATAGACCTCGCTTTCGACCAGCCATTGCGTACCGGTCAGGCCGAGGCGGCGATAGCCGCGCGCGGCGGCTTCCTGCGCCACCACCTCGGCGATGTGCAGCCACGGCAGCGGCGAGCGCGGCAGCACGTAGGACATGGCCTGGTGGATGGTGTTGTCCGGGCAGATCAGCAATTGCGCGCCGGCGCGGGCCAGGGCCCGGGCCGAACTCAGCATCAGTTCGCCGACCCCGGCGATATCGCCGCGGTCCAGGCACTCGACGTAGTCGGCCAGCGACAGGCCGTGCAGGGAGACGGTCGGGTGCGCGTGCGCGCCGAGCAGGGGCGCGGCTTCGGTGCAGATCGTGCGGTAACACAGCGCGGCGCCTTCGGCGGAGCAGGCGACGATACCGATGTGCAAGGGCGTGGCGTCGGTCATGCGCGAGGTCGGTCGGGACGGGGCTGCGAGTATGCGTCGCCGGCGCGCGCCCGTGCAGGGCCGCGCGGCAACGAAAAACAAACCCGGGCCGGTCGCGGCTGCGGTTAGCATCCGCGCATGGATTCCCTGACCCAGATCGTGCTCGGCGCCGCCCTCAGCGCCGCCATCGCCCCGCCGCAACATCGCCGCGCCGCCCTGCTGGCCGGCGCCGCGCTGGCGACCCTGCCGGATCTCGACGTGATTCCGGTCAACCTGCTCACCGCCGACCCGGTCGAGCGCATGACCTGGCACCGCAGCCTCAGTCATTCGTTGTTGGTGCTGCCGTGGCTGGGCTGGTTGATCTGGGCGTTGTTCCGCCGCCGCGGCGGCCGCGTCGCGCAGGCGCCACGGCGCTGGTTCTGGGCGATGCAGGCGGCCTTGCTGACCCATCCGGTGCTGGATGCGTTCACCGTCTACGGCACCCAGCTGTGGTGGCCGCTGCAACCGCCGCCGGCGATGTGGTCGAGCGTGTTCATCATCGATCCGCTGTACACCGCGTGGCTGGCGATCGCCTGCCTCTGGGCCTGGTTCGCGCGCGAGCGGCGCAGCGCCCAGCCGGCCTTGCTGCTGGGCCTGGCCGTGAGCACGCTGTACCTGGGCGGCTCGTTGTGGGCCAAGCACCGGGTCGAACGCGCCGCCGAACCGGCGCTGGCCGAGCTCGGCCTGCGTGATGCGCCGCGCTTTTCGGTGCCGATGCCGTTCAACATCCTGCTGTGGCGGGTGGTGGCGATGACACCGGACGGTTTCGTCGAGGGCGAGCGCTCGCTGGCGGCCGATCGCGGGCCGATGCGGTTCCGCTTCTATCCTTCCGACACGGCGGCGTTCGCGGCCGTCGCCGACTACCCGGCGGTGCGCCGGCTGCGCTGGTTCAACCACGGTTTCATGAAGGCCGAGCAACGCGACGGCCAGGTGGTGCTGACCGATCTGCGCATGGGCGCCGAGCCCGATTACAGCTTCCGCTTCGTAGTCGCGCAGCGCGACGGCGAGGGCTGGCGCGAAGTCCCGCCGCAGCAGCTGAAATGGCCCTGGGACGCGGCGCGCAAACTGCCGGCGATGTGGACCCGGATCTGGCGCGAACCCGGGCCGGCCGGGACTCAGGCGCAGGCGCGGCCGGCGACGGCCGCCGGCGCAAGTTGAACGCCGCGGCGTCTCAGTAGACGGTCGCGCGCGCTTGCACGAAGGAATAGAAGAACACGGCGTTCGGGTCGTTCTGCACCTGATGCATTTCCCGGCGCATGCCGTCGACCACGTCCTGGGTGACGCAGCCGGCGCCTAGCAGCTGGTCGGCCGCCGACAGCAGCAGCTCTTCCCAGAACGCGATCATGGTCTTGCGCCGCGCGGGTTCGCGGTTGTCGAAGTAGAAGGTCTTGATCTCGGTGTTGACGTCGCGGAACCCGCCGGCCAGCAGCAGATTGCCGAGCTTGGCGCCGACGAAGGGATCGCCGCCGCTTTCGTACTGGAAATCGTTGAACGCCATCCAGTACCGCCAGACATAGGGCGAATAGGGGTCGAGCAGGAAGGACGAGTTCATCACCTCGGTGATGTATACCGGCGAGCCCGGCGACAGCACCCGGCGCACTTCGTTCAGCACCCGCGCCGGCGAGGGCACATGCTCCAACACCCAGCACAGGAAGGCCGCGTCGAAGCTGCGCGGCTCGAACGGCAGGTCGGTGGCGTCCGCGCGCTGCAGCGAGTAGCGGCCCTGCATCCACGGCATCCGGCCCAGGTTGTCGCGGGCGGCGTCGAGCTGCGCTGCGTTGAGGTCGACGCAACTGACGTGCAGGTCGGGGAAGCGACGCAGCAGGATCTCGGTCTGCGCGCCGACGCCGCTGCCGACTTCCAGCAGCCGGCGGGCGCTGCCGTAGTCGATGTTGTGGAAGATCGTCGATTCGGCCAGCCGCGCCTGTTTCACCAGGCGCGCCTGCTCGGTCGGCGAGAATCCGTGCAGGTAGGGAAAATCGGTGGTCGCGGCGGATTCGCTCATGGGGACCTCAGGCGGCGGAGGCCAGCGCCGGGCTGACTCCGGCGACCAGCGCATCGAAGTAATCGCGGGTCAGGCGCAACTGCAGCTCGGCGCTGTCGGCGCGGTTGACCACGCTGCGGAAGGCGGCGTTCTCGGGGCGGTCCTTGGCGTACCAGCCCAGGTGCTTGCGCGCGATGCGCACGCCGGAGACTTCGCCGTAGAAGGCGTGCAAATGTTCGAGGTGGCCGAGCAGCCAATCGCGCACCTCGCTCAGCGCGGGCGGGGCCAGCTCTTCGCCGCACTCCAGGTAGTGGGCGATCTCGCGGAAGATCCACGGCCGTCCTTGCGCCGCGCGCCCGATCATGACCGCGTCGCAGCCGGTATGGGCCAGCACCGCCGCGGCCTTGCGCGGCGAATCGATGTCGCCGTTGGCGATCACCGGGATGCTCAACGCGGCCTTGATCGCGGCGATGGTGTCGTACTCGGCCTGGCCGGTGTATTGCTGATCGCGGGTGCGGCCGTGCACGGTCAGTGCGGCGATGCCGGATTCCTGGGCGATGCGGGCGATGCTCGGGGCGTTGCGTTGGTCGTGGTCCCAGCCGGTGCGGATCTTCAGGGTGACCGGCACCTCGACCGCGTTCACCACCGCTTCGAGGATGCGCGCGACCAGCGCCTCGTCGCGCATCAGCGCCGAACCGGCCCAGGCGTTGCAGACCTTCTTGGCCGGGCAGCCCATGTTGATGTCGACGATCTGGGCGCCGTGGTCGACGTTGTAGCGCGCCGCCTCGGCCATCACCTGCGGCACCGTGCCGGCGATCTGCACGCTGATCGGATCGGGCTCGCCGGCATGGTCCATGCGGTGGCGCGACTTGGCCGTGGTCCAGAAGCGCGGGTCGCTGGTGGTCATCTCCGACACGCACAGACCGGCTCCCAGGCGCTTGCACAGCACCCGAAAAGGTTTGTCGGTGACCCCGGCCATGGGGGCCAGGATCACGCGCGGGGCGATGGAATGTCGACCGATCTGCATCCGCGCATTGTATCGGCTCGGGCCGGACGGGGCCGCGACGGCGGGACGTTCCGCGACGGGCGCCCGGCGCGGCGCGCGGCCGGGTTCGCAGACCGGATACGGCGACGGCGCCGCGGGGGCGGCGCCGTCGGCAAGCGGCGGGGCGACGGCCCCGGCCGCGATCAGGCGGTGGTGTCTTCGACCGTGGTGGTCGGGCCGTTCTGTTTGACCGAAGCGATGCCGTCGTCGCGCGCGGTCTCGCTGGAGTACAGCTCGCTGGTGCCGATGACCTGGTGGTTGGCCGCGGTCAGCACGAAATAGGGCTTGGCGTTGCTCGAGGTCTTGCGCGTGTAGCGCTCGTCGTTCGGGCTGTTGCTTTGCACCGAGGCGATGCCGTTGCGGCAACCGCTCTTGTCGCCGTAACCCTCGCTGGCGAGGATAGTCTGGCCGTTGCCGGCCTTGAGCACGAACTGGAATTCGCCGTTGCTGCGCTTGCTGATGACGTACTTGCCGGCCATGTGTGTCCTTCCCTCGTTATCGTGGACGCCGCCCTGGAATGAGCGGTTCGACATCCTGCTATACGAGCGTAGAACGAAGATGTGAACGCGATCCGGCCGGCCCGGCGCGAAGCCGGCGCGGACGGCGGACCGCCGCGAGGGACGGCGTTCCGCCGGACACAGGGTTCAGAACTCGTAGCGCAGGGTCGCGCTGAGGCTGCCCTGCTCGCCGTAGCAGCGGTACAGCCGGCCGCTGGCGCAGCAGGACAGGGAGCCCTTGCCGAGCAGGTTGCCGGCGTTCAGGCGCAGGCTCAGCCCGCACAGGGTCGGGTACAGGCGGCCGAGCTCGTAGTGCCGCGACAAGTCCATCCGAGCGTAGGCCGGCACCTTGAGGCGGCGCGTTGTCAGTGCCCTGCTTCCGGTAGGGGCGGCGCGAGCCGCGACGACCGGAGCGATGCGATTCCACATTGCGTCCCGCAGCGAAACACACCACGCGCTGCATGCATGCGTGCGGCGCCACAGCCTGTGAGGTGCGTCGCTGGCGCACATCGCTGCGGTCGTCGCGGCTCGTGACCAGGGGAAATCCCCGCGGCACGCCGCTCCTGCAATAGCGCTCAGCGGCCGCGGCGGCGGCGCCAGAACAGGAAGCCGGTGATCAGCAGGAACGGCGGCGCCAGGCCGACGATCGCGCTGAGGGTCTGCCAGGCGCGGCCGCCGACGAAACCGCCGTGCAACGGATAGATCGCCTCGTAGAGACGTGAGCCGCGGCCCTGGCGGGTCGCATCGAGGGTGCCGAGCACGGCACCGCGATACGGATCGACCCACACCTGCGAGCGCCCGACCGGATGCCATTCGCCCGGCGCGCGGGCGCGGATCGAGACCAGGCCGCTGCCGGCTTTCGGCAGACCGATGCGGCGCAATCGAGCGCCGGCCATCGCCCCGCCCGGTGCCACCGCGGCATCGGCGGCGCGCAGCACGCCGGCCCAGTCGATCGGAGCTTCGCTCGCCGCCAGCGTCGGCGGCTTGGCCGGTTTGCCCTCGGCGAAGGCCGCGCGCAGCGCATTGCGGGCGATCTCGTCGTAGACCATGGCGGTGCCGGTCAGCGCGGCCAGCAAGGTGAGCGGCAGCAGCCACAGGCCCAGGCCGCGGTGCCAGCTGAACCAGCGTCGGGTCGGCGGACCGCGGTACCAGCGCAGGCTTGCGCGCCAGGCCGACCAGCGCGGCCACCACAGATACAGGCCGCTGAGCAGCAGAAACAGGGCGGTCAGGCCGGCGACGCCGAGCACTTGCTCGCCGTTCTTGCCGGCCAGCAGATGGGTATGCAGATCGCGCAGCCACAGCAGCAGGTCGTTGCCGGTGTTGCGGGTCAGCAGCAGCTCGCCGCTGGCCGGATCGAAATAGCGCCGCTCGTTGTGGGGGAAGTACGCCTGCCATACCGGCAACTGCGCGCTGGGCAGATCGAGCGAACTCATGCCCTGCGCCCGCCAGTGGCAGACGATGCGGTCCAGCGCTTGCGCACGTTGCGCCGGCGACGGCAGGGCATGTCCGGCCAGTTGCGGATAGGCCCACAGCATCAGCTCGCGCTGGAACGCGAGCACGGTGCCGGACAGCGCGACCGCGGCGAACACCGCGCCCGCGCTGAGCCCCAGCCACAGGTGCAGCCACTTCAGCGCACCGCGCAGGCGTTGGCGGAAGGGGGCGGGGGCCTGGCGGGGACTCATGCTGGGCGCGGCGGCGACGGTCGGTTCAGAAACGATACGACCAGTTGACGTTGAACACCCGTCCGCGCCCGGCGACGTAGGTGTCGTTGCGCGGCGTGCTCTGCGAGTAGTAGGTCACGTACTGCTCGTCGAACAGGTTTTCCACGCCGAGATTGAGCTGGCCGACCGGCAGCTGCACCCGCGCCTGCAGATCGACGGTAGCGACGCCGTCGGTGCTGGCCACGCGCACGCCCTTGGAATCGAAATCGCGATCGAAGGCGCGGCTGCCCTGCAGGCGGGTCGAGACGCGGTCGTTCCAGGTATGGTCCCAGAACGCGGTCAGGCGGTCGGGGCTGATGTTGATGCCCGGCAGGTCGCTGTCGACGCGGTCGTCGCCGTCGCTGTCGTAGCGGCCCTTGGCGCGGGCGTAGCCCAGGCCGACCCGGCCGGCGTCGGAGAACTGGAAGGCGACGTTGCCCTCTATGCCGCGGATCTCGGTGCGCTCGCGGACCACGTTGTAGCTTTGGGTGTTGCGGTCGAAGGCCAGGCGCGAGCCGAGGTCGGAGTCGGACCCGTACGCGGCCAGGTGCGCCAGCCAGCGGCCGTTGTCGAAATCGACGCCGACTTCGCGGTTGTCCGAGACCACCGGCGACAGATCGACCAGGTGGTCGACGCGCTGGTTCGGCGCGGTGATGCCGCGCAGCACCCGGCCGATGTCGGCGACGGTATAGCCCTCGGAGTAGGAGGCGTAGAACTTCAGCGCGTCGCTGGCTTCGAACACCGCGCCGAAGTTGGGCAGGGTCTCGCGTGTCTTGGGCGAGCCGCCGCGGACGAAGCGGCTGCCGCCGGCGTTGGCCGGGATGGTGGTGAAGTCGTCCACCCGCAGCTTGCCGCGCTCGTGGCGCACGCCGGCGGTCAGCATCAGCTTGTCGGCCACCCACCATTCGGCCTGGACGAACGGCGACCAGGACTCGTACTGCGTTTCCGGCACCCACTTGAGCTTGGCGACCACCAATTCCTGATAGGTCTTGTCGCGGTTCCAGTCCAGGCCCAGGGTGGCGCGCAGGTGCAGGCCGAACAGGTTGTCGCGCGACCAGCCGAACTTGGCGCCGAGCTTTTCCGACACGTTCTGCGACTGGTCCCACCAGTGCCGGTCGCGGCCGTCGCGCCAGAAGTCTTCCCAGTCGGTGGCGCCGTACAGGCCCTTGAAGTCGACCCAGAACAACTGGGCATTGAAGTAGCCGCCGGCCAGCGACTTGTCGCTGTAGTCCAGGGTCAGCGAAGTCGAGCGGTTCTGCGCGCCGCGGCCCTCGCGGCTGCCCGGCGCCGAGGTCGCCAGCTTGCCGGTGCGGATGTCGCCGTTGACGGTGATGTAGTCGTTGTTGCCGCGCAGCTGGTAGCGGTTGGCGGTCAGCTGCAGGCGCTTGTCGGCGTCGATGTCCCAACCGGTCTTGGCGAACAGGTTGTAGCTGCGCGCGTCCATCAGGTCGCCCTGGATGTCGTTGACCGCGATCGCGTCGCCGTTGCCGTCGTAGTACAGGCCTTCGCTGGCGTAGCTGACGCCGCCGACGAAGTCGACCGCGCCACTGCGGACGCCGAACAGGTAGGAGCCGCGGTAGCCGACGCTGTCGCTGCGGTTCGGCAGCGCGGTGCTGGCGCCGAGGCTGAGCTCCTGGAAGCGCTCGCCGTCCTGGCGCGGCGCGCGCTTGGTGATGATGTTGATGATGCCGCCGGACGCGCCCAGGCCCTGCAGCGCGTTGGCGCCGTGGATGACCTCGATGCGCTCGATCATCGCCGGGTCGATGGTGTGGCCGTCGCGGCCGCCTTCGCGCAGCGGCGTGGACTGCGGCACGCCGTCGACCAGGTACAGCGGCTTGCGCCCGCGCAGGGTTTCGCCGCCGTTGGTCAGCTTCTGCCGCGAGGGCGAGAACGAGGGGATCAGGTTGGCCAGCACCTGCGACACGTCCTGGGTCACCGCCAATTGCTGCCGCAGCTGTTCCTGGTCGATCACCGTGATGGTGTTGGCCAGCGCCGCTTCCGAGTTCGGCACGCGGCTGGTGCTGGCCGAGACGGTCACCCGGTCGAGGTCTTTGGCCGCGTCGGCATGGGCAAGGGGCGCGGCGAGAGCGGCCAGCACGGCGCTGGCGAGGAGCGGGAGGCGGGGCATGCGGAGGGGGCCAGAGAACTGCGACAGGGTCCGCATGTTAATGCGAACCATTCTCAAATAAAAGTTCGACTGAGGACAACGCCGCGGATGTGCGTCCTCGAAGGACAGAAATCTAATTTTTTCAGATGTTTAGCGACATCGGTACGCGGCCGGGGCGGGTTCGGAGACGAAGCCTGCGTCGCGGGCGTGCCCCGCGGTCGCGGCGCGCGCCGCTCCTACAGGGGGCGTGGCGCCGGAGCCCCTTTGTAGGAGCCGCGCAAGCCGCGACCGCGACAACGCCGCTGCGGCGAAACCTCCGGCGCGGGCCGCGACAATCCGACTGCGACAGAACCTGCGCTGCGAACGGCGGTCCGCCGGCGCCGCGGCTCAGCCGAACCGCGCCCGGACCTCGGCGTCGCGCGGCATCGCCGCGGCCGCGCCGGGGCGCTCGGTGGACAAACCGGCGTAGCGGCTGGCGTAGGCGATGTGGCGCTCGAACGGCGCCGCCGGATCGCGCGCCAGGGCGGCGGCGAGGGCGCCGTTGAAGGCGTCGCCGGCGCCGGTGGTATCGACGGCGTGTACGGCGGCGGCGGGGCAGCGGTAATACGCCTGGGCGTCGCCGCGCAGGGCGCCGTCGGCGTGCGAGACGAAACAGCCGGCCTTGCCCAGGGTCACCACCACGCTGCCGTGGGCCAGCAGGGCGCGGCAATGGCCGTGCAGGACCGCGTCGTCGAGTCCGGCCAGGGCATCGGGATCGAGTTCGACGCCGGTGCGCCGGCGCAGTTGGGCGCAGAACTCGGTTTCGTTCGGAGTGATCACGTCGGCCAAGGCCCACAGCGCGTCGCTGGCGACCGC
This sequence comes from Lysobacter antibioticus HS124, assembly GCF_000336385.2. Classification (GTDB taxonomy): domain Bacteria; phylum Pseudomonadota; class Gammaproteobacteria; order Xanthomonadales; family Xanthomonadaceae; genus Lysobacter; species Lysobacter firmicutimachus. The sequence goes on along the minus strand of NZ_HG424489.1, from coordinate 12,990 downwards.
GTCGGCCGGGGCCGGATTGAGCAGGGTCACGGCGCCGGCGCGGCGGCCGTGCGCGAATGCGGCGCAAGCCGATTCGACCGGGGTTTCCAACTGGCTCAACACCACCCGCGCGGCGTCGAGCGCGTCGGCCTGAGCTTCGACCCAGGCCGGCGACAGCTCGGCGTTGGCGCCGGCGCCGATGACGATGCTGTTGCGGCCGTCGGCGTCGACGTAGATGCCGGCGGTGCCGGTCGGCCGATCGCTGCGCAGATCGTGCAGCTCCAGGCCGTCGCCGGCGGCGAGCGCGCGCGCCAACTGGCCGCCGGCGTCCTCGCCCAGGGCGCAGACGAAGCGGGTCGGCGCGCCTGCGCGCACCGCCGCGATGGCCTGGTTGAAGCCCTTGCCGCCGGGACCGGTGTGGTAGGTGCCGGCCAGGGTCTCGCCCGGGCGCGGCAGCGCCGGCAGCGACCAGACGTGGTCGACGTTGAACGAGCCGACCACGACGACGCGGCCGCTGGTTTCCTGACGCATGCGCTTAGGCCGAGAAGTGGGTCAGCACGCCGGCGATGGTCGCGGTCATGAAGGTCGCGATCGAGCCGCCGAGCACCGCGCGCAGGCCGAACCGGGCCAGATCCTGGCGGCGCTCCGGGGCCAGCCCGCCGATGCCGCCGATCTGGATCGCGATCGAGCTGAAGTTGGCGAAGCCGCACAGCGCATAGGTGGCGATCAGGCGGCCTTCGTCGCTGAGCGCGACGCCGGCGACCTTGCCGTTGACGATGTCGGCCAGGTGGGTATAGGCGACGAATTCGTTGAGCACGACCTTCTCGCCGATCAGGCCGCCGACCACGTTGGCGTCGGCCCACGGGGTGCCGATCACCCAGGCGATCGGCGCCAGCACGAAGCCGAGCAGGGTCGACAGGTCGGTCGGCTTGCCGATCGCCGCGGCCAGGCCGGTCTGCTCGCCGAGCCAGGTCAGCGGTGCGTTGACCAGGGCGATCAGGGCGATGAAGGCCAGCAGCATCGCGCCGATGTTCAGCGCCAGGCGCAGGCCGTCGCCGGCGCCGGCGGCGGCCGCGTCGATGACGTTGGCGGTGTGCTTCTCGACTTCCATCTTGACCGTGCCGCGGGTCAGCGGTTCGCCGGTTTCCGGCACCAGGATCTTGGCGATCACCAGGGTCGCCGGCGCGGCCATGATCGAGGCGGCGAGCAGGTGCTTGGCGTAGAAGGCCTGGGCATCGGCGTCGCCGGCGCCGAGCATGCCGACGTAGGCGGCGAGCACGCCGCCGGCGATGTGGGCCATGCCGCCGATCATCATCGTGATCAGCTCCGACTCGGTCATCTTGGGGATGTAGGGGCGCACGGTCAGCGGCGCCTCGGTCTGGCCGATGAACACGCTGGCGCAGACGCTGGTGGTCTCCGCGCCGGACACGCGCATGACCTTGGTGATCGCCCAGGCCATGCCGCGCACCACCGCCTGCATCACCCCCAGGTGGTACAGCACGCCCATCAGGGCGGCGAAGAAGATGATCGTCGGCAGCACCTGGAAGGCGAAGATGAAGCCGAATTTGCTGACGTCCATCAAGTCGCCGAAGATGAACTTCGAGCCGGCGCCGACGAACTCGAGCACGTGCACGAAGCCCTTGCCGATCGCGTCGAATACGTCCTTGCCGCCCGGCACCAGCAGCACCACGGCCGCGAAGGCGACCTGCAGAGTGATGCCGGTGGCCACCAGCTTCCAGTCCACCGAACGACGGTTGACCGAAAACAGCCAGGCGATGCCCACCAGCACCGCCAAACCGAACAGGCCGAAGCCCACGCGTACGATCGAATCCACTCCACTCTCCCCGGCGCCGGAGCCCCGGCGGCTTGTCAGCGTTCTAATAGTCGGCGCAGCCTAGTGGCTGGCCGCGCCAGCGGCAAGCCGCTGAGGCGCCGGAAGCGCCGGATGGGGCCCCGATCCGGGCCGGATCGGCGCCGGATCCGCGCACGATGGGCTCACGGCGCGGCCGCGCCGGGATGCGGCGGAGCCAGGCCGCGCGGCCGCGGCGACGGCGACCTCCCCGATCGAGGCGATTTCGTTCAGATATCCCGCGCCACGACCCGGTTGCGCCCGGACTGCTTGGCCCGCTGCAGGCGCTGGTCGGCACGGCGCAGCAGGCGCGACAGGTCGCCGCCCTCCTGCGGGAAGGTCACCAGGCCGGCGCTGAAGCTCAGCCACAGCGGTTCGCTGCCGCGGCCGGGCTCGAACGGGCGCTCGGCGACGGTGCGGCGGATCGCATCGACCTCCTCGAAGGCGGTGCCCAGCGGCTTGCGCATGACCAGCAGGAACTCGCCGCCGCTGAGCCGGACCAGCCATTCGCTGGGCTCGGCCTGCTCGCGCAGCACCGCCACCAGATGGCGCAGGCTACGGTCGCCGAGACGGTGGCCGAATTCGTCGTTGATGCGCTTGAAGTGGTCCAGGTCGATCAGCGCCAGGGTCAGGCTGCCGCCGTCGCGGCGCACGGTGTCGAACAGGCGCGGGATGCGGTGGGTCAGCCAGGTCCGGTTCGGCAGCCGGGTCAGGCCGTCGGTGCCGGACATCTCGATCAGGCGTTGCATCCGGTACACGACCATCGAGGTCGCCACGGTCATCATCGCCAGCAGCACCAGGCGCTGGGTCTGGCTGCCGACGGTGACCGCGCCGTAATCGCTGGACAGCAGGTCTTCCGGCGAGGTCGCGGCGGCGAACACGCCCACGATCAGCAGGCCGTACTCGGCCAGCGCCAGCAGGCCGGCGAACAGCGCCACCCGGCCGTCGCTGCGCAGCGCGGTCAGCAGGATCGCGAACAGATAACCGCACCACACGATCAGGCTGTTGAGCCCGGCCGGCAGGTGCTGCATCGCCAGCGCGATCAACACCAGGGTGGTGGTGGTGACGTCGAACGCGGCCGTGACGAAGGGCAGCCAGCGATAGCGGCGCTGGCGCCGGGCCAGGGCCAGCCACAGCTGCGAGAACACGTTGACGAAGATCGCGCCGCCCAGGCCGATCAGGGTCTCCTTGACGCTGCCGCCGCCGATCGCGTTGAACAGCGGCAGCAACAGCAGCATCGCCGCCAGCAGCGCGCGCAGCCGCGCCACCAGCAGTTCGCCGCCGGCGCCGATCTCCAGCATGATTTCGTCGGGCCGCACCAGTAGCGCCAGCACCACGCTGCGCAGCCTCCCGCCGATGCCGTGCATCCTTACCCGACTCCCCGTTTGCGGTCGCCGCGAGCATAGCGCGAGCGGCCACCGCCGGGGCCTGGAATCAGCCGATTCCGCGCAAAGCGACCCAGATCGCGAGTGCGGCGAACACCGCCGCAGCCAGCAGGCGCGCGGTCTTCAGCGGCAGGCGGTCGGCGAAGCGGCTGCCGAGCAGGGCCACCGGCACGTTGGCCAGCAGCATGCCCACGGTGGTGCCGGCGATCACGCCCCACAGCGGCTCGTAGCGGGTCGCCAGCAACACAGTCGCGACCTGGGTCTTGTCGCCGATTTCGGCGAAAAAGAACGCGATGGTGGTGGCGAGGAAGGCGCCGCGGGCGGAAAAACGCGGTTCCTCGTCGTCGAGCTGGTCGGGCTTGAGGGTCCACAGTGCGACCGCGAGGAAGCTGGCGGCGACGACCCAGCGCAGCACTTCCGGGCGCAGCCATTGCGCGACCAGAGTGCCGAACCAGGCGGCGAGGGCGTGATTGAGCAGGGTCGCGACCAGGATCCCGGCGATGATCGGCCCGGGCTTGCGGAAACGAGCGGCGAGCAGCAGGGCCAGCAACTGAGTCTTGTCGCCGATTTCGGCGAGCGCGACGGTGCCGGTCGAAACCGCGGTGGTGGCGACCGAAACCGGCAGGAAGGACAGATCCATGGAAACTCCGGGGTCGGGCATTCGCGTGGACGCGAAGGCGGACGCCGCGCGGCCCAACCCGGGTTACGCGCAACGCCTGCCTTCGGTCTTGCCCGTGGTGGCTGGCGGCCGCACCGGAATGCCGGATCGCGGACCTGCTGGCTGCCGCTCATGCGCCATGGCCGGCCGGCCAAGTGTGTTGACGCATGCCCCCGCGGACTCGCGTCGGCGGGTGGGCTACTCCCCGGAGGAGGAAAGTGTGGCGATTGTACGCCAGCCGCGGCGCAGCGCAGCGAATGAGAATGTTTCGCAACCGGCGGGTCGGGACAAGCCGCGCGCCGCACGCCGCCGCGTGGAAGCGCGCGAGGCGCGGGCCAGAAGCGGGTCAGCGCGGGGTTAGAAGCGACGCAAGTCGCGACCGCGCCAACACGGCCGCCACGCAGGTTACCCGCGGCGCAGCGATGGCTTCGACCGCGACGCTTTCTTCCGCAAGCGCTGCGTAGGCCGCGACCCGGGGACGCGACGGACCCCGCGGCCGACGTTGTCGTTGCGGTGGCGCGGTCGCGACTTGCGCCGCTCCTACACGGGGCGGTTCTGGTAGGAGCGGCGTGAGCCGGACCGGAGGCGCCGCGACCGCCAACTAGCGATGCCGTAGCCGACGTTCGCGGTCGCGACCTGGGTCGTTCTCCTGCCCCTGTGCGATCGCGGCGCTCAGGGCTGCGAACACGGCGGGCCGGCGTTGTCTTCTGCGAACAGGGTCGCGAAGCCGCCGGGCATGATCCGCGGCAGCCGTTGCAGCGGCGGTTTGACGGCGGGGAAGTAGTCGCGCTGCCATTGCGCCGCCAGTGCCGCGGCGGCCGGTTCCAGCGCGGCGTAGCGGGGTTCGGGCGGATCGGCGTTCTTGCCGGCCAGGCGGCCGACCAGCAACCGCATCGCCCGCGCCTTGGTCGGGTCGTTCGGGATCAGCCCGGCGATCGGCGAGGAGTTGTCGCTGTAGGCGACCATCAGGTCGAACACCGAAGGCAGATAGCCGGCCTCGAACGAGAGCTGCAGCATGTTGCCGGCCTCGGCGCGCCAACGGTCGAATTCCGGCGTGGCCATGCGCGAGTAATCGGCCAGCACCGAATCGCCGCGCGCGTAGCGGTACATCGCCTCGGGTTCGCCGGCCAGCGCCGCTTGGCGCAGATAATGATTGCCCTGGTGCCAGGCGTCTTCGGGCGCGTTGCGGCATTCGGCCAGCAACTGCCGCGCACGGCCGACAGTACGCTCGTGGTAGGCGCGTTGCTCGGCCGGCATCTGGGTGCGCGAATTGGCCTCGGCGTTGGCCAGCACCTGTTCGGCCGGGGTCAGGTCGACGCAGCGCAGCAGGTCGACGCCGAGTTCGCAGGCCGCGCGGCTGTCGCCGCTGTCGGCGCGTTGCTTGAGGTCGGCCAACTGCGGGTTGCGGTAGGCCGGGCCGCGGCTGGGTTCGATCTTGCGCTCGGTCTGCGCGGGCGCGTCCGCCGTGTCCGGAATCTCGTCGGCGGCAGGCGCCTTGTCCGCCGCAGGGGCGGGGTCGGGCGGGCGCGACGGTTCCGGCGCCCTTGCGCGCCACAGTTGCCAGCCCAGCAAGGCGACCGCGATCGCGATCAGCGTCGCCGGCAGCAGTCGGGTACTCGATTTCGCCACGCGCTGTCCTTCGCCTTTACGTCCGTGGGCGTAGCATGCCCGCAATCGCCGATCCGCGGAGCGCCGCCATGCAATATCGTCGACTGGGTTCGTCCGGGCTGCAATTGTCGGCGCTGTCGTTCGGCGCCTGGGTCACCTTCGGCGGGCAAATCGGCGCCGAGGCCGCGCGCGAGCTGATCGCCACTGCCTGGGACCACGGGATCAATTTCTTCGACAACGCCGAGGGCTACGCCAACGGCGAGGCCGAACGGGTCATGGGCCAGGCCCTGGCGCAACTGCGCCTGCCGCGCGACGGCTACTGCGTGTCGAGCAAGGTCATGTTCGGCGCAGTCGACGATCCGCGTCCGACCCAGAGAGGCCTGTCGCGCAAGCACGTGGTCGAGGCCTGCCACGATGCCCTGCGCCGGCTGCAGGTCGAGCATCTGGACCTGTATTACTGCCATCGCCCCGATCCGGACGTGCCGATCGAGGAAACGGTATGGGCGATGGACGGCCTGATCCGGCAAGGCAAGGTGCTGTACTGGGGCACGTCGGAGTGGCCGGCGGCGTCGATCCGCGAGGCGCACAAGGTCGCCCGCGCCCATCACCTGCATCCGCCGACCATGGAGCAACCGCAATACAACCTGCTGCACCGCGAACGGGTCGAGTTGGAGTACGCGCCGCTGTACGCCGAACTCGGCCTGGGCGCCACCACCTGGTCGCCGCTGGCCTCGGGCCTGCTGACCGGCAAGTACCGCGAAGGTTTTTCCAGCCAGGGCCGGCTCGGCCTGGCCGATACCGCCTGGCTGCAGCGGCTGGTGGTCGGCGGCTCGGAGCAGCGCCGGCTGGCGCGGGTCGAGGCCTTCGTGGCGATCGCGCGCGAGCTCGGCGAGCCGCCGGCGCCGCTGGCGATCGCCTGGTGCCTGCGCAATCCGCATGTATCCAGCGTGATCCTCGGCGCCAGCCGCAGCGACCAGTTGCGGCAGAACCTGCAGGCGCTGGACCTGGCCGCGCGGATCGGCGAGGCGGACTGGCTGCGGATCGAGAACGCGGTGGCCTGAGCGGATACATGAACGGGACTGGGCGTCGGCGCGGTAAGGCGATGGCTTTGCCTGGTTTGACCTCAGTCGCAGATCGGAGGCGCGGGGTGTTGACGCTCAAATGAGAATCATTATCATTTTTATCCGAGCCCACCCCCCGAGCGAGTCACCGCCATGTCTCTGCGCAACCCGGTGCTGCAGCTGAAGCCCCGTACTGATCGTTCCGTGTCCGTCGTCGCGCCGGCCCCGGCCGTTGCCGCCGTCGCTCCTGCGTCCGTGACCTCGGCCGTCGTCGCCGCGGCCCAGGGCGTTCTGGTGGAAAGCACCGCGTTGCTGCGCGGCGCGCGCGAAGTGTTGATCCGCCACGGCGGCGAGGTCTACCGCCTGCGCCACACCCGCAACGACAAGCTGATCCTGACCAAGTAAACCGGCGTTCGGCGCGGCCCGGCCAAGCGCGAGAAGGCGACATCCGTTTCCGCCCAGGCCGGTTCGCTCCAAACAACCCCGTGATCGGCGCGCACCGCCCCAGCCCGGAGCGGCGGAGTCCCGCTTTTCCGGTTCGGTCGGTCCGCACCGACGACGCTCTCTCCCCACGTCGGTCCTTTGCGCCGTGCACGGCGCAGCGCGACCGCGTCGTCGGTGCGCAACGCCATCGCCCGCGCCACCCGCACCGCACCCGACCCGGGTGCGGTGCGCTGCGTCGGCTTCGCCGACCCGCCAGCACCTTCTCTCTCCAAGGCTGCCAGCCCGATCCCAGCGGATGCCAGCTCGCCTCGGCCCTCCCTCTCCATCGTCCGAGCCGAAGCATGTCCCGCGTCCATACCCCGTTCGTCTGCGTAAACTCCCACGCCCGCTCCCGTCCCGCCCGCTGCGCGCTCGCCCTGGCCCTGAGCCTGGCCTTGCCGGTGCTGGCCCACGCCGCCGACGCGCCCGATGCGTCCGGCGACGTCAACGAACTGCAGCGCGTGGTGGTCAGCGCGACCCGCACCGAACGCGCCGTGCAGGACGTGCCGGCGACGGTCGGCGCGATCGACCGCGAGCGCATGGACCGCGAACTGGTGCGCGACCTCAAGGACCTGTTTCGCTACGAGCCCGGGATCGACGTCGGCGCCAATCGCGAGCGCTTCGGTCTCGGCGACATCCGCATCCGCGGCCTCGGCGGCAACCGGGTGCGGGTGCTGGTCGACGGCATCTCGGTCTCCGACGGTTTCTCGATCGGCAGTTTTTCCAGCGCCGGGCGCAACTTCGTCGACCTCGACACGGTCAAGGACGTCGAGATCGTGCGCGGCCCGAGCAGCGCCCTGCACGGTTCCGATGCGCTCGGCGGCGTGGTCGCGTTCGTGACCAAAGACCCGCAGGACTATCTGCAGGACGGCGCCGGCAGCTATTTCGGCCTCAAGCTCGGTTACCAGGGCAAGAACGAAAGCCTGTTCGGCGGCGCCACCGCGGCGTTCGGCGGCGAGCGCTGGTCCGGTTTGGTGGTGCTCAACCACCATCAGGGCGAGGAAACCCACAACCAGGGCGAGCGCGCCTCGCTGGACGCGCGCCGCACCCGGCCCAACCCGCAGAGCAACGACGGTCGCAGCCTGCTGACCAAGCTGGTCTACGCGCCCAGCGACGACCAGCGTTTCCGCCTGACCGTGGAAGGCAGCGAGGACCAGACCGATACCGACGTCTACAGCGCGCGCGGCACCGCCTTGTCGATGCCGGGCGCGCCGGCGGTGCGGGTGCTCTCGCAGACCGGCGACGACCGCCAGACTCGGGTACGGCTCGCGTTCGCGCACGAGATCGATGCGCTCGACAGTGTGCTGACCGACTCGCTGCGTTGGCAGGTCTACCGCCAGGACAGCGAAACCAACCAACGCACCCGCGAACACCGGGTCAGCGTGGTCGGCGGCCGCGAAGTGAGCCCGACGCTGCGCCTGCGCGAATTCGACTTCGACCAGCGCGTCTACGGCGCCGAAGCCACCGCGCACAAGGACTTCGCCACCGGCGCGGTCGAGCATACCCTGACCTACGGCTTCGAATACGAAGCCACCGAGTTCCGCCAGAAGCGCGACGGCCGTGCGGTCAATCTGACCACCGGCGCGGTCAGCAACGCGATCCTGCCCGATGTGTTTCCGGTGCGCGATTTCCCGGTCAGCAAGACCCGCAACGCCGGCGTGTTCGTACAAGACGAAATCCGCTTCGCCGACGGCGCGTTCCGGCTGGTCCCGGCGGTGCGGGTGGACCGCTACGAGCTGCGGCCGCAGAAGGACGCGATCTGGAACGGCGACAACCCTGGGGTGCAAGTCAGCGACCTCAGCAAGACCAGCGTCTCGCCCAAGCTCGGCGCGGTCTGGCACTTCGCCGCGGATTGGTCGTTGTACGGCGGCTATCAGCGCGGCTTCCGCGCGCCGCCCTACAGCGACGTCAACCTGGGCTTCACCAATCTGCAGTTCGGCTACACCGCGATCCCGAACCCGGACCTCAAGCCGGAGACCAGCGACGGCTACGAGGTCGGCCTGCGCTTCAGCAATACGGTCGGCTACGCCCAACTGTCGGCGTACTACAACGACTACCAGGACTTCATCGAGTCCAACCGCCAGGTCAGCGCGCCGCCGCAGACGCCGTTGATCGTGTTCCAATCGCAGAACGTGGCCAAGGCGCGGATCCGCGGCGTCGAGCTGCGCGGCGGCATCGACTTCGGCGCCTGGTCCGAGGCGCTGGCCGGCTGGTCGCTGCGCGGCGCGGCGGCGTACAGCAAGGGCGAGGACAAGACCGCGGACCGGCCGCTGGAGTCGATCGCGCCGCTGACCGCGAGCCTGGGCGTCGCCTATGACCGCGAGGCCTGGGGCGTCGAGCTGGCCGGGCGTTTCGCCCGCCGCAAGACCGATCTGCCGGTGCCGGGCCGCTTCGCCGCGCCGGGCTACGGCGCGCTCGACCTGCTCGCGCGCTGGGACTTCGCGCCGGGGGCGCGCTTCAACGTCGGCGTGTTCAACCTGACCGACAAGACGTACTGGGAGGCCGGCGACCTGCCGGGCCTGAGCGCGTCCAGCGCCGTCCTCGACCGCTACACCGCGCCCGGCCGCAATGTCGGCGCCAGCCTCTCGGTGAGCTGGTAAGCCATGCGCGCGCCGTTGCGTTCGGCCGGCGCCGATTCCGCTGCCTTGCCGGCGCCGGAACGCCTGGCCGCGGTCGCGACGGTGTTGTGCGCGTATCCGCCACGGCATCGCGACGCGCTCGACGGCTGGCTGCATGCCCGGCGCGCCGAGCGCCTGCTGCGCCGCGACGGCGAGGACCGCTGCGAGGCCCTGCTGTTCCGCGACGACGGCGGGCGCGCCTGCTGGTGCCTGTACCTGTTGCCCGACAGCGATTTCCTGGCCTGGGACGACGCCATCGCGGCCTTGCCCGCCTGCCGCGGCGGCGAAGCCCGCAGCGGCGCCTGGGCGCGCCTGCGCCGGCGCTGGTTGCGCCGGCTGCGCGGTCGTTGGCAGGCACAGATCCTGCGCCTGCAGGTGCTGGCCGACGATGCCGGCCACTGCATCCTGCTGGCCGACCGCGCCGAGCCGTCGGCGTTGGGCCTGGCGCACGCGCAGCGCATCGCCGCGGCCGAAGGCGCGCGCCTGCGTGCGCAGGCGGACGCTTGTTGTTGCCTGGCTTCGCGCCGCGCCGCGCGCGATCCGGCCGCGGCATCGGCCTGAACCGCGCGATCGCCGTTGCTTCCTTCCCGATCCCCTCCGCTTCTTCCGACGAACCACGAGTTTTCGCCATGACCCGACCGTCCCACCGCGCCAGCCTGCTGGCGATCTGCCTGATGACCCCGTTCGCCGCCGTCGCCGCCACCGCGCCCGAACGCGACCGCGCCTCGATCCTGGCGATGCAGGGCGAATACATCGTCGATTTCGCTTTCGACGAAACCGTGCTGCTCAAGCCCGGCTACGAGCGCGCGCCGGCGATGCGCAGCGGCGGCAACGAGACGGTAATCGTGGTCGAGGACCGCCCCGGCAAGATCGTGCTGCAGCACATCCTGGTCGACGAGAAGAGCGGACACGTGACCAAGCACTGGCGCCAGGACTGGACGTTCCAGGCCCCGCAGCGCTTCGAATTCAGCGCCGACCAGACGTGGCAGGTGCGTGCGATTCCGGTCGAGCTCAATCGCGGCGCCTGGACCCAGTGCGTGTACGAAGTCAGCGATGCGCCGCGCTACTGCGGCACCGGCCGCTGGGACTACGCCAACGGCACCGCGACCTGGACCGGCGACCCGAGCTGGCGGCCATTGCCGCGGCGCGAATACACCAAGCGCAGCGACTACAACGCCATCGTCGCGGTCAACCGCCATACCCTGACGCCGAACGGCTGGACCCACGAGCAGTTCAACACCAAGGTGCTGCGCAAGCCCGACGGCAGCCAGCAGGAGCTGGCCCGCGAGTTCGGCTTCAACGATTACCAGAAGACCGGCGAAGTCGACTTCAAGCCGGCCTATGCATACTGGGATGCGACCAAGGGCTATTGGGCGCAGGTGCGCGAGCGTTGGGAACGCTACCTCGGCCAGGCGCCGGGCGTGCGCCTGAAGACCCAGGTCGACGGCATGGCGATGATCGTTCCCCTGTTCGAACAGGCCGGACAGCGCGAGCAGGGCAAGCCAGTCGACGAGGGCCGGATCGATGCGGTGTTCGCCAAATGGGTCGAGCGCGCGCCAGTCGAGTGAGGCGAGGGACGCGTTCGCGGCGCCGGCCGAACGGGGAACGGCGCAATGCACGAGGCCGGAGCGCGAGCTCGGGCCTCGATCGTATGCGCGCCGCGAACGGCGCGCTTCAATACACCGCGACCTGCGCGTTGCCGGTCCAGGTCGGCGGCGCCGGTGGCGCGAAGGCCACGGCCGGCGGCCGTGCCAGAGCGCTGCGCTTCGGCGGCGGTGTGGGCGGTGTGGGCGGCGTCGGCAGGTCGGACGCGGATGGCGGCGCGGGCGGTGCCGGCGGAGGCGGCAGGTCCGGAGCGGACGGCGGTGCGGGCGGCGAGGGCGGTGCGGGCGGACGCGGCGGCGTCCAGCTGATCGCCTTCGGTACCTTGAGCTTGGCCTGGGCGTTGCGGCGGTCGCGCAGATAGTCGACCGCGACCTGGCTGCCTTCGGCTTTGCCGCGCAGCGCTTCCATCGCCTGCCGCGGGGTGTCGACCCGACGGCCGTCGATGCTCTGGATCACGTCGCCGGCTTCCAGGCCGGCCAGTTCCGGCCCGGTGCTGAGCACCAGCACGCCGTGCTGAGCGCCGAAGTAGCGGCCGAGCTTGGCGTCGACCGAGGCGAGGTTGAGGCCGTTCCAGCGCAGCGCCTCGCTGATCGCCGGCCACTTGCAGTCGCCGCCCTTGCACAGGTCTTTGCGGCTCACCCGGATCACTTCGCTGCGCACCTGCGGCGCGACCGCGGCGGCGACGGCCGGTGCGATCGCGGCGTCGAAATCGAAGTCGGCGCCGTCGAATTCGAAGGCCTCGCCGTCGCCGATGCGGTGGATGCGCACTTCCCGGCGCAGGCCGGGTTCGGCGCCGTCGATGCGGTCGAGCACCACCATCCGGTTGCCGAGTTGCGGGACGACCGCGAGCGTGGCGTCGCGGCCGTCGCGGTGATAGCGCAGCTGGGCGGGGCGCTCGGTCTGCAGCTTGCCGAGCAGGGTGCGGGCCTTGGCCAGGCGCGCGTCCTCGTCGGCGCCGTCGATCGCGCTGCCGTCGATCGCCAGCAGGCGATCGCCGCTGCGCAGGCCGGCCTTGGCCGCTGCGCCGTCGGGGGTGACCGCGAGCACGCGCACGCCGGCCGCGTCGTCGGCGTCGATGATCACCCCCAGCAACGGCCGCTTGATCCGTTGCGCGATCGGCGCCGGGTGGCCGTCCGGGTGGGCAATGACGATGGTCTTGCGCTGCGTTTGCGGTGCGGCGGCCGGCTCGGCCGCGGAGCTGGCCGCGGCGACGCTGGCCAACGCGCCGGCGACGGCGGCGGCGAGCAACAGGGGGATCAGGATCGGGCGTTGCATGGCGGTCTCCGCGGTGATGCTGGATGGTCGGTGGGGCTGGATGGGCGGACGGCGGTCGAAGGAGGAGCGATCGATCTGGAGCGGAAGATCTGGAATGGAAGGTCTGGAGCGGGCGGTCGGCAGCGGGCGATCTGGAGCGGTCCGGCGGCGCATGCGGGGCGGGCTCAATCGACCCGGACCAACGCGTCTTCGTAGCGTTCGCCGCGAGCGGCGTACCAGCGCTGCGAGCCCTCGACGCCGGCCAGGGCGCGCAAGGCATCGACGCGTCGTTGCCACAGCGCCACGCGTTCGGCTTCGGCCAGGCCGGTGCCGGACAGGGCCTCGTCGATCGCGGCGATGCCGCGGTCGAGTTCGGCGCTCATCACCGTCGCCGCGCCGCTGCCGACGCGATCGTCGCGGGCGAGGGCGACCAGGGATTCGAGTTGCGCCGATTCGCCTTGCAGGCGCGCCAGTGCGGCGGGGGGGGGAT
>NZ_HG424488.1 GCF_000336385.2 Lysobacter antibioticus HS124 | reverse complement strand
CTCGCAATCAGTTTGGCCGCTTCAAGACGATCGACCCGGGGCGGCGCCGACGCAACGCGCTCGCCAGCGACCACCGACTTTGGACGGATGCCTGCCAGGAAGAAGGCGAGCTAGACTTGCCTCGAGTTGCCCATAGCGATCCGCGCGTCGGACCCTCCGTATCCGGCGACACCGCGGGATACGCCAGCTCCAAACGAGCAAGGAGAAGCACGATGAAGTTCACAATCACCGGCAAGGTCCGCCGCTAAGTCGGCGCTTGCGGTTGCGGGCGAAGCCCGCGCCGCGTCCGGCCGATCGATCGCCGCCCGGGGCTGTTCTGGCCCTGGATCGCGCGCTCGTCCGCCGCCTCACTCCCCGTATCCGACTACTCGGCGCCCGTTGGCGCCGCAGGCCCTCGCGTCCGTGCCCATGCCCTCCGGCGCAGGCGCGCGTCGCGCACGGGAGTCTTTCCAAGTTCGTAAAGGCGTATCGCCATGATGATCTTTCGTTGGTTCGAATCCTTGATCGATCCGTTCCGTCCGGCCCCCGAGGCCATGCCCCCGCGCACGGTCGCGGCGTTCTATTGGCATTTCATCCGCCAAGCCTGGCCGGTATTCGCAGTGCTGACCGTGGTCGGTTTCTTCGTCGCCATCGTCGAGGTGGTGATGTTCGACTACCTCGGCAAGGTAGTGGACCTGGTCAACACCACGCCGGCTGCGGAGTTGTTCGCGCGTCACGGCAGCGAGTTGCTGTGGATGGCGGCGGTGATGCTGATCGCACGGCCGCTGTGCCTGGGCCTGCACGACCTGTTGTTGAACCAGACCGTGCATCCGAGCATGACCAATCTGGTGCGTTGGCAGACCCACCGCTACATGCTCAAGCAGAGCATGAGCTTCTTCCAGAACGACTTCGCCGGCCGCGTCGCCAACCGGATCATGCAGACCGGCCCGTCGTTACGCGAGTCGACCACCCAGGCCTTCGATGCGCTGTGGTACGTGGTCGTCTATTCGGGCTCGGCGATCTATCTGTTCGCTCAGGCCGATGCGTGGCTGGCGGCGCCGCTGGTGGCCTGGATCGTGGTCTACATCGGCCTGCTGCGCTACTTCGTGCCGCGGGTGAAGCAGCGCTCCTGGCGTGCGTCGGATGCGCGTTCCAAATTGATGGGGCGCATCGTCGACGGCTACAGCAACGTCGCCACGCTGAAGTTGTTCGCGCACTCGCGACGCGAGGAGCAATACGTGGCCGAGGCCATGCTCGAGCAGACCCAGCGCTCGCGCGACATGACCCGCATGACCACGCTGATGGGCGTCAGCATCACCGCGCTCAACGGTCTGCTGATCGTCGGCACCTGCGGCCTGGCGCTGTGGCTGTGGCATCGCGGCGCGATCAGCGTCGGCGCGATCGCGTTGGCGACCGGCCTGGTGATCCGGATCCACAACATGTCGGGCTGGATCATGTGGACGGTGAACGGCATCTTCGAGGACATCGGCACCGTGCAGGACGGCATCGAGACCATTTCGCGGCCGCTGACCGTGGTCGACCGGCAGGATGCTCAGCCTTTGGCCGTGCGCGAAGGCAGCGTGCGCTTCGAGAACGTGCACTTCCACTACGGCCAGGACAGCGGCCTGATCGCGGACCTGGACTTGACGGTCAAACCGGGCGAGAAGATCGGCCTGGTCGGGCCCTCGGGCGCGGGCAAGTCGACCCTGATGAACATCCTGTTGCGCTTGTACGACCTGGAGCGCGGCCGGATCCTGATCGACGGCCAGGACATCGCCGGCGTGACCCAGGAAAGCCTGCGTTCGCAGATCGGCGTGGTCACCCAGGACACCTCGCTGCTGCATCGCTCGATCCGCGACAACCTGCTGTACGGCCGTCCGGATGCCAGCGAGGAGGAGATGTTCGCAGCGGTGCGGCGGGCGCGGGCGGATGAATTCATTCCGCGCTTGATCGATGGCGAAGGTCGCGAAGGCTACGACGCTCTGGTCGGCGAACGCGGGGTGAAGCTGTCGGGCGGTCAGCGTCAACGCATCGCGATCGCGCGGGTGCTGTTGAAGAACGCGCCGATCCTGATCCTCGACGAGGCGACCTCGGCGCTGGATTCGGAGGCCGAGGCGGCGATCCAGGACAGTCTGGAGACGCTGATGGAAGGCAAGACGGTGATCGCGATCGCGCATCGCCTGTCGACCATCGCGCGGATGGACCGGCTGGTGGTGATGGACCAGGGGCGCATCATCGAGACCGGCACCCACGAGCAACTGATCGCGCGCGACGGGCTGTATGCGCGGCTGTGGAAGCGTCAGACGGGCGGGTTCGTCGCGGTCGAGGCGTAACTCTGCCTCGTCCCAGCCCGATCAGCTTTGCACGTCCTTCGATCGCCGCAAGCGGGAGAGGGGCGCTAAAGGATCGAACAGATCCTACGAAGTCGCCGCTGCCGCACCCTTCTCCCGCTTGCGGGAGAAGGGGCGGGTGAGGGCGCGCGGGCGATTGACGACCTCGCCCCTAGCCACTCGGCGCTGCACTGGCTTGGGTCGTGGCGAGCGGGAAAGGATCGGGTGCGCCGTTGCATGGGGCGAAAGCATCCAAGAACGCCGAGGTTCAAAACAAGGAGCCGGTCGTGCCGGGGCCATGGCCTTCGTCTTTGCGCCGCTTGCGCACCCAGCCGCCGACGCCGGAGGGTTGGTGGCCCGGCGGCGTCGGTGCGGGCGGTGTCGCTGCCGCCGGTCGGGTTGCGGAGGACGTGCGTTCGCGTGTCTGCCGATGGGCGTTCTCGGCCATCGCCTTGAACTGCCGTTCGCGCTGCAGCCACAGTTCGTCCATGCTCGGATCAGCGACCAGGGCCGCGGCGCCGAGATCGGCTTCGCTGGCTTCGTCGGGGATGTGCTGGAACGGAATCCGCATCGGCGCGGCGCCCTGCGCCAGCGCGTCCTGCATCGCGCCGAAATACAGGCGGTTATTGCCATAGCGCTGGTTGATCTGGTCGAGCACGCGGGTCAGTTCGCGCGAGCGCTGGCGTTCGGAAAACAGCGAGGCGGTCTCGCCGGCGTTGAGCTGCAGGTCGATCAGCGATACCGCCACCGACAGCGGCGGGTGCCGTTTGACCGGCCAGCGGCCGCTGGCGGCAGCGCGCAGCAGCGGCTCCAGCGCACCGGCCATCAGTTGCAGCAAGGTCGGCGTGTCGTCGAGCGCAGCGAAGGACAGATCCCGGCTGTAGCGCTGTTCGCGACCGACGAAACGCACGTGCAGGCTCAGGCCGCGCGCCTGGCATTGCTCCTGCCGCAGGCGCATGGCGGCCTTGGCGAGCAGTTTGAACAGCACCGAGCGCATGCCTTCGGCCGTGCGCATCTGCGGGTCGAGCACGTGCGAATGACCGACCGAGCCCACGGCGCTGCGTTGCCGCGACGGCGGCTCGATGCCGCGCAACTGGGCCCAGAAGCGTTCGCCCTCGATGCCGCCCCAGATCGCCTTGAGCCGTTCGCGCGGCGCCGCGGCGAGTTGTTCGACGCTGTCGATGCCGGCGTCGTTGAGGCGTTGCAGCATCGACGGGCCGACTCCGCACAGATCGTGCAAGGCCAGGCCATGCAGTGCCCGCGGCAAGTCGTCCAGTTCGATCACGGTCAGGCCGTCGACCTTATCGAGATCGGAAGCGGTCTTGGCCAGGAAGGTGTTGGGGGCGATGCCGATCGAGCAGCGGATCGCCGGGCTGAGGCCTCGGTCGATCAGGGTCTGCTTGATCTTGTGCGCGATCGCGACGGCATTCTCGCGCTGGCGTTCGCGGCCGATCAGCCGGCAGGCCACCTCGTCGATCGACAGCGGCTTGCCGTCGATCGGAATGCAGTCCTGGATCGCCGCGATCAGGCGATGGTGCAATTCGACATAGCGCGCCGGTCGCGCCTGGACGATCCGGATGTCGGGGCACAGCCGCAGCGCCTCGTGCACCGGCGTGCCGGTCTTGACCCCGTGGACCTTGGCCTCGCGGCTGGCGGCGATGCAGCAGGTGGTGGCGGCCATGACCGGCACCACGCCGACCGGGCGGTCGCGCAATTCCTCCCGGTCGAACTGCTCGACCGAGGCGAAGTAGGAATTGAAGTCGACGAACAGGCAGCGCAGGGTCATGGCGGCGAGCCACGCATGGGGATGCAGTATCGCGCTTCCATTCGGCGCGTGCAGGTCGTCGGCAAGGAGGGAGGCGCAGCTTCGCCGGACCGCGTCGCAGCGGCTAGGACCGTTTTCGGATCAGCGGTTAAGGTGCTTGTCCGAGCGCGCGGCCGACCCGCTGGGGGCGAGGGCCGCGGCGCAATCGCCACGGCCCCTGAAACGCCGGGTTTACAGCACCAGCGGCGGCTCGCCGCCGACGATGACCACGTCGGCGGGGCGGCGCGCGAACAGGCCGACGCTGACCACGCCGGGGATCTGGTTGATCGCCGATTCCATCGCCACCGGATCGGTGATCGCCAGGCCGTGGATGTCGAGGATGACGTTGCCGTTGTCGGTGACCACGCCGTTGCCGGCGGCGTCCTGGCGCCACACCGGCTGGCCGCGGGTCATGGCCAGGATCTCGCGTGCGACCAGGCTGCGCGCCATCGGAATGACCTCCACCGGCAGCGGGAAGCGGCCGAGCACGTCGACGCGCTTGGCCGGATCGACGATGCAGACGAACTTGGCGCTGGCTTCGGCGATGATCTTCTCGCGGGTCAGCGCGGCGCCGCCGCCTTTGATCAGGCGCTTGTGCGGATCGCATTCGTCGGCGCCGTCGACGTACAGCGACAGCGGTCCGGTGGCGTTGAGGTCCAGCACTTCGATGCCGAGCGCCTGCAACCGCGCGGTGCTCTGCTCCGAGCTCGACACCGCGCCCTTGATGCGCTGCTTGACCCGGCCCAGGGCCTCGATGAAGTAGGCGACCGTGGACCCGGTGCCGACGCCGACGATCATGCCGTCTTCGATATAGTCGATGGCTTTTTCGCCGGCCAGGCGTTTGGATTCGGACATGGGATTGGGGATTGGGGATTGGGGATTGGGGATTCGGAATTGGGGATCGGAAAAAAACGGAACAGAGCGAGCGCGATTCAGTCGAGGCGGAACCGCTGTTGCGAATCCCGAATCCCCACTCCCGAATCCCGGCCTCACTCCATGGCCAGCAATAACTTCCACTGCGCCGCCGTCACCGGCAGCACCGACAGGCGGTTGCCGCGGCGGGTGAGGGCGAAGTCTTCGCCGAGGTCGTCGGCGCGGGCCTTGATCTCGTCCAGGGCGATGGTGCGCTTGAGCTTGCGCTCGAAGGCGACGTCCACCAGCAGCCAGCGCGGGTCCTCGCGCGAGCTCTTGGCGTCGTAGTAGTCGGACTTGGGGTCGAACTGGGTCGGGTCCGGATAGGCTTCGGCGGCGATCGTGGCCAGGCCGACGATGCCGGGCACTGCGGTGTTGGAGTGATAGAACAGCACGCCGTCGCCGACTTTCATGCCGTCGCGCATGAAGTTGCGCGCCTGGTAATTGCGTACGCCGTTCCAGGGTTCGACGCCGACGCGTTGCAGGTCGTCGATGGAGAAGGTGTCCGGTTCGGACTTCATCAGCCAGTAGCGGCGGCGTGCGGTCATGCGGAACTCGGTCAGGCGAACAGAGGGGAGCGGTGGTCGTGGGTCGCGCTCTCGGTGCAGACCGCATCGAGGGCGACGTCCCAGTCGGCGGCGTCGAGCGCGTCGACGCGCTGCAGTTCGAAGGCGGCGCCGACCAGCCATGGCGGCGCCGGGCCGCGTTGGCGGAAGGCGAAGCTGCGATCGTACCAGCCGGCGCCCATGCCGAGCCGGTGGCCGCGGCGGTCGAAGCCGACCAGCGGCACCACCACCAGGCTCATCTGCTCGGGCTCGAGCAGCGAGGTCGCGGCCAGGTCCGGCTCGGGAATGCCGTAGCGGTTCGGGCTGAGCGCATCGCCCGGGCGCCAGGGCGCGAAGCGCAGGCGCAGATCGTCGTGCAGCACCGGCAGGCAGTACACGCAGTCCGGCGGCAGGCGCAGTTGCCAGGCGTGCAGGGCGATTTCGCCGTCCATCGCCCAGTAGCCGGCGACATAGCCCGAGCGCGGCGCGAACGGCAAGGCCAGCAGGCGCGCGGCCACGGCTTGCGCACCGGCGATGCGGGCGGGGGCGGCGAGATTGCGCCGTTGCGCGCGCAGATCGCGGCGCAGCGTCGTTCGGTCGGCCGTCATTCGGCGCTCGGTCCTGGTTGGGGGCGGCGCACGGGCCACAGAGAAACGGGCGCGAGATCACGCTGGGTGACGTCGCGCCCGTTCCGGGAAAAGTAGTCCTCCGCCAATGACGATGCGTGCGAAACGACCTTGAACCCGGGGTTCAAGTGGGGACGCTTGGCGGCCTTCGGGCTTCCCGCTGCGAGGCGGACTTGCACTCCGGGCCTCCGTTGCGCCCCCGTGGTCGTCATTAAGGGACAAGGCGAATGTTTGCGCACGCCGTCGCGCACAGCAGAGGACGTGCGCGCAGTATAGCGCGCATGCCGCGCCGATGCGGCCCCCGCTCGTCGGCGATGCTGCGTTGCGATTCATGTGCTCGATGCGCGCACGCGCGCGGATGAACGGGACGGGGCGCAACGACGCCGCAAACGGCGATCAGCGGATCGCCGCGTCGAACAGGCTGTCGAGCTTGCGGTGCAGCTCGTCGAGGGTGCGCGAGAGTTCGCGATCGCGCTGGTCGCCTTCGCCACGCAGCTGCTGCAGTTCGTGGGCGAAATTCAGCGCCGCCAGCACCGCGACCCGATCCAGCGCGGCCATGCGGTTGCTGCCGCGGATCTCGCGCATCTTGCTGTCGAGCATGCGCGCGGCGGCGAGCAATTCCTCGCGCTCGGCGGGTTCGCAGCCGACGGTGTACTCGCGATCGAGCAGGCGGATGCTGACGGCTTCGCTGGTCATCGGTGCGTTCAGGTGTGCTGTTCGAGCGATTTGAGGCGCGCGATCATCGCCTCGACGCGGGTCCGGGCCTGCTCGTTCTTGGCCAGCAGGGCGGAGCGTTCGCCGACCAGTTGCTCTTGCTGCTGGCGCAGGCTGCGGTTTTCCTCGCTGAGCCGGCGTACGCGCTCGCCGAGCTCGTCGACGCGGGCGACCAGCGAGTGCAGTTCGGCGATCAGTTCGGCGCGATCCATTCCGGCACGATGGCAGGCCGGGGCGGGGGCGGTCAAGGCGGTTGTCGGGATTGGGGATTCGGGATTGGGTCGGTGCGACCGGGCCGCAGGAGATCCGGCGGGGCAGGGCGCGCAGCGTTCGCGCCCCCCGATGCGACGCGGTTGGGGCAAGCCACCCTGACTGGGGACCGCAGGCCGGAGACTGCCGATCCCCAACCCAACCCAACCCAACCCAACCCAACCCCGAGCCCGGCCTCATCCGCCGCCGTCGCCGCGGCTAACGCCGCGCCCACCCAGGGACAGCGCCCCGGCTTTTTGCCAATCCCGAATCCCCAATCCCCAATCCCGGCCTCAACGAACCGCCCGCACGCTCTGCGGCGGCTGCCACTTCTGGATGAACGCCAGGCAGTCGTCGGCCTCGAGCGGGCGCGCCAGCCAGTAGCCCTGGATTTCGTCGCAGCCGTGGTTGCGCAGGAATTCCATCTGCTCCTCCAGTTCCACGCCCTCGGCCACGACGTTCAGGCCCAGCGAGTGAGCCATGGTGATGACCGTGCTGGTGATGGCCTCGTCGTCCGGGTCGCGGGTCAGGTCGCCGATGAACTCCTTGTCGATCTTCAGCGTGTTGATCGGCAGGCGCTTGAGGTAGGCCAGCGAGGAGTAGCCGGTGCCGAAGTCGTCCACCGCCAGGGCCACGCCGAGTTCGCGCAACGCCTGCATGATGTTGGAGGTGTGCGCGGCGTTGGCCATGACCACGGTCTCGGTCAGTTCCAGCTCCAGCCGCCACGGCGGGATGCCGCTTTCGCTGAGCGCGCGCGCCACCATTTTCGGCAGGTCGCCGCGCAGCAACTGGATCGCCGAGACGTTGACCGACACCGACAGCTGGTCCAGGCCGTGCAGGCGCCATTGGCGCAAGCGGCTGCAGGCTTCGCGCATCGCCCACTCGCCGATCTCCAGGATCAGCCCGCTCTCCTCGGCCAGCGGAATGAACTGCGAGGGCGGGATGTTGCCGTACTCGGCGCTGTTCCAGCGCAGCAGCGCCTCCACCCCGGTGATGCGCGCTTCCGGCAGCGACAGCCGCGGCTGGAACACCAGGCGCAGCTCGTTGCGGTCCAGCACCTTGCGCAGCGCCGCGGAGATGGTCGCGCGCTGGCGGATCTCGATGTCCATCGCCTCGGTGTAGCGCATGAACGTGCGCCGGCCGGCGGCCTTGGCCTGGTACATCGCGGTGTCGGCGTGCTTGAGCAGGTCGGTCGGCACCTGGGCATGGTCGGGGTAGAGGCTGATGCCGACCGACGGCGAGATCGCCACGTCGTGGCGCTCGTCGAAGTCCAGCGGCGCCTCGAAGGCCTTGATCAGCCGGCGCGCGACTTCCTCGGCCTGTTCCGGGGTCTCCAGGTTTTCCAGCACCACGGTGAACTCGTCGCCGCCGAGGCGGGCGACGGTGTGTTCGGCGCCGACGGTTTCCTGCAGGCGCACCGCCGCGGCGCGTAGGATGCGGTCGCCGGCGGCATGGCCGAGCGAGTCGTTGATGTCCTTGAACCGGTCCAGGTCCAGGAACAGCAGGGCGATGCGGTGGCCGTGGCGGCGCGCGCGCACGATCGCCCGCGACAGCCGTTCCGACAGTAGGGTGCGGTTGGGCAGGCTGGTGAGCGTGTCGTAGTTGGCCAGGTAGCGCAGCTCCTGTTCGGCCCGCTTCTGGTCGGTGATGTCGGTCAGCACGGCGACGTAGTGGCCGCGCTGGCCGCTGCTGTCGAGCACAATCGAGGCCTGCAGCCAGCACAGGAATTCGTTGCCGTCCTTGCGCTGCTGCCAGATTTCGCCCGACCAGCGGCCGCTGCGCTGCAACTCGTCGCGCATGTCGCTGTAGAACTCCGGATCGTGCTGGCGGCTGTCGAGCAGGCCGGTGGTCTGGCCGATGACCTCGTGCTCCGGATAGCCGGTCATGCGCGAGAACGCCGGGTTGATCGAGACGAACACGAAGTCGCGGTCGAACACCGCCACCGCTTCGGCCATCGAGCGCAGCACTTCGCTGGAGATGCGCCGTTCGCGTTCGGCGCTGCGCACCGCGGTGACGTCGCGGCCGGTGCCGGCCACGCGCACCGGCTGGCCCTCGGCGTCGCGTTCGACCACCCGGCCGCGGGCGCGGATCCAGCCCCAGTCGCCCTTGGGCGTGCGCATGCGGTGCTCGGACAGGAACAGTGCGGCGTCGCCGTCGAGGTGCTTGCGCAGCAACTCGCTCACCCGCGGCAGGTCGTCGGGGTGGATCTCATGATCGTCGGCGACGTCGGCCTGCACGCCGATCTCCGGCGAGGCCGCGTTCTGGTCGTCGACGCGCATGCGATGCAGCTCGCGCCGCTTGAGGTCGTAGTCCCAGAACTGCTCGCCGGAGGCCCACAGCGCGAGTTTCAGGCGTTCCTCGCGCTCGCGGATCTGGGCGAAGTAGCCGCGTTCGCGTTGGCGCGCGCGGTGCCAGCGCCAGCCGAAGCCGAGCAGCAGGGCCAGGGCCGCCAGGGCGGCGGCGGTGATCGCCAGCGGGTGCCGCCACAGCGGCGGGTCGACGCTGACCGGGATGTGCAGCTCCTGGGTGTTCCAGACCCCGTCGCGGTTGGTCGACTGGGCGCGGAACAGGTAGCGGCCCGGCGGCAGGCGGGTGTAGGTGATGTCCTGGCGTGGGCCGTTGTCGACCCAGTCGCGGTCGAAGCCTTCCATGCGGTAGCGATAGCGCATGCCGCTGTTGGGGCCGTAGTCGAGCGCGCCGATGCGCAGGCGCAGGATGCCGGCGCCGTCCGGAATCTCGAGCTGGGTCGACTGCCACAGCACGCTGGCGCCGGCGCTGGTGTCCGAGCCGATCCAGGCGCCGAGCAGACGCACCGGCGGGGTGTAGCGCGAGTCGGCGATGCGGGTCGGGTCGAACAGGTTCAGGCCGCGCACGCCGCCGAAGGCGAGCCGGCCGTCGTTCAGGCCGGCGACCGCGCCGGCATTGAATTCCAGGTCTTGCAGGCCGTCGGCCAGGCCGTAGCGGCGTACCAGCGAGGCGCCGCTGTCGAAGCGCAGGATGCCGGCATCGGTGCCCAGCCACAGCCGTCCGGCAGGGCGCTCGGCGATCGAGAACACCACCGGCACCGGATGCTCGCCGAGCACTTGGGCCAGCGGGTGCTCGAAGCGGATTCGGCCGTCGGGGAATTCGACCACCCGGCTCAGGCCGGCCTGGGTGCCGACCCAGACCGTGCCGTCGCCCGACTGGTGCAGCGCTCGGACGAAATTGCCGGGCAGGCTGTCGGCTTCGTCGATGGCGTGACGGTAGTGGCGCAGATAGCCGCTGGCCGGGTCGAGCAGGTCCAGGCCGTCGCCGGTGCCGATCCAGACCCGGCCGCGGCGGTCTTCCAGCACCGCGTTGACGCGCGGGTGGCTCAACGTCTTGGGATCGCCCTCGCGGTAGGGGTAGCGGACCACGGCGCCGGTTTGCGGCCGATAGTGCAGCGCGCCCTGATCGTCGCTGCCGAGCCAGACGCTGCCGTCGCGACCGAAGCCGATCGCGCGCAGGGCGATGTCGTTCTGGTCGCCGAGGCCGATGCGTTCGATCCGGCGGCTGACCGGGTCCAGGCGCAGCAGGCCGCGGCCGGTGGCCAGCCACAGCTTCTCGACCGCGGTGACCGGGGCGTTGGCCGGGCGCGGTTCGCGTGCGATCGCGGCGATCCGGCGCGCCGCGAGGTCGGGCGGCAGCAGCGCGGTAATGTCTTCGAAGCGGTCGTGGCCGAGGTCGTAGCGGCGCAGTCGGTGACTGTCGGTGGCGATCCACAACGCCCCGGTCTCGTCCTGGGCCAGGCCGCGGATGCTGGCGTCGGAGGCGACGCCGCCGTCGTGGTCCTGCAGATCGAGTACGTAGCTGAAGCGGGTGCCGCGCGGATCGGCGACCGCGACGCCGCGGTACTGGCCGCCGGCCCAGAGCAGGCCGCCGTGGTCGATCATCAAGGCATCGATGGTGTCCTCGGGCAGGGTCGCGTCGATGCCGCGCTCGGCGTGCACGCGCTGGGTCTGGCCGCTGTCGGGGTCGTGCCGGTACAGGCCGTTGCCGTAGCCGGAGATCCAGATCCGCCGGTCCGGCGCCTCGACCAGGGCGCGCGCGTCGCGCAGGGCGGCCAAGGCCTCGTCCTCGACCTTGACCAGGATGCCGGTGCGGCCGTCGAGGCGGTACAGACCGTCGACGGCGCCGGCCCAGAGCCGGCCGCGGCGGTCGATCAGCAGGCTGCGCAACGGCTTGCCGGCGCCGATCCGCTCGACTTTGCCGTTGGCCTGGATCCGGTGCAGGCCGGCGGCGCTGGCGAACCAGGCGCTGCCGTCGCGGGCCTGGGCCAGGGCCTGCCACGGCGATTGCCGGGCCAGGTCGCCGGGCAGGGCCAGGATCAGCTCGCGCGCGCCGCTGCGCGGGTCCATCCGTTCCAGGCCGGCGAGGGTGCCGATCAGCAGCGAATCGCGCCAGGGCAACAGCGAGACCACCTGGCGCCCGGCCTGCGAGTCGGGCGGTTCATAGCGATGAATGCTGCCGCTGGCCAGGTCGAGCCGGGCCAGGTATTCGGAATGAGTGCCGATCCACATCGCCCGTTGCCCGTCCAGGGCCAGGGCGGTGACGTAGCTGTCGGGCAGGCTGGCCGGGTCGCGCGGGTCGTGGCGATAAGCGACGTAGCGCTGACCGTCGTAACGGTGCAGGCCGCCCTGGGTGCCGACCCAGACGAAGCCGTGCACGTCCTGGGCGAAGGCGGTGACCGAGTTCTGGCTCAGCCCCAGGTCGCTGCCCAGGCGAGAGAAATAGAAATCGCGGGTGGTCGCCGCGGCAGGTTGCGGCATCGCCGCCGTGCACAGCAGCAGGGCGGACAAAACGGTGCTCAGCAGGGCGGCGGGGAAAGAGGAACGCACGGACACCGTCGCGGGAGACGCAAGAGCCGCAGTGTAGGCAGGCGCCGATGGCGGCAACAAGCGTTGCGGCCCGGTTTCGCGCCCGATCTCACGCCAGGGCCCGACGCGGCGCGGCGGGCGCGGATCGGCGGGTTTGGCGCAGATTGGCGGAATCGCCGGTTCCGTCGCTGCGGCCCGCACGCGGCCGCGCCGGCGCGCCCGCCCCGGCCCGGCGTTGTTAAACTGCGGTCGACTCCCCCGACCTGAAGCCTGTGGCCGCGACCGAACTGCCTGCGTTGTCCGACGTCGATGCCGAGAGCCGCCGCCTCTCCCTCGGCGCGTCCGCCTCCGAACTGCATGGCGCCTTGTGCGGCTGGTTGGCCGGCGGCGGCGCCTCGGTGCGCGAATGGCCGGCCAAGGTGCTGGCCGACGAGGCCGTGGCCACGCCGGAAGAGCGCGGTCCGCTCGACCGCCTGCGCCTGGCCAGCGCGGCCCAACTCGGCGATCGCAGCTTCGGTTTCGACCTGCTGCTGCCCGACGCCGACGCCTCCCTGTCCGAGCGCAGCGGCGCCCTGTTCGACTGGTGCCGCGGCTTCCTCGGCGGCTTCGGCCTCTCGGCCGGTTCGGCGCCGAACCTGTCGGAAGAAAGCCGCGAGGCCCTGGGCGACCTGGCCCGGCTGGCCGCGGCCGCGCCGCAGGACGATGGCGACGAAGAGGACGAAGAAGCGTTGACCGAAATCGAAGAATTCGTCCGCATCGTCGCCCTGCT
>NZ_HG424487.1 GCF_000336385.2 Lysobacter antibioticus HS124 | reverse complement strand
AAAAGAAGAAGGCCGGATCCTGTTGGGATCCGGCCTTCTGGGTAAAGCCCCTGGCGATGACCTACTCTTGCATGGCTTGAGCCACACTACCATCGGCGCGTATGCGTTTCACTTCCGAGTTCGGGATGGGATCGGGTGGTTCCACACAGCTATTATCACCAGGGAGAGGGTGGAGGGTCGCAAGCTTCGCTGAAAAGAAGCAGCGCACACGCTCTCGTTGGTTGCTTTCAACGCGAATTGCGGCGTTGTCGGCGAATAGATTGGAATGTAGCGAGTCAGTGTTGGGTATGGAGTGTCGACGCGTCGTCGAGTCCAAGGCCACTTGAGGTTATATGGTCAAGCCACACGGATCATTAGTACAGGTTAGCTCAATGGATTGCTCCACTTACACACCCTGCCTATCAACCACCTAGTCTTGATGGTTCCTTTAGGGGAGTCGAGCTCCCGGGAGATCTCATCTTGAGGCGCGCTTCCCGCTTAGATGCTTTCAGCGGTTATCGCTTCCGAACATAGCTACCCGGCAGTGCCACTGGCGTGACAACCGGAACACCAGAGGTTCGTCCACTCCGGTCCTCTCGTACTAGGAGCAGCCCCTCTCAAATCTCCAACGCCCACGACAGATAGGGACCGAACTGTCTCACGACGTTCTGAACCCAGCTCGCGTACCACTTTAAATGGCGAACAGCCATACCCTTGGGACCGACTACAGCCCCAGGATGTGATGAGCCGACATCGAGGTGCCAAACACCGCCGTCGATATGAACTCTTGGGCGGTATCAGCCTGTTATCCCCGGAGTACCTTTTATCCGTTGAGCGATGGCCCTTCCATACAGAACCACCGGATCACTAAGACCTACTTTCGTACCTGCTTGATCCGTCGATCTTGCAGTCAAGCACGCTTATGCCTTTGCACACAGTGCGCGATGTCCGACCGCGCTGAGCGTACCTTCGTGCTCCTCCGTTACACTTTGGGAGGAGACCGCCCCAGTCAAACTACCCACCATACACGGTCCCCGACCCGGATTACGGGCCTAGGTTAGAACGTCAAGCACGACAGGGTGGTATTTCAAGGATGGCTCCACCACAGCTAGCGCCATGGTTTCATAGCCTCCCACCTATCCTACACAGACGAACTCAACGTTCAGTGTAAAGCTATAGTAAAGGTTCACGGGGTCTTTCCGTCTTGCCGCGGGAACGCTGCATCTTCACAGCGATTTCAATTTCACTGAGTCTCGGGTGGAGACAGCGCCGCTGTCGTTACGCCATTCGTGCAGGTCGGAACTTACCCGACAAGGAATTTCGCTACCTTAGGACCGTTATAGTTACGGCCGCCGTTTACTGGGGCTTCGATCAAGAGCTTCGCCTTGCGGCTAACCCCATCAATTAACCTTCCAGCACCGGGCAGGCGTCACACCCTATACGTCCACTTTCGTGTTTGCAGAGTGCTGTGTTTTTGATAAACAGTCGCAGCGGCCTGGTCACTGCGGCCCCCCTCAGCTATTCACCATGGAGGGCGCACCTTCTCCCGAAGTTACGGTGCTATTTTGCCTAGTTCCTTCACCCGAGTTCTCTCAAGCGCCTGAGAATTCTCATCCTGCCCACCTGTGTCGGTTTACGGTACGGTCTGCGTAAGCTGAAGCTTAGGAGCTTTTCCTGGAAGCGTGATATCAGCAGCCTAGTCCTAATGGACCGGTCCTTAGTCTCAACGTTGCGCCCCCGGATTTGCCTAAGGGCACCGCCTCAACTCTCTCACCAGGACAACCAACGCCTGGCCTGCCTAACCTTCTCCGTCCCTCCATCGCACTTACGCGAGGTGCAGGAATATTAACCTGCTTCCCATCGACTACGCATTTCTGCCTCGCCTTAGGGGCCGACTCACCCTGCGTCGATTAACGTTGCGCAAGGAAACCTTGGGCTTTCGGCGTGCGGGCTTTTCACCCGCATTATCGTTACTCATGTCAGCATTCGCACTTCCGATACCTCCAGCGGACTTCTCAATCCACCTTCGCAGGCTTACGGAACGCTCCTCTACCGCGCACACATAAGTGTGCACCCCAAGCTTCGGTTCATCGCTTAGCCCCGTTAAATCTTCCGCGCAGACCGACTCGACCAGTGAGCTATTACGCTTTCTTTAAAGGGTGGCTGCTTCTAAGCCAACCTCCTGGCTGTCTGTGCCTTTCCACATCGTTCACCACTTAGCGATGAATTTGGGACCTTAGCTGTGGGTCTGGGTTGTTTCCCTTTTCACGACGGACGTTAGCACCCGCCGTGTGTCTCCCATACAGTCCGTCTTGGTATTCGGAGTTTGCCATGGTTTGGTAAGTCGCAATGACCCCCTAGCCATAACAGTGCTCTACCCCCAAGAGGATACATATGAGGCGCTACCTAAATAGCTTTCGAGGAGAACCAGCTATCTCCGGGTTCGATTAGCTTTTCACTCCTAATCACACCTCATCCCCTACCTTTGCAACGGGAGTGGGTTCGGGCCTCCAGTTGATGTTACTCAACCTTCACCCTGGGCATGACTAGATCACCCGGTTTCGGGTCTACTGCCCGCGACTATGCGCCCTTATCAGACTCGGTTTCCCTTCGCCTCCCCTATACGGTTAAGCTTGCCACGAACAGTAAGTCGCTGACCCATTATACAAAAGGTACGCAGTCACCCCGAAGGGCTCCTACTGCTTGTACGCACACGGTTTCAGGGTCTATTTCACTCCCTTCACCAGGGTTCTTTTCGCCTTTCCCTCACGGTACTGGTTCACTATCGGTCGGTCAGGAGTATTTAGCCTTGGAGGATGGTCCCCCCATGTTCAGACAGGGTTTCTCGTGCCCCGCCCTACTCGATTTCATCGCATGAGCCCCTTCGCATACAGGGCTATCACCTTCTACGGCGAATCTTTCCAGATTCTTTTGCTGAAACTCATGCAACTTAAGGGCTAGTCCCCGTTCGCTCGTCACTACTTAGGGAATCTCGGTTGATTTCTTTTCCTCCGGGTACTTAGATATTTCAGTTCTCCGGGTTCGCTTCCAGCAGCTATGTATTCACTGCAGGATACCTATTGCTAGGTGGGTTTCCCCATTCGGACATCGCGGGATCAATGCTTGTTGCCAGCTCCCCCACGCTTTTCGCAGGCTGCCACGTCCTTCATCGCCTCTGACCGCCAAGGCATCCACCGTGTGCGCTTATTCGCTTGACCATATAACCCCAAGTCGCCTCGGAGCCATACGGGTCCAGGGGTACAAAGCCCGGACTCGAATATAACGACTCAATTAATAAAGTGTCTCTCGACACTCGCCTTAGCCTCTACGACACGTCTGGACATTCCGTCTCAAAACGCTCGCTACATTCCAGTTTTCAAAGAACACTTCACCGGCTTCAACGCCTTAGAAGTTTCAAATCTTTATGTGTGTGCGCATTTCAGAGTTGTGCCGCTCGCTCCGTCAGGGTGGTGGGTCTGGGAGGACTCGAACCACCGGCCTCACCCTTATCAGGGGTGCGCTCTAACCACCTGAGCTACAGACCCAATGTACTGACTGGCTGGTGGTGGAGCTTGTCGGGATCGAACCGACGACCCCCTGCTTGCAAAGCAGGTGCTCTCCCAGCTGAGCTAAAGCCCCATCGAAACGGGACGGCTCCTTCGCCACCCCTTGGCGGCGAGGAACTCTGAGTGCAGGTCACTTGTGCGGACGTCCGACGAGCAATTTGCTGTCTTTAGTCTCTAAAGGAGGTGATCCAGCCGCACCTTCCGATACGGCTACCTTGTTACGACTTCACCCCAGTCATCGGCCACACCGTGGCAAGCGCCCTCCCGAAGGTTAAGCTACCTGCTTCTGGTGCAACAAACTCCCATGGTGTGACGGGCGGTGTGTACAAGGCCCGGGAACGTATTCACCGCAGCAATGCTGATCTGCGATTACTAGCGATTCCGACTTCATGGAGTCGAGTTGCAGACTCCAATCCGGACTGAGATAGGGTTTCTGGGATTGGCTTGCCCTCGCGGGTTTGCAGCCCTCTGTCCCTACCATTGTAGTACGTGTGTAGCCCTGGCCGTAAGGGCCATGATGACTTGACGTCATCCCCACCTTCCTCCGGTTTGTCACCGGCGGTCTCCTTAGAGTTCCCACCATTACGTGCTGGCAACTAAGGACAAGGGTTGCGCTCGTTGCGGGACTTAACCCAACATCTCACGACACGAGCTGACGACAGCCATGCAGCACCTGTCTCACGGTTCCCGAAGGCACCAATCCATCTCTGGAAAGTTCCGTGGATGTCAAGGCCAGGTAAGGTTCTGCGCGTTGCATCGAATTAAACCACATACTCCACCGCTTGTGCGGGCCCCCGTCAATTCCTTTGAGTTTCAGTCTTGCGACCGTACTTCCCAGGCGGCGAACTTAACGCGTTAGCTTCGATACTGAGAGCCAAGTTGCTCCCAACATCCAGTTCGCATCGTTTAGGGCGTGGACTACCAGGGTATCTAATCCTGTTTGCTCCCCACGCTTTCGTGCCTCAGTGTCAGTGCTGGTCCAGGTAGCCGCCTTCGCCACGGATGTTCCTCCCGATATCTACGCATTTCACTGCTACACCGGGAATTCCGCTACCCTCTACCGCACTCTAGTAAGCCAGTTTCCAATGCCATTCCCAGGTTGAGCCCAGGGCTTTCACATCAGACTTAACAAACCACCTACGCACGCTTTACGCCCAGTAATTCCGAGTAACGCTTGCACCCTTCGTATTACCGCGGCTGCTGGCACGAAGTTAGCCGGTGCTTATTCTTCCGGTACCGTCATGACTCAAGGTTATTAACCCTAAGCTTTTCTTTCCGGACAAAAGTGCTTTACAACCCGAAGGCCTTCTTCACACACGCGGCATGGCTGGATCAGGCTTGCGCCCATTGTCCAATATTCCCCACTGCTGCCTCCCGTAGGAGTCTGGACCGTGTCTCAGTTCCAGTGTGGCTGATCATCCTCTCAGACCAGCTACGGATCGTCGCCTTGGTGGGCCTTTACCCCGCCAACTAGCTAATCCGACGTCGGCTCATCTATCTGCGTGAGGCCTTGCGGTCCCCCACTTTCACCCGTAGGTCGTATGCGGTATTAGCGTAAGTTTCCCTACGTTATCCCCCACAAATAGGCAGATTCCGACGTATTCCTCACCCGTCCGCCACTCGCCACCCAAGGAGCAAGCTCCCCTGTGCTGCCGTTCGACTTGCATGTGTTAGGCCTGCCGCCAGCGTTCACTCTGAGCCAGGATCAAACTCTTCACTTAAATTTTTCGACTCCACCTTGCGGCTTCATCAAAGCTTTGAGTGCAGACTTCGTTCCAGGCCAATTACTCGATCGCTGCATTTGCATGCTGCTATTGAATTGATTTGGACTCTGTTACGAACGTCTGCAAGATGGACAACCATCCACTCGCCAGACGCCCGCACAAGTCACCTGCGCACACTGTCAAAGATCTCGGGAACCGGCCTCAGCGCCTTGTTCCGTCCTCGCCACCGAAGTGCCCGAGGGAGCCGCACACTATACAGCAGTTTTCGTGAACGTCAACACCTGTTCGCGAACTTCTTGCTGCTTCCCGTTTCGCCCGAACCCTTCGTTTTCCGAAGCGTCCGCCTCATCGGGCCGCGCATCTTACAGCATCGCTTCGTTTCGTCAACCACCCGCCGAAACCGCCTGCCGTACCGCGCTCCGATCAACCACCCAACCGCCGATCGGGCCGCGCATCTTACAGCATCGTTTCAGTTCGTCAACACTCACCGAAACCGCTGTTTTTGCGCCTTCCCCGCACCCGACGAACCGTCTGCGGGCCGCGCATCTTACAGCCTGTTTTCGATTCGTCAACACGCATCGAAACCGCTGCCTTCCGCGCTTCCCACCGGCGATCTTCCTGCCTGCGGGCCGCGCATCTTACAGCCTGTTTCCGATCCGTCAACACGCATCGAAACCGCCGCTTTCCGCGCCTCTCCGGAACAATCCAACTCGTCCCGGGGAGCCGCACATTATGCAGACATGAATAGGGCTTGGGAAGAGGTCGCGCGCCACTTCAGCGAAGTTTTTTCGAACCATCGAGTCACCCCGTACGAGCGACCGCTTTTTTGCCGCCCGCCGTCGGGGTCGGGCTACTGCTTGCTGACCTCACCCGCCAAGCGCGACAGGGGCGCTACTGGCAGGACGGCAGCGGATCGGTCCGCAAATTCACCGCCAGGCCCGGA
>NZ_HG424486.1 GCF_000336385.2 Lysobacter antibioticus HS124 | reverse complement strand
TGGTGATGTCGACGCGTTCCAGCAGGTCTATAACACGCTGCAGGGAGGAGGGCTGAGTCAGGGTGACCTGCGCTACATCTATGGCCGCGGCCTGCTCCATTGGGCCGACAACGTCACTTCCAGAAGTGCTGGCCAGGTCGGCTTGTTCCTTGGGGCCACAGGCGCTACCGGAGTGACCGCAGCGTTGGCCGGCCTGACTCTTCCAGGAGTTGCTGCCCGATGTTTTTCCAGCCTCGCTACGTGCAACGAGCTGGCCGTGGCTGCGATGGAAATGGGAATGGGCGATGCAGCTTTTGCGTCTGGAATAGCCATACCTGCAGCTATTGGGGGTAGTAAGGTTGTCGCTGGTGTATCAGATGATCTAGTGAAACGTGCTGCTCAAGCAGCAGACGACCTGGCAAGAGAGATTGAAGGCATAACGCAGGGAGGCACTGCACTCGTTACCCGCGCCGGCAACGCTACGTTTGAGGTCGGAAAGGCAATGGATGATCTCAGTGCTACTGAGCAGCAAGGGTTGAGAATATTATTAGCTCTTGGATATGACGTGCATGTGCCGTTGGAGGCAAGTAAAAGAGGGGTTTCTGGAATGCCGACTTCGGAGTTCGTAGTGGAGGGGTTGGGGAGGGTGGATGTATACGCGCCAGAAAAACCTAGTGTTATTGCAATTGCTAGGGAAGTTGAGGCGAAGGTTTTTTCCGGGCAGGCTGATTCTGTTGTGGTTGTAGTTCCTGTTGGCTTCAGTAATTTCGACATGTACAAGGCTGCTGCGGCTGCTTTCATGAAAGTAAGGCAAGGGCGCCAAATACCCCTTGATAGACTAATTTTCTCGCAAAGGGGGAGGGTCGTGCAGTTCGATCGGATGGTTGTTGAAAACCTATTGAGGCGGTGAGATGGCAAAATTTCTGTGCAAATGTTTGCATGTAATTGGCCTGGTGCGAACGCCAGCGCCTGAGCAGTACACGATGATTCCAAATGTTGTCTTGTATGATTTGGTGGATCGCGTCGAGAAAAAAGATATGAGTGGAAATGCCCTGATTGCCGAAGTGGATAGGACTGGGCAGGATGTTATTCATTGCCCGAAATGCGGCCGGGTGTGGATTAAGGGTTTTGATGAGGTTGTTTACAAAGCTTATGTTGTGGAGGTTGATAGCGAATGACCGCCTCCCTTTCTGATTTCTAATTCTGGGTTCGCGGTAGTCGCCGGCACCCACCTGCGGCTATAGAGCTGGAGCAAGGGCGGCGCCAACAAGGCTGTGCTGCACGACATGACCGCGGCCGCAGCGGCGGCCCTGCGCGGCGGCGACATTGATGCCGCCGCGTTGGGGGGCATTGCAAACAGTGTAGGAGCTGCTGAAGGTCTGACGCTTCCCGGAATGTCTAGGCCGGTGCGAGCGATCAACCCCAATTTCCCACCAAGTCAGGCCGGCGTCGACGCGATGAACAGTGTGGGCATTCGCAATATGGCGAATGACATACGGTGCGTTGATTGCAACGAAATCGCTGAGTCGATGCTTCGGACGAGCAATGGCGAAGGGCGAATACTTGAAGCCCGGCCGTTGTCGTCCGGTAATCTGAATGTCTTTGAGAACGGCTCGTTAGAGCCTGGGCAGTGGTATCACCAGGTCTACACGGATGGGCGATATGTCTTTGATCCTCGCTTGTCACCGACTCCGGTCCCGAAGGGCGACTGGTTGCAGCACATCCGTGGGATCAATCCTGATAGGGTAATTTTCCCAAGCAAACCAAAGGGATTTCCGTGAGCAAGAATCTTGCTAAAGGCGACGAGATTGTGAGCCTGTTGAGGGAGGTTTCTGAACTCGACTGGGCCAGAAATTCCTTCAGTCGGGTTGTGTATAGAGCGGCGCAGGGAGAAGTTGCTGAGGATCGTTCAGCGGAGCCTCCGTATACGAGCTTCAGATTTAAATCCGAGCAGCCAGGACTGTTGGAGGCTCTCGGTCGCGCTGTAAAAAGCTACACCGGAAAGGTTGACTGGGTTCTAGTCTCTCATGATCGAAGCCCTTCAGCAGGTATCAATTGGACCATCTGCCCAAAGCTAACCGTGGGCTTGGATGCTGAGATCAGGAGCAGTGGTCTTACAGTACAGCAGTATTTTCGAGAGCGGATGCCCGAGTTCGGCGTTTCGGCCTATGAGGATATGGTTGATTTTGTTGCCTATTTGAGGCAGTGCGCTGTTCCTGCATGCTGAGTTCGACCGGCATAGCCGGGCAGTGGTGTTTTGGCGCGTCAATGTTGAGGGGCCTCTTCGTTACCGATCAGTTCGGAAAGCCAATTTCAAATAATGTGCCATTGGTGAAGCCAACAGAAACTGTTCACACCGGGATTCCCTTGGATGTCCGTACGGCTCTCACGCATTTCACGAATTCAGATTAATTATGAATTTATCATATTTTAAAATGATAATCGACGCGGGGTGCGGTTCCGAGAAGGGGTTGTCGCTTCCCTCGGGTGTGTCTGAATGGTTGTTTTTTCGGCATTTCTGGGGTCAGGTTAATATTCGGTTTGGTGCTTCTTTTTCTCAGTATGAAGAATAAGTCATGCCGGAACGCTTAGTCGGAGAGGTTGTGGATGCTGCTCGTAATTTAATCATGGAGGCGCTGAGTGCGTTACCGACGTCTGTTCGTTTTTGCTGCGGTTGGGATGGTGATAAGAATGAGCTGTTCTGCGAGATCGCAAGAGACGCCATTGTAAAGGCGCTTTTGGAGCTGGCAGCTTTCCTCGATGAGGCCAAGTTATTAAAGGCGGGCGTGTACTGTCAGCTTTGAACTTTGTTGTGCGATGTTTTCGATCGCTGTACACGATTCGGGTGCGTCAGGGGGTATCTGTCGAGGTGTTTTATATGAAAAATCGCGAATAATTGATATTTTTTATTTAGCAGGCTTGGAAAGTTGGGAGGTAAAATGGATAGTGGAGGCGTATCAGGTAACGGGGTCGTTCCTTCGCGCCTTCAGGTCGATCTGCGCTCGCTTGTGGGATATAGGGTTGTGAGCCTAATAAGGTACAGTTGGTGGGCTCCCGATGAGGCGGAGCAGGAGTGCCGATTGGCTAGCAAGGATGTTTTTTCGTTGACATGTGGTCCGGCAGCAATCGCATTTGATTCAGGCGTTATTCTGGGGGTTGCGAGCGATCCGTCCAAGAACTCGGTGTCTGTTTGGGTAGAGCGAGATCGGGCTGATCTGTCCGTCTGTGCGGGCACGCTCTCCTGCGATGAAGAGCTGCATCCAATTTCCGCCAATGATCCAAAGTTCGCATCTTCATTTTGGCATCGAGTGATTGGTGCGCAGGTCAGAGCAAT
Organism: Lysobacter antibioticus HS124; assembly: GCF_000336385.2. Lineage (GTDB taxonomy): Bacteria > Pseudomonadota > Gammaproteobacteria > Xanthomonadales > Xanthomonadaceae > Lysobacter > Lysobacter firmicutimachus. The sequence continues at coordinate 73,082 of NZ_HG424486.1, read as the reverse complement.
TTCCCTCCTTGTTCGAAAGCCTAGAACCGCTCGACTTGCCGAGCTTCCGAACGAAGTTGGATTGTGCTTCTTGTTGGATTCAGGCGCGAGAGTGATTGCGGCTCACGGGCTTCACGATGACTCAGATGATTTTGCGATCATCCAAGATGATTTTGTTTTGGAACGAATTTGCGCGGAGCTGAATGAGGTTCAGATAGGATAGTGTCGCAAGAATGCACTCCGTCTTTGACCGCCGAGCAGATCGCCCAGCTGATCAGCGACATCGTCTGGCTGGTCGAACAGACCGTGACTCTGTCCGAGGGCCGCACCGAGACCGTGCTCGCACCGCAGGTCTATGTGTAGCCGAACCTTGGTCAGAGCGGTCCTCGCTTTTCGTTGATTGCGCTCAATGGCACACATTCAAAACGCATATAGCAGCGTGCTAGTTTCGCGTTCCTGCGCCACTAAGGGGGAAACATGAAGGCGTTTATCGCCGCCGCTGCGGCGGCCTTGTTCGTCGTCGGTACTGGTCCAGTCCACGCCGCAAAGAAACCCCAGTCCACGCCTACGCTTTATCAGGGCAAGCCCAACGAAGACGCCGCCAAGGCCCTGCTCGAAGTAGCGTTAGTCCAGTCCGGAAAAAACGGCAGTTGGGAGCGCATCGGCGCCGGTCGGGTGTATTACCTGGGCGGGTTCAAGGCCGAGGGGCAGGCGGTGTTCGATGCGATCCTGGCGGGCGAGCACGAGGACAGCGATGTGTATCGGATCGCCCGGGTATATGCCGAGGCCGGCGAGTGGGCCCGGGCGAAACCGTTGTTCGACAAATTCCTGGCCGGCAATCGCGACGATGCCAAGGCGCTGGCCGAGGTCGGTGCGCATTATCTGATGCAGGGCGACCGGGCGACGGCCGAACGAATGTTCGAGCAGGCGTTCGAGCTGAGCGACGACGATCCCTGGGTCACCGAACACGTCGCCGGCGCTTATCTCGGGGTGAAACCGCAGGAGTAAGCGTCCGCTGCGCAGACCTTCAGCGGCGAGGTCTGTGCACCTTCGTCCTTTCGATCCATCGCGCTGTCGGAGCTGGCATGGCCGATTATTCCTGTGTGGTCCGCCTTCCGGGGCCGATCGAAGCCTCTTGCGAGCGAGTGTTCTCGGCCCTGCTGCGTCTCGGCGCCGGCTTGGCGAATCCCGACAGCGGCAGGATCACCTCGTGGGGCGAGGAGGGCGACTACGTCGAGTCGCTGGACTACCACGATGTGCTGTCGAAAGCGTTGCGTGGACGCATCCGCAATGTGTAGTTCTGGGCCGGTACCGGCGAGGGCCTGTTCGTTTGCTGGGCGCCCAGCGCCGCCGGCGTGGTTTACGGCATTCCCTTGAACGGCGTCTCCGAGCCGCTGCCGCGGCGATTGGTTGCCGCATTGTCGGAACCGGTCTGGGCTGAGCGGGCGCAGGGGGCGTACGGGAGCGCGCTGTTGGAACTGCGCAAGGACTGAGCGTCGGGCCGGTTCGCTCAGAGTTCGTGCGTCCAGCCGCCGCGTGCCTTCAAGCGGCGGTGGAAATCGGCCGCCAGGTCGGCCAGCTTGATCGCGGCGAAGCGGGCCAGGACGGTGGCTTCGGCTTCGGCCAGGGCCGAGTCGATGCGTTCGTTGACCGCCTGTTCGACCAGGCATTTGGCTTTGCGGTCGGCGACGCCGATCGCGAACAGGCTGGGACTGCCCAAGGCCCGGTGCACGTCGAGCAGGCTGATCTCGGACAGTTCGCGCGCCAGGACCCAGCCGCCGCCGGGGCCGCGTTCGGCGGTAACGATGCCGTGTTCGCGCAGGCCGGCCAGGGTGCGGCGGACCACGGTGGGGTTGGTGCCGAGCATGCCGGCGATGGTCTCGGAGGTCGCGCGCTGCTCATGGCTGTCCATGTGCACCAGCACGTGCAGCATCCGCGACAGGCGGCTGTCGAGTCTCATGGGCGGTCGCCGGATCGGGTCCGGCCAAATCATATCATATGAAGTTGCATATTGCCGTGGCGCATCTTATATTGATCCTTCAATTGTTACGAATTGGAGATCCGTCATGGGTGTCGAGGGTTCGGACTACGAGGTCGTGGTGGTCGGCGGCAGCTTCGCCGGCCTGTCGGCGGCGTTGATGTTGGCGCGGGCGCGCAAGCGGGTGCTGCTGATCGATGCAGGGCGGCCGCGCAACCGTTTTGCCGCGCACTCGCACGGGGTGATGGGGCACGATGGCAAGGCGCCGGAGGAACTGATCGCCGAGGCGTTGGCGCAGTTGATGGGCTATCCCAGCGTGAGCCTGAAGCAGGCGACCGCGACCGCGGCCGAGCGCACGGCCCTGGGCTTCGCTCTGCGACTGAACTCCGGCGAGCGCGTGTCCGGGCGCAAGCTGGTGCTGGCGACCGGCGTCCGCGACGTTCCGCCCGATCTGCCCGGCCTGCGCGAGCGCTGGGGCCGCAGCGTGCTGCATTGTCCCTACTGCCATGGCTTCGAATACGCCGGCCGTCCGCTCGGCGTGCTCGCGACCGGCGACATCAGCCTGCATCAGGCGCTGCTGATTCCGGAGTGGGGGCCGACCACTTATTTCACCCAGGAGCTGACCGACCCCGACGAGGCTGCGCGCCGGCAACTGCAGGCGCTGGGCGTGCGGATCGAGCCGGTGCCGGTGATTGCCCTGCAAGGCGAAGGGGCCGCGCTGTCCGCGGTGCTGCTCGCCGATGATCGAACGCTGCCGATAGACGCCATGTTCGTCGCGCCGCGGATCGAGCTGACCTGCGATTTGCCGCTGCAATTGGGCTGCGAACTCGCGGACGGTCCGCTCGGGCCTTATCTCAAAGTCGACGAACTCAGGCGGACTTCGGTGCCGGGCGTGTTCGCCGCCGGCGACTCGGCCGCGCCGATGCACAGCGCGGCGATGGCGTTGGCGGCCGGTGCGATGGCGGGGCTGAGCGCGCACCGGGCGCTGCTGGAAGAACGGCCCGGAATGCTGGCGGCCTAGCCTTGTCGTTCACGCCGCCTGCGTCCGCTCGTTAAGGGAAGCGTCCCTTATACGAATACGAGGCTGCGATGTCCTGGGTACCCCAAGCGGAAGATCTGGCGCTGTACGATGCGGCGCGCGAAGAAATGCTGGGGCTGCGGATTCCGCTGTTCCTGCAGCCGGACGGCGTCAACGAGCGCATGTTCGTCGCCGCCTTCGACGGCACCGGCAACGATGTCGCCCAGCAGCCCGACGCCCCGACCAACATCGCCGCGATCGCGCGCCAGATCGAGGTGCGCGACGATCCGCGCATCGTCGTGTCGTACCTGGCCGGTCCGGGCACGCAGAGCAGCGCCCGCGAGCGCGTGCGCGACAAACTGACCGGATCGACCTATGGCGCGCGCATCGACGAGATGTATGCGCGCTTCGCGCGTCAGGCCCGGGCCTGGATCGAAGAAGATCCGGCCGCGAAGATCCGCCTGGTCACGATCGGTTTCAGCCGCGGCGCAGTGCAGGCGGCCGGCTTCGCGGTGCTGGTCGGCGAACGCGGCGTGACCGCCAGGAACGGCCAGCAGTTGCGCAAGCCGGCCGATGTGCCGCAGGCGATCGGCCTGTTCGACCCGGTCGCCGCCGGCACGCCACAGAAGAACGACCGGCGCTTGCCGGACACGGTGGTGTCCGGTTTCCAGCTGCAGTCGCGCGACGAAGAACGCATCGACTTCCCGCTCAATCCGATCCTGCCGCCGGGCTTGACCGAAAACGGCCGCTTCCTGTCGGTGGTGCTGCCGGGCTCGCATTCCGATGTCGGCGGCGGCTACGCCGGCGGCGGCCTGGAAGCGCAGGCCGGCGATCTGATGATCGACTACCTCAACGGTCTCAGCGCGGTGCCGTTCCTGGCCCGGCGCAGCGTTCCGCTGGACGATGCGAGCAACAGGCCTCATCAGGAAGAACTGGTGCCCGGCTCCGGCGACTGGCGCCGCACCAAAGGCAATCGCCAGCTCGACGGCGGCCGCGACAAGAACCTGGCGCCGCCCGACATGTATCGCGACGGCAGCCTCACCTGGTGGGGCAAGCCGCGCATGCAGGATCGCAGATACGTTTACAACACCGGTGCGTGGCCGCTGGAAGGCGAACGCCGCAACGACACCAAGGCCGGTCTGCAGTATCGATTCATCGATCCGTTCCGCGGGCCGCCGACCGTAGCGCCGCGTCGTCGGCGCGGCAATGCCGTCGACTTGCTGCTGCAGAGCATGCAGAAGGCGGCGACCCTGCGCGACGAGAACGGCCTGGTCAACCTCTTCGACGGCGAGCGGGTGCGTCTGGCGGCCTTCGCCGCCTGGGTCGCGGCCTCCGCCGGCATGACCCGGATCGACCGGATGCGGCTGGAGGGGCCGACCGAAGTGGTGATCGAGCAGAACGTCGACGGCCAAGGCTCGGCCGGCTTCGATTTCGACCGGGCCGTGCGGACGCCGGTGGAAGACAGCAACGCTGCGCTGCAGAACGCGCTGGACGGCTGACGTTTACAAGACGATGCCGCGAACGGGCCGGGCCGTACGGCCCGTGCGCGGCGGCGTAGCTATCGGGGGCGATTCACGCTGCCAGGGCCTCGTCGCTGGGACCGAAGAACTCACAGCGGATGCGTTCGCCCGGCACGCTGGCATCGACGGGTTCGCGCACGAAGCGGCGCATGAACGGGTGCGGCCTGCACAAATAGACATCGGCCGGGTCGAGCGGCGTGTGGGCGCGCAGCCAGCCGCTGTCGATCAGGGCGCCGACATCGACATTGCGGGTCTTGCCCGCGACATCGCCGATGCTCGATTCGCAATGGACCCTGGCCGCGCGGAGGCGGATGTAGCCGGAAGCGAGATGGCGCACACCGTGTCCATGGCATGGCTGGCGCTGTTGGCTGTGCCGTGGAATCAGTAGATTCCGACTGCGGATGATGGCAGTACGGGCAGGAATCGATAAAGGTTGAAGCAGAGCCCGACCTGCTTTGGACTTCTCCCTAATCCCTAATCCCTAATCCCTAATCCCTAATCCCGAATCCCGAATCCCGAATCCCGAATCCCGAATCCCCGCCAAAAGGCTTAGTACGACAGTCATGCAGCGCGACCCGGCCGGGCGTGGGATCATTGTCCGATTCGTGCCGGTCCGGTCGTTGCCGGCGCGGTCCTCCGCCTCCTTGTCGCCTCCCCGGAACTCTTCACGATGCTGCGCTCGCTCGCCTGCACTTTAGTGTTGCTGCTGTCCGCATCGCCTGCCGGCGCCGCGGCGATGAACGAATCCCTGGACATGGCCGTGCCGCAGGCGCCGGCGCCGTTGCGGGTCGAGGGGCGGCAGCGGTTGATGTACGAGCTGCACCTGACCAATTTCAGCAATGCGCCGTGGGAGCTGCGGCGGGTCGACGTGCTGGACCGCGACGGCGGTGCGGTGCTGGCCGGTTTCGCCGGCGCCGAACTGGCCGCGCGCCGGCAGTCGATCGGTGCTGCGGCGGCAACGCCGGCCGATGCCGCGTTGCGGCCGGGCGAACGCGCGGTGGTGTTCGTCGAATTCGATCTGCTCGCCGGGACCCTCGCGCCGGCGGCCTTGCGCCATCGCATCGGCTTGCTCGGCGCACAGGGCGAGGACGAGATCGAGGGCGCGCCGGTAGCGGTGAGCGAGCCTTCGACCTTGCTGCTCGGTCCGCCGCTGCGTGGCGGTCCTTGGGCGGCGGTGCATGCGCCGCAGTGGCCACGCGGCCACCGGCGCGTGTTCTACACCTTCGACGGCCGCGCCCGCCTGCCCGGGCGGCACGCGATCGACTGGGTCGCGGTCGACCGCGCCGGCCGTATTTTCCGCGGCGATCCGGACCGCACCGCGAACTCGCTGGGCTATGGCGCCGATGTACTCGCGGTCGCCGACGCCGAAGTCGTCGCTGCGCGCGACGGCGTCGCCGAGCGCGCGACCATCTCCGGCCACCGCAAAAATACGCTGGACCTGGCGCCGGGCAACTATCTCGTGCTGGCTCTGCCGGACGGACGCTATGCCACCTACGAGCACCTGCGTCCGGGCAGTCTGCGCGTGCGGGTCGGCGAGCGCGTGCGCCGCGGCCAGACCCTCGCCGCGCTGGGCCACACCGGCGATTCCACCCGCCCGCACTTGCACTTCCATGTGTCCGATGGCGCCCGCCCCCTGGCCTCGGAAGGGCTGCCGTTCGTGTTCGAGCGTTTCGAACTGCTCGGGACGTATCCTCAGATCGATCGGCTCGGACGCGAGCCCTGGCAGGCGCTGGCGGCCGGTACCGAGCGCGAGCGGCTCGGCGAGGCGCCCGCTTCCAACAGCGTGGTGATGTTCGCCAAGTGACCGGCGCGCAGGTACGCGTCAGCGCTGCGCCTCGACGATCATCGCGTGCGGGCAGTGCAGGTAGTTGTGCCAGAACTCGCTCGGCTGCACCTCGCGCCCGCTTTCGGCCAGCACCGGCGCGTGCCAGCGCAACTGGGCGAAACCGGCCTCGGTGAAGGCGCGCTCGTGCGCCTCGCGCGACCAGTAGAACGCGTCCAGGTCGAGTACGTGTCCGCCGAACCAGGCGTGCAGATGCACCGGCGCCCCCTCGTACAGGGCCGGTGGTGCGCTGAGTTCCATGCCGTAATTACGATACCAGCCCGGTTCGCGCGCGAATTCCGGATTGAGCACCGCGGCGACGAAGCGGTCGCCGGGCGCGGACAGGGCGTGGAAGGCGGTGCGGCAGATCGAGGTGAGGCCGTGCAGGGTCGGCGCGTAAGGCAAGACGTAGATCGCGGTGACCAGATCGAAACGCTCGCCCAGATCGTCGGCGACCGTATCCGCGGCGCGGGTGGCGTCGCGCCAACGGTAACCGATGCCCAGCGGCGTGCGGTCTTCGCGCCGACGGGCGTAGTCGATCATGCCTTCGGATACGTCCAGTCCCATGACCCGGCGCGCGCCGCGTTGGGCGATGGCGCGGGTGTACAGCCCGCTGCCGCAGCCCAGGTCGAGCACGCGCAGGCCGCCGGTATCGCCGAGTACACGCAGAACGCTGTGCATCTCGATGTGCTTGCGGAACGGCATCTGCTCGATGCTGTCTTCGTAGGCGTCGGCCAGGGCGTCGAACTGACTGTCGGTGTGGTTCATGAACGGCTCCTCGTGATTACCAGGCGACCGGCAGACTGACCGGGCGGATGAACAGGATGTTGCGCTCCCATGGAATCTCGCTTGCCGGCAAGGCCAGGGCGAGGCGGGGGAAGCGCTCGAACAGCAGGCGGTAGGCCGATTCCAGAAACACCCGGGTCAGCGACGAGCCCAGGCAGAAATGCGGGCCGCTGCCGAAGGTGGCGGTGCCGTCGGTGTCGCGGTGGATGTCGAACTTTTCCGGATGCCGGTAATACTTCGGGTCCCAGGTGACGCCGAGCATGGTCGCGCACACCGCTTCGCCGCGGCGGATCAGGCCGTCGCCGACCGTCACGTCCTCGGTCGCCACGCGCGGCAGGCCGAGCACGCCGTTGTGGTGGTAGCGCAGCACTTCCTCGACCGCGCGCGGCCACAGCGCGGGGTCGTCGATGCATTGGCGCAGTTGCTGCGGGTGTACGAGCAGGGTCAGCAGGCCGGTCGACAGCGGCGGGATCAGCGGTTCGGAACCGGTGACGAACAGATAGCAGACCGTGCCGACCAATTCCTGCTCGCTGATCCGGCCTTCGCGTTCGGCCTGGATCAAGGCGCCGATGGGGTCGTCGTGATGCGGCTGACCGCGGCGCAATTCGATCACCCGGCGGGCGAAGTCGGTCACCTGGGCCGTGGCCTGGGCGACCTCCTCGGCGCTGGCTTCGTAATTGGTCTGGGTATGGAAGTATTCCAGGTAACGGGCGCGGAACTCGACCGGAACCTGCAGAATGTCGCAATTGCTATGCAGCGGCAGCAGGTTGGAATAAGCCTGCATCAGGTCGACCGGATTGCTGCCGTCGGCCATCGCATCGAGCAGGGATTGTGCGTGGCGTTCGATCAATGGCCGGTAGCGTTCGGCGCCGGCGCGGGTATAGAACGGACCGACCACCTGCCGCACACGGGTGTGGTCGGGCGGGTCGAGATTGAAGATCCCGCCCGGCACGGCGGTGAAATCTTCGCCGACGAAGCGCGGCGCGCCGTGAAAGGTGAGGTTGCGCGAGAAACGCCGGTCGCTGAGCACCATCGCGATGTCCTGCTTGCGCGTAAGCATCCACGCCGGGGTGCCGCTGGGCAGGCGGATCGGGCACAGCGGTCGGTGCTTGCGCGCCCAGGCGATGGTTTTCGGCGGCGTGCCCAGCGGGCCGATCGGGAAGGGGTAGTCGATCAACTCGGTTTGCTGTTCCAGCGAAAGCGTCATGGCGGCGGCACTCACGGCAGGCGGCGGACACTGACATAGCCCTGGCCGCGGTGGCGCAGCAGGGCGTCGTCGCGTTCGAGCAGGGCATGGACGAGGGGGATCGGACGCGGATAGACGAACACCGAGCTGGCGGCGCCGAAGATCGACGGACTGTCGACGAGGAACGGCAGCTCGGCCAGCGCGTACTGCACGGCGTACTGCACGGCGGAATCCGACGCCACTGCGCCGCCGCTGCCTGCGACCGCATTGCGGGCGGCGCTCTCGCAGGCCTGGTGCAGCCAGGGCTCGAGGCGGCTGCGTCGTTCCAACTCGCGCCGCAGATCCAGATAGGCGGCGCGATCCTGCAGCCGGGTCCAGGTATGCACCCGCTGTTCCGGCCGGTCGATGCCGCACTCCTGCAATTGGCGGGTCGCGGCATTGCGCAGGGCGTTGAGTGCATGACGCAGGCGCCGCACGGCATCGAGCGGACGCGCGCCCGCGGCGACCAGGGTGTGGGCGGCTTCGTAGCCGGGCAACAGCACGTCGATACGGCGGAAATGACCCACGCCCCAGGCGACCAGTCCTTGCACGGTGTGCGGATTGACCCCGCCGTTGAACGGACTCAGCCCGATTACGGCATGCTCGGCGATGTCGAACAGACGACGGCAGTGTTCGGTATAGGGCTGGGCCCGTAGCGGGGGTGGCGGCGATGCAGGAATGCAAACAGCGGACACATCGGCGTTCGGCAGATTCATCGCGGGACTCCGGTGGCGTAAAAAGGACGACGTCCCACCGCTGCAAACGCATCTGGCACGGAAGCGACAGGCGTCGTTGCGGCCGCGGTTGGGGCCGCGCAGCGCAGGGGCAGGACGGGGACGAGAGCGAGCACCGCGGCGCGACGCGCCCATCGGCGTCGCGTCGGACGGGGTGCATCTCCACTTCGTTCGGCGCAGAACTTACTCGCGCACGCAACGTCGAACCGTGATTGAAATCGCCGGATCGCGCGCGCCGACAGTGTGCTATCTGACTGAATTCAGAGATAAGTGAGCGTCGGTGATCGGCCATCGCGAAGCGTCGTGCGAAAGCCGATCGGCATCACTGCTATCCCGAAAGATTCGCTCGCTGAGCGCGGACTGGCGTGGCGCGACGCAGTTTCGCGGTGCGCCTGTTCGCAACGCATGCATTCAGCGGTGGGCTCCGCTAATGCAGCGTGTCCAGTCTGGCGACGCACAGGCCGGCGGCTTCCTTGAGAAAGCGTCCGCTACGTCGCAGCGCGCGTGGCGACGGTTGCCACGGCGGCAGTACGTCGCTGAGCGGCGTCGCTGCGGTGGCGATGCCCTGCACGCGCCAGCCGGCGCGTTCGAACGAGCGTACGGCGCGCGGCAGGTGCTCGGGCGAGGTGACCAGAATGATGTCGTTCCAGCCGCGCGCCGCGCCGATCATCCGAGTGAAGCCTGCGTTGTCGGCGGTGTTTCGGCTGCGGTCCTCCAGCACCAGTGCCGACGCCGGCACGCCGAAGGCTCGGATCGAATCGGCCATGCGCCGGGCTTCGCTGCTGCCGGGCGTATGCGCGGTCGGTCCGCCGCTGAGCAGGATCTGCGGCGCCAGGCCGCGTCGCCACAAGCGCGCGCCGAGCGCGAGCCGATTGCCGGCCAATTGCGGCGCGGCTGCGTCAGCGGCCTCGTACTGGTCGGCGCGGCCGATATCGCCGCCGAGTACGACGATCGCGTCGGCGCGCCGCGCCCGGGTTTCGCTCAACGCGGGATAGCCGCGTGCGAGCGCCGCGGCGAGGCCGTCGGCGGCGACCGGCAGCGACCACCCCAACGTCCACAGCGGTGCGATCAGCAACAATGCCAGCGCGCAGCGCCGCCAGCGCAGCGCCGCGGCGAGCAGCGCCAGCGCGGCCAGGCAGAGCGAGCCGTGCAGCGGCTCGAACGGCCAGCGCAGCAGCTCGTCGAGCCCGCTCATCGGCTCACTTGGAAGCGCGCAGCAGTCCGCCGCTGTCGTCGTCGAGCAAACGGCTGAGCGCGTCGGTCATCAGGGTCGCCTGGCGATCGCGGGAGTAAGCCGGCGCCGCGGCCAAGCTGGCCTCGCGCAGGCGACGCATGCGCTCGGGGTCGGCGGCCAGTTCGCGGATGGCCTCGGCCATCGCCGCGCCGTCCTCCGGCGGCACGCACACGCCGCAGCCGGTGCTCTCGACGATCCGGGTGGCCTCGCCGCGCGGCAGCGACATCAGCGCCGGAATGCCCATGCCCATGCCTTCGAACAGCTTGGACGGGATCACGCTGCTGAACACAGGCGTGTCGCGCAGCGGGATCAGCGACAGATCGCACAGGCTCCACAGCCGCGGCATCATGTCCTTGGGCTGACGCGGAATCATGCGCACGTTGTGCAGCCCGCGCTCGGCGACCAACTGCTCGACGCGGGCGCGTTCGGCGCCGCTGCCGGCGAAAAAGAAGGCGATGCGCGGCTCGTCGCGCAGGCGCTCGACCGCATCCAGCACTTTTTCCAGGCCGTGGGCCATGCCGTGCGTGCCGAGGTAACCGACGACGAAGCGGCCGTCCAGGTCGTACTCGCTCGCCAGGGCTTCGTCGCGCGGGCCGGGCCGATAGCGTTGCAGGTCGACGCCGTTGAGCACCACATGGATCTTGCCGGCGTCGACGCCGCGCTGGATCAGCTCGTCGCGGAAGCTCTGGGTGACCGGCACGATCGCCTCGGCGCTGCGGTAGAGGAACATCTCCAGCTTTTCCAGCACCCGGATCGCCGGGCTGCGTTGCATCGCGCCGACCGCGGTGATCGATGCCGGCCACAGGTCGCGCAGTTCGAACACGAACGGGCGTCGGCGCAGCCGTGCCAGCGCCCAGCCGCCGAGCGCGCAGAAGAACTGCGGCGAAGTAGCGACGATCACGTCGTGGCGGCGCTCGAACAGGCCGAATCCGACCGAGGCCGCCATGAAGCTGAGGTAGTCCAGGGTGCGCTTGGCGAAACCCTCGTTGGCGGTGATGTAGGTCTTGACCCGGACCACGCGGATGCCGTCCAGCGTTTCCACGCTGCGCCAGGCGTTGCGATAGCCGGGAAACAGCTTGCCCTCGGGGAAGTTCGGCGCGCAGGTGATCACCGTGACCTCGTTCCCGGCGCGCACCCAGCGCACCGCGTGTTCGTAGGTGCGCGTGGCCGGCGCGTTGCCTTCCGGCGGGAAGTTGTCCGTGAGAAACAGGATGCGCATGAGCTTCAGCTGGTCCAGGTGAACACGATGGCGGCGCTGCCGGTGTCGCGCGGCACGGCGACTTCCAGCACGTCGCAGGCTTCGCTGCGGCCGAAGCCGGCGTGATAGGTGCTGGCGGCGACGTGGGCGCTCAGCCCCTCGGGCTCGCTGCGCCAGCGCAGCGCCTCGATGCCGTCGCCGGCGACGCGCGCAGCGCCGATGCGCAGGCCCGGCGGAGTGCGATAGCGCGCGACGGCGCGGGCGAAGCGGCCCTCGATGAGGTCTTCCACTCGCAGTTGGTCTTCCTGCAGGCGCCACCGGCGGCAATGCACGGCGCGGCCGGGCAGGCGCTTGTAGCCGTCGTGCGCGGCTTCCAGCCAGACCCCGCCGCTGTCCTGGCCATGGCCGATCGCGAACGGCAGGGCGCGGCGGGCGACGCGGAAACTGCTCCAGACCTCGGAGGAGTCCTGGTCGTCGATCTGCACCGTGTTGTGCGCGGCGGTGCCGCGCTGCCACAGGCGCTCGGCGCCGATGTCGTAACGCGAGGTGCCGGCGTTCACCAGCACCCGGCGCCCGTGCAGGGACAGCTCGAAGCTCAGGGTATCGGCGTGAGCGTGGCCGGGCAGGTAGTTCGGACCGACTTCGCCGATATCGGCGATCAGCACCGCCTCGCCGTACTCCAGGCGCGCGTAGCCGGACTCGGGCAGCAACTGCAGGGCCTCGCCGGAGCGCTCCGGCGGAGTCAGCCCGAGCGAGCGCGCATAGTCCTGCAACGGCGCCAGTTCCGGCGCGATGCCGTGGGCGGCGTCGTTGAAGAAGGCGATGCCGCCGTCGGGATGGGTCATGACCGCGAGCCAGCCGAGCATCGATGCGGCGCGTGTCCGCCACAGTTCCAGATCCTCGCGCGACACCGCCGGAGCGTAGCGTTCGCCGAGCTGGATCAGGTCGAGCAAATCCTCGAGCAGGATCGCGTGGTACATCGGGCTGCGTTCGAAGTGACCGCCGTCGGCGAGGATCTGCTCGCCGATTTCGCGGCGCATGCCGCGCAGGCCGATGTCGAGCCAGCGCGCGCCTTCCTCGCCGTCGAAAAACAGGCCGGCGAACAGCAGGGCTTTGTAGTTGGCCCACAGATGATTGCCGAGCAGGTGCCGTTCCAGGCGGCCGGCCAGATAGCGGGCCTGTACGGCGAGGCTGTCGAGCGCGGCTTGGCGGGCGTCGTCGTCGGCGGGCGCGTGACCCGACAGCAACCACTTGATCCAGTTGACGGTGCGCAGCGACAGGCAATACGGCTCCCAGCCGTTGCCGGCGCCGGGTGGATTGGCCGCGATCCAGCCGCGCACCAGGTCGGCGTGCCAGCCGGCGCGCGCCGCCGCGCCGTCGGCGACCAGATCGTCGAAGTAGTGCAGGTTGTACAGCCACAGCTTGGGCAGGGCGCGATCGTTCCAGTCGCCGTTGCGCAGATCGTGCTCGGCATTGAGAAAACGGAACCGGTTCGGGCCCAGCATCGACGGCGCGCGCGCGCAGCCTTGCCACTGGCCGCGCGCCGGCATCGCCGGTGGCGCGGGCGACAGGTCGATGCGCGGCCGGTGCAACCGGTGCCAGGCACGGCCGTAGATCTGCACCGGGCGCAGATGGCGCACGGTGTACCACAGCCGCAGGGCGCGCGCCGAGGCGTTCATGCGCGGACCGCTGCGTCCAGTTCGATGGTCGCGCGGGCGACTTCGAACAGTTGCTCGGCCGGGATCGGCGAGTCGCCGCGCGCCTTGACCGCGGCCATGAAGGCCTGCGCGCAGTCGTTCTGGCCCTTGTCCTGGCGCCACAGGTTCATCGATTTGAAGCCCGGCCAGCCGTAGCCCTTGAGGCGGCGGAAGTTGTCCAACTGCAGCACCCGGCCCGCGGTGAAGACTTCCAGGCGCTCCTTGGGGAAGCTCTTGTCGCCGTTGGCCAGGTAATGCACGGTTCCGAACGAGCCGTCGGCGAAACTGAGGCTGAAGCTGACCCGGTCGCTGCGGATGCCGACGCCGGGCACGTTGCCGACCGCGGTCAACTGGTGGCCGACGATCGGCGCGCCGGCCAGGAAGCGCAGCAGGTCGACGAAGTGGCAGGCTTCGCCGATCAGGCGGCCGCCGCCGGCCTTGGGGTCCTGGGTCCAGTGGTCGGCCGGAATCGCGCCGGCGTTGACCGTCATGATGAAGCTCTTGGGTTCCTGCACGCCGGCCAGCAGCGCGTGCATCTTGCGTACCTGCGGGGCGAAGCGGCGATTGAAGCCGACCATCAGCACCGGCGGACGGCCGTACACCGCGCAGTCGGCGTAGGCCTTCTCGATCTCGGCCAGCTCCTCGAGCGTCATGCACAGCGGCTTTTCGACGAAGACATGCTTGCCCTGGCGCAGCGCCTTGGTGGTCAGCGCGGCGTGGCTGCCGTGCTGGGTCGCGATCACCACCGAATCGTTGCCGCTGTCGCGCAGGGTCGCGTCGGTGTCGGTGCTGGCGTTGCGGAAGCCGAACTTGCGGCCGAAGTGCACGCTGCTGACTCCGCCGCTGGAGACCACGGTGTGCAGCGAGGCGCCGGCCTTGGCGAAGGCGGGGATCAGCACCCGGCCGGCATAGTTGCCGGCGCCGATGAAGGCCACCGAGCCGTTGCCCGGGGCGGCCGGCGCGGCGGGCGCCTGCACCGCGGCCGGCAGCGGCACGGTGCGGCGCAACGGCGTGGCCAGCGCGTCGTCGGGACGGCCGTAGTCGAGCAAGATGCCGAGCGAAGGTTCGGCGCCGCCGAGCACGGTGTAGGCCTGCTCGGCCTCGGCGATGGCGTAGCGATGGCTGACCAGCGCCTGGGTCTGGATCGAACCGGCCGCCATCATGTCGAGCATGGCCTCGAAGTTGCGCTGCTCGGTCCAGCGCACGAACGCGACCGGGTAGTCGTTGCCGCGTTCTTCGTAGGATGGGTCGTAGCGGCCCGGGCCGTAGGAGCAGGAGACCTGGAAACTCAGTTCCTTCTCGTAGAAGTCGGCGCGAGACAGTTCCAGGCCGGTGACGCCGACCAGGACGATGCGGCCGCGCTTGCGGCACATGTGCGCGGCCTGCGAGACCGGTTCGTTGCTCTTGGTCGAGGCGGTGATCAGCACCGCGTCGACGCCGCGGCCGCGCGAGAACGTCTGCGCCGCCGAGACCGGGTCCTCGCCCTTGGACAGGTCGACGGTGTCGGCGCCGTAGCTGCGCGCCAACGCCAGCTTGGCCGGGTCGAAGTCGATGCCGAGCACGCGGCAGCCGTGCGCGCGCAGCAGCTGCACGGTGATCAGGCCGATCAGGCCCAGGCCGGTGACGACCACCGCCTCGCCGAGGGTCGGCTGGACCAGGCGAATGCCCTGCAGGGCGATCGCGCCGAGCACGGTGAACGAGGCGGCCTCGTCGTCGACGCCGTCGGGGATGCGCGCACACAGGTTGGCCGGCACCGCCACCACTTCGGCATGCTTGCCGTTGGAGGCGACGCGGTCGCCGACCTCGAAGCCGTTGACCCCGGCGCCGACGCCGATCACCGTGCCGACGTTGCAATAGCCCAGCGGCAGCGGCTGGTCGAGTTTGCTGCGCACCGCGTCGATGGTGGTGGCCAGGCCGTCGGTGCGGACCTTCTCCAGCACCATGCGCACCTTGTCCGGCTGCTGGCGCGCCTTCTGCAGCATGTTGGCCTTGCCGAACTCGACCAGCATGCGTTCGGTGCCGGCCGAGACCAGGGTGGTGCCGGTTCGGATCAGCAGATGGCCGGGCTTGAGCGCCGGGACCGGGACGTCGACGACTTCGGTGCTGCCGTCGCGCAGATTTTGCAGGACCTGTTGCATGGTGGTTCCAGTACGAAGGGGGAAGGTGAGGCGTCGCGGCGGGGGCGGGCGGCGATGCGTTATCGGTTGACGGGCGTCATGGCGGCCTCAGCGTTTCCGGCTCAAGCCGGCGCATTCGGCGATGACCCGCGCCATCGCCGTGTCCCAGGCCTCGTAGCGCAGGGTGCGCAGGCCTGCGCGGCGCCGTTCCAGCGCCTGCGGATCGGCGTCGATGCGCAGCAGTTCCTGGGCCAGGACGCGACCGTCGCCGTACTCGCACAGGAAGCAGGCATCGGCGGCTTCGAACGGCTGCGACGTGTCCAGGCCGGGATTGGTGACGAACGGAATCTGCAGCGCCGCGCAGTCGAACCACTTGTTGGGTTCGGCCAGGCGGTTGATCTCCAGCGCCGGGTCGTAGAAGGCCAGCACCAGGTCGGCGCTGAGCAGCAGGGCCAGCGCGTCCTCGTTGCTGACGATGCCGCGGTAGCGTTCGCCGAGCAGTTCGGCCAGACGCTTGGCGTCGTCGCCGAGCAGGCGACCGGCGGCGACGAAATCGATCCGGTCGCCGACCGCTTCGACCGCCTCGCGCATCATCTTCGCGCCGCGTTCGGGCGAGATCAGGCCGCTGATCAGCACCCGCAGGCGGCCGTCGCGCGGCGGCATGCCGGCGACCAGGCCGCGCGCGCGCTGGATCACGTCGCTGTGCGGGGTATTGCGGACGATGCGGATGTTGCCGCCGTCGCCGTCGACCGCGCGCGAGGCGCCCGGCACCACGTGCAGGGTGGCGCGGCGGCCGACGAAACGTTCGATCGCCTCGATCAGGCGCTTGACCGGCTTGGGCCAGGCATAGCTCTTGGACAGCTTGTCGCGGTCCAGGAACACGTACTGGCAGTCGCGCAGGCTGGCGACCAGCGCGCAGGGCAGGGCCGCGTCCAGGCGCGAGCAGAAGTACACTCCGGCGCGCGGTTGCAGGAACACGCGCAGGGTCAGCCAGGCCACCCACAGCGCATAGCCGAGCGCGTTGACCGCGCCCCCGCCCCAGGAACCGAAGCTCAACAGCACCCGCACCTTGGGCAGCGCGGCGGCCTGCTTGTCGCGGCTCCAGATCCAGAACTCGTACGGGATCGCGGCCGCGTCCAGCACCTGCGACAGCTTGCTCAGGTATGGATTCTTCAGATAAGGATTGCCCTGGCCGAGGATGATCGCGTTCATGCCGTCACCCCGCGCATGCGGATCGGGCGATTGCCCAGCCAGGTGACCGCGAACAGCAGCAGCACGGTGATGAAATAGCGACTCCAGCCGCCGAGCAGTTCCATATACAGAAATCCGGAAGAGAACATGAAGATCGAGAAGCTGTAGACGACCACGCCGACCGGCGTGAC
Organism: Lysobacter antibioticus HS124; assembly: GCF_000336385.2. Taxonomy (GTDB): domain Bacteria; phylum Pseudomonadota; class Gammaproteobacteria; order Xanthomonadales; family Xanthomonadaceae; genus Lysobacter; species Lysobacter firmicutimachus. Next base: position 56,392 of record NZ_HG424486.1, on the reverse strand, counting down.
CTCGCGCCGTCGCGCGTAGAGATTGCGGATGCCGGCCAGGCAGGCGCCGTTGACCAGGCCGAACAGCACCAGGCCGAGCAGGCCGAAGTTCATGTAGCCCTCGGTCGGTAGGCCGGTGGTGTAGGAGGTCAGCTTCTCGCCGTCGAGGGTGTAGCTGCCGGGGTAGATCATGTTGCGCAGCGCCGGGCCGCCGCCGAACGGCTTGTCCGGCCAGAACGCGCGCGGAATCGGGTTGAGCGCGGCGGCGACCACGGTGGCGCCGTAGACCGGGTCCCAGTCGCGTTCGTGCTGGGCCAGCCAGACCAGGTTCTCGGCGTTGCCGAACGCGCCGTTGAGGCCGTACACCAGCAATTGCACCGGCCCTTCGCTGGTCACGCTGGAGGCGTCGGCGCTGTCCAGGGTGGTGCGGATCTTGGCCCAGGCCGACAGGCCCAGGGCGATCGCCAGCATCACCGGCAGCAGCATCAGTGCGCGGCTCATCCGGCCCTTGAAGATCGACAGCGAGGCGAACAGCACGATCGCGATCAGGATGAAGACGAAGTTGCGGTTGCCCATGGCGACGAAGGCCACCGCGACCACCAGCACCACCGCGCCGATCGGCAGCAGCCGCCAGCGCGACATCGGCCGTCCCGGCGCGCGCCGCGAAGCGAAATAGTTGGTGACCAGGATCGCTGCGTAGCAGATCGCCGCGAACGCCAGCACCACCGCCGGGCCCATGCCGCGGCGGATCATGATCCGGTCCTTCATGTAGTCGGCCAGGTCGTAGGCCGACACCGTGCGCGCCAGATACAGCACCGCACACATCGCCGGAATGCCGACCAGCACCAGCACCCGCCGCCGTTCGCGCTTGGTCAGCGCGCGCACCTGCGGCAGGGCGGGGCGCGCGCCGCCGCCGGCGAGCAGATAGCCGCCGATGCCGGACAGGCAGAACACCAGCGAGAACAACAGGGCGAACAGCTTGGCGTCGGTCGAGTAGTAGAACGGATAGGTCTGGACTTGCTGCAGTTCCTTCAGCCAGGGAATGAAGCCGTAGATGAAGGCGACGGTGAGGACGAAGGCCAGGATCGGATTGACGAACAGGCGATCGAAGCGGCCGCCGATGCGCGCGAACGCCAGCAGTCCCAGGCTCATGAAGAAGATGACGTAGAGCGTCGCCAAACCGGTCCGGCCTCCCTCAGTCCTGCTCGGTGATGTCGCGGCGGAAGATCTCGCGCGCGGGGTTGCCGGCGTAGACGGCGAAATCCGGCACGTCCTCGGCCAGCACCGCGCCGGCGCCGACGATGGCGCCGCGGCCGATCCGCCGCACCCGCGGCAGCACGGTCGCGCCGGCGCCGATCCAGGCGTAGTCCTCGATCTGCAGCGGCGAGAACTCGATCGGATTGCGGTGCCAGTCGGCATGGCCGCGCCGCACCGCGTGGTTGTGGGTGAACAGCTTGGCGCCTTCGGACACCGCGACGTGATCGCCGATGCGCACCCCGCCGGAATAGTCGATGTAGCTGTCGGCGCCGAGCTCGACGCCGCGGCCGAACGAGATCGCGGCGCTGTCGCTGCGATGCGCGGCGACCACCATCACCCGGTCGGACACGCTCATCCCGGCGGCGCGGAAATGCCAGGCGTAGATGCGCGTGCGCAGGCCGCGCAGCCCCGGCAGGCCGAAGGCCGACAGGGTGCGGGCGATCACGTAGGCGGTCTTGGACAGGGACGACATGCGCGCCTCAGCCGGCCCGGACCCGGTCGGGGTAGAGCTTGGCGACGTACTCGGTCACCGAGCCGACGATCTGGCCGGGGCTGCCGACCACGATGCTCAGCGGCGGGATCTTGCCGCGCACCACGCTGCCGGCGCCGATGATGCAGCCCGGGCCGATGTCGGCGCCGGGCATGATGATCGAACCGGTGCCGACGAAACTGTAGCGGCCGATCGAGACCGGCTTGACCCGGATCTCGGGCCGTTCGAAGCGCAGCCCCAGTTCCTTGGCCGCGGTGTGCACCGCGGCGTCGTGGGTCAGGATGCGCACGTTGCTGGAGATCGTGCAGCCCTCGCCGAGCCGGATCAGCGAGTAGTCGGTGCCGTCGAACCAGATCTTGGCCGACAGGTAATTGGGCATGCCGTCGATCTGCGCGCCTTCCGACTTCAGGTACCAGGTGAACAGGCGCGTGACCAGGCCCGGCTTGATCAGCCAGCCGACCCGGATCGCGCCGAGGATCACGGATTTCTTCAGCAGACGTACGACTCTCATGGGTTACTCCGTGCCACGGCCTTCCAGCGCAGCTCGTTGCGGTTGAACAAAGCGAAGGTCAGCAGCTGCAGCACCGAGGCGACGAAATAGGCCTGGGCCAGGCCGGCCGCGCCGCCGTGCATACGCAGGGCGACCGCGGCGGCGGCGAGCAGAACCACGCAGAACACCGCGTTGCCGGCCAGCAGGATGCCGGGCCGTCCGTCGGCGGTGGCCTTGCGCATCAGGATCGTGGTAGGCGCGGTCGCCACCACCGAGGCCAGCAGCCATTGCAGCGGTTGCACCGAGCCGGCGTAGTCCGGGGCGAAGGCGTGGATCGCCGGCGGTGCGGCGAAACCGGCGAACAGGGCGATGCCGCCGGTGATCGCCAGCAGCAACAGCATCGAGTGGCGCAGCACCGTCGAGGCGCTGCCGCGGTCGCCGCGCGCCAGCGCCGAGGACAGCATCGGCAGGGCCGCGTTGGCGACCACGCCGATGCCGAACAGCAGGATCGAGCGGGCCTGATTGCCGAGGGCGAAATTGCCCAGCTCGACCGCGCCGTCGCCGGTGTGCGACAGCATCACCATTACGATCCACATCGCGGGCACGGTCAGCAGGCCGGCCAGCGAGGACGGCAGGCCGAGCTTCCACAGCACCGTCCAGTCCTCGCGCCGGGTCGCGCGCAGCGACAGGCGCAGGCCGTGTTCGCGCCGGTAGCGGCGCAGGCCGCGTTCCTGGCCGAGCGCGATCACCGCCTGCGAGAGCACGTAGCCGTACACCGCCCAATGCAGGTCGTGGCGCATCGCCGCCAGTACCATGATCGCGAACGCGACCGGGGCGCTGGCGATGTTGGCGTAGGCCTGTTCCTTGACCCGATGCAGGGCCAGGGCGACGCCGTTCTGGACTGCGGTGACGAAGCCGGCCAGCACCAGCAGGCCGGCGCTGGCGTAGACCGGCGTCAGCGCCGCCGAATGGCCGACCCAGCGCGCCAGCAGCGGCGACAAGGCCACGATCAACGCCGCGAACCCCAACGCGATCAGCAGCGCCGAGCCGTACGACACCGACAGCGCCACCTGCAACCGCTCGCGCGGGCCGTCCACCGCCTCGGCGACGATCTTGGTCGCCATCTGGCCCAGGCTGAGGGCGCAGAAGGTGGTGAACAGCAGCGCGGTGGTCTGGATCAGGGTGAACTGACCGAAGGCCTCCGGCCCCAGCAAGTAGGCGACCAGCAACACGCCGGCGAAGATCGCGCCGCGCGAGGCCATGGCGCTGATCGCCGAGAGGCTGGCGGTGGTGATCAGGCGGCGGATCATCGGAGATCGGTCATGTCGGTGCGGCCGGCCGGCGGGCTCAGGTCCAGATGCCCTTGGTGTCGACCAGGCGCAGATGGGTCGGCGCGGCCTGTTCCTTGAACGGCTTGTGGTCGACCAGCAGCAGACCGATGTCGGCCTGGGCGCTGGCGGTGGGGAAGTCCACCAAGATCACGTTCGGCGACGACTTGAGCTTGTCCGGCAGCGCGTCGATGTGCGGCTCGACCGCGAGCACCTTGCCCGGATGGCGCGCGGCGAGCTCGATCGCGATGTCCAGCGCCGGGCTTTCGCGCAGGTCGTCGATGTCGGGCTTGAACGACAGGCCGAACACGGCGATGGTCAGGTGCTTGTCTTCCTTGCCGGCGGCCTTGGCCTCGGCGATCGCGGCGTCGACCTTGTCCATGACCCAGTGCGGCTTGCTGTTGTTGACCTCGCGCGCGGTGCGGATCAGGCGCGCTTCTTCCGGTGCGCTGTCGACGATGAACCAGGGGTCGACCGCGATGCAGTGACCGCCGACGCCCGGGCCCGGCTGCAGGATGTTGACGCGCGGATGGCGGTTGGCCAGGCGCACCAGCTCCCAGACGTTGATGCCGAACTTGTCGCTGATGATCGACAGTTCGTTGGCGAAGGCGATGTTGACGTCGCGGAACGCGTTCTCGGTCAGCTTGCACATCTCGGCGGTGCGCGCGTCGGTGACGATGCATTCGCCGCGGACGAAGGCGCGGTAAAGCTCGCACGCGCGCTCGGCGCAGCGCGGGGTCATGCCGCCGATGATGCGGTCGTTCTCGATCAGCTCGCGCATCACGTGGCCGGGTAGCACGCGCTCGGGGCAATAGGCGACGTTGACGTCGGCTTCGACGCCGGCCTGCTGCGGGAAGCTCAGGTCCGGACGCGCGGCGGCCAGCCACGCGGCGAGTTGTTCGGTGGCCCCGACCGGCGAGGTCGACTCGAGCACGATCAGATTGCCCTTGGCCAGCACCGGCGCCAGCGCTTTGGCGGCGGCTTCGATGTAGCTCAGGTCGGGCTGGTGGTCGCCCTTGAACGGAGTCGGCACCGCGATCAGGAACGCATCGGCGGGCTGCGGCGTGTCGGTCGCGCGCAGCAGGCCCTTGTTGACCGCGGCGTATACGGCGACGTCGAGCTCGGGCTCGAAGATGTGGATCTCGCCGCGGTTGATGGTCTCCACCGCGCGGGCGTTGACGTCGACGCCGATCACGCGCTTGCCGGCAGCGCAGAACGCGGCGGCGGTGGGCAGGCCGATGTAACCCAGGCCGATGACCGAAACGGTTTCGAATTGCATAAGAACTCCGAGGTTGCTCCCGTGGAGCGGGGGGATGCGGCGGCGCGGGCGGCCGGTTCGTTCAACGCACAAGGCGGCGAAAGATCTCGCCGCCTGTGCGTCGCGCGCGCCGGAGCGGCCCGCGCCCGATGGATGGGGCGCGGATCAGGCGGCCAACTGCGAGACCTCGACCTTGATCGCGGCCAGCGCTTCGACGATGCGCTCGCAGGCCTTGCCGTCGCCGTAGGGGTTGTGGGCGAAGCTCATCGCTTCGTAGGCCGAGCGGTCCTGCAGCAGGGCGCTGACGCCGTCGGCGATCAGCTGGCGGTCGGTTCCGACCAGCTTGACCGTGCCGGCCGCGACCGCTTCCGGGCGCTCGGTGGTGTCGCGCATCACCAGCACCGGCTTGCCCAGCGAGGGCGCTTCTTCCTGGATGCCGCCGGAGTCGGTGAGGATGATGTGGGCGGCGTTCATCAGGTACACGAACGGCAGGTAGTCCAGCGGCTCGATTAGGTGGATCTGCTTGATGTCGCGCAGCAGGCGGTTGACCGGCTCGCGCACCTGCGGGTTGAGGTGCACCGGATAGACGATGTCCACGTCCGGATGGCGCAGGGCGATATCGCGCAGCGCGTGGCAGATGCGCTCGAAGCCGCCGCCGAAGCTTTCGCGGCGATGGCCGGTGACCAGGATCATGCGCCGCTTCGGGTCGAGGAAGGCGAACTGCTGCGACAACTGCTCGCGCAGCGTATCGGTGCGCTCGATCCGGCTCACCACTTCCTTCAGCGCGTCGATCACGGTGTTGCCGGTGATCGAAATACGGTCGGCGGCGATGCCTTCGGCGCGCAGGTTCTGCATCGACAGATCGGTCGGGGCGAAGTGCATCGCCGCCAGCGCGCCGGTGAGTTTGCGGTTGGCCTCTTCCGGCCACGGCGAGTACAGGTTGCCGGTGCGCAGGCCGGCCTCGACGTGGGCCACCGGCACCTGCTGGTAGTAGGCCGCCAGGGTGGTCGCCATGGTGGTCGAGGTGTCGCCGTGGACCAGCACCACGTCCGGCTTCAGCTCGGCCAGCACCTTCTTCATGCCGGTCAGGATGGCGGTGGTGATGTCGGTCAGGTCCTGGCCCGGCTTCATGATCGCCAGGTCGTAATCGGGCTGGATGTCGAACAGGCTCAGCACCTGATCGAGCATCTGCCGGTGCTGGCCGGTCACGCACACGCGCGCCTCGAAGCGCGGGTCGGCGTTCAGCATCAGCGCCAGCGGCGCCATCTTGATCGCTTCCGGACGAGTGCCGAACACGCATAGGGTCTTGATCTTGCGCGGCGCGGCCACCGCGGCGGCGGCCGGCATCGACGACGGCAGCTTGGTCACCGCGGACGCGTCCTCGGCCAGTCCGGTGCGCGCGAGGGCGGGCAAGGCGGCGCCGTCGGGCAGGCTCAGGCCCGGCGCGTGGGCGGCTTCCAGTTCCATCGCGTCGTTCTCAGGACGCCAGTTCGGCAAGCGCGGCTCGAATTTCCAGCCGTGGGTCAGGCCGACGGTGTAGGCGATCAGCAGAGCGGCGAAGATCGCCAGGTTCACGCCCAACGGCAGGTTGCGCAGGCTGTAGCCGATCGCTGCCAGCGTTGTCGCGGTCACCACCAGGATCGCCAACGCGATGCGCGGCGAGCAGCCGCTGTCGAGCAGCATGTAGTGCAGGTGCTGGCGATCGGGCTTGAACGGCGACAGACCCTTGCGCATGCGCCGGTACATCACCGCCAGCGTGTCCAGCACCGGCAAGGCCACGCACCACAGCGCGTCGGCCGCGTCCAGGCGCGCGCCGCCGCGCTGGCTCAGGTAGACCAGGCTCCAGGCGAGCAGGTAGCCGATCGCCATGCTGCCGGCGTCGCCCATGAAGATCTTTTGCCCGCGCCACAGGCCGAGATTGGCGAACAGGTAGGGCACGATCGCCGCGAACAGCACCGGCAACAGCGGCAGCGAGATCGCCGAAGGCGCGATGCCGTCGGCGAACAGCATGATGGCGACGATCGAAGTCAGGGTCAGGCTGCCGGCGAGCCCATCGATGCCGTCGAGCATGTTGAAGGCGTTGATCAGGCCGACCACGCCGATCACAGTCAGCGGCAGGCCGATCAGGCCGAGCGAGATCGGGCCGGTGCCGAACAGGTTGCCGAGGTCGTTCAAGTACAGGCCGCTGCCGATCATCATCAGCACGCACGCGCCGGTCTGCACCAGAAGACGCGCGCGAACGCTGAGATCCTTGGAGTCGTCGATCGCGCCGACGATGACGATCAGCGCAGTGCTGCCGAGCAGCGACAGCGTGAAACGGTCGGCGAGACCGAGGAAGGCCGCGCCGCACAGCAGGCCGGCGAAAATCGCCAGTCCGCCGATCAGCGGGATATCGCCTTGGTGCCGCTTGCGTTGCCCAGGGCGGTCGACCAGGCCGAAGTTCTTGGCCAGGGGGCGCATCGCGTATATGGCGATGCCTGTGATGCACAGCGCCAGCGCGCAGGCGATCGCGATCTTGGTGTCCAGCATGACGTGAGGTCCGGGGAATAAGTCTTCGTTAGACAAAGCCAACGATCGCCGCCCCCCGCGGTCGATCATCCATCCTGTGTACTGAGTTTTCTTGGAGTTGTGGTGGTGCCGCAGCCGGACGCAGCGGCGAAGCCGCGTCGGGCGAAGTGATGCCGGGTTGTCGCTGCAGTGGTTAGGGGTGAGTGAGGTGGCGCGTCCGTCCGCCGAGGGTTCGATGCGCTACGTGGTGCTTGTGGTGTTGCTTTGTGCCCGATCTTTATGACATCTCGTCGGTCTGCGTCCGCGTCGCGCTCCCCCTACGAGTGCGCGCGGACTGCTGTTTGGTGCGAATAGACTGCCATTCGTCGCGCGATCAATACTGTGAAACCGTAAGGCTTTTTGTTGAGCAGTCGCGGTGACGGGGTCGATTCGTGCGCGAATTCGATTTGTGTCAGCTGCGATTCATGCGGGAAATTGCGGTTGCGGTCGTCTATCAAGTCGCGTCTGCGATGCAGGGCGCGAAATAACGTCGGCGTTACGCCGCAATGTGCGGTCCGGCGACGGCCTATCGCGTTTACGCATTGCGTAAGTCGTCTTATGCGATTTCGTTATCCGCAAATGAATCCGAAAAAAAGCCGGGTTTTCATAGGGTTTTTCTTCACTCCGGGCGGGCGGAGGCGGAGCGTTGCCGCGATTTTCGTTTTGCATCCGTTCATGGTGGTCTGTCGATTTTGCGAGCAGCTTCGCGAAGCCGGGTGAGCGAGCGTGCGCGATGCGCGAGCGGCGGTGGTGCGTCGTTGAGACGACCATGGATGGGCGATGCGTTCGGGCGCGGCTGCGGCGCGCTCGAACGCGGCGTCGATCATTTTTCGATCGGCGCGTATTCGTAGCCGTAGGCGTGATAAGCGCCGTGCCGGCGTTCGACCGCATTGAGGATCGAGCCCTTGAGTTCGATGCCGTTCTGCTCGAAGCGCTGCTTGGCCACTGCGATGTCCTTGACGGTGTTGAACCCGAAGCGCGCGACCAACAGGTTGGTGCCGGTGTGGCGGCCGACGATGGCCGCGTCGGTGACCGCCAGGATCGGCGGCGTATCGACGATCACCAGATCGTAGCGCTGCGACACGCTGCTCAGCAGCGCGGCGAAGTTCGGGTGCATCAGCAGCTCGGACGGGTTCGGCGGAACCTGGCCGCGTGCGATGAAGTGCAGACCGTCGACCGACGAGGCGTGCACCGCCTTGTTGAAGTCGATGCGCCCGGTCAGCAGGTCGGACAGCCCTTCCTGTCCGTTCAGGCCCATCACCCGGTGCAGAGTGCCGCGGCGCAGGTCGGCGTCGATCAGCAGCACGCGCTGGCCGCCTTGCGCGATCACCGTGGCCAGGTTGGTCGAGACGAACGTCTTGCCGGCGTTCGGACTGGCGCCGCAGATCATCAGGACGTTGTTCTTGGCTTCCAGGCGCGCGAAGTGCAGGCCGGTGCGCAGCGCGCGGATCGCTTCGATCGCCAGATCGCCCGGCGCGTCCACCGCCAGCAGTCGCGCCCGGCCGGACTTCGACGGCGTACGCGACTTCTTGTCGACGCTTTCGTGGTCGCGTTGGTAGGAACTCAGCGGAACCGAGGCGTACACCGGCAGGCCGAGCTGCTCGATTTCCTTGGCGTCCTCGATGCCGCGGTTGAGCAATTGGCGCAACAAGATCCAGGCCACCGCCAGGGCGCCGCCGAGGAACGTGGCGATGGCGACGATCATCAGCCGCTTGGGCTTCACTGGCTGGCTGACGTCGACCACGGCGCGGTCGACGATGCGCGCGTTGCCGACCGTGCCGGCGCGGGCGATATCGAGCTGCTGAGCCTGATTGAGCAGATTGGTGTAGGTCTGGGTGCCGACCTGGACGTCGCGGGTCAGGCGCAGCAGTTCCTGCTGGGTCTCCGGCAAGCCCTCGATGCGCTTGCTCATCTCGTTCTTGCGCCCTTCCAGTTCGCCCAGCTGCGCCATCAGCGCGCGATAGGCCGGGTGCGCCGGAGTGTAGCGGCGGCTGACTTCGGCCTGCTGCATCTTCAGCTGCGAGATGCTGGTGTCCAGCGAGACGATCTGGTCCAGGTAGGACTTGGTCTCCAGGCTGATGTCGACCGAATGCGACTGCGACTGGTAGGCGTTGAGCGCCTGCTCGGATTTCTCCAGCTCGCGGCGCACGTTCGGCAGTTGTTCCTTGACGAACACTAGCCGGTTGGCGGCTTCGGCGGAATTGCGTTCGACGTTCTGGCGAGTGTATTGACGGGTGATCGCGTCCAGCGTCGCGGTGGCCTTGGCCGGATCGCCGAGCTCGTAGCTGAGCTGGATGATGCCGGAGTCCTTGGCTTTCTCGCCGGCGGTGAGGTTGCGCTGCAGGGCGTTGATGATCGCCAGCGTCTGCAGCTTGACCACCTCGAAGCGCATGCCTGGATTGGCCGTCAGCTCCTTGACCGTAAGCTTGACGCCGCGGCCGCTGGCCTCTTCGCCGACCTTGCCGTTGAGCAGCAGGCCGCCGTCTTCGTCGTAGAGGCGGTACGCGCCGGCGTTGTCGGCGATCAGCTCCAGCTCTGTGCCGACCAGCGCTTCGGGCACCGACAGCTTGAACACGTCCAGACGCTCGCCGCCCCAGCCGTAGCCGTCGAGACCGAACCAGGGCTCGGCGACCGAGCCGGGCGCGGCCGGTTCGTAGCGGCGCGAGATCACGCCGCCGATCAACGGAAACTGCTTGGGCTCGACCTGCACGTCCAGGCGCAGGTCGTCGACCGCCTTGCCGAGCACGGTGCGCGAGGTCAGCAGGGCGATTTCGGTCACCGCCTGCGGCGCCGAATCGGTCAGCACCTGCGAGACCGCGTCCAGGCCCGGCAGGGTCGGCGTATTCGGCTCGACCTGGATCATCGCGTTGGCCTGGTAGACCGGCGGCGCGAGCAGGGCGTAAGCGGTGCCGAGGGCGAAGCCGGCCGCGGTCACGCCGACGATCAGCCACTTGTGGTCGATCAGCGTACCGAGCAGCGCGGCCAGGTCGATTTCTTCGTTGCCGTCCCGTTGAGCGTCGAGGGCGGCGGAACTGGTCGGCATGGGGTGAGGGCCTTAAAAGTTGGAGTCCTACGTCATAAGTAGGGCACCCAGCTACTCACCCCTGAGTTGATCAGCTGGTAGGCCCGTTCGAACGCGCTGCGCGACTGGCGGTAGGGGTCCGGAATGCCGGCGTCGTCCAACCACTTGCCCAGCAGAAACGTTTTCCCCCGCGCATGCGGCGCAAGCGCCAGCACGCCGTCGAGGTGTTTACGTTCCATCGTAAGGATCAGGTCGGCGGCGTCGACGATCTCGCGATCGAGCTGCCGCGCCTTGTGCGGCGTGCCGTCCAGGCCATGCTCTTGGAGCAGCGCCTGGGCGGTGGCGTCGATCGGATAGCCGCGCAATGCCGCCAGCCCGGCCGATTCGACGACGATGTCCTTGCCTTGCATTCGATGCCGCAGCAGCACTTCGGCGGTGGGGCTCCGGCAGATGTTGCCGATGCAGACCATCAATACCCGTTTGAACACGCGCGTTACGTCTCACCGTTGAACTACGGCGCGCGGACGCGCCGACAGCGTTTGCTTGATGGCGCGAACGGACCCGAAAGGCCGTTCGACCGGCAGTGAACCGAACAGCGACGCATGCCGACACGCGGGGGCCGCGATGCTGCGGTGCATCGAATTACGACGGTGCGGAATGTACGAGCCGCCTCCGGCAGGGTCAACCGCCATCGCCGGCGCGACCGTCGAGACGTGACGCCTGTCACCAGCGAACCTTCGCCGAGCGCGCAATCGCGAACGCGACTTCGCGCGTGGCCGATCCCCGCGGCTGCGGCGTTTCGGGCCATCGCAGCGCGCCGCGGCCATGCAGGTGAACGAAAACCGAACGGCCTTCGCCGCGACGCATCGCGGCGCGACGGCGTCATCGTCGCGTCATGCGCTGTCGGCGCCCGCAATCGCCGCTGAATGAAGGCTCGCGGCGAGGATTCATAACTGTGATGCGATGCTCTTACCGAAGCCGCCGCATCCCGTTGCAGCCGCCGTCGCTGGCTATACTGTGCCCAGGGGCTAACTCGCGCGATCCGTTCGCACGCAACATCAGGAGTCATGTCCCGCCATCAAGATGCGTCCCCGACCGCCGTCCAACGCGCCGACCGATCGGGTTTCCGCCAAGGCTGCGCCAGTTCCGGCTCAGCGCTCCACTTTCGACGTCCGCTCTTCGCTGCCCAGGCGGCGCTTGGCGGGTTTTCGCGCTCGGCTCCGGTTGTCGCACCGCAAGGAAGGCGGCGCGGCCGGCGTCGCAGCGTGCGTTTGCGACTCACCACGGCAAGACCACGACCTAGAGACAGATTCGTTCATGAGAAAGCTTTCAGTTGGCATGGCGCTGTTGGCCGCCCTCGGACTCAACGGCTGCATGTGGGCGCCGGGCCAGCACATGAGCCCGAACCAGCTGCTGCGCGGCGATGCCCTGCAGGCCGACGAGGTCGAGTTGTTGCCGATCAACGCCCAGTTGGTCGCCAGCGAGCGCGCCGCCGTGGACACCGCGGCGGTGCCGGCGGAGCTGCTGGACTACCAGCCCGAGGCCTACCGCATCGGCGCCGGCGACACCTTGTACATCACCATCTGGGATCACCCGGAGCTGACTTCGCCGGCCGGCAACCAACAGCAGCCGGCCGCCAACGGCCGCCTGGTGCGCCCCGACGGCACCTTGTTCTACCCCTATGTCGGCGTGATCCAGGCGCGCGGCAAGACCATCGAGGAACTGCGCTCGCTGATCACCCAGCGCATCGCCGCGGTGGTCGAATCGCCGCAGGTCGACGTCACCGTGATCGACTACGGCAGCCAGCAGGTGACCCTGCAGGGCGCGTTCGTGAAGACCGAGCGCCAGCGCATCACCGCCACGCCGCTGACCCTGGCCCAGGCGATCGGCGCGGCGACCATCGACCCGATCCGCGCCGACCTGTCCGGGTTGGTGTTGACCCGCAACGGCCACCAGTACCCGCTCGACCTGGACGCGCTCAACCGCAGTTCGGTCGCGCCTGACATCTACCTCAAGGCCGGCGACCACATCTATCTGCCGTACAACGACCGCAAAGAAGTCTATGTGGTCGGCGAAGTGGTGCGCCCGGCGGCGATCGGCTTCAAGACCACCGACATGAGCCTGAGCCAGGTGCTCGGCCGTGCCGGCGGGCTCAACCCGCTGACCGCCAACGGCAATGCGGTGTACGTGATTCGCGGCGGCAATCAGGATCTGCGCGAGCAGCCGGCCAAGATCTATCACCTTGCGGCCAAGTCGCCGGCGACCTTCGCCCTGGCCAGCCAGTTCTCGGTCAAGCCCGGCGACGTGGTGTTCGTCGGCCCGGCCGGAGTCACGCGCTGGAACCGCTTCGTCAACCAGTTGCTGCCGTTCTCCAACATCCTGAACAACTCGGCCAATACCCAGGATCTGCTGGAGCGCTAAGTCGCCCCGCCTTCCGACTGGATCTTTTCCCCTTTGCAAGGGGCGGGGGATGGGTTCTTGCTTGTATGCCTGATGACGAGCCCTTCTCCCGCTTGCGGGAGAGGGGGTGCGGTGAGGGGCCGGCAGCGTCGAAGCACTCGCTTCGGACCTGCGGCGCGACCCTCACCCCGGGCCTCTCCCGTCAACGGGGGAAGAGGGCGTAGCGATACATGACGCTGGGGCCTGTTTCGGCTACCGCTGCTGCCGAAGCGCCGCTACCCGTGCCGCCATCCCGCCGCGTGACCGAGGTCGTAGCCCGCATGTGCCCGGGGCGCGGAACGCATGCGCAGGGGGCGCGCGACGTGCCCGCCCGCACGAACGCAATGTGCCGATGTGGTCGCTCGCGATGTGCGCATTCGATGACTCCCGGCTGAAAGCGGACAAGCCGCCGCCGCGCACGCGGCCTACAATGCCGCTTGCACTCCGTCGTCGTAATACCGTCCATGATGCTGCGTAGCCATCGCCTGTCCTTGCGCCCCGTGCTCGCCTCCGATGCCGACGCCCTGCAGGCCGTATTCGGCGATCCGCAGGCGATGCGCTACAGCCGCATCGGCGCGCAGCCGGCGCCGTACGCGGCGAGCTGGATCTCGCACCTGACCCACGAACGCGGGCTCGGCACCTGGGCGCTGGTCGAACGCGCCGGCGAACAGGTCATCGGTTATGCCAGCCTGACCGCGGTACGTCCCGGCGACGGCGGCCGCGAGGCCGAACTGATGCTGCGCCTGGCCCCGTCGTGGTGGCGGCGCGGCTATGGCCGCGAGGCCGCACAGGCCTTGCTCGATCATGGCTTCGGCAGCCTGGGGCTGCGCCGCATCGTCGCCTCGATCGACCCCGACCACAACGCCGCCGATGCCTGGCTGCGCCAGCTCGGCCTGCAGCCCGCCGGCGAACTGATGCTCGCCGGCGACCCGCGCCCGGAGCGGTTGTACGCGATCGAACGCGGTTAGCCCGCGCCCGCCCCGACCGGCAAAGGCCGGCGCGAAGCATCGGATGCGCGCCGGCCGTTCATTGCACCCGCACCGCCAGATCGCGTCCGGCCGCGGCGACGTTGCCGCTGTAGTCGCGCGCGGTGATGCGCAGCAGGTAGTCGCCGGCCGGCAGTTCGCTCGGCGAGTACGAACCCGCGATCAGGCGGCCGTCGCGCACGGTGTTGCTGACCATGTAGCGGAAACGGGTGATCGCGCTGCCGTGCACGGTGATGCCGCTGTCGGGCGCATAGGCCACCTTGACCGCGTCGTCGGCGGCCGGCATGCGGTCGAACTGGATGTTCATGCGCGGGCTTTCGTAGCCGGGCAGCGGCTGGCCGGCCGCGGTCAACCACTGATAGCCCAGCGCGTACAGGCCGAGCCGGCGCCGGGGCAGGTTGCGGTCGACCTGGTCCCAGGCCTCGACCACGATGTGCACGCCGGGCAGGGCGCGCGACAGCAGCAGGCGGCCGTCCTGGCGTTCGGCCAGCGGTTGCTCCGATGCATCGAGCAACTGGATGCGCTCGATCCGCGGCGGGTAGCGGTCGGCATAGTTGACGAATCCGAGCAGGGCGGCGTTGCGTTCGTAGCCGAACGGCCCGTAGGCCAGGTGCACGTGCGCCATCGGATTGATCGTGCCGAGCGCATCGCCGGCGGCGAAGCGGGCGCCGCGGCGCACGCGCACGCGCGGCTTGGCCCCGGCATCGTCGGTCAAGGCCTGGAAGCGCTGTGGATCCAGCGACTGGCCTTGCGCGGTGCGGCCGACGCGCATGTGGATGTAGCTCAGCGCATCCAGCATCAGGCCTTCGCCGAGTCCGCCATAGCCCCAGGCCGCGGCCGGGTTGCCGACCTTGGCGTCGGCGATCGCCAGCACCTGCTGGCCGATATCGCCGCGGATGTCGAGGCCGCCGTGCAGGTGATGGCGGCTCTCGCCGTGGCCGTCGCCGCGCACTTCGCCGAGCGTGCCGACCACTTCGTGCCAGCCGTCCTGCGGCCGCAGCGGCCAGCGACCGGCGGTGGCGGGCAAGGGATTGTCCAGCGACGGGCCGATTTCCAAGGGCAGCGCCGAAGCCGGCGTCGAGGCAGTGGCGATGCGGTGCACGCGATAGCTGGCGGCATCGTTGACGTAGAGGCCGCCGGCGCCGTCCAGCGCCAGGCCCGAAGGACGCGGCAGGCGTTGCGCCTGTTCGCGCCCGCTGATCGGCTGCCATTGCCCGCTGGGCTTGAATTGCAGCACTCGGCCCCAGGTCATTTCGCCGACGTAGAGCAGGCCGTCGTGGGTCAGCGCCAGGCTGATCGGGCGATGCGGTGCGCCGGTGTCGCTGTCCGGGCCGGTGCCGGGCAGGGTGCTGACCGTGCCTTGCGCATCGATGCGGCGGATCGCGTCGTTGCGGGTGTCGGCGACCCACACCGTGCCGTGGCGATCGACCGCGAGCGCGGTCGGGGTGTCGAAGCGCGCCAGCGCGCCGGCGCCGTCGGCGAAACCCGGATGGGCGCCGCCGGCGACGGTGGCGACGCTGCCGTCGCGGCCGATCACGCGGATGCGGTCGTTATAGGTGTCGGCCACGAAGATGCGGCCGTCGGCGGCGACTGCGACGCCGACCGGGCCGTCGAACTGAGCCTGTGCGCCGGGGCCGTCGCGGTAGCCCGCGATGCCGGTGCCGGCGACCGTGCTGACCACGCCCTGCGGGCTGATGCGGCGGATCGCATGATTGCCGGTGTCGGCCACGTAGAGATTGCCGGAGCGGTCGAAGGCCAGGCCGGAGGGGGTGTGGAACTTCGCCGCCGCGCCGCTGCCGTCGGCGAAGCCCTCGGTGCCGCCGGCGAAGCTGACGACCTGGCCGTCCGGCGCGATCCGGCGGATGCGGTTGTTGTCGCCGCCGTCGGCGATGTACAAGCTGCCGTCGCCGGCGCGCGCCAAGCCATAAGGATCGGCGAAACGCGCCTGCGCCGCGGCGCCGTCGCGCAGTCCGGCGATGCCGTCGCCGGCGATCGACTGCAACTGCCCCTGCCAGCCGAATGGCGTCGGCGCCGGGCCGCGCGGCGCGGCAGGCGCCGATTCGCGTCCCTGCCACTCGTAGACATAGGTTGCGGCCAGGGCCGCCGCGGTCAGGCCGATCGCCAGCCACAGCCAATGGGTTCGGGTCATGCGCATCCTCGTTGCGCGCGCCGTCCGGGCCGGCGGCGCCTTCGCGAATCGGCCGATTCTAGAACGCGGCGCGGGGTCCGTGTCCTGCTTTCCGCCCTTCCTGTAGGAGCGGCGTGAGCCGCGACCACCGAAGCGATGCACTGCCACGCGAGCCGCCGAAGCGATGAAGGCCCACATCGCGCGCGGAGTCGGGCGTCGGCAGACGCGCTTGCGCGCACCGCTGCGACTGTTGCCACTGACGCCGCTGCTACAAGGGCCGGTTTACAGCCAGATCTGCGCCAGGGTCCGCGCGACCTCGGCATGCACCTGATCGCGGCCGGCCGCGTCGATCTTGCCGGCGCCGGTCAGGTAACAGGTCAGCAGCACCGGCTTGCGCGGCGCGGCCGGCCAGATCGCGGCGAGGTCGTTGGCCGTCGTGTTCGCGGTGCCGGTCTTGTCGCCGACCCTGAGCCCGGCCGGCAACCCCGCGCGCAGGCGCTTGTCGCCGGTCTTGTTGGCCACCAGCCATGCGGTCAGCCGTTCGCGCGAGGCCGGCTTGAGCGCGTCGCCCAGCACCAGCGTGCGCAAGCTGTCGAGCATGGCATCGGGCGAGGTGGTGTCGCGCTCATCGCCGGGCCCCACTACGTTCAGCTCGGGCTCGATCCGGTCCAGGCGCGTGACCGGGTCGCCGATGCTGCGCAGGAAACGGGTCAGCCCGGCCGGGCCGCCGATCAGCGGCAGCAACAGATTGGCCGCCGCGTTGTCGCTGAGGGTCATGGTCGCCTCGCACAAGGTCGCGACGCTGGCGCCGACACCGACCAGCGGCTCGGTCGTCGGCGAGTGGGCGATGATGTCGCTCTTGGCGATCGGCAGCTTGCGTTGCAGGTCCAGCCTGCCGCGGTCGACCTCGCGCAGCACCGCCGCCGCGAGCAGGAACTTGAAGGTGCTGCACATCGGGAAGCGTTCGCCGCCGCGCCAGCCCAGGCGCTTGCCGTCGCCGGTGTCCAGTGCGGCCACGCCCAGCCGGCCGCCGCTGTCGCGTTCCAGCCGGGTCAGCTGTGCGTTCCAGTGCGCGCCGATCTCTTTCGCCGGCGAACGCGCCAGCAGGGTGAAACTGGAGCCGCCGAAACCGGCGGCGAGCAATACGGCGCTGCTGCGTTGCAAAAAATCGCGTCGATGCATGGAAGTCTCTCCTCGGGGAGCGGCGATTATCGAAACCGCCGCGCGATCACCGCAAACGACGATTTCTAAGGGCTGCCGAAAGATTTTCTTGCGGCGCCCGCTGCCGTCGCGTGAGGACGCGGCCTTCCTTGTCGGAGCGGCGTGAGCGGCGACCGAGCGCAGCGATGAAATACCACGCCGACTGCCGAAGCGAGCGTCGATGGACAAGATCCGTGCGTCCGGAGTTGGGCCAGTACGCTCGCGTACATCGCTATGCTCGGTCGCCGCTCACGCCGCTCACGCCGCTCACGCCGCTCCTACGGGGCGGCATCGCGCTGCGCCAGGCGCGCTTCGTGTGCCTTGCCCCAGGCCGACATCACTGCGATCGCCTCGTTCAGCCCGACGCCGTACTCGGTCACCGAGTACACGACCTTCTGCACCGCGCCCGGAAAGACCTCGCGCCGGATCAGCCCGTCGGCTTCCATCTCGCGCAACTGCTCGGTCAACACCTTTTCGCTGATCCCCGGCAGCGAGCGGCGCAGTACGCCGAAGCGGCGCGGCGCCAGGTTCACTTCCCACAGGATCATCGTCTTCCACTTGCCGCCGATCGCATTGAGCGCGGTGGCCAGGCCGCAACCGTCGCCGGGCAGGCGTTTCATCGCGCGGGCTCCTTACGTCCAGGTAAGCGCTTACCGGAAAGTAGCTAATTTACAGGGCCGGGCGCCGGCGGGCACGCTGTGCGGCGCGCGGCGATCCGCCGCGGACGCAGCCAGGAGCCGCACGTGAACTCGGATACCGCGATCGACGCCGATGCACCTGCGGGCCACCACTGCGATTCGGGAAATGCGCGAAAGGCCGCGGCTACCGATGCCGGCACTGCCCGAGGCGCAAGCCTGGAAAACACCGCATCCGCTGCGGCACGGGCCGCCGAATCCACCGCAGTCGCCGAGGCGGCAGGGCCCGTACGCGTCGCCGGCTGCGCCTGCGGCGAGCTGAGCGCGACCGTCTACGGCGAGCCGCTCAGCGTTTACGCCTGCGCCTGCCTGGAATGCCAGCGCGCCACCGGCTCGGCGTTCTCCTATCGCGCCCGTTACGCCAAGGACCGCATCGTCGTCGAAGGCGAACCGCGCCGCTGGCGCCGCAGCAGCGACGCCGGCCGCTGGGTCGAGCATTGCTTCTGCGGCCGATGCGGCGGTCTGCTCTACATGGAAGCCGAAGCGCTGCCCGAGGCCGTGGTGATCTCCGTCGGCGCTTTCGCCGACCCCGATTTCGCCGCTCCCGGAGCGCTGCATCGGAGCGCGCGCCGCCACCGCTGGTACGACCCCGGCTGCCGTTTGCCGTAAAAACCGATGCCTCTGCAGGAGCGGCGTAAGCCGCGACAACCGGCGCGGCGGAATACCGCGCCGAGCGCCGAAACGAGATCGATGGACGGGACTGGCGGATCGCCGCTGCGACCAAGGCGCAGGCCTACACCGTTGCGGTTGTCGCGGCTTACGCCGCTCCTGCCAAAGCGGCCCTGCCGCGTTGCGCAGCGGCGCGTCTTCCCTCCCTGCCTTCACGCCAAACTACGCAAATTCGCCTGCCACTCCAGCACCATGCCCTCTGGCCGATGGACCCGCCCCGGGCGGCTGGCTAGTATCGGCCCGACCACCCGAGGGCCTCCCCATGAAGTTGCCGATCGCCACACCGTTGGCGGTGCTCTGCGCCGCCGTCCTGTCGATGCCCGCCGTCGCCGCCAAGCCGGCCAAGGCGCCCAAGCCGCCGAAGGCGCCGACCTTCGACACCAAGCGCCTGTCCGAGGAAGTGAAGGTGCTGTCCTCCGACGAGTTCGAAGGCCGCGGCCCCGCCACCGCCGGCGAGACCAAGACCATCGACTACGTCGTCGCCCAGCTCAAGGCGGCCGGGGTGCAGCCCGGCGGCGACCTCAAGGACGGCAAGCGCCTGTGGACCCAGGCCGTGCCGCTGCTGCGCTCCAACATCGAGGGCTCGCCCAAGCTGACCGTGACGGTGAAGAAGAAGTCGCGCGCGCTGACCCAGGGCAACGAAATCGCCGTGCGCGCCGCGCTCAACGGCGCCGACAACGTCGCCTTCAAGAACGCGCCGCTGGTGTTCGCCGGTTATGGCGTCAGCGCGCCGGAGCGCGACTGGGACGACTTCAAGGGCGTCGACCTCAAGGGCAAGATCGCGGTCGTGCTGATCAACGACCCGGATTTCGACACCGGCGACGGCGACTTCGGCGGCAAGGCCATGACCTACTACGGCCGCTGGACCTACAAGTACGAGGAGGCCGCGCGCCGCGGCGCGCTCGGCCTGCTGATCGTGCACGAGACCGAGCCGGCCTCCTACGGCTGGGCCACGGTCAAGAACTCCAACACCAACACCATGTTCGACGTGGTCCGCGACCAGCCCGGCAAGGCCCATCCGACCATGGAAGGCTGGATCCAGCGCGACCTGGCCGTCAGCCTGTTCAAGAGCGCCGGGCTGGACTTCGACAAGCTGAAGAAACAGGCCCAGACCCGCGAGTTCAAGCCGGTGACGCTGAAGGGCGTGACCCTGTCGGCCAACTACGCGGTCAAGAGCGAAGTCATCACTTCGCAGAACATCGTCGGCCGCATCGACGGCAGCAAGAAGCCCGACGAGACCGTCATCTACAGCGCCCACTGGGACCACCTGGGCGTCGGCGCGCCCGACGCCAAGGGCGACACCATCTACAACGGCGCGGTCGACAACGCCACCGGCACCGCCGCCCTGATCGAGATGGGCCGCGCCTTCGCCAAGGGCAAGAAACCGCAGCGCTCGGTGGTGTTCCTGGCCGTGACCGCGGAAGAGAAAGGCCTGCTCGGCTCGGAGTACTACGCCTCCAAGCCGCTGTACCCGCTGGCCAAGACCGTCGCGGTGATCAACACCGACGCGCTCGACCCGACCGGCCCGGCGCGCGACTTCACCACCTCCGGCAGCGCCAAGCAGGAACTGCTGGACGAGCTGATCGCCACCGCCCAGCGCTGGGGCCTCAAGTACGTCACCGACCCCAAGCCCGAGGCCGGCCACTTCTTCCGCTCCGACCACTTCCCCTTCGCCAAGCGCGGCGTGCCGGCGGTGTCGTTCGGCTCGGGCGAGGACAAGGTCGACGGCGGCGTCGAAGCCGGCAAGGCCGAGAGCGACGCCTACGTCAAGGACCGCTACCACCAGCCCGCCGACCAATGGGAAGCCAGCTGGACCTTCACCGGCATGGCCCGCGACCTGCAGATCCTCTACACCCTCGGCAACGACCTGGCCAACTCGCGCCGCTGGCCGAACTGGGCCCAGGACTCGGAGTTCCGCGGGGCGCGGGATGAGACGGCGGGGGAGCGGGCGGGGAAGTAACCGGCTAAGCCAATCGGCATCCGCCGGCGCTCGATCGAGGCCGCGGGGAGCTTGGCTCCCCGCGGCTTTTCAATGTCCGGACTCGCTAGGAAATTCTTGCCACGGAGATGTACTGCTCTTAGTTGAACTCATCGGCTCACGTCGGTCGGCACCTTATGTCCCGTACTCGGGTGAGCGATTTCGCGCAAGCTGTTATCCATAGCGCAACTGAAAGTACGCCTTGCAGCCTCACCGCGCTTAAGGCAGCCTCACCACAGCCCTATACGGCATGGAGTGATGTGTGAAACGGAGCCGATTCGCCTGGCCGCTATGGCTGACGCTGGGCCTGGGCGCGTTGTCCGCCTGCGCCCAGCCGTCAGGACGCGAACCCAAGGACCAGGAGCCCGCCATGGCCGCGAACGACCCGGGCGTTGCCGCTTCGGTGGAGGCCGTCGAGGCGGCCGAACGCATTCACCAGGCACAGATGCGTGCCAATCCCAAGCCGCCGGTCAAGAAGATCCCGCGACGAAATGCGGTTGCTCCTGCCGTTTCGGTTGAACAGTTGCGCACCAAGCTGTTGCGTCTGGTATCCAGCTTGCACGCCCCGTTGGATACCGAAGCCGCTCACGTAGGCAGTGTGTTTAATATCGACTTCGTTCCCGAGTTGTTGGCTATCCGCGAAGGCGATGCCGTAGGCGAACTCCGTGATCTGGGGTCGTACTGGGTGAGCGTGATCGGCCTGTATAAGGGAGCGCCGGGAAAGAGCGTGGAAGTTACGTTCGGCCCGAAGCGGGTGCCGGGGCAGCGATCTACGCGCTGCACGTTCGATTTCAAGCCTTTCGCCGACGAACTGGCAGCGATGGGCTATAGCATGGGAAAGAGCGGCGTCAGGCATCTGGAGCGTTGGGGCTTCGTTCGTCCTTCGACCTCTGCCGGAACATCGATCTATGTCGGCGTGCACCTTTATCGTGTCGACGACGGCAGCGAAGAGGGGCGGGCATGTGTTTCGAGCGTAGATGTAAATGTTGATCGGAGCCAGGGATGAGCGATGTTCCTCCTAGGGTTCAGGGTCTAATCGAGGCAATGCAGAAACGGCCAGGCGTGAGCCGGGCCGATATCGACAAGGTCGAGGCCGCTATCGTCAATTCTCCGTATCTGGCGATCATGCTCGACCGAGCGGCGGCGAGCGGCAGGTTGGCCGGTATCGGCGTGAGCGACAAACCAAACCAGGCTGGAAGCTACGACCACCGCAGTCGATCCATTCTGCTGTCGCCCAGCACCCTGAATGATCCTGCATATACGCCGCTTCAACAGGGCGATCTGTTGACGGCGACCTTGGGTCACGAGTCCTCGCACGCCATACGGTCCGTGGTGGCGTTGCAGGCGCTCGATAGGTTCGCTCAAACCGTCCAGCTTCGCCTTCAGGAGTCGACCGGGAACGAGTCCCACATCGATCTGACATCCGCTGCGAAAGAGTATCTGAACGAGGTTCGGTACAACGAGGCTTTGGCGGAACAAACAGGCCTCAATGCGCTGGCCAGCAGGATTCGGGTTGAGAATGATCTCTCGTTCGATCCGAATGAATTCGCGAAACGTGCTGTCATGGTCAGCTCTTGCGCGACGCGCGAAACCGCTGAGCGGGCCGTGCTGGCCTCGGGCATCCGGCTCAACGCGGCCGGCTATCAGGATGCGAAAGACCCGACCGCTGTCGAGGCCATTGCGCGGTGCTACCACGATGCTGCCGATTCGTTGGGTCGGCACGGCGAGTCCGGCTATCGGAACTACAACGGCGTCGATGTGATTCGGGTGATCGCCGAACGTTGGCATGCCGAGGACGCTTACGCCCGCGCAACGGCAAATCCGCCGCCGATGTCCGCTTGAACATGGCCGAGTTGGAGCTGGACATCGGCAAGATCGAACGCAATGGCCTGGACCTGGACGGGCGCTCGTTCGGATTCACCGACACCAGTCACGGCAGGCTGCAACTGGCGACGGCGCATCACACCGCGCTTGGCGAGGGGCCGGATGCGCTGCGTGCGCTGGCGGGCGAGGCCGAGGCCAAGAACGCCGTTCTGCCCGCCCAGCGAGCGTTCGCTGCTCCGGAGCCGCCCGAACTGGGCACGATCTTTTCCGCCCTGCGCGCCGATGGGCGCTGGGACGAAACGCAAAGCCGCAACATCGCCGCGGCTTTGCTGGTGGAGCACAAGGCCGATCCGCTCAGTCAACGGCTGGACCGGGTCACCGTCGGCCGGCCCAGCGCCGCCGGCGAGACCTATGTGTTCGCCGAGTATTTGCCGCATGGCGACCGCGAACCCCGGTTCGCGACCCGCGTGGAAGCTTCGCAGGCGGCGCAGGTTCCGGCAGAACGAAGCCTGGCCCAGGTGGAGCAGCTCGGTTTGCAGCAAGCGCAACAGCACGAGCGCTCGCAGGAATTGGACGCGCCGGCCCAGGGCGTGCCTAGGATGTCGCTCCAGCATTGAGGCCAGGCCGCGCCCGCATGCCTTTCAACGCCGAACGCACCGAAACCGCCGAAACCCTGCTGTACCAGCCCGAGCGCTTCCCCAGCCTGCCCAAGCGCGACCGTTACTGCCGCCGGCTGTTGCTGTGGCGGTTCCCGGCGTTCGTTCCTTACTCGTCCTGGGCCCTGTTCGTCGAGCGCGAGGCCTGCTGGGTGCGGCGCCTGGAGCACGACCGCACGCGCGGGTTGGCGCTGGACGCCGCCGGCCCGGACCTCTACGGCGCCGAGGCCCGGATCGATCCGGCCGAAGCCGCCGAACTGTTGGCGCGCTTCACCGCCCTGTCGGTGCCGATGTTCCTGCCGACCCGGCGTTTCGGCCTCGACGGCGTTCGCTACGGCGTCGCCTTCGGCGACGGCTGGTGCGGTACCGAGGCGACTTGGTGGTCCGATCCGGGCGAGGCCTGGCGCCCGCTGGCGGAAGCCTATGAGCGCACGGTCGAGCGGCTGGAGGCCGTGCTGCCGACCAGCACCCTGCGCCGGTCCGTGGAGTAAGGACTCTGGCGGACGCAGAGCCGGCGCGCCATCGGGGCGGGCGCGACCGGAGCCGGCGTGTTGGCTGGATGCAGCGGGCCGCCGACAATGGCGGCCCGCTTTTTCTCGGCCGCCCCATGGACTCCTTCGCTCTCATGCGCTCGTTCCGACGCATCGTCGAACTCGGCGGGCTGGCCAAGGCGGCGGACGACCTGGGCGTGTCGGCGGCGGGCTTGAGCAAGCAGTTGCGCGCGCTGGAGTCGCACCTGGGCGCGGTGTTGATCCAGCGCACCACGCGGCGGATGGGCTTGACCGAGGTCGGCGAGGCCTACTACCGCGAGTGCGTGCGGTTGCTGGACGAACTGGATGCGCTGGAGGCTTCGGTGCGCGGGCAGTCGCAGCAGGTGAGCGGGCGCTTGCGGGTCAATGCGCCGCTGTCGTTCGCGCTCAGCGTGCTGTCGCCGTTGCTGGCGCGGTTCCTGCAGCGTTATCCGCAGTTGCAGTTGGACCTGGTGCTGGAAGACCGCTTGCTGGACGCGGTCGCCGAGGGCTTCGACGTGTCGATCCGGTTGCGCGCGCAGTTGCCGGATTCCTCGCTGATCGCGCGCCGGCTGGGGCAGGCCTGCCAGATGCTGTGCGCGTCGCCGTCGTACCTGGCCGCACACGGCGTGCCGGCCGATGCCGGGGCCTTGTCCGCGCATGCCGTGCTGCACTACAGCCTGGCCGAGCCGCCGGGCGTGTGGCCGCTGGAAGGACCGCAGGGGCCGGTGGTGGTGCAGGGCCTGCCGCGCGCGGCGGTCGGCAACAGCCTGGTGCTGCGCGACCTGCTCGAGGCCGGGCTGGGCATCGGCGCGCTGCCGTCGTTCCTGGCCCGGCCGTCGATGGCGGCGGGCAGGCTGGTGCAAGTGTTGCCGGATCATCGCTTCGCGCCGAGGCAGGTGTATGCGGTGTACCCGACCGCGCGCCATCTGCAGCCCAAGGTGCGGGCACTGGTCGAGTTCCTGGCCGCGGAACTGCCGCCGTTGCTGGAACCGCCGCCGGCCGATTGCTGAGCGCGGGCGAAAACTGTCGCAACCCGGGCGCGCTGTTTCGTCGCAGGGACGAGGCTCATCCTGACGTCGTTCCGGCGCTGCGGTTCGCGGCGCCGGCCCCCACGTCAGCGCCGCCCACGAGGCCGGCGCGTTTCAGGAGCCGAAATGAAACTGCGTACCCTTCTGCCGACCCTGGGCCTGCTGGCCCTGGGCGTCGCCGCTTCCGTCCAGGCCGCCGACCGCGTCGGCACCAGCCCCTGGGGCCCGAACGACGAGATCGGCCGGCTCAACCTCATCACCTCGCAATCGCGCGCGGCGATCCTGTCGCGGGTGCAGGGCGAGCGGGCCTACGACCTGGCCACCGATTACTACATCGGCATGCCGAGCTGGCAGGCCGCGGGCGACCCGCACTACCAGTTCTGGATGACCCACACCCCGCGCGGCACCATCGCCGACGACCCGATGGGCGTCGGCCGCGAGATGAACCACAAGGTCAGCTACACCGGTGCGGCGTTCTCGATGTACAGCCATAGCGGCACTCACATCGACGCGCTCAACCACTTCGGCCTGGACGGCAAGATCTGGAACGGTTTCAGCGCCGACGAGCACCTCGGCGACCGCGGCTGGAAGAAGACCGGCATCGAGAAGTTCCCGCCGCTGATCGCGCGCGGCGTGCTGATCGACGTGGCCGCGGCGCAAGGCCTGCCGATGCTGCCGGAGAACTACCGCATCACCCGGCAGGATCTGCGCAATGCGCTGGCCAAGCAGAAGCTGCGCCTGCAGCGCGGCGACGTGGTGCTGATCCGCACCGGACGCATGCAGCGCTTCGGCGACGCCGCCGGCTACATGGCCAACCCGCCCGGCCTGGGACTGGACGCGGCGAAGTTCCTGGTCGAAGAGGGCGGGGCGATGATCGTCGGCGCCGACAACCTGAGCCTGGAGACCTTCCCCTCGGAAGTGGCCGGCGACTACATCCCGGTGCATACCTACCTGCTGGCCCAGCACGGCGTGCCGATCATCGAACTGGTCGCGCTGGAGGAACTGTCGCGCGACAAGGTCTACGAGTTCGCCTTCATCGGCGGGCCGCTGAAAATTCGCGGCGGCGACGCCGCGCCGCTGCGGCCGATCGCGTTGCCGGTGCGCTGAGCGCGGCGAGTGCGGAGCGTGCGCTCAGTGCGCGCGCTCCGCCTCGTGCAACAGCAAAGCGAGCCGGTCCAGCCCTTCGGCGGTGCCGCGGATGCGCGCCTCGCGGTCGTGGTAGCCGTCGAGGAAGGCGACCTGCTCGGTGAAGCGCAGGCGCGTGCCGGCGCCGCCGGGCTCGAACTCGACCGTGGCCAGCGACACCGACAGGCGCTGTTCGCCGACCTGCATGTGATAGCCGTAGATGATCCGGCGGTCCGGCACAATGTCGAAGAATCGAGCCTGGAACAGGTGTTCGACGCCATCCGGGCGGCGCACCCGGTTGAGCTCGTGGCCGCCCGGGCGGAAGTCGAGTTCGTAGCCGGTGTTGACCATGTCGTCGTGGCAGACGAACCAGCGCCGCTTGGCTTCGGGGGTGGTCCAGGCGCGGAACACGCGCGCGGGCGTCGCCGGCAGTTCGCGTTCGATGACGAACTCGGTGTGGACGGTGGTCGCAGCGGTCACGGCATGTCCTCGTCGGCGGTATCGAGCAGGTAGCGTTCCAGGGCGTCGAAGCGCGCGTTCCAGCGCGCCTTGCGTTCGCCGACCCAGGCCTCGGCGCGGGCCAGCGCATCCGGAGCGAGGCGGTAGGTGCGCACGCGCCCGTTTTTCTGCGACAACACGATGCCGCCGGATTCCAGCACCGCCAGATGCTTGACCACCGAGGGCAGGGCCATCGCCAGCGGCCTGGCCAGCTCCGACACCGACGCCGGGCCTTCGCTGAGCCGGTCGATCATGCGCCGGCGGCTGTCGTCGGCCAGGGCATGGAACAGCCGATCCAATTGCTGCGCGTCCCGGCCGCGGTTCATGCCGGCGCGTCCTCGCGCAGGAACCGCGCCGGCATCGCCTCGCGGTAGGGAAACATATCGAAGTAGGGCCGCGCCTCGGCCAGCACGCGGCGCACCGAGGGCCGCGCCAGCAGGCGTTCGAAATAAGCGTGCAGGCGCGAGTGCCCGGCGGGAAACGGTTCGACGATGCCGGCGTAGAACAGCGCCGGCGTCGCCGCGCAATCGGCCAGGCCGAACTCGTCGCCGCAGATCCATTCGTGCTGCGCCTGGCGTTCGATCATCGCGTAGGCGGTGGCGAGGGTGGCGCGCGCTTCGGCGACCCCGCGCGGGTCGCGCTCGTGTTCGCCGCGCAGGCGGTCGAGCACGATCTTCTGCATCGGCGCATGCACGTACAGATCGAAGAAGCGGTCCCACAGGCGCACGTCGAGCGCGCGCTCGGGGTCGGCCGGCAGCAGCGGGCGCGGGCCGGGGTAATGGCGTTCCAGGTACTCGACGATGATGCTGGTCTCCGGCACCGTGCGGGCGCGCGCTTCGTCGCGCAGCAGCGGCATCTTGCCGACCGGCCACAGCGCGAGGAAATCGGCCTTGGCGCCGGGGTCGGCGAGGTCGAGCAGGTGGTTCTCGAACGGCGTGCCGTGTTCGTACAGCGCGATCAGCACCTTGTGGCAGAACGAGGCCAGGGGATGGGCGTGCAGGTGCAGGGACATGGCGTGGGTGGCCCTATGGTTTCCTGTTTGGCTAAGTATTGGCTCAAGCCGGCGGTCGGCGCAAGAATGGTTTCCGGGTTGGCTTAGTTTTCCGACAGGTGGTCAGGAGGGCGTCGGTCGGCCCGCGGGCGCGAGGTGTGTGGTGGCGGCGATCGCGACGGGCGCGTTGCCGTCGGGCCCGCTGGAAAACAGGCGGCGACCGCACAGCGGGCGCCGGGAATTCGAGCTTTTGCGGTAGCTGCCGGGCTTAAGCGCAAAGGCAACGACGAATTCCCCCCTGCTTCGCTTTCGAAGGGGGAATGCCTCGGTGGACGATGGACGACGGCCGGCGATCAGCCCGCCGCGCGGCCCCGCTGCGCCATCGCCCGCGACCCGGCCAGGATCATCCGCACCATCGTGCTCATCTCTTCGATGAGTTCGCGGTCCTTTTCCGGCGTCATGTCCATCGCGGTGGCGCCCATCGCGAAGACCAGGCGGGTGATCGAGCGCGCAACCAGGGCCGGTTCGTGCAGGGTCACGCCGTCGTGGGCGGCCAGGCGGATCAGGTCGACGCGCAGTTCCTCTTCGAAGAACGACAGTTCGCGGTCGACCGCGCGCTTGAACGCGTCCGAGCCGACCGTGCCTTCGCGCAGCAGTACGTGCAGCAGTTTGTCGTCGGCGCGCAATTGCTCCATGAACGCCTCGATCGAACTGCGCACGGCGCTGCGGCGGGTCGCGACGCGCTGGCGCGCCTCGCCGACGATCTTGCGCAGCGACTGGCCGGCCAGGTCGATCAACGCCACCGCCAGTTCGTCGGTGTCGCGGAACTGGCGGTAGAAACTGTTCGGGGCGATGCCGGCTTCGCGCGCGACCTCGCGCAGGCTCAGGCTGGACACGCTGCGATGCGGGCCGATCAGCTTGAGCGCGGCGGCGATCAGGTCCTCGCGCGAAATGGTCGCCTTGCGGCCCGGGTGCGAATCGACGTCGATGTCGGTAGGAAAGCGTTGGCTCACGGGCGGCGGGCTGGCGGGCGCAGGGTCGGCAGCCGACATGATACTCCCTATGCTGAATTGCTATACACGTGTGCATATATATGTGCAGATATGTGTATAGTGATGCCCATGAACGCTGTCGTCCGCCCCTCCGCCCACCGTCCGCGCAGCCCTCTGCGTCGCTTGGTCGCCCCTTTCGTTAAGCCGCAAGTCTTTGATTTTTGGGCATCCAGGCTCCATCCGACCTGGAGCTGGGAGCGGCCGCTGGCGCGGATCGAGGCGCGCGAGTCGGCCTCGGCCGACGCGGTGACCCTGATCCTGAAGCCGAACCGGCACTGGCGCGGCTTCGTCGCCGGCCAGCATTTGATGATCGGCGCCCGCATCGACGGCGCCACCGTCTCGCGCAGCTACAGCCTGTGCGACGCGCCGCGCGCGGACGGCCGCATCGCGATCACGGTCAAGGCGATCGAAGGCGGGCGCCTGAGCCGGCATCTGCACGACCGCGCCCGGGTCGGCGATGTGCTCGAACTGGGGCCGGCCTTCGGCGAGATGGTGCTGCCCGAGCGCGTCGACGGCGCTTGGCTGTTTCTGGCCGCGGGCAGCGGCATCACGCCCCTGATGGCGATGCTGCGTGCGCTGGCCCAGCGCGGCATGCCGGTGCCGCTGACCTTGCTGTACTGGGCGCGCCGGCGCGAGGAGCTGTGCTTCGTCGACGAGTTGCGCGAACTCGCGGCGACCCATCCGAATTTTGAGTTGCGCCTGCTGCTGACCCGGCAGGCGCCGCAGCATCCCGGCGAGGCCGGCGGCCGCATCGACGCCGAATCGCTGGCGCAGCATGCGCCGGACTGGGCGCAGCGGCGCATCTACGCCTGCGGCCCGGGCGGCTTCGTCGCCACCGCGCGCGAACTCACCGCGGCGCGCGCCGTCGGCTTTGCCGCCGAAGCTTTCACCCCGCCGCCGCGCAGCGACGACGACACCGGCACGGTCGAAGTCGAACTGGCGCGCAGCGGCCGCCGCCTGCAATTGCCGCGCGGCCAATCCCTGCTGAGCGCGCTGGAAGCGCAGGGCCTGTCGCTGGCATCCGGCTGCCGCATGGGCCTATGCAATACCTGCGCCTGCGGCAAAGCCTCCGGCACCACCCGCCATCTGCACACCGGCGACGTCCACAGCGAGCCGGCGTCCGCGCTGCGCCTGTGCGTCAACGCCGCCAGCAGCGACCTCGTCCTCGATCTGTAAGCCGACCATGACTTCGAAACCACGCAACCGCGCGCTGGGCGCGCAGGAACTCGATCGCTTCGGCGAAGAACTCGACGCGCTGCGCGCGCGCACCCTGGCCCAGGTCGGCCGGGTCGATGCGGCCTACATCCGCCGCGTGGTCGCGGCGGTGCGCTGGTTCGGCCTGGGCGGACGGCTGCTGCTGTTCGCCGCCGCTGCGGGCCTGGCGTTCGGCCTGGGCTGGCTGCTGTGGACCGCCGCGGTGCTGGGCACGTTGTCGCTGGCGTTGTCGAAGATCCTGGAGAACATGGAGGTCGGCCACAACGTCATGCACGGCCAGTACGACTGGATGCGCGACCCGCACCTGGACGGCAAGACCTACGAATGGGACATCGTCGCCACCGGCGACAACTGGCGCAAAACCCACAACTACCAGCACCACACCTGGACCAACGTGCGCGGCATGGACGACGACATCGGCTACGGCCTGTTGCGCCTGTTCCCGGAGCAGCGCTGGAAGCCGTTCTTCCTGGCCCAGCCGCTGATCGCGGTGGTGTTCGCGCTGCTGTTCGAGTGGGGCGTGGCGATACAGGACCTGCGCCTGGGGCGCTGGCTGACCGGCAAGACCAAGCACCGGGCGATGTGGCGCAAGTTCGTGCCGGTCGGGCGCAAGATGGGCAAGCAGTTGCTGAAGGACTACGTGCTGTTCCCGCTGCTGGCCGGCCCGTTCTTCCTGCCGGTGCTGCTGGGCAACCTGGTCGCCAACCTGATCCGCAACGTGTGGACCTATACGGTGATCTTCTGCGGCCACTTCACCATCGACGCCGAAGTGTTTCCGAAGGAATCGGTGCGCAACGAGTCGCGCGGGCATTGGTACCTGCGCCAGTTGCGCGGTTCGTCCAACCTCACCGGCGGCAAGTGGATGGACCTGATGACCGGCAATCTGAGCCATCAGATCGAACATCATTTCTACCCGGACATCCCGGCCTGGCGCTATGCGGCGATGGCGGTGGAAGTGCGCGAAATCTGCGGCCGCTACGGCCAGCACTACGACACCGGTTCGCTGCCGCGGCAGTTCGGCGAAGTGGTGTGGCGGATTTTGCGCCACGCCTGGCCGAGCCGCCCGCGCGCGCGGCGTCCCCTGGTACGGGCGGAAGCGCAGGCCTGAGGCGGCGCTGCGGAGGCGACAGTCACGCCACGGCCACAACAGCAACAGCAAATCCCCCGCGACCGCTGTGCGGTCGCCGCCCCCTTTTTCAAAGGGGGCAACCGCCGCTGCGCCATCGGAGGAAGGTAAAGTCCCTGAGTGCGGGTGTAGCGGTTCCCGTTTCGACGGCGAAGTGCGGCAGCCTTGTGCGGCAGGCCTTCCGAAGCGTCGCCGATCGAGCATCGAGCAACTCTCCCGAAGCATTCCCCCTCTTGAAAAAGGGGGCAGGGGGATTTGCTGTTGCTTTGCTCCAGCCCATCCCCCCGCACCGGTTACGCCGCCAGGCGGTAATCCGCGATCGCCTCCTCCAGCGCGACCTCGCCCTGGAAGCCGCCGGCGCTGACCGCCGGGCGTTGCTGCTCGATGGCGTGGGCGAAGATCACCGCCGGGTCGGCTTCGAGCTGATCGAACAGGCGCTGCAGGTTGGGGTAATCGCGGCGGTCGACGACGCTGTGGTACTTGGTCCAGCGCGCGATGCCGGCGAAGTAGGCGTCGGCCAGGGTCGGACGGTCGCCGAGCAGCCAGCGCTTGTCGCCGAGCATGGCCTCCAGCTTGGCGTGGGCCTGCACCACCCGGCCGCGGCCGTACTCGACCAGGGCCTCGCGCGAGGCTTCGTCGACTTCGTGCTCCAGCACATGCCACAGCGACGAGAACGAACCGAAGAAGGTGGTGTTGAGGAAGGCCAGCATCCGGTTGAGCTCGTCGAACTGCGGCGTGCCCTGGGCGAAGGCGATGCCGCGCTCGATCGCCCGCGCGCCGATGTGGTTGAGGATGGCCATGCTCTCGGTGACCACGTCGCCCTGGGCGCTGACCAGCACCGGGGTCTCGCCGACCGGGTTGAGGGATTTGAACGCAGTGGTGTGGATCTGCTCGGGCATCTCGACCCGGGCCAGACGGTACGGCTGGCCGGCCCATTCCAGGGCGACAAGGGAACCGAACGAGCAGCCGGACGGCACGCCGTAGAACAGGATCGGAACGGCGGCGGTCGGGGCGGTCTTGGCAGCGGACATTTGCATTCTCCAGTGAGAGGTGTGGGCCCGTCGTTGCGGGGTGAGCTCACTGTAGGTGCGTGGACTTTCGGCGTGTAGTAAGCGAAAAATGGACTCAAAGTCCACATATGTGTACTTTGCGGGCATGCTCAATCTCAACGATCTGGTCCTGTTCGCTACCGCAGTCGAGCAAGGCGGCTTCGCGGCGGCCTCGCGCCGGCTGGGCGTGCCCAAGTCCACGGTCAGCAAGCGCGTGGCCGCGTTGGAGGACGAACTGGGCGTGCGCCTGATCCATCGCACCTCGCGCAGCTTCGTCCTGACCGACACCGGCCAGGCCTTCCACGAGCACGCGCGCGCGGCGCTGATCGAGACCGAAGCCGCCGAGAGCGTGGTCCGCCGTCGCGCCGCCGAACCCAGCGGACGGGTGCGCATGACCTGCAACGTGCCGGTCGCGCAGGAGTACCTGGCGCCGCTGCTGCCGGAACTGGCGCGGCGCTATCCGCGCCTGCATCTGCAACTGGACGTCAGCGATCGCATGGTCGACGTGGTCCAGGACGGCTACGACATCGCCGTGCGCAGCCATTTCGCGCCGCTGCCGGATTCGGGCCTGATCCAGCGCCAGGCCTCGGTCGAGGACATCGTCGTGGTCGCCGCGCCGGCGTATCTGGCCGAGCGCGGCGAACCGCGAACGCCGCAAGAGCTGGCCGGGCACGACGGCCTGCTGACCGGCCAATCGGGACGCGGCGCCTGGACCCTGAGCGATGCCGCCGGCGCCACGGTGCAGGTCGAACCGCAGCCGCGCATGACCGCCAACGAGGGGCGGGTGCTGACCGCGGCAGCGGTCGCCGGCATGGGACTGACCTGTTTGCCGGCGAAGATCTGCCGCGCCGAGCTCGGCGACGGCCGTTTGCGCCGGGTGCTGCCGGACTGGCATGCGGGTCGGGTGACCACGACCCTGGTGATGCCGCACCGCCGCGGCCAGTTGCCGGGCGTGCGCGCGACGGTCGAGTTCCTGATCGAGTGCCTGCGCGAGCCGGCCTGAGCGGCGTGGTCAGGCCGGCTCAGGCGCCGCGCCTTCGGTGATCGTGAGCAGCACCACGCTGCGCGCGTCGAGCGCATGGCGCCGGCGCAACGCCGGATCGGCCGCGGCGCGCCGCAACCCGGCCAGGCCGGCGCTGCCGGACGGCGTGCTCGCCGGCCGTAGCCGGCCATCGCGTCGGCGACCACCGGGGCGTTCGGATCGTCGGAGGTGTCGGCGATCAGCAGCCCTTCGCCGCGCACGGCCGCGGCGCGCGCGACCGGCACCGCACGCGGCCGCGCCGTGCTCAGTCGTTTTCGTCGAGCGCGACCGGGATGGTCAGGCCGCGCTTGACCAGGCTCAGCGCCACATGGGTGGTGAAGCGCTTGATGTTGAGATTGTCGGCAATCATGCGCAGCATCAGCGCGTCGTAGTTCTCGGTGTCGGGGGCGGTCACCACCAGCACGAAATCGGCCTCGCCGGTGACGTAGAACACCTGCTGCACCTGCGCCTGCGCCGCCAGCCACTTGCGCAGCTGCGCCAGCAGCTCCGGACGCTCGCGTTCCACCTGCAAAGCGACGATGAAGAAGGTCGGCTTGCCGACCTGCCTGGGGTCGAGCACCGCCGCGTCGCGCTGGATCACGCCGTGTTCGCGCAGCTTGCGCAGCCGGCGCTGGATCGCCGAGGGCGACAGCGCGACCTGTTCGGCCAGGCGCTCGGCGGTCTGGCCGGCGTCTTCCTGCACCAGGTTGAGCAATTGACGGTCGAATCGGTCTAGTTTCATGGTCCAGGCATCTTAGGGCGGCGCGACGCGGAAAATCCGCATCGCCGGGCAGGCGATCGCGGCGAAACCGCGCCGCCGCGCGGCTAGGATTTTCGCCTCATCCCGGGGCGACGTCATGGACTTGCCGGCACTGCAGCGTTTCGTCGACGGCAACTGGCAGGAGCGGGTCCTGCACGACGCGGCGTATGCCGACACCGGCTGGCCCGCGCCTGCGGATTTCCAACGAGCTTGCGGAGACCGCCGATGCAATTGCTGTATCAAACCCACTCGCCGTATGCGCGCAAGGCGCTGGTATTCGCCCACGAAGCCGGCCTGGCCGAGCGGATCGAGGTGATCCACCACGAGACCAGCCCGACCCTTCGCAACGATGCGGTGTATGCGCAGAACCCGCTCGGCAAGGTGCCGGTGCTGTTGCGCTCCGGACTGCCGCCGCTATTCGACTCGGACATCATCTGCGCCTATCTCGACACCTTGCACGACGGCCGCAAGCTGATTCCGGCCGAAGGCGAGGCGCGCTGGCATGTGCTGCGGTTGCAGGCGATCGCCCAGGCCCTGGCCGATTTCGGCATCAAGGTACGCTGGGAAACCGTGCGCCGGCCGGAAGCCTTGCGCTACCCGGCGCTGCGCGACGGCTATGCCCGTAAGCTGATCGAAAGCTACGACTGGCTCGAGCGCGAGCTCGACGACAGGGCGCCGCTGCACGTCGGCCATATCGCGATAGCGACCGCGCTGAGTTGGCTGGAGTTCCGCGAACTGCCCGGCTTCCGCGCCGGCCGGCCGCGCCTGAGCGCCTGGTTCGACGCCTTCGAGCAGCGCGATTCGATGCGCGCCACGCCGCTGTCGGGCGAGACCCACGATTGAGTCCGCGTTGGCCTGAGCCGGCACGGCGCCGCGTTGGCTGGGGCAGACAGGGGCTCGGCGCGGCGCAAGCCGGCGCCGGCGAGGACGCGCGCCGCAGCGGCGCCGCCCCTGCGGCGATCGCGCGCGAGCGGGCTGGGGGGCGCATGAAGACTCTGTTCGGCGGTTTGATCTCGATGATCCTGCTGGGCGTCTACGTCCATCTGATCAGCGTGCCGGTGCGGGTGGTGGACTGCGTGTCCGGTCCGGGCTGCACGCTGTATCCGCTCAGCTATTTCAACGACGGCATGGCCCAGGCCTTGTCGGTGATCGGCGGCCTGGTGTCGGCATTGGTGATCGCCGAGCTGGCCTTGGCCAAGCCCGGCGAAGCGCCGGGCGCGCGGGTGCTCGATGCCGGCGCGTCGGCCAACGCGACGCGCGCGGTGACCGTGGTCTCGGTGCTGTACGTGCTGGTGTGGATCGGCGCCGGGCTGTGCGCCTTCCTGGTCGGCCTGTACCACCCCAAGGAACTGCCGGCGCTGACCACGCATGGGCAGGCCTGGCTGGGGCTGGCGGTGTCGGCCGCCTATGCCTACTTCGGGCTCTCGCCCAAGACCTGAGTCGCCGCCTCGGACGCCGCCGCGCTCGCGCGCAGGTGCGAGTGCGAGCGCTCCGGCGGACCGAACAACTGCCCCAGCGCGCCGCGCAGGCCGCGCGCGCGCCAGGCGTCGCCGAACATCGCGATCCATTCGTGGAAGGTCAGCCGGATCGGATTGTGCCCGCGCACCTGGCCGACGATGCCGTACTCGCAGGGCACGGCGTCGTCCTCTTCGGTATAGGTGCCGAACAGCTTGTCCCAGACGATCAGCACGCCGGCGAAGTTGCGGTCGATGTACTGCGGGTTGCGGGCATGATGGACGCGGTGGTGCGAGGGCGTGTTGAACACCTTCTCCAACCAACCGAGCTTGCCCACCGCCTGGGTGTGGACGAAGAACTGGAACGCCAGGTTGATCGCGACCACCGCGACGATGTGGCGCGGCTCGAAGCCGATCCAGGCCAGCGGCAGCCAGAACAGCCACATGCCCGAGATCGGATAGGTCAGGCTCTGCCGGAACGCGGTCGACAGGTTGAGCCGCTCGGAGGAGTGGTGGGTGACGTGCGAGGCCCACAGCCAACGGATGCGGTGGCTGGCGCGGTGGAACCAGTAATAGAAGAAATCCTGGGCGACGAACAGCGCGGCCACGGTCCAGGGCGAGGCCGGCGGCAGGTCGAACAGGCGGTGCGCGTAGACCGCGTAGTACAGGCCGATCACCAGCAGCCAGGCGATCGCGTCGCTGGCCTGGTGCATCAGCGCCAGCGCGGCGTTGGAGGCGGTATCGCGCAAGCTGTAGCGTTCCGGCGCGCGCCGCCGCCAGTACCAGGCTTCGGCCGCGATCAGAATCAGGAATATCGGCGCCAGGCCGAGCAGGATCCACTCTTCCATCAACGCCGCTCCGCGCGCCAGGCTTGTTCCAGGGTCTGGGCGATGCGCTCCAGGCAGCCCCGCATCGCCGGCTGCATCGCTCCGCGCAGCACCGGCCACGCCAGCGGCCAGGCCCAGGGACCGGTCAATTCGAAATCGTAGCGCCAGCTGACCCGGGTCGCGCCCGGATCATCGGCCATCGCCTGGAAGCGCCACTCGGCGCGGCCTTCGCGCGCCAGCCACGACAGCGGCGCGGGCAGGTCGTACAAGGTGTAGGCATGGCGTTGGGGAGGTTCCAGCGCGGTGATGCGTTCGTGCAGTACCGCGCCGCGCAGGTCGCGTACTTCGCGCACTGCGCCGACTTCGACCGGGCCGAGCGGTTGGATCCGTTCCAGTCCCGGGATCGGGCCGTAGCCTTCGAACAAGGGCGCAAAGCGGTTGCCGTCGAGCACCAGCGCGTACACCGCGGCGGGGGCGGCGGCGATGCTGCGTTCGGCGAGCAGGCGGAGGTGCATGCGGCCAGTCTAGGCAGGCGTTGCCGGCAAATCCACGCACCGGCGCGGGTTCTGCGCAGGCCGGCCGGTTTCGCCGACGGCGAGGGGAGCGGCGCCGCGCCGCGGGCGCGCCCGGTACGGCGGCCGAACGGGCTCAAGCCAGCCATTGCTCGACCAGCGGCGGCACTACCGCGGTCGCGGTGCCTTCCAGGAAGCGGTAGCCGCGCGGGATCTCCTGCGGCTCGGGCGAGACGAACCAGCGCTCGGCCGAGAACGGCGCATAGGCCACCAGGCCAGCGGCGGGATAGACGCTCAGCGAGGTGCCGATCGCCAGCACTTTGGACGCGGTGGAGAAATGCATTTCCGATTCGTCCATGTGGCGCACCGCTTCGCCGAACCAGACCACGTCCGGGCGCAGCTGGCTGCCGCGTTCGCAACGGTCGCCCAGTTCGATGGCCGGGCCCTTGAGCGGATAGATCCGCTCCGGCAGCGCAGTGCTGCGCGCCTTGAGGATTTCGCCGTGGACGTGGACGACTCGGCTGGAGCCGGCGCGTTCGTGCAGGTCGTCGATGTTCTGGGTGATCACCACCACCTCGTACTTCTCTTCCAGCCGGGCGATGGCGCGGTGGGCGGCGTTGGGCCGCGCCGCCAGAACCGCCGCGCGGCGCTCGTTGTAGAAGCGCAGCACCGTGGCCGGGTCGCGCTGCCAGCCCTGTGGCGAGGCGACGTCCTCCAGCCGGTGCCGGTGCCACAGCCCGCCCATGTCGCGGAAGGTCTTCAGACCGCTTTCGGCGCTGACGCCGGCGCCGGTGAATACGACGATCTTGTCTTTCATGGGGCTCTCTCGCCGGGCGGCCGCATCGGCGCCGCCTTGCTCGAACTATCCTGTTTCAACTATATCGCCGTGCGGCGCATCTGTTGTTGCGCGGCCGGGCGGTCGCGGCGGCGCGGCGTGCGGGATGGCCGGCGCTGCGCCTATGCTTCCAATGGCGCAAACGGGAGAGAGCAGCATGAGCAAATGGGTCCGGATCGGCGTCTCCAGCCTCGTGGGCCTGTTGGGCATCGGGCTCGCCGCGGCGCCGCCGGCGGCCGCGGCGCCGCGCGACGAGGCGCGTTGGGCGATTCGCGACGTCACCGTGATTCCGGCCGACAACGACGAAGTGCTGCGCCATCGCACGGTGCTGATCCGCGACGGCCGCATCGCCCGTATCCTCGACGCCGGCGCGGTCTTGCGGCCGCAGGACGGCGAGGTGGTGGACGGGCGCGGCAAGTACCTGGTGCCCGGCTTCGTCGACGCGCACGTGCATCTGGCCAACGAGGGCGCGATCCGCGCCAGCAAAGACCCGGTGCTGGCGGGGCTGCCGCTGGACCAGGGCCATCGTTACGACCGCCGCATCCTGTTGAACCTGTTGCGCGCCGGAGTGACCGGCGCGGCCAACCTCGGCGGCAGTGCGGCCAGCGACGACAACCTGCTGTGGCTGCGCGACGAGATCGCCGCCGGGCGCATGCCGGGCCCCCGCCTGTATGTCGGCAAGCGCATCAACGGGCCGCGCGCGGCGGTCGCGGCCAAGCCCGACGGCGCGGTACCGGCCTCGACCGTCGATGCGCCGACCACCGCCGCCGACGGCATCGCCGCGGTGCGTCGGGCGCGCGAACGCGGCTACGACTTCATCAAGCCGTACCAGTTCCTCAATCGCGAGGCCTACCGCGCCGTGGTCGAGGAAGCGCAGCGGCAAGGGCTGATCACCACCGGCCATTTGCCCGAACTGGGCTGCGCCGATTGCGCCGACCGCGCGTTCGCCTTCGCTCACCCCCTGAGCAACATCGCCCACAGCGAAGAGCTGGCTCGCTACGCCCGCGTCGGCAGCGGCCTGGCGCCCGCCGACATCGATGCTCTGGCGCAGGCGGTGGCGGTCAGCGGCGCCTCGGTCACGCCGACCCTGGTCACGCTCAAGACCATCGTCGCGATGTACGTGCAGCGCGCGGTGCCGGCGGTGCCCGGCGACTGGGCGCAGCGGGTCGATCCGGTCACCCGCCGCGAATGGAGCCCGCCGGCCAACCGGTATCTGAGCGAGGCCTTCCGCGCCCAGGACGGCGCCGACAGCTTCTCCGCCGGCTACGACTTCGCCCGCGTGCTGACCCGGCAACTGTGGAAACGTGGCGTACCGCTCACCGTCGGCACCGATGCGGCGCTGCCCGGGCTGGCGTTCGGGGTATCGGTGCAGCAGGAAATGATCGAACTGCGCGAGATCGGCCTGAGCCCGGTCGAGGTATTGCGCGCGGCGTCGATCAATGCGCACCGCTTGTTCGATCCCGAGCGCGGCCGTGGCGCGGTGCGCGAAGGCGAGCGCGCCGATTTGGTGCTGTTGGACGCCGACCCGCTGGCCGACATCCACAACGTCGCGCGGGTCGCGGGCGTGTTCGTGCGCGGGCAGTGGTGGCCGCAGGCGCGGATCGAGGCGGCCCTGGCCGAGGACGCGGCGTTCGAGCGCGGCCTCGCCGAGCGGCTCGCCCCGCAGGCCGAATAGGCCGCCGCAGGCGGCGCTGAGCAGCGGTGCGCGGGCCGCGGGCGAGGGCAGAACGCGACCCCCTGCCGCGCGCCCCCGGAGGGGCGTCGCGGCAGTGCCGTCCTGGCAGGGATCGCAAAAGGCGACCGGCGCCTGCGACCGTCCATGTCCCTGTGGCGATCCATGCCATCGCATCGGTCTCGATAGAACAATCACGGGGTGCGCCGGCGCAAGCGGACAGCGCGACGCGTACGGATGTTTTGGATTGTGAGGCCCGTCACGCGCCGGCCGATTCGCCGCGACCGCGCGCCGATCCGGCCACCGTCACGACGCGCAACGGCCTGGCTGCGGATAATCGGCGCCGGGCCAACGGGAACCACGGCGTGAAGCGATTCGATGCCCTGCTCATCGATTTCGACGGCGTACTGCGCCGGTGGCCGGACGACGACCACCTCTTGGAAGCCGCGCATGGCTTGCCGCCCGGCAGCCTGCGGCGCACGGCGTTCGCGCCGGAACTGCGCGACGAGGCCTTGCTCGGCAGGATCAGCGACGAACAATGGCGCGAGCGGATCGCGCATGACTTGCAGCGCGCGTATCCGCACAGCGCAGCGGAGCAGGCGGTGATGCGGTGGTCGGCCGCGGTCGGCGAGCTGGACAGCGAGGTGCTGGCCCTGCTCGACGCCTGCCGGCCGGAGCTGCGACGGGTGCTGGTATCCAACGCGACCTCGCGCCTGCCGCGCGACCTGCAGGCGCTGGGGCTGGCGCAGCGCTTCCACGCGGTGGTCAATTCCAGCGAACTCGGCCATGCCAAGCCCGACAGCTACTGCCTGCTCGCGGCCTTGGCCTATGCCGGGGTCGAGGCCGGTCACGCCTTGTTCGTCGACGACGATGCGGCCAATGTCGCCGCGGCCATGGCGTTGGGCGCGCACGGCCATCATTACCGCGAGCCGGCCGGTTTGCGGCAGTGGCTGGAGGAGGCCGGCGCGTTGTGCCTGGATGCGCAGACGCCGATCTGGCGCACCGGGGAGCGATCGGCCAGCAACGACGACGACGAGCGCAGCCAGCGCCAGCGGTAAGCGGGCGCAACGCAGGCGCATCGGCGAAGATGCGCATGTCACGGGCGCACGGGGTGGATCGTCGTATCCAGACAGGCGGCGGAAGCCGCCGCCCACGCGCCGGATTCTCGGCCGGGCCGAACCCATTCTCCATCGCAAGGATTCTCATGAACGCTGTCCGCAATGCCTCCGTCGTCGCGCTTCGCAATCCGGCCGGTCTCTACGACCCGGCGCCGAACGGCTATTCGCACCTGGCCGAAGTCGCCGCGCCGGCGCGCTGGTTGTTCGTCGCCGGACAGGGCGGCGAGACCGCCGACGGCGCGCTCGATCCGGATTTCCGCGCCCAGGTCCGCCAAGCGCTGCGCAATCTACTCACCGCGCTGGATGCGGCCGGGGCACAGGCCGAAGACGTGGCGAAGCTGACCGTGCTGGTGGTCGACCACGACGAAGCGCGTCTGCATGTGTTCGGCGCCGAGCTGGCCGCCGCGTTCGGCGATCACCGCCCGGCCTGCACCCTGATCCCGGTGCCGCGATTGGCCCTGGACGGCATGCTGTTCGAGATCGAAGCCCTGGCCGCGATCGCGGCCTGAGCGGGCCGACGGCGCTACAATGGCGGCACGGCCTGCGCGGTTCCGCGCCTCGGCCGTCCCTTTCGCTCCCGACGCGCCGCGCAGCTTCCGCTGCGTGGCGCCTACGGCTGAGCGCAGGCCCGCGCACCGCCAGGAGAACGCCATGCCTTCGAGCCCGAACCCCCGCGACAGCGCCTTGCTGATCCGCGCCGCCGCCTTCGCCGCCGAGCGGCACCGGCGCCAGCGTCGTCGCGACGCCGAGGCGTCTCCCTACATCAATCATCCGATCGCGCTGGCCGACGTGCTCGCCAACGAGGGCGGCATCGACGATCCGGTGGTGCTGTGCGCAGCCTTGCTGCACGACACCATCGAAGACACCGAAACCACCGCCGCCGAGATCGAAGCCGCGTTCGGCCCGCGCATCGCCGCGGTGGTGATCGAGGTCAGCGACGATCGCGGCCTGTCCAAGAGCGAACGCAAACGCCTGCAGATCGAGCACGCCGCGCGGGCTTCGCGCGAGGCGCAATGGGTCAAGCTTGCCGACAAGATCTGCAACCTGCGCGATCTGCTCGCCGCCCCGCCGCAGGACTGGCCGCCGGAACGCAAGCGCGAGTACTTCGCCTGGTCGGCGCAGGTGGTCGCCGGGCTGCGCGGGGCGCACCCGACGTTGGAAGCGGTGTTCGACGGATTGCTGGCGCGGGTGGACGAACTCTAGCCGCCTGCGCCCGGCCGCCAGTCGCCGCTAGACTGAGCGCGAATCCCGAATCCCGAATCCCCAATGGCCAACCTGCAACTGTCCCCCATCGTCGCCGGCGCCTGGCGCATGCGCGACTGGAACTTCGACCTGAGCCAGCGCCAGCGCTGGATCGAGGCGGCCCTGGAGCTGGGCATCGACAGCTTCGACCACGCCGACATCTACGGCGACTACACGGTCGAAGGCCTGTTCGGCGAAGCGTTGGCGGTTTCGCCAGGATTGCGCGACCGGGTCCGCCTGGTGACCAAGTGCGGGATCAAGCTGACCTCGGCACAGCGCCCGCAGCATCGGATCAAGTCCTACGACACTTCGCGCGATCATGTCGTGGCTTCGGTCGAGCAGTCGCTGCGCGCTTTGCGCACCGATCGCGTCGACCTGCTGCTGATCCACCGGCCGGATCTGTTGATGGACGTCGACGAACTGGCAGCGACCTTCGATGCGCTCAAGGCCGCGGGCAAGGTGCTGCACGTCGGCGTGTCCAACCACAGTCCTTCGCAGCTGGCCCTGTTGCATGCGAAGCACCGGTTGGAGACGCATCAGATCGAATGCTCGCCGCTGCACCCGGCGCCGCTGGACGACGGCACCCTGGATCAATGCCAGGCCCTGGGATTGCGGCCGATGATCTGGTCGCCGTTGGCCGGCGGACGCTTGTTCGGCGGCGGCGACGAACGCGCCGAGCGGGTGCGCGCGGTGCTGGCCGAGCTGGCGCCGCGCTACGGCGACGCCTCGGCGGCGACTCTGGCCTACGCCTGGTTGCTGCGCCACCCCTCGCGGCCGTGGCCGATCACCGGCAGCGGCCGCATCGAAGGCTTGCGCGAGGCGACCGCCGCCTTGTCGCTGCGGCTCAGCGCCGAGGATTGGTATGCGATCTGGCAAGCCGGAGCCGGGCGCGAGGTGGCCTGAGCCGCCTCGCGCCGCGGCCGCTCAGGCCTGCACCGCTTCCGCGCCCGCCGCGGCCTGCAGCTCGGGCGGAAAGTCCTCGAACTCCTGCACCCGGCGCACTTCGATGATCTCGTTCGGCGAAGCGGGGCAACGCTTGGCCCACTCGATCGCCACCTCGCGCGAGGCGACGTCGATCATCCAGTAACCGCCGAGCATTTCCTTGGCTTGCGGGAACGGACCGTCGACCACCCGCGGCTTGCCGTCGGCGAAGCTGATCCGGGCGCCGGTCGCCGGCGGGTGCAGGCCTTCTCCGCCGATCAGTACGCCGGACTCGAACAGGGCGGTGTTGTAAGCGGTCATCGCCGCGACCTGCTCGACGCTGGGCACGGCGTCAGCGGCGGCGGTTTCGTAGCCCTGGGGGATCATCAGCAGCATGAAGCGCATGGAGGTATTCCGTTGAGGTGGGAAGGGGCGCGGCCGGATCGCCGCTCTTGCCTAGGCGACGAACCGGCGCAGCGCGGATCGACATCGGCGGTAAAGTTTTTTTCGATCTTTTCGGTGCGCGCCCGAACGGGAGCCTGGACCGCAGCGTTGCAGTGGTCGCGATTGCGGCCGGCCGGGCTGGACCCACGTGGGGAGCGATCACGACGGATTACCGCGCAAGCCGCGACAATGGCCGCGCACCGCAACGGCGCCGCCGTTGCGCAACGAACGCAATCAAGGAGACGGCATGGATCTGGGTATGGTCGGTCTGGGACGCATGGGCGCCAACATGGCCGAGCGCCTGGTGCGCGGCGGGCATCGGGTGACGGGCTACGACCCCGGCGCGGCCGCGCGCGAACAGGCCGCGGCGCGCGGCATCGCGCCGGCGGCATCGTTGCAGGAGCTGGTCGCGGCCCTGCCGGCGCCGCGCGCCGTGTGGCTGATGGTGCCGGCCGGCGCGACGGTGGACGCGACCTTGGAGGCCTTGTTGCCGCTGCTGTCGCCGGGCGACACCGTGATCGACGGCGGCAACTCCAATTACAAGGACACCCAGCGTCGCGCCGCGCGCCTGGCCGAGCACGGCCTGCACTCTGTCGACTCGGGCACCAGCGGCGGCATCTGGGGGCTGAAGGAAGGCTACAGCCTGATGATCGGCGGCGAGGACGCGGCGGTGGAGCGCTTGCGGCCGATCTTCGAAACCCTGGCGCCGGCGCCGGAGCGCGGCTGGGGCCGGGTCGGACCGAGCGGCGCCGGTCATTACACCAAGATGATCCACAACGGCATCGAGTACGGCCTGATGCAGGCGTACGCCGAAGGCTTCGCCATCCTCGGACGCAAGGCCGAGTTCGGCCTGGACCTGGAGCAGATCGCGCAGATCTGGCGCCATGGCAGCGTGGTCCGTTCCTGGCTGCTCGACCTCAGCGCCGAGGCCCTGGCCAAGAACCCGCGCCTGGACGGCATCGCGCCCTATGTCGAAGACTCCGGCGAAGGCCGCTGGACCGTGGCCGAAGCGATCGACCTGGACGTATCGGCGCCGGTGATCACCGCCTCGCTGATGGAACGGCTGCGCTCGCGCGAGAAGGATTCGTTCGCCGACAAGCTGCTGGCGGCGATGCGCAACGAGTTCGGCGGTCATGCGGTGCGCAAGCAGGGCGATTAGGGAGTCTGGATCGGGGATAGGGGATAGGGGATAGGTAAAAGCCGAGCCTGCAAAACCTCTCGGTTTTACCAATCCCCAATCCCCAATCCCCGCTTCACCGATTTGTGCAGGCCGGCATGCCGGCTTCACACGTGCGGTCACGGCGGCGGTAATACAGGCGCGTTAGCCTGCGCTCGCGTCCGCCGTGTCAGCGAACGGACGCCGTCGCTGTCCGCTTTCCCAATCCGTTGGTGCTCGCGCGTCCGCCTTGTGCGGTCGTGCGCGGGAGGCTGCGCGCGGCGATTCGCCCCTCGTCCCCTTCGGAGAAGCCGCCATGTCCGCTCTATCGCGATCCCTCCCGCGCGCGCCGCTGCGCCGTGGTCTGTACGGCCTTGCCCTGGCGCTGTCCGCCGCCCTGCTCGCCGGCAACGCCGCGGCCGCGCCCAACTTCCCGTTCGGCAGTCATCGCCAGCCTTATGCGGCCGGCACGCTGAACCCCAGCGTCGGCCGCGCCGCCGCCGATCAGTCGACGGCTTCGTTCTACCGTACCTGGAAGCAGCGCCACCTCAAGCCGGGCTGCAAGGCCGGCGAGTACCGAGTGGTGGCGAATACCGACGATGCCTACGTGGTCTCCGAGGGCCAGGGCTACGGCATGCTGATCACGGTCATGATGGCCGGCAGCGACGCCGAGGCGCAGACCTTGTTCGACGGCCTGCACCGCTATAACCGCAACCATCGCAGCGAGATCGACTCGGACCTGACCGCCTGGGCGCAGGACGCGTCCTGCCGCAACGTCGGCGGCACCGCTTCGGCCACCGACGGCGACCTCGACATGGCCTATGCGTTGCTGCTGGCCGATCGCCAATGGGGCTCGGCCGGCTCCGTCAATTACCTGGCCGAGGCGCGGCGGACCATCGCCGCGATCCGGCGCAGCAACATCCATCCGACCAGCAAGCTCACCCACCTCGGCGA
Organism: Lysobacter antibioticus HS124; assembly: GCF_000336385.2. Classification (GTDB taxonomy): domain Bacteria; phylum Pseudomonadota; class Gammaproteobacteria; order Xanthomonadales; family Xanthomonadaceae; genus Lysobacter; species Lysobacter firmicutimachus. The sequence goes on along the minus strand of NZ_HG424486.1, from coordinate 11,934 downwards.
TTGGGTCGATTCCGGATCGCCCGTCCGCTACAACGGCAGCCGCAGTTCCGACTGGATGATGGGCCATTTCCGCGCTTTCGCCTCGCGCCTGGGCGACAGCTATTGGACCGGCGTGCTCGATGCGCACCAGGCCGCGCTGGCCGACATGCAGAGCCGCCACGCTCCCAATACCGGCCTGCTGCCGGATTTCGTGGTCGACACCCACACCCGCGCGCGGCCGGCGCCGGCGGAGTTCCTCGAAGGCGCCTACGACGGCTATTACTCCTGGAACGCCGGCCGGGTGCCGTGGCGGATCGGCATCGACGCCGCCGCCAGCGGCGATGCCCGCTCGCGTACTGCGGCGCGCAAGCTCAGCCAGTGGATCCGCTCCAAGACCGGCAACGACCCGGCCCGGGTGCGTAGCGGCTACAAGCTCGACGGATCGGTGGTGGAGAACTACAACAGCATGTTCTTCACCGCGCCGTTCGCGGTCGCCGCGACGGTGGACCCGGACGGGCAAGCCTGGCTGGACCGGTTGTGGAATCACATGGCCACCAGCAGCGCCGGCGACTACTACGGCGACAGCGTGCGCCTGTTGTCGATGCTGGCGGTGTCGAACAACTGGTTGCGTCCTTGAGCCGCGCCGGCCGGAGCGGCGCGCACCGCTCCGGCCGGACTGCAACGACGCGCCACTTTGCCGATCATGGCGACAAGCCCTATGGAGTGTGTCGCCAGTCGCGGTTAGGATCGAAGCGCCGCCGGGGGACGGCGGCACCATCATCCACGGAAATGCCGGGGTCGCTACGGCGATGGACCGGCTGCGGCATTCGCGCCGCCACAGACGAGGCAAAGGAACCATGCGCAAAATCGTACTGACCCTGATTCTGGCCGCGGCCTGTGCCGGCGCCGCGGTGGCCGCTCCCGAGCGCGTGCCGTTCGACGCCCAGGCGGTGATCACGCAACAGCAGCAGATCCGCGCCGATATCGAAGCCAAGCGCGGCGCTTACGGCAAGCTCGATATCGCCACCCGGCAGGAAGTGCGCGAGCGCCAGGACAAGCTGCTCGAACTGCTGAACGGTCGCAGCTACGAACAATTGAGCGCCGATGAGCAAGACCAGGCCCGCTTGCACATGGCGTGGATCGAATACGCCGGCAAGCAGGACGACGATCGCCTGGTCTGCGAACGCATTCGGACCACCGGCAGCAACCGGGTCGAGCGCGTGTGCAAGACGGTGGCCCAGCGTCGCGAAGAAAAGGCCGCAAGCAAGAAGAACGCCGACAGCGTCTTGCAAGGGCGCGGTTTGAGCCCCTGCGGGCCCGACGGCTGCCAGTAATCGCACGCACGCGCCCGGCTCGGTAGCCGGCGGCGCGCATTGCCGTGATGGCGCGTCCGCGCCATCATCGGCGCTGCGACCGACCCCGAGAGCGATTCCGGCGTGAGCGCTTGCGTTTTCTCCAGACGAAACGTTGCCGCGCTGTGGCTGGCGGCGTCGTTGGCCGGCTGCGCCACCGTGCAGCCGGCGCACAACCCGTTGGCGCAGTGGCGCGGTTCGCCCAACCACAATGCGCGCAAGGCGCAGCTGATCGTGCTGCACCACACCCAAATGGAGAGCGCCGAGCGGGCTTTGCTGACCTTGCAGACGCGCAACTCGCAAGGTCCGGTCAGCGCCCATTATCTGATCGGCGAAGACGGCCGCATCTACCAGTTGGTCGCCGACGAAGCTCGCGCGTGGCACGCCGGCGCCGGCCGCTGGGGCGATCTGACCGACCTCAACTCCGCTTCGATCGGAATCGAGCTCGACAACGACGGCAGCGAGCCGTTCGCGCCGGCGCAGATCCAGAGCCTGCTGCGCCTGCTCGCCGACCTGACCGCGCGCCTGGGCATCCCGCCCCACGCCATCGTCGCCCACGGCGATCTCGCGCCCGGGCGCAAGAGCGACCCGAGCGCGCTGTTTCCCTGGCAGCAGCTGGCCCAGGCCGGCTATGGCCTGTGGCCGCGCGAGCCGCGCGCCGAACCGCCGCCGGGTTTCGACCCTTGGGCGGCGCTGCGTCTGATCGGCTACGACCTGAGCGATCCGGAGGCGGCGCTGGCCGCGTTCCATCGGCGCTATCGCGGCCACGAAGAGCGGCAATGGCAACCGGGGGACGCCGCGGTGCTGTACGACCTGCAGCTGCAACGGATGGCCTTGCCGGACTCGACGCCGACGGCCCGCTGAGCGTTCGGGTCCCCGTCCAAGCTCCGCTGCGGCGACGCCGCAGGGAATCGGACGCGGCGGGCGGTGTCCGCGAAGGCGCGCAACCCGCCGGAGTCAGGCCGCGGCCTCGTACGGCAGGACACTGCGCGCTTCGCGCAGGGCGCGCGACCACCAGCCCAGACGCGCGAGCAGCACGCTCATGGCTTCGTGCGCGGCTTGCGGATCGCGCAGTTCGCCGTCGGCGCCGAACAAGCGCCGCGCATGCATCAGGTGCACGCAATCGCGCAGGGTGACGGCATGCAGTTCGCCGTAGACCTGGCGCAATTGCTCGACCGCGCGCATGCCGCCGGAACTGGCGCCGTAGCTGACGAACGCCACCGGCTTGGCCCGCCAAGGCTCGTAGCAAGCGTCGATCAGCGCCTTCAGCGGCGCGGGATAACCGTGGTTGTATTCCGGAGTGACGACGAGAAAAGCGTCGGCGCCGTGCAGGCGCTGGCGCAGTTGCTGCAGGCGTGCCTCGTCGCCGCGCAGCAAGGGGCCGGCCAGGGGCCAGTCGGCCGGATCGATGCGCTCGACCGCGTAGCCGCCGTGGCGCTGGACCCGCCGCTGAGCCCAGTCGGCCACCACGTCGCAGAACCGGCCCTCGCGCGTGCTGCCGTAGATCAGCGCCAGTCGGATATCGGAATTCATCGGAAGTTTCGCGGCAGGGAACATGACCGCAGGCTAGGACCTCAGCTTTGGTTGAGGTCAAGCGGCGTCCGCGGCGGGGGCTCGCGCGCTGTCGCGGTCGTGTCCGCGAGCGCCGGCGCGCGAGGGTAAGGCGGGCGGTCCGCGCAGACGCTGAGCCGGCCGTCATCGTCGTCCCGGGGCCGCGCCGCTGCGGCCGCATCGGCCGGGGCGGTCGCGCCTAGACGGTCTGCGCATCGCCGCGCAGCGATGCGGAAACCCATGGACGAACGGGCGGCGGAACTCAGGCGCCCGGCGCGCGGCGGAACTTGTAGATCACCGCGCCGATCGCCAGCGCGATCGCCGCGGCGATCAGGTTCTGCGCGCTGGCGCTGGCCAGCAAGCCCAGCGACAGCGCGATCGCGGCCAACGGGATCAGCGGGCCGCCCGGCAGGTGCAGCGCGCCTTCGCGGCCGCGATGGCGCTTTTGCAGCACCAGCACCGATACCGCGGTGCCGATGTAGGTGCACAGGCGCGCCACCACCGACAGCAGCGCCAGTTGCTTGAACGAGCCGGTCAGGGCCAGTACCAGGGCGATCGCGCCGAGCAGCAGCACCGCCCGCGCCGGCGTGCGGAAGCGCGGATGGATCGCCGACAGCGCACGCGGCCCGTAGCCGTCCTGGGACAGGGCCAGCAGATAGCGCGGCCCCATCATCACCGTATTGCTGTTGGTGCCGAGGATGGAGATCGCCGCGCCGACGGTCAGGATCAGCGCCAGCGCGGTGCCGCCGAACTGCGCCGAGGCTTCGGCCAGCGGACTGGTGGACTGGGCGATCCCCGGCAGAGTGCCCAGCGCGACCAATTGCACGCTGAAATAAATGATGGTGACCAGGACGATCATGGTCAGCAGCGCGAACGGCACGTCGCGGCGCGGGTTGCGGTACTCGCCCGCCGCGGCCGGCAGGTTTTCGAAGCCGGCATAGGCGAACAACAGCAACAGGGCGGCTTCGCCGAGGTGGTCGACCGGCATCGGCGCGTCGCTGTGCAGCAGGCTGGGGTCGACGTAGAACGCGCCCAGCACCACGAACAGCAGCAAGGGCAGCAGCTTGCCGATCGCCAGGGCGACGCCGGCGCGGGCCGCGGTGCGTACGCCGAGCACGTTGATCAGCACCAGCAGGCCGAGCGAGCCGGCGACCACGAACACCCGCGCCGCGCCCTCGCGCGCCGCCGGCCAGAACAGCCCCACCGCTTCGGCCAGGCCGTTGCTGAGCGAGGCCGCGGTGGAGATGCGGGTGACCAGCAGCATCCAGCCCACCTCGAAGCCGGCAAAGGGACCGAAGGCCTCGCGGGCATACAGATAGCCGCCGCCGGGCTGGTCGAAATAGCTCGCCGCCTGGGCGTAGCACAGCACCAGCAGGGCCACGGCGAAACCGGCCAGCAGCACCGCCCACAAGCTGGCCGGGCCGAGCAGGGCGGCGGCGGTGGCCGGCAACAGATAGATGCCGCTGCCGATCACGTCGTTGATCGACAGACCGACGATCTGCCAGCGGCTGACCGCGCGGACGGTGCCGGTGCGGCCGTCGTCCGAGATCGGGGCCGCGTCGGCGGCAGGCAGGGACGAATCGGGCGCGTGCGGCGTCGGCTGGCTCAAACGATGGTTCCCCTCGCTCGTGGCGGATGCGGCCGAGGCTGCGGAGGAACGCAGGCGTGCCGGTTCCACGCCACCTTAGAGCCTGGGGGCGGCGGCTTTCAATCCGCACTGCGGCATCTGCGGCCAACGACGGGGCATAAGCCGCACCGGGGCCGGTTCGTAAACGTTGTGTTGGGTTCAGCGCGCCCGCGCGCCCGGCGGCGGCGTCGAACGCGCAAGCGGTCACGGTTCGGACGCGGGCGCTAGCGCGGATCGCCGCGCAGGGGGTTAAGGAATCGTCGCGATCCGATTCGCGGCGGCGGCGCGGTTCATCCAGGCGACGGCAGTGTCGAGACGCGCACCGCAACGGCGCGCACCGAACGGCGCTTCGCGCCGTAGCCAGGATTTCGAACGGAGGTAGACCGCACCATGAAGATCGATACCCGCACCCCGCTGTACGCCTTGGCCGTGTTCGGCCTGCTCGGCCTCACCGCCTGCGCGAGCAAGGGCGAGACCACCGACGCGCCGGCCGCATCGAGCACGCCGCCGGCCGCCGAGGCCGCACCGGCCGATGCGACCACGACCCCGCCGCCGGCCAGCGGCGACGGTTCCGGCACCTGAGTGCGAGGCGACGGGGCGGTGCGCCGTCCCGTCGCGTGCGGTTGCCGGTTCGGCGCCGGGGCGTGCGAGTCAGCAGGCTGAACCGGTCTTCGCGATCATGAACGTCCGTCGCCGGGCATGACCACCGGCGCTGGCGCGACGGCGGTGGCGGCCTAGAATCGCGCCCCATGAGCGCCGGTTCCGCCCGTGTCGTCCCCATCGCCCTGGCCGCCGTGCTGGCGGTCGCGGTATGGGCGCTGCCGGGCGCGGCGCAGGCGCGCACCGTCTACCGCTGCGTGCGCGACGGCACCGTCAGCCTGGCCACGGCGCCGGAGCCCGGTTCGCGCTGCGAGCCGCGCGAGATCGCCGACGACGCGGTCAAGCTGCCCAACCTGTGGGGCGAGATGGGCGTCATCAACGGCTCGCTGTACGAGCGGCAACAGGACGGCAAGACCGTCTACAGCACGCGCAAGTTGCCCGGCTCGGTACGGGTGATGGGCTTCACCGTGGAAACCCCGCCGGGCGAACCGGCCCACACCGGCCTGGGCAAGGTCGGCAAGCCGCAGACCGACAAGTTCACCGGCCAGTTCCGCGCCGCGGCCAAGGCCAACGGTCTCGACGACGCCTGGCTGCGCGCCATCGCCCACGCCGAAAGCGGCTTCGACGCCAAGGCGGTGTCGAGCAAGGGCGCGCAGGGCGTGATGCAGCTGATGCCGGAAACGGCCAAGGAATACGGCGTGGTCGATCCGTTCTCCTCGGCCGAGTCGATCGCCGCCGGCGCGCGTCATCTCAAGAGCCTGATGCGCCGCTACAAGGGCGACCTGGTGCTGGCCGCGGCGGCCTACAACGCCGGCATCGGCACCGTGACCCGCTACGGCGGCGTGCCGCCCTACCGCGAAACCCAGGACTACATCGCCAAGGTGCAGGCGCTGCATCAGTTGTACCGCTTGGCCCTGGGCACCGGCACGCCGGCCTTGCGCGCGGCGCAGTGAGAGCCAAGCGCAGGGCAGCGAGGACGGAGCGAAAGCCGCCGCTCTTCTGCGCTCTCGTCGGTTTCGGGGCGTCGCAGCGAGAAGCGAGCGCGTCCTGCCGCTCGCTTCTCGCTGCTCTTGCACACCCGTGCTTACAGCGGCGTGAGCCGCAGCAGTCGCGCATTGCTGCCATCTTCCAGCAACCAGACATCGCCGTTCGGGCCTTGCTCGACTTCGCGGATGCGCTTGCCCATCGGGAAGCGTTCGGCCTCGGCGGCGCCGCTGCCGCTGAAGGTCACCCGGATCAGCGCTTGCGAGGCCAGGCCGCCGATCAGGCCGCTGCCGTTCCAGGCCGGAAAGCGGGTACCGGAGTAGATCACGAAGCCGGCCGGCGCGATCACCGGTGTCCACCACTTCTCCGGTGCGTTGAGGTCGGGGCGGGTGCTGTGGCGCGGAATCGGCGTGCCGTCGTAATGATCGCCCTGCGAGACCAGCGGCCAGCCGTAGTTGCTGCCGCGCTCGATCAGGTTCAGCTCGTCGCCGCCCTTGGGCCCCATCTCATGGGTCCACAAGCGGTTCTGCGAGTCGAAGGCGATGCCGAGCAAATTGCGATGGCCGTAGGACCACACCGTCGCCGCGACGCCGCCGCGGCTGTAGAAGGGGTTGTCGGTGGGCACGCTGCCGTCGTCGTTGAGGCGGATGACCTTGCCGAGCGGAGAGTTGAGATCCTGCGCCGGGTCGAACTTCTGCCGCTCGCTGGAGGTGATCCACAGCTTGCGGTCGGGGCCGAACGCGAGGCGGTGCCCGTAGTGGTTGCTGCCGCTGACCTTGGGCTGACGCCAGATGATCGTCTTCTCGGTCAGCCATGCGCCGGTAGCGCCATAGCCGAGCTTGGCCCGCATCACCGTCGCGCCGGCGGTACCGCTGGTGCTGCCGCGCTCGGCGTAGCTGATGTAGATCAGCTTGTTGGTGGCGTATTGAGGATGCAGGATCACGTCGCCGAGCCCACCCTGGCCGCCGTAGGCCACCGCCGGCGTTCCGCTGACGGTGATCGCGCTGCCGCCGAGGGTCTGCAGTTTGAGCACGCCGCGCTTCTCGGTGACCAGCAGGCGGCCGTCGGGCAGGAAGGTCATCGCCCACGGTTCGTTGAAACGCGCGACTTCGGTCGCGGTGAACGGCGGCGCTTTGGCGGTTTCGGCGCCTGCGTCCTGCGCGGAGGCGTTGGCCGAATGGACCGCCGCCACGGCGGTGGCGCCGAAGAGCGCGGCGAAGCAGACGGTGGAGAGCATCGAGCGTTTCATTGCGGATCTCCGTGTTCGATGGCCAGGTCGGGGTGGGAAAGCCGGCCGAGATTGACATCGAACCCGACCCGGTCTTGCGACCGGTTCGGCAGTTCGCGGCGCAGGCGCAGGCGCCGCGACGAACCGCAAACGCGATCACGCGCGCAGTGCGGACACCGCGCTACGCAGATGTGAGGACGGTGCGCGCCGCGGGAGGCGGTGCGGCAAGAAAGCGGTCCGACCGGACGCCGGCCGACGGGCTCAGGCCAGCGCTTTGGGGGCGTCGAACGGCAGCAACACGGCGCCCGCGGTGCGCGCGAGCACGCTGGCTTCGGCCTGGGTCAACAGGTCGCGGTCGCCGTCGATCACCACCAGGATTCGGCCCTGGCGGATCTGATCGTCGAACTTGCGTCGAATCGGATCGGGCAACGCCGATCCCATCAGCGCCGAGGCCCAGCAACCGACCATCGCACCGGCGGCCGCGGCCGCCGCCGCACCGGCGATGGTCAGGCCGATCGGCGTCACCACCACGGCGACCAGGCCCGCGAGCAGCCCGGCCGCTCCGCCGTAACCGGCGCCGCGCAGCGCGGCCGGCATCAGGTCGGTGTCGGCCTCCTTGCGTTCGTTCGGTATCGATTCCAGCTCGATGTCGGAGCGGGCGATCAGCAGGATATCCGCGTCGTTCACGCCAGCGTCGCGGGCGGCGTCCATGGTGGCCTGCGCGGTGGCCAGGTCGGGCGTGCTGAATACGTGGCGGGTCTTCATGTCGGGTCTCCGGACACGAGTCGCTGCGCCGTCGTCGCGTCGCGGCGGACGCGGTTCGCCTGAACCGGCACGACGGCCGATGCCGGTCCGGGCCGTACTGCTACGAGCATCCGCCGCTTCGGGTTAGCGCGGGGTGAGCGGGGCGCGGCAGGCGACGGACGGCGCCGGGACGCCGCTGGGATGAGGGCCGTCACTGGACGCTGCGCGGCGGCCGTCGCATGCTGCCGCCGCGTTCCGTCGAGATCCGTCCGCAGGAGATCAGGATGTTGCCCGGCGTCGAAGTCCAATGCCCGTACTGCGGCGAAGCGATCGTGCTGCTGATCGACGACTCCGCCGGCGATCAACGCTATATCGAGGACTGCCAGGTCTGCTGCCGGCCGATCGTGGTCGATGTGCAGCTGGACGAGGATGGCGTACCGGACGTGACGGTCCATGCCGAGGACGAAGCATGACCGCGTCGCTCCAGCGCTGCGCGAACCGTCTGCCGTTCGGGTCGTGCGGACGCCGGAGCCGATGAGCCCGAACGCGCGTCGCAGTCGTGCCGCCGCAACCGGCGGCGCTGCCGGGGGGCTGGATAGGCGAGCGCTCAATCGCGCGCTGCTGGCGCGGCAAAGCCTGCTCGAACGCAGCGACGAATCGCCGCTGACGATGATCGAGCGCCTGGTGGGATTGCAGGCGCAGGCGCCGAATCCGCCGTATCTGGGCTTGTGGACGCGGCTGTGCGGGTTTCGCATGGAGCAGTTGAGCCAAGCCATGCGGGCGCGCCAGGTGGTGCGCGCGACGATGATGCGCGGCACCCTGCACCTGGTCAGCGCCGCCGACTACCGAGCATTGCGGCCGGCGCTGCAACCCACGTTGCAACGCCTGTCGTTGCGCAGTGGGCATGCGCGGGCACTGGACGGGCTCGATCTGGCGGACGTGCGCGAAGCCGGCCGCGCCGTCCTGCGCGGTACCGCGCTGAGCGCGAAAGCGCTCGGCGAAGCCTTGCGTGCGCGCTGGCCCGGGCACGACACCGGCGAGCTCGCGCTGCTGGTGCGCGGCGCCGAGCCGGTGGTGCATGTGCCGCCGGCGGGGTTGTGGGACGAGCATGCGCCGGCGCGTTTCGCCCTGGCCTCGGACTGGCTCGGCGTGGACATCGGCGAAGACGGCGGCGACGAGGCGGTCGATGCGCTGCTGCTGCGCTACCTGGCCGCCTTCGGCCCGGCCAGCGCCCGCGATGCCGCGGTATGGTCTGGCCTGACGGCCACCGGCGAGCGCCTGCAGCGCTTGCGTCCACGCCTGTGGAGCGGCTGCGACGACACCGGTACCGAACTGTTCGACCTGCCCGGGGCGCCGCGTCCGGATCCGGCCCTGCCGGCGCCGCCGCGGTTGCTGCCGGAGTTCGACAACGTTCTGCTTGCCCATGCCGAACGGTCGCGGATCTTCGACCCGGAACGGCGTAGCGCGATCTTCACCCGCAACGGCCTGGTTGCGGCGACCTTTCTGGTCGACGGCTTCGTCGCCGGCACCTGGAAGCTGCAACGCAGCGCGGCGTCGGCGACGCTGTCGATCGCCCCGTTCAAGCCGCGCCTGCCGGCGGCGGTGCGCGAGGCCTTGGAACGCGAGGCGCTGGATTGCATGACGGTGGTCGCCGGCGAATGCGCCCGGCACGAGGTGCGCTTCGTCGCCGCCGACCCGTGAGCGCCCAGCGTTCGTAAAGGTTGTGTTGTGTTCAGGCGCCAGGCGCCGCGGCTAGCGCCGCAAAGCTCCGCTCGGGTCACGTTTTAGCGTCCGCGGGGGACTCGCGGGCGGGGCGACCTAACGCCATTCGCCTGGGCTGTGGTTAAGCCAACGTAGCTTTAACGGTTACGGCGCCCGATCGGTTCAGAACCGCGGCGGCAAGGTGGGTCTCGTGCGGCAGGCGCCCACGGCGGACACCACGCCACCGGCCGAGGGCCGCGCGATCCGCATCCTCTTAATAAGCATCAGGAGACTCCGATGAATCTTCATTCCCGCAAGTCGCTGCTCGCTGCTCTGGCCGTGGTCGCTTCGTTCTCCGCCCCGCTGGCGCTGGCCCAGTCGGCGCCGACCGCGAGCGATGCGGCGTCCCCGGCGACCGCCGCCCAAAGCGAGACGCCCGCCGCCGGCCAGCCGGCCGCCGCGCCGCAGAAGAAGAGCTGGGCCGATGTGGACGGCGACAAGGACGGCAACCTGAGCAAGAGCGAGGCCGCGGCCGTGCCGGCCCTGGGCCAGGTCTTCGATCAGGCCGACGCCGACGCCAACGGCTCGCTGACCCCGGACGAATACAAGTCTTATGTCGCCAAGGTCCAATCCAGCGGCGGCCCCGGCAAGAGCGGCGGCTGACCGCGCTGCCTTGGGGGCAGATTTTCCTGCGTGGTGTGAGGGCGGCCTTCGGGCCGCCTTTTTGTTGTGGGGACGGTCAGTCCGGAGCGGCCGGACGGGGCTGCGGCAGGCAGGGGCGCCGCGGACGCAACGCAATGGGGGCGGGGCAGCGGCCGGCCCCGAGGGCGGGTGGGGGTGGAATGATGGATTCTTCCGAGAGTCTCCCCAGCCATTGAGTTAAGTGACGCAGTAGACATTCAGGTGACGAACGGTCGCCATTTAGCACAGATTTACGTGCAGGCTGGTTGCCATCGGCAATAGCAATCGGCCTCAGAGAGGCGGATCGTTGCACGGAAATTGAGCGGCCAATCATATTTCTGGGCCTAGAGCCCTCGGCGCTCAAGCCGTCCCGTGCGATCCGACATCGGGCTCGATTCGGAAAGCCGGGGTCGCTCCCCCTGCGGAGCGCGCTGCTTATCAAGGAAAGACGCGATACGAGTCCCGGGGGGAGGGGTATGGCTCGTGGCGAATCTGAGTGCCCGTTCCTGATTTCTTCGTTCACGCGGACTGCTGCCGTCCCCGCGAGGGGGCGGCGTGCGCGCGTTTCTGGCCGCGATTCGGTAGGGGTAATTTTGAGACGCAAGTCTCTAATTGTCGAAAACTGTGACGGAACTGACGCTTTGCGGCAGTTGTCGTCAGCGGCGTTGATATCGGTATCACCGGTTTTACGAATTGAGACGCATGGCACGGAATTTGCGTTGGCAGGCTGCGTGGCCACGGCCTTTTTTCCTGATTTGCCGAATTCGCCTGTTCAGGCAGGTGAGGCGCGATATCGGGTCGAGCGTTGCAGCGGGATCCCGCCTGCGACGGTCGTCCCGGGCAGGAAAGCGGTTTCGGTTTTCTGAATCTGTGAAGTGACACGTCGCCCGTCCCTTGAGTTGGGGAACCGGCGACAACCCGGGAGTAGACAGCGTGATCGCCAAATTCCAAGCCCTCGCGACTGCGGTGAGCCGTCGCCTGATCATGCCGGCAGCGGTCGTTGCGACGTTGCTGTTCTCTTCCGGACCCGTTGCTGCGCAAACGGCTTCCAATACCGCGACCGTCCAGCCGCCCAGCGGCGTGACCGACCCGACCTGCAATGTCGCTAATCCGCCTTGCAACAGCGCGATCGACAGCGACTCGATCCTGCCGACGCTGACCCTGGTCAAGACGGTGACCAACGACAACGGCGGCACGGCCGTGGCCACCGCCTGGACCCTGCAGGCGGCCGGACCGACCAATATTTCCGGCGCCACCGGCGCCACCGCCGTCACCAACGCCCCGGTGCAACCCGGCGCCTACACCCTTTCCGAAACCGGCGGCCCCAGCGGCTATACCGCCGGGACTTACAGCTGCGTCGTCAACGGCGGCGCGCCGGTTTCCAGCAATTCCCTCACCCTGGCTTTCGGCGACGTCGCCACCTGCACCATCAACAACGACGACCAGGCGGCGACGCTGACCCTGGTCAAGACGGTGACCAACGACAA
>NZ_HG424485.1:1671-10319 GCF_000336385.2 Lysobacter antibioticus HS124 | reverse complement strand
GTCGCCTTGGACAAAGAAAGTGACCCGGCCGCTTGCGGACGGAAGCTTTGCTTTAGAGCTTTGAAGCTTTAAAGCTTTGAAGCTTTCGAAGCCTTCGAACGGCAAACGGCGCGAGATCGCAGCAGCGCGGTCGCGGCTTACGCCGCTCCTACAGGGGCAAAAGAAAAAGCCCCGCGGATGCGGGGCTCTTCCGGATCGTTGCCTACGCCGGGGGCGCCGGCGACCGCCGCTTACTTGGCGGCGACGACCTTGACCATTTCCAGGCACTTGTTCGAGTAGCCCCACTCGTTGTCGTACCAGCTGACCAGCTTGACGAAGGTGCCGTCCAGGGCGATGCCGGCCTCGGCGTCGAAGATCGAGGTGCGCGCGTCGCCGCGGAAGTCGGTCGCCACGACCTTGTCTTCGGTGTAGCCCAGCACGCCCTTCAGCGCGCCTTCCGACTGCGCCTTCATCTCGGCGCAGATCTCGGCGTAGGTGGCTTCCTTGGTCAGCTCGACGGTCAGGTCGACCACCGACACGTCCGAGGTCGGCACGCGGAACGACATGCCGGTGAGCTTCTTGTTGAGTTCCGGAATCACCACGCCGACCGCCTTGGCCGCGCCGGTGCTGGACGGGATGATGTTCTCCAGGATGCCGCGGCCGCCGCGCCAGTCCTTGTTGGACGGGCCGTCGACGGTCTTCTGGGTGGCGGTGGCGGCGTGCACGGTGGTCATCAGGCCGCGCTTGATGCCCCACTTGTCGTTCAGCACCTTGGCCAGCGGGGCCAGGCAGTTGGTGGTGCACGAGGCGTTGGAGACGATCGCTTCGCCCTTGTAGGTCTTGTCGTTGACGCCGTAGACGAACATCGGCGTGTCGTCCTTCGACGGCGCCGACAGCACCACCTTCTTGGCGCCCGCATCGAGATGCTTCTGCGCGGTGGCCTTGTCCAGGAACAGACCGGTGGACTCGATCACCACCTCGGCGCCGACCTCGTCCCACTTCAGGTTGGCCGGGTCGCGTTCCTGGGTCAGACGGATCTTCTTGCCGTTGACGATCAGGGTGTTGCCTTCGACCGCGACCGTGCCCTTGAAGCGGCCGTGGACCGAGTCGTACTGCAGCATGTAAGCCAGGTAGTCCGGCTCGAGCAGATCGTTGATGGCGACGATTTCGATCTCGTTGCCGAAGTTCTGCACGGCCGCGCGCAGGACATTGCGCCCGATGCGGCCGAAGCCGTTGATGCCTACCTTGATCGTCATTGAGGTACTCCTGCGGCCGCCCCGGGGCGGGTCGTTTGGGGAAACCGCCATTCTAACAAGCCCCGCCCCCGGCCCGCAGGACCGGCACCCGACGGTTCCCGGGCCCGGGGGCCGGACGGGCGGCAAGGGGGCCGGAAAGGACTGGGATCGGGGTCAAAGTTTGATTTTGCCGCCCCTCTTTAGAGTGCGCAGTGGCGCAAGCCCCGTTCAGCATGATTACAATCCGGCCTTTCCGACCACCCAGGGGACTCAAGGAATGAACCATCGTCTGATCGGCGGCGCCCTCGCCGCAGCCCTCGCCTGCGCGGCCCAGCCGGCCCTGGCCCAGCAAGCCGGCAACTTCACCGTCGGCATCGGCGTCCACCAGGTCAACCCGAAGTCCAACAACGGCACCGTCCTCAACGGCGCGGCCCAGTTGGAAATCGACGACAACGTCCAGCCGACCTTCACTTTCGAATACTTCATCCGCGAGAACCTCGGCATCGAGGTGCTGGCCGCGACGCCGTTCAAGCACGACATCGCGGTCAAGGGCGTGGGCAAGGTCGGCGAGACCAAGCACCTGCCGCCGACCTTCTCGCTGCAGTACCACTGGAACAGCCGCGGCACCGTCTCGCCCTTCGTCGGCGTCGGCATCAACTACACGACCTTCTTCAGCGAGAAGACCACCGGCGCGCTGGACGGGCTGGACCTGCGCCTGGAAGACTCGGTCGGCGTCGCCGCCCACGCCGGCATCGACTTCATCCTCAGCGAGCGCAGCGCGATCCGCGTCGATGCGCGCTGGATGGACATCCGCAGCGACGTCGAGCTGGAAGGCGAGAAGATCGGCAAGGCCGACATCGACCCGACCGTGTACGGCCTGGCCTACGTGATGAAGTTCTGATCCGCGGCGGGCTTCGGCCCGTCGTTCCGGCCGCCGCCGCGCCCGCGGCGCGGCCGTCGCGCGGCGACCGCGAGCGACGCCGCGCACCGCCATGTTCGGACAGTCGCAGCCCGGCCGGCTCGGCTAAAGTGCGTCCGATGAACGCATCCGGTCACCGCTCACGTCCGTCTTCCCTGGCCGCGCGCGCGCTGCGCCCGCTGGCCTGCGCCGCGCTGTTGCTGACCCTGCCGGCGCAGAGCCTGGCCTGGGGTCCGCAAGGCCATCGCCTGGTCGCCGCCCTGGCCTGGGACGGCATGACCCCGCAGGCCCGCGCCGAGGCGCTGCAGTTGCTCGCCGGCGAAGCCGACCCGAGCCTGCCCGGCATCGCCAACTGGGCCGACGAACTGCGGGCCAACGACCCCAAGCTCGGCAAGCTCAGCGCCAAGTGGCATTACGTCAACCTGGCCGAACGCACGGCCGGCGACGATTGCGGCTACGAGCCGGCCCGGCATTGCCCCAACGGCGACTGCGCGATCGAGGCGATCCGCACTCAGACCGCGATCCTCGCCGACCCCGGCCGCAGCCGCGCAGAACGCCGGCAGGCGCTGAAGTTCGTGGTCCACCTGGTCGGCGACGTGCACCAGCCGCTGCATGCCGGCTATGCCGACGACAAGGGCGGCAACGATTTCCAGATCCATATCGACGGCGAGCCCGAGCCCGCCGACGGCTACGGCACCAACCTGCATTCGCTGTGGGACAGCCGCATGTTGACGATGGCCCGGCTCGACGACGCGGCTTATCTGGCCAAGTTGCGGCGCAGCCCGGTGCCGGCGGCGAAGGCGACCGGCGTGCCGCCGGCGGCTGCGGACTGGGCCCGGCAATCGTGCCGGATCGCCGAGCGACCGGGCCTGTACCCGCCCAGCCATACCCTCGCCCCGGCCTATGTCGCGACCTGGCGGCCGGTCGCCGAGCAGCAGCTGCGGCTCGGCGGCGCGCGCCTGGCCGCGGTGCTCAATGCCGCGCTCGCGCCCAAGCGCTGAACCAGGGCCGCGGCGCCCTGCGGGCGCCGTATCCTTCGCGGTAGCCCCTCGTCGCAGGAGACCGGCATGACGCCGCAGGTTCTGCCCTTCCACCATCGAGACACCGGCACCTGGTCCTACCTGGTCGCCGACGCCGATAGCGGCGCGGCGGCGATCGTCGACCCGGTGCTGGACTACCAGGCGGCATCCGCGCGCACCGCGCTCGATTCCGCGCAACGCTTGCTCGATGCGGCCGCGCAGCGCGGTTGGCGGATCGAGTGGCTGCTGGAAACCCACGCCCACGCCGACCACCTCAGCGCTGCGCACGCGCTGCGCGAGCGCCTGCGCACCGCCGGCGGCGCGCCGCAGTTGGCGATCGGCCGCGGCATCGAGCAGGTGCGGCGCCACTTCGCGCCGCTGTTCGGCCTGCCGGCGCACGACCCGGCGCCGGCCTTCGACCGCCTGTTCGACGACGACGAACGCTTCCGCATCGGCGGCCTGCCGGCGCAGGCGATTCCGGTGCCCGGCCACACCCGCGACAGTCTGGCCTATCTGATCGGCGATGCCTTGTTCGTGGGCGACTCGCTGTTCCTGCCCGACAGCGGCACCGCGCGCTGCGATTTCCCCGGCGGCGACGCGGCCCAGTTGTACCGCTCGATCCAACGCCTGTACGCCCTGCCCGACGCCACCCGCGTGTTCGTCTGCCACGACTACGGCCAGCCCGACCGCGAACCGGCCTGCGAAACCACCATCGGCGAACAGAAGCGCAGCAACGCGCATGTGCGCGCCGATACCGGCGAGGCCGAGTTCGTGGCCCTGCGCCAGGCGCGCGACGCGACCCTGGCGGTGCCGGCGCTGATCCTGCCGGCGCTGCAGGTCAACCTGCGCGGCGGCGCCCTGCCCGAGCCGGACGCCGACGGCCAGCGCTATCTGAAACTGCCGCTCGACCGCCTCTGACGCGATCGCCCATCGGCGCGGAGGACGCTCTCCGGCGGCCGATCGCGCCGGCCGGATCGCGTCCGGCGCGGTGGGTGCGCCAGGCCGAATCGATCCGGACCATCGACGCGCCCTGAGCGCAGGCACGGCGGCGGCGCTTCGCGCTACTCTCGCCCTACCCCACACGCCGAGGCTTCGCGCCATGCTCCGCCCGTTCCGCCGCTTGCTCGGCGCCTTGTGCGTCGCCGGCCTGCTCGCCGGTCCGCTCGCCGCGCAATCGCGCCACGATGCCGCCCCGGTCACGGTATTCGCCGCCGCCAGCCTCAAAGAGTCGCTGGACGAAGCCGCCGCCGCGTTCCGGCGCAGCGGCGGCGCGCCGGTGCGGGTGTCCTACGCGGCCAGCTCTGCGCTGGCGCGCCAGATCGAACAGGGCGCGCCGGCCGATGCCTTCGTCTCGGCCGACCTGGAGTGGATGGACTATCTGCAAGAGCGCGGCCTGATCGACGTCCCCAGCCGGCGCAACCTGCTCGGCAACCGGTTGGTGCTGATCGCGCCGCAAGCCAGCCGCGCGCCCGCGGTGGCGCTCAAGCCCGGGGTGGATCTCAAGCCGCTGCTCGGCGACGGCCGCCTGGCCCTGGCCCTGACCGCGAGCGTGCCGGCCGGCAAGTACGCCCGCGCCGCCTTCGTCCGTTACGGCGTCTGGGCCGCGCTGCAACCGCGCGTGGCCGAAGCCGAGAACGTGCGCGCCGCGCTGATGCTGGTCGCGCGCGGCGAAGCGCCGCTGGGCGTGGTCTACGCCAGCGATGCGCGCGCCGAACCGAAGGTGCGGGTATTGGCGACGTTTCCCGCCGACAGCCATCCGCCGATCGTCTATCCGGTGGCGCGGCTGGTCTCGAGCAAGAACCCGGGCGCGGCCGCGTTCGTGCGCTGGCTGGGCACGCCCGCCGCGGCCACGATCTTCCGCCGCCACGGCCTGGCCGTATTGAAGTAGCCGCACTGCGATGGAGTTCAGCGACGCCGAACTGACCGCGATCTGGCTCAGCCTCAAGATCGCCACGGTCGCGACCCTGGCCAGCTTGCCGTTCGGCATCGGCCTGGGCTGGTTGCTGGCGCGCGTGCGCTTTCCCGGCAAGCTGCTGCTCGACACCGTGCTGCACCTGCCGCTGGTGTTGCCGCCGGTGGTGACCGGCTATGCGCTGCTGGTCCTGCTCGGCTCGCAGGGGCCGCTCGGCCGTTGGCTGCACGAGCAATGGGGCATCGGCTTCGCCTTCCGCTGGACCGGCGCCGCGCTGGCCAGCGCGATCATGGGCTTCCCCCTGCTGGTGCGGGCGATCCGGCTGTCGATCGAAGCGGTCGACCCGCGCCTGGAACAGGCCGCCGCGACCCTGGGTGCGAACCGCTGGCGAGTGTTTTTCGGCGTGACCCTGCCGCTGGCCTGGCCCGGCCTGCTGGCCGGCGCGGTGCTGTCCTTCGCCAAGGCGCTGGGCGAGTTCGGCGCGACCATCACTTTCGTGTCGAACATTCCCGGCGAAACCCAGACCCTGTCCTCGGCGATCTACGGCCTGATGCAGGTGCCCGACGCCGAGGCCGGCGTGCTGCGCCTGGCCGCGGTCGCGGTGGCGATCTCGTTCGCCGCGGTGCTGGCCTCGGAATGGCTGGTGCAGCGCCAGCGCGCGAGCGCGCAGCGATGAACGCGACGACCTTCCTGCTCGACCTGGAACTGCGCCGCGGCGGTTTCGCGCGCCGCATCGAGATCCGCAGCGACCGCCGGGTGATCGCCGTGATCGGCGAATCCGGCGCCGGCAAGACCTCGCTGCTGCACGCCATCGCCGGCCTGCTGCGGCCGGCGCGCGGGCGCATCGAGATCGCCGGCCAGTGCCTGTTCGACAGCGCCGCGCGCATCGACCTGCCGGCGCACCGGCGCCGGATCGGTTACGTGTTCCAGGACGCGCGCCTGTTCCCGCATCTGGACGTGCGCCACAACCTGCTCTACGGCTGGCGCGGGGAGGCGCGCCGCGAAACCCGCTTCGAGTTCGACGCCATCGTCGAACTGCTCGGCATCGGGGCCCTGCTCGGCCGCGGCACCGCCGGCCTGTCCGGCGGCGAGACCCAGCGCGTCGCGCTGGGCCGCGCGCTGTTGTCGCAGCCGCGCATCCTGCTGCTCGACGAACCGCTGTCGATGCTCGACATGGACCGCCGCGACGAATTGCTGCCCTACCTGCAACGGGTCCGCGACGAGACCGCGCTGCCGATGATCTACGTCAGCCATTACCCCGAGGAAGTGCGGCGCATCGCCGAGGAGACCCACCGCATCGGCTGAGGCCGGCGCCGCAGCCCGTCGCGCGGATCATCGCCGGGCGTTCGCCGCCGGCGGCGCGCGGCGCTTGACGCCCGGCACCAGCCGCACCGCTTCGCCGCGGAACTGCGCGGCCAAGCCGAATTCGGCCTCGATCAGCTGGAATGCGGTTTTGGCGCTGACGCGCTGCAGATCGAACGTCAGCATCCGGCGGGTATCGTCCAACGCTTCGGGGTTCTCCAGGCGCAATCCGGCCTCGGTCGCGACCCGCAAGGCGAAGCCGCGCTGGCTGACCGGCCGTTCGATGCTCATGGTGATCAGCCGCTCCTGGGGCGCTAGCGTCGGTTGGGTCGCCCAGGCGGCGAACGCGGTCGCGCCGCCGAGCGCGGCCAACGCGACCGCGCCGATGCGCGCCCGGACCGCACCGGGCAAAGGATGTCTGAGCATGGCGATTCGCTCCGTGATCGGATGGGTGGACGCCCACGAACACGTCAGCGGTGCGGCGCCGACGCGCAACGCGCTCTTCAGCATCGCTTCGGCGTAGTAGCGCCGCGCACCGGGGTATCGACGCAACACGCGCGCATCGCAGGCGAATTCCTGATCGGCGCGGAAGCGGCCGACGGCGTAATGCAACAGCGGGTTGAACCAGTACAGGCAGGACAGCAGGGCGACGAAGGCGTTGAGGTGCAGGTCGCCGCGGACGATGTGGCTGCGTTCGTGGGCGCGCACCAGGCTTCGCTCGACGGCGCTGTAGCGCCGTTCGAAATCGCGCGGCACCACGATCCTCGGCCGCCACAGGCCGAACGCCGCCGGCAGGCCGCAATCGGTACGGGCCTCGTGCAGGCCGTCGGCGCGGCGACGCAGCGCGCCCAGGCCGCGCACGAAGCGCCACTGCCGCCAGAGCAGCAGCAGCGCCATCACCGCCGCGCCCAGTGCCCAGACCGTGCCCAGCCCCCTCCAAGACTCCTGGACCACGGCCGCCGCCTGCATGCGCTCGGCATAGAGCGCAACCGGCTGCATCGCCATGGACAGCACGCCCGCGTCGCGGGGCGGCCAGGACGGCAGCAACACCGCCAGCATCGACGCAGGCACGATCAGCCAGGCCGCGTAGGCCACTCCTGCGCCGAAGCCGCGACGCAACGGCGCGCGCAGCAGCAGGACCAGCGCCAGGGCGGCGCTCATCGCCAGCGTCGTTTCGATCAGCGCGGCGCTCCAGTCGTGACGGCCCATCCTCCAACTCCTTCGGCAAAGCGCGCGCTCGGGCGCGGGAACCCATCGATCCGGCGACCGCGCAGACACCGCGGCCGCCGCGGGCGGGAGATCAGCGCTGCGCGCCCTTGCGGTAGAACATCACCGACTGCGCGCCGGGCGCCTGCGGGCGCTCGCCGGCGGCGAAGCGCACGCGGTCGCCGTCGATTTTCGCGGTCAGGCCGGTTTGCATCTGCAACAGGGCGAAGGCCATGCCCGCATCGATCTGGCTCAGGCGCGCCTCGCGCACCGCGACCGCATCGCTGAGGATCTCCGGATTGTCGATGCGCAGGCCGGCCAGTTCGGCGACATGCGCGGCGTACTGGCGTTGGCTCATCTGCGCGGTGTTCAGATCGAAACGGCGTTCGGCCGGCGCCGAGGCGGGCTGCGCCGCCCAGGCGCCGAAGCCGGTGACGGCGGCGAGCGCGATCAGGACGGCGGCGCCCAGGCGCAGGCGGGAAGCGGAGGGAGCGGTGCGATTGAGCATGGCGATACGTTCCTTGAGCGGATGCGAAGAGGACCACGTGCAGGCCAACGGCGACGGCCCGCCGCGCAAGCCGGCTTTGAGCAAGGCCTCGCCGTAGCTGCGCCGCGCCGTGGGAAGGCGGCGCAGCACGCGTTGGTCGCAGGCCAGTTCCTGGTCGCTGCGGAAAGCGCGCGCGGCGTAGTGCGACAACGGGTTGAACCAGTACAGGCACGACAACGACAGCACCGCGGCATTGGCGTACAGATCGCCGCGGGCGATGTGAATCCTTTCGTGCAGGGCGATGAGCCGGCGCTGGCGGGTGTCGTAGCGGCATTCGAAGTCCCGCGGCAGGACCACTTTCGGCCGCAACAGGCCCATCGCGGCGGGCAGGCCGTAATCGGTCTGCGCCTGCATGCTGCCGTCGGCGCGCGGATGCAGCCGGCCCAGGCGCCGCTCGAACCGGTGTTGCTGCCGCCATGCACGCAACGCCATCGCCAACGCACCGCTCAGCCAGAGCAGGCTCAGCGCGACCCACAGCGTGGCGACCGGCGCTTGCGGCGCGGCCGGCGCGAGCGCCATCGGCGCACCG
>NZ_HG424485.1:0-1626 GCF_000336385.2 Lysobacter antibioticus HS124 | reverse complement strand
ACCTGCCATGCCGTCGCCGTTGGCGGCCGCGGCGCGGCCGGCAACAGCACCGCCACGACCGCCAGCGGCACCAGCCACCACGCGGCATAGGCCACCCCGGCCCCGAACGCGCGTCGCAAGGGCCGGCGCAAGGCCAGCACCAAGGCGATCGCGAGGCTCATCGCCGCAGCGGTCTCGGCCAACGCGCGCAACAGTTCAACGGCGCTCATCGTCGAGCTCGTCCAGCAGTTTGCGCAGCTCGGCGATGTCCTTGCGGCTGAGCTTGCGGTGTTCGCTGAAATGCGCGACCAAGGGAGCGACGCGGCCGCCGAACAAGCGCTCGAGCAGCCCCTGGCTCTCTTCCATGACCCAGTCCTCGCGCTTGAGCAAAGGCGCGTAGAGATAACGCCGGCCGTCCTTTTCGGCGCGGATCGCCCCCTTGTTCAACAGCCGGTTGAGCAGGGTCTTGACCGTGGCCTCCTGCCACGACTGGGCGCCGGCCAGGGCCGCGACCACTTCTTCGGCGCTGAGCGGGTGGCGTTGCCACAACACGTCCATCACCACGGATTCGGCATCGCTGATCTGCATCGTTTACATCCGTAATTTTTTGTAGATTACATGCGTAAACGAAAATCGCAAGCGCCGTTCGTCGGCACGCCGGCCCCCGCCGATGAAGGCCGCCTCACCCGCCCGGATGCGATACTGCGGCCATGACCGCACCGCTCCAATTCGATTCGCTCGACGCCGCCGTCGACTTCCTTTACAGCCGCATCGACGGCCCGCTGCACCTGGGCGCCCCGCTCGGGCTGGGCAAGCCGCATCGCCTGCTCAACGCGATCTACGCCCGCGCCGAACACGAGACGGCGCGGCCGCTGCATCTGTACACCGCACTGTCGCTGGACCCGCCCGGCAGCGGCCGCGGCCTGGAGGGGCGGTTTCTAGCGCCGTTCGTGCAGCGCCACTTCGGCGCCGATTTCCCGCGCCTGCGTTATGTCGAGGCGCTCAAGCGCAACGCCTTGCCGGCGCACATCGAGATCGAAGAGTTCTACCTGCAATCCGGCGCGCTGCTGAACGCCGCCGCCAGCCAACGCCGCTACGCCAGCCTCAACTACACCCATGTCGCCCGCGCCCTTGCCGACCGCGGCGTCAACGCGGTGGTGCAGAAAGTCGCCGCCGATCCGGCGGGCAGCGCGCGCTTGTCGCTGTCGTGCAATACCGACCTGACCTTCGACGCGATCGACGCGATCGTCGCGCGCGGCCTGCCGCGACCGCTGCTGATCGCCGAGGTCGACCCGCAACTGCCCTGGCTCGGCGGCAACGCCGCGGTCGACGCCGACTTCTTCGATGCGGTCGTGCTGCCGCCGCCGCCCTACCCGGCCCTGTTCGGCCTGCCACGCCAGCCGGTGAGCGACGCCGACTACGCGATCGGCTTCTATGCCAGCACCCTGGTCCGCGACGGCGGCACCTTGCAGATCGGCATCGGCACTCTGGCCGATGCGCTGTGCCATGCGCTGGTGCTGCGGCATACCGACAACGCCGCGTATCTGCGCGTGGTGCGGGCGCTGGGGATCGAGGTCGCGGAAGAAACGACGACGCCGCTCGACGCGGCTCCTCTGCAGGGTGACCTGGCCGGAGACCGTAACGCGA
>NZ_HG424484.1 GCF_000336385.2 Lysobacter antibioticus HS124 | reverse complement strand
CGCTTCCAGGCGCTCGGCTGCAAGGCGTTCCGCTTCCAGGCGCTCGGCTTCGGCACGCTCGGCTGCGAGACGTTCCGCTTCCAGGTGCTCGGCTTCGGCGCGCTCGGCTGCAAGACGTTCCGCTTCCACGCGCTCGGCTTCGGCGCGCTCGGCTGCGAGGCGTTCCGCTTCCAGACGCTCGGCCAACTGGCGCTCGGCTTCCGCGCGCTGCGCTTCGGCGGCGGCGATGGAACTACCGCCGACCAGGCCCAGGGCACGGGCGGTGATTGGATCGAACTCGCCCGGCAGACGGTCCAGACCGATTTCCAGCGCGGAGTCGTCCAGGTCCAGGTCGATGCCGGCGGCAGCGCCGGATTCGATGGATTCGTACGGCGCAGCCTCGGCCGGCAGCTCCGCCGGCGCATCCTCGCCGAAGGCGCTGAGGTCGTGCACCGAGGTCAATTCGCTCGGCGCAGCGGAGTCGGCCATGGTTTCGGCGGCGGCATCGGCTTCGTCGTCGACGACGATCAGCGCACGCGCATCTGGCAGGCTGTCGCGCAACGCTTCGATGCGCTCGGGCAGGCCGACGAACATCGGCACGTGCGGCGACGGCGACTTCAGCGCCTGCACGGTGATTCGGATCGCCTCGGCGACCGCGCCCAGCGCGGCCACGCCCTCGGCGCTGGCCGGCGCGCCGCTGGCGAGCAGGCGCTTGACGTAGGCTTCGGTCGGCCCGGTGACGTCGGTGATGACCGGCACTTCGGTCATCGCGAACGCGCCGTTCAAGGTGTGGATCGAGCGCTGCAGCGCATCGCTGGCGCGCTGCGGCTGCGCTTGCGAAGCATTGAGCCAGGCTTCGATGGTGACCAGGTGGCCGGCGACCTCGCCGTCGAGGATCTCCAGCAGCACCGGATCGACCGCGGCCGGCACGTAGGGACCGTCGACGATCGGTTTCGGCGTCGCGGCGGCTTCGACCGCCGGTTCCGGCTCGGCGGCCGCGACCGCGCTCGGCTGCGGCGGCTGATAGAACGCTTCCTCGCCGCTGGCGAGCAGGTCGGCATGCGCTTCCAGGCCGGCCACGTCGACGCTCAGCGGCGCCTCGTTGCGCAGCGCGGCGTAGAAGCCCGGCAGGGCGTTGCGTGCGTGCGTGACCAGATCGATGACTTCCGGACTGGACGCACGGCCGTGCTCGCGCACGCGATTGAGCAGGTTCTCGATCTTCCAGCTGAACTCGCCCAGGGTCTTGGCGCCGACCAGGCGGCCGCTGCCCTTGAGGGTATGGAACACGCGCCGCACCGGCTGCACGCGGGCCAGGTCTTCCGGCGCCTCGCGCCAGGCCGGCAACAGCTGGTCGAGGTTGCCGATCTCTTCTTCGAATTCTTCGAGGAAGATCTCGCGCACTTCGTCGTCGATGTCGTCGACCTGCTCGAACCCGCCGTAGACCGCGGTCGCGGCCGGGACCGGATCGGCGATGGAGTCGACCGTCCCGGCTTCGACCGGCGCCGGCGTTTCGGCGACCGCTTCGGCACCGGTTTCGGCAGCGGCTTCGACGCTTGCGGCCTGGGCCGCGACTTCGCCCTGCTGTTCGGCCGTATCGCCGGCGACGAACTCGACCGCATCGGCGGCCGACGCCGCCTCGGCGACGATGGATTCGGTGCGGACGTTGTCGTCCGTTGCGCCCACCTCGGGCGCCGCCTCGGCGACCGCGTCCTGCGCGGCCGCAGCCGGCGCGACGTCGGCCGGCGCGGGCTCGACCCGCACCACGTCCGGCAGCGGCCAGTAGCGCAGCGCCTCCAGGCTCTGGCGTGCGATGTCGAGGATGTCGTCGCGGTTCGGGCGCTGCTCGCGCAGCGCTTCGAGGTAGTACTCCAGGCTCGCCAGGGCATCGGCGAGCGTGTCGAGCTGCTGGCCGCTGGGCACGCGGCGGCGGCCGATCAGTTCGACTTCGGTGTAACGCTTGATGCCGGTCAGGTAATCGGCCGCCAACGGCAGCTCGATCATGCGCAGCGCGCCGGCGACTTCGTCCAGCACGCGCGGCACTTCGTTGAGTTCTTCGTGATCCCACTTGGTCTCGACGAAGGCGACGAAGGCCTGGCGGGCGTCGCCGAAGTTGGCGATGGCTTCGCGCGCGACCACGTCGAGCACCTTGCGCGCCTCGCCGGCGAGCAGGTCCTCGTCGCCGCGCTCTTCGGGCAGGCCCAGGCGGGTGACCTGGTCGTCCAGCGAAGCGTCGACGTACAGCAGGGCGCCCGCCACGTCGAGCAGGGTGCCCTCGTCGGCGGCGCGGCGGCCTTCGACGATTTCGTTCATCGCGTCGCGCTGCTGCAGCACGACGGTGCGGGCCATGCCCAGTCCCATCATGCCCAGGGTGTCGCTGACCCGGGCCAGCGCCTCGACCTGCGGCCGCAGTTCGGCCGGATCGGTTTGATGGGTGCGCAGGTGCAGGTCGAGCGCGTCCTTGACCCGCAGCAGGTCTTCCTTGATCGCCGCCGCGACGGTGTCGAGCAGGGCGCGGTTGCGGCCGCTGAGGCTGCCGCGCGCGTGTTCGAGCTCCGACTCGCTGGGCAGGTGCGCGGCGAGTTCGAAGGTCTGGCGCAGATCGTCCAGGGCCGGGTGGCGGCCGTCGCTGTGGGCGACGTGGTACAGCAGCTGCCGGGTCGGTTCGGCCGCGGGCTCGCCGCGCGGCGCGCTGAAGCCGTCGTCGGACAGCAGTTGGCGCGCTTCGCGTTCGACGCCGCCGAAGGCCTGGCGCAGTGCGCGGGTCGGTTCCAGCGCGCCGTCGCGCACCGCATGGGCCACCGACGAGGCGACCCAGAGCATGCGCCGCACCGGCTCCAGCACCACGTCGGCGAGCAGGCCGTCGATGGCCGAGGCCAGTTGGTTGGGGTTGCCGGGCGCGCCCTCTTCCGGCCACGCATTCAAGGCGTCGCGCAGCGCGGCCAGATGCGGCGCGCTGGCGTTGCGGCCGGCGGCCGCCGCGACCGGCAGCGGCGGCGGCAGGTGCGCCGGCAGCGGACGGTCCAGGTTGGGGGCGAACAGCACGCTCTCGTTGAGGCCGGACTCGCCGCGGGTCGCGCGCAGTTCGTTCAACAGCGGCAGCAGCACGATCGGAATGTCGCGATGGCCGCCCTGCAGGCGTTCCAGATAGTCGGGCAGCAGCACCACGCCGCGCATCAGCGCCGCGCAGGCCTCGTCGCGGTCGGCGACCTGGCCCTGCTGCAGGGCGATCGCCAGCCGCTCCATTTCCTCGGCGACCATCGCCGGGGCGTACAGCTCGACCATGCGCAGGGTGCCGTGCACCTGGTGCAGGTGGTTGGCGCACACGCGCATGCGCGAGGCGTCGCCGGGTTCTTCGGCGAACGCTTCGATTTCCTGGCGCGCCTGGCGCAAGGTCTCGTCCAGCTCGGGCTTGATCCAGCCCAGCGTGGTGGTGTCGATCGCTTCGCGCAACGCGGTCATGGCCAGACCCGCCCGTCAGCGGGGCCCTGCGGACCCGTTCCCTGGCTCGGCCAGCGATGTGTCGGAAGCTTCATCCTCGGTACAACCCTTCTTTTGATCCGTCTCGAACCGCCATGCCTGAGCCGCTGCGTCCGGCTCCGATCAGGCCGGCAGCTTGAAGTCGGCGACCGAACGGCGCAGGTCGGCCGCCAGCTGCGCCAGGTTTCCAATCGACGCGGCGGTCTGGTTGGCGCCCTGCGAGGTCTGCGAGGTGATCTGCTGAATCGTGTTCATCGTCTGGGTGATGTTCGAGGCCGCGCTGGACTGCTGCTGCGCGGCGCTGGAAATGCCCTGAATGAGGTTCGACAGGTCGGACGACACCTTTTCGATCTCGCCCAGCGCGGTGCCGGCGTCCTCGGCCAGTCGTGCGCCCGCGACCACTTCGGAGGTCGTCTGTTCCATCGAGCTCACAGCTTCGTTGGTGTCGGACTGAATTGTCTGGACCAGCGTCTCGATTCGCTTGGTTGCGTTGGACGCGCGTTCCGCGAGTCGCTGCACTTCGTCGGCCACGACCGCGAAGCCGCGGCCCGCTTCGCCCGCCGAGGCGGCCTGAATCGCCGCGTTGAGCGCCAGGATGTTGGTCTGTTCCGAGATGTCGTTGATCAGTTCGACGATCGAGCCGATTTCCTGCGAGCTCTCGCCCAGTCGCTTGATTCGCTTCGAGGTTTCCTGGATCTGGTCGCGGATCGAGTCCATGCCCTGAATCGTCTGCCGCACCACGCCCGCGCCCTTGGTCGCGATCTGCACCGAGCGCTGCGCCACGTCCGCCGATTCGGCCGAATTCTTCGACACCTGGTCGATCGAGGCCGCGATTTCGCTGATGCGGTCGGAGGCCGAGTTGATCTCCTGGGCCTGGTGTTCCGCCGCTTCGGCCAGATGCATCGCGGTGGCCTGGGTCTCCTGGGCGCTGGACGCGACCTGCACCGAGGTGTCGGTAATCGTCTGCACCAGGCTGCGCAGCTGTTCGACGGCGAAGTTGATCGAGTCGGCGATCGCGCCGGTCATGTCTTCGGTGACCGTCGCCTTCACCGTCAGGTCGCCTTCCGCGAGCGAACCCATTTCGTCCAGCAGGCGCATGATCGCCTCCTGGTTACGGTCGTTGAGTTCCTTGGTGGTCTGGTAGCGGCGCTGCTGGGCGTAGTTCAGCGAGAACAGCAAGCCGGCGATCGCGACCAGCGCGGCCAGACCGGAGATGATCGACAGCCAGATGTTGCCGAAGAAGCTCTTGTCGCGCAGCGAGCCGAAGGCGGTGAAGGCGCTGAACAGCGTTTCGCTTTCGCCGAGCAGCTTTTCCGAGCCGCCGGTGATCGATTCGGCCGCGGCCTGGGCCTGGAACAACTCCTTCGAGGAGGCCGAGATGGCGTCCAGGTCCTTCTTCATTTCCAGCCACAGCGCCTCGGCCTGGCCCAGCGCGGCGAGCGCGCCGCCGTTGGACAGCGCGGTCACGCCGAAGGAGGCGTCGCCCTTGCGCAGGCCGGTGAGGACGTTGCCGAACACGGTGGCGTCGCGGACCAGCGCTTCGCCGGCCATGCCGGCGCCGCTGCCGCCGGCGCGGATTTCGGTGATTCGGCGGGCCATGGTCGCCGACAGCACGACCTGGCGCAGGGCGATGTAGACCTGCGAGGACGGCGAGCCGGAAGCCGACATCGCGCGGACCAGTTCGTCCAGGCGCGCCTGCAGCTGCGGCACGCGGCCGGAGAAGCTGTCGGCGTTGCCGGCCAGGGCCAGCACCGCCTTCTCCGAAGCGATCACCTGATCGGCGCTCTTGCCCATCGGCTCCCAGCTCTTGGTCACCGTCTCGATCGGACCCGACACGCCGGCGGTGCTGCCGAAGTTGTCGTTGAGCTGATTGATGTCGCCGTCGATGGCCGACTTGGTCTTCTTGAACTCGGTGAAGGCGTCCTTGTTGCCGCCGACCGCCTCGCGCCCCTGCACCGCGAGCTTCTGCGAGTTGACCTGCAGGCTCGACGCGGCCGAGCTGGCGCCGCCCAGGCGCGCCGCTTTCCAGGTCGCATAGCCTGTGTTGAGGCCGAACACCAGCACCGATATGCCCAGCACGATCAGCCAGGTATTGGCGCCCAGAAGGCGGCTCTTGCCGGCGTTGTCCATCACTGTGCTCATGGTTCGCGAACCTCGGTGTACTGGCTAATTACGGGCTGATTGGAGAGCGGCTCAGGCCGCTGCTTGTCGGAATTCGGGCGTGCGGGCCAGCCGGTCGAGGCTGAAGATGCCCCACGGCTGATCGTCCAGGCGGTAGGCCCGGTCGATGAAATGGGCGTAGCGGCCGTCGGCGAGCCCCTGCTCGGCGACGTCCTCCACGGAAATTTGCTGCTGGTCGTGGAAGCTGCGCTGGCCGAACAGTTCGTCGATCAGCACGGCGACGTCGCCGCCGGGCTGGCGCACCAGCAGGATGCGCTGGCTTTCGTGCAGCACCGTGCGCTCGCCCTCGAGGAACTGCTTGAGGTCGACGATCGGCAGCAGGCTGCCGCGCACGTTGGCCAGGCCCAGCATCCACGGCTGCGAACCGGGCACGTGGGTGACCTGCGGCAACGACAGGATTTCGACCACCTCGGAGAAGGTGGACGCCAGCCGCCGCGTGCCGATGCGGTAACCGACGCCGCGCCACAGGCCGGGCGCGTCGAGCTGTTCGGGCAGGCCGGGCACGTGCGCCAGGCTGCGGCGCTCGTAATCGGTCAGCACATCGAACGGCGGCTTGAACGTCATCGTCTCTGTTACCCGGCAAGTAGTGCGTTGATGCGTGCGATCAGCTCGTCTTCGCGCGGCGGCTTGACGATGTAGTCGCGGGCGCCCTGGCGCATGCCCCAGGCGCGGTCGGTCTCCATGCCCTTGGTGCTGACGATCAGGACCGGGATCGCGCTGGTCTGCGCGTCGCGGCTGAGCGCGCGCGTAGCCTGGAACCCGTTCATGCCCGGCAGCACCACGTCCATCATCACCAGGTCCGGCAGCTCGCGCTTGCACGCCTCGATGCCGTCCTCTGCGCTTCCTGCGGTAGAAACCTCATGCCCGTTGCGCTTGAGCAACTGGGTCAGGACCGCCGTATCCGTCGGCGAATCCTCGATAAGCAGGATGCGTGCCATGCTGTGCCTTACCCCCCGGTCAGGCGTGTACGTGCTTGCGGATCGCGTCGAGGAGCTCCTCGCGCGTGAAAGGCTTGGTCAGGTATTGCTCGGAACCGACGATGCGGCCCCGGGCCTTGTCGAACAGGCCGTCTTTGGACGACAGCATGATGACCGGCGTGCCCTTGAACAGTTGATTGTTCTTGATGAGCGCGCACGTCTGATAACCGTCCAGACGCGGCATCATGATATCCACGAAAATGATTTGCGGCTGCTGATCGGCGATCTTGGCCAACGCTTCGAATCCGTCGATGGCCGTGACCACCTCGCATCCTTCGCGTTTCAACAGCGTCTCGGCGGTTCGACGGATGGTCTTGGAATCGTCGATCACCATGACCCTGAGACCGTCGAGGCTGCCGCTACGAACCTCGTCGAGCATTCTTTGTATCCCCCATTGCGAACGCCTTGTTTTCCCCAGGCGCCGCGAAGCCGTCTTTATTCCAAGCCGCACGCAGGCTGTCAAGCGCGCATTCCGTGCCTGGAAAGCTGAATACGCAGCGCTTTCGTGACCGGTCAAGGTCGGGACCGGAGTCCCCCCGTGCGCCGCCCGCTGCCGAACCGGCCGCTTCCGTCGGCCGGCGCATCGTCGTCGGGTCGCATGGCGCGAAGGCCTGATCGCCGCGTGTCGAAAATGGACGCAGCGCGACCGTTTCCGACCCCATCATCATGACAGATACCGGCGACCTCCCTGCTACCATCGCCGTCAATTTTTCGGGATTTGCTTCCATGCCCCTGGACATCGTCGTCGTGATGGACCCCATCGGGTCGATCAAGATCGCCAAGGACTCGACATTCGCAATGCTACTGGAAGCGCAGCGCCGCGGACATCGTCTGTGGTATGTGCAGCCGGGCGGTTTGAGCCTGCACGGCGGCCATGCGATGGCGAATGTGGCCGAGCTGCAGGTGCGCGACGATGCGAGCGGCTGGTACAAACTGGGATCTTGGTCACATATCGAGCTCGATGGCCGCCACGTCGTGCTGATGCGCAAGGATCCGCCGGTCGACGCCGAGTACCTGCACGACACCCAGATCCTCAGCATCGCCCAGCGCGCCGGCGCCTTCGTGGTCAACGATCCGCAGGGCCTGCGCGACTACAACGAGAAGCTGGCGGCATTGCTGTTTCCGCAGTGCTGCGCGGCCACCCTGGTGACCCGCAGCCCGGCCGAGCTCAAGGAGTTCCTGGCCTTCCACCGGCAGGCGGTGCTCAAGCCGCTGGACGGGATGGGCGGGCGCTCGATCTTCCGGCTCAGCGCCGGCGAACCCAACGTCAACGTGATCCTGGAGACCCTGACCGAGGGCGGCCGCCACCTGACCATGGCGCAGAAGTACCTGCCGGAGATCAGCGACGGCGACAAACGCATCCTGCTGGTCGACGGCGTGCCGGTCGACTACGCCCTGGCGCGGATTCCGCAGGGCGACGAGTTCCGCGGCAACCTCGCCGCCGGCGGCCGCGGCGAAGGCCGGCCGCTGAGCGAGCGCGACCGCTGGATCGCGGCCCAGGTCGGCCCGGAAATGCGCCGCCGCGGCATGCTGTTCGTCGGCCTGGACGTGATCGGCGACTTCATGACCGAACTCAACGTCACCTCGCCGACCTGCATCCGCGAGCTCGACGCGCAGTTCGGCCTCAATATCGCCGGCCTGTTGTTCGACGCGATCGAATCGCGCGTGGCCGCCGCCCGCGCCGCATGAGCGCCGCCGCCCCGTCCCTGCCCGGCACCGGCCTGGGCGAGCCGCAACGCTTCGGCGCGACCATGGTCCTGTCGGTGCTGGTCCACGGCATCCTCCTGCTCGGCGTCGGCTACACCCTGGAGCGCGCCGCGCCGGTGGTGCCCACCCTGGACGTGATCCTGACCCAGACCCAGACCGCGCTGACGCCCAAGCAGGCCGATTTCCTGGCCCAGGCCAACAACCAGGGCGGCGGCGAGCACGACAAGAGCACCCGCCCGCGCGACAACCAGTCCGGCCCGGCGCCGCAGGCCGAGGCCGGGGTGGCGCAGATGGCGCTGCGCGCGCAGTCGCCGAGCGCGCAGCCGCAGCCGGTGGCGCGGGTGGTCAGCAGCACCCGCGGCGAGACCGTGACCGCGCGCGACCGCAACACCCCGACGCCGGCCGAGCGGCCGCTGCCGCCGGGCGATCGCAAGATCGAGCACGACATCGAAATGGCGCGCCTGGCGGCCGAGATCCACATGCGCTCGGAACGTTACGCCAAGCGGCCGACGCGCAAGTTCGTCTCCGCCAGCACCACCGAGTACGCCTGGGCCGGCTACCTGCGCGAATGGGTCGACCGGGTCGAACGGGTCGGCAACCTCAACTACCCGGACGAAGCGCGCCGTCGCCGCCTCGCCGGCCAGGTGGTGATCAGCGTCGCGGTGCGCCGCAACGGCAGCGTCGAGCGCGCCGACATCATCCGCAGCAGCGGCATCGCCCTGCTCGACGCTTCGGCCCTGCGCATCGCCCGCCTGGCCGAGCCCTACCCGCCGCTGCCCAAGACCGAGGAAGACCCGGACATCCTGCACGTGACCCGGACCTGGAACTTCCTGCCGGCGGGGGCGCTGGTCGACGAATGAACGCGTTGCGGCCGCGCTGCGCTTACGGCCGCCGCACCCGAATCTCGAACCACACGGTCTCGGCCAAACCCGCGTCCGCCTCGGCGGCGACTCGCGCCCACGGCTGGCCGAACACCTCGCGCCGATACACCACCGGATCGGTCGCGACCGCCGGATCGGCGCAGCGCCAGCCGTAGCGCTGCGCCACGGCGCAGCTCCGCCGGACCTGAGCGGTTTCGGCCAAGGCCGCCGACACCGCGCGATCGACCGCGCCGCGCGCGCCGACCGCACCGGTTTGCCGCGCCGCCGCGCGCTTGACCGCCGCGACCCAATCCGCGCGCGTCTCGCGCACCAGCAAGGCATCGACCTGGATCGCCTCCACCGTGCCGCCGCTGTCGGCGACGGCACGCAGGCCCGCGTCGAGCGCTTCGGCGAACGCGTCCGCGCCGACCGGCGCGTCGACCGGCCGGCCGTCGATGCGCAAACCCTGCTCGCGTTTAAACCTCAGCACCCAGCGCCCTCCCAGCCGCTGGCGCTCGTGAACCAGACCGCTCCAGCTCGCGCCGGACGCGGTCTCGACGGCCATGACCCGGGCGGGCGGCGCCTCAGCCTGCGCCGCGACCGCCGATTGCGCCGCAACCGTCGCCGCCAACAGCCTCCACTGCATGGCCCGCATGTTTCGCTCCCGTCTGTGCGGCGTTTTCTTGCCCCTCGCCGCACCGCCGCAGGCGACGCGCCGAACCGCGCCGTCCGTCGACGGCGGGGTTGCGGAAGGCTTACTTCGCCTTCAACGCCGCGCCCGGATGGCGCTCGACCAGCTTCCAGGGAATCACCGACCACTCCGGGTACTCGCAGGCGCGCGCGACCCGGGCGAAATACGGGCCGACGTACAGCCCGCCCGGCTGCAGATGCCAGATCGGCAGGTTCCAGACCTGTGGGTCGCTGTAGTCGCAGCCCTCGTCCGGTTTCGCCGGCGCCGCCATGTCCTGCGGCCGCAGCTTGCGCAGGGTGCCCACGATCCACGGCGCCAGGGTGTCGTCGCGGTAATCGCGCAGACGCCGATACTCGGGATCGTCGTAATCGCGGCGCTCGGCATCGGCGGCCGGCGGTCGCCCCTGGCCCAGCCACAGCACGTCCTGCAGATCCAGTTCGCGCCCGCTGCGCACGTCCAGGTTCAGGGGCGAGTCGCTGAAGTCCGGATGCGCGCCGCCGCAGTAATAGCTGCTCATCAGGCTGACGCTGAGGAAGCGGCGGTCGAGCAGTCGCGGGGTCACGTTTTGTTCGAACTCGCTGTTCTCGGCCGAGCGGCATTGCAACGCGTCTAGCGCCGAGCGCCACAGGCGTTGTTCGAGGATGCGGTTCAGGCGCGAGCGGGTGGCCTGGTCGTAGCCGGATTCGACCGTGAACAGGTGCATGCCGCTGCGCGGCTCGCTCCACCACTGCAGGCGGTGGCCCTGGAACTCTGCGCTGCGCCCCCGCTGCAGGCTCAGTTCGCTCAGGCGCAGCGCATCGTAGGCGCCGACCTCGCCGCCGCCGCGCCGATAGCGCTCGCCGTCTTTGCCGGCGCGCAGCGCCTCCAGGTCGACCCGCTGCAAGCGCACCGGCAGCTTGCGCTTGCCGGCCTGCCACTGGCCTTCCAGCGCGCCGCCGCGCTCGCGCAGTTCCCAGCGTTCGGTGATGCGGTCGTCGCGATCGCGTACCTGCAGGTGCACGCCGCTGCCGTCGCGCACGCCCTGCAGCTCCAGATCGCGCAAATGCTTGCGATAGAAGTATTGGCCGTTGAGCGAGCCCTCGCCGCTCAACTCGACCACCACCGGCAGTTTGCCGATCTCGCCTTGCCAGACGTCGGCCCGGGTTTCGGCCCAGGCCGGTGCGGCGCAGGCGATCAGCGCCATCGTCCATACGGTGCTGCGGGACATGTCCGTTCTCCTTCGCCGAACGCAGTGCGGATCAGCCGCCGCGATTGCGCAACGCCGCCTGCTCGGCGATGGTCAGGGCGACGTTGTCGCGCAGATAGGCCGGCTCGACCAGCTCCGGCGCGATCGCCTCGCCGCGCGCGTAGGCGGCAGCGGCGAGCCGGGCCAGGTCGGCGGCATGCGGCAGGGCCTGCGCGTCGATCGCGGCGAAGCGCGGCGCCAGGCGTTGCGCCAGCGCGCCCTCGGCGGCGCCGAAACCGGTGCCGACGCCGAGCCAGCCGCCGTTCTCGCCCGGCACGACCGCCTCGGCCGGCGCGCACACGCGTTCGGCGTCCAGCGCGAACGCTTCGCCGTCGCGCAGCTCGAAGGCGCCGGTATAGACCTCGCCCATGCGCGCGTCGATCGATGCGTAGACGCGATGCGGCGCGGCCTCGCCCGCCGGGGCCTCACCCGCCGGGACCGAAGCGCGCAGGGCCAGGATCGCCAGGGTCGACACCGGCAGCAGCGGCCGGTCCAGCGCCAGGGCGATCCCCTGGGCCACGGCGATCGCCAGGCGCACGCCGGTGAAGGCGCCGGGGCCGCGGCCGAGCGCGACCGCATCGAGCTGCGAGCGCCCGATCCCGGCCTCGGCCAGCAAAGCCTCGGCCCAGGGCAGGGACAGTTCGGCATGCCGGCGCGGCGCGAGTTCGAAGCGTTCGCGCACCTCGCCGTCCAGCCACAGGGCGACGGAGCAGGCTTCGGTGGAGGTTTCGAAGGCCAGGAGTTTCATCGCCGGATTATCGCCCAAGCGCTGCGGCGGGGCATGGCCGCGGCGGGCGCCTCAGTAGCCCGGCGCCGGCTGCCACAGCTCCAGCAGCCCGCCTTCCGGGTCGAGCGCATAGCCGAACTTGCCCTGCTCGGACTCCTCATGGCGGTCCAGCACGGTGCAGCCTTCCTCGCGCAGCGCCTGCAGGGTGCCCGCCAGATCGTCGACCCGCAGATTGAGCATGTAGGGCTTGTCGCTGGGCTGGAAGTAGGTGCTCTCCTCGCCGAACGGCGCCCACACCGTGCAGGCGTCCTGGCCGCTGCCGGCGCGCTGCCAGCGGAACAGCGCCCCGCCCCAGGGCTGCACGTCCAGGTCCAGGTGGCGCCGGTACCAGTCCGCCAGCGCGGCCGGATCGCGCGCCTTGAAGAACACTCCGCCCAAGCCGTGCACGCGCGGCTTGCGCGCCGCCGGTTCCTGTTCGCTCATGGCCCGTCTCCTGGTTCGGCGTCGACCGCATTCAGCGGTAGTAATAGTCCTCGCCGTCCGGCGCGGACGAATCCGATTCTAGGGCCAGCGGGCGGCCGGCGAAGAAATCGGCCACGTCCTCGATCCGGCGGCTGCGCGGCAACGGCGGCAGCGAGTCCAGGAAGGTTTTGCCGTAGGTCTTGGTGGTCAGGCGCGGGTCGCACAGCACCAGCACGCCGCGATCGCTCTCGCTGCGGATCAGGCGGCCGGCGCCCTGCTTGAGCGCGATCACCGCCTGCGGCAGCTGTTCGTCGCGGAACGGGTTGCCGCCGCTGCGGCGGATCGCCTCCAGCCGCGCCTCGAACACCGGGTCGTCGGGCGCGGCGAACGGCAGCTTGTCGATCACCACCACGCTCAGCGCCTCGCCGGCGACATCGACGCCTTCGCGGAAGCTGGCGGCGCCGAGCAGCACGCCGTTGCCGGAGGCGCGGAACCGTTCCAGCAGCACGTGCCGCGGCGCCTCGCCCTGCACGAACAGCGGCCAGGGGCCGTCGCGCAGCAATTCGGCGGTTTCGCGCAGGGCGCGGTGCGAGGCGAACAGGACGAAGGCGCGGCCGCCGGAGGCCTCCAGCACCGGCCGGATGCGGTCGACCATGCTGTCGTTGTAATGCCGCACCATCGGGTCGGGCAGGCCCGGCGGCAGATACAGCAGGGCCTGGGTTTGCCAGTCGAACGGACTCGGGGCCAACAAGGTACGCGGCTCGACCAGGCCGAGCTTGCGTGCGTAATGCTGGAACTGGCCGCCGACCGCGAGCGTGGCCGAGGTGAACACCCAGGCCGCGCGCGAGCGTTCGCGATGCTCGGCCAGCGGCCCGGACACGTCCAGCGGCGTGCGGCTGAGGCGGAAGCCGCGCGCGGTCAGTTCGTACCAGCGCACGCTGCCGCCACCGCGGCGGGCGTCGCGCTTGGGGTCCCCGGCTTCGCCGACGTCCTCGCCCTCGCCCGCCCCTTCCGCGGCGACGGTCGGCGCCGCGGCGCGCAGGGCGGACGCGGCAGCCGCACCGCTGTCCCCTGTCGCGGCCTCCTCGCTCTCGTCCTCGACCGGCGCCGGCAGCGAAACCGCCGGCGGAAACCCGCGCCAGCGCCGCAAGCGCGCGGAAAACTCCCTGGCGCGGGCGTGGCAGCTTTCGAACCCCGGCGCCGAGGCGCGCAACGGCTCCAACGCCTCTTCCAACGTCAGCAGCGCCGCCTGCAGCGCGTCGAAGGCCTCTTCCACCGCCGGCACTTCGGCGGCGCGGCGGCGGGTCGCGCGCACCGGCAGTTCGTCCATCGCCGCGCGCAACGCGCGCACGGCCTGCTCCAACTCGCGCGCCGGCGCCTGCATCGCCGCCAGCGAACCGGGCACCTGCTTGCACTCGGCCAGGGCGTCGCGCGCCAGTTCGACCAGCGGCCGGGCGCTGATCGCCTCGCCGAAGAACTGTCCGGCCAGTTCCGGCAATTGGTGCGCTTCGTCGACCACGAAGGCCTGCGCGCCGGGCAGGATTTCGCCGAAGCCTTCCTGCTTCAGGGCCAGATCGGCGAGCAGCAGATGGTGATTGACCACCACCAGGTCGGCGGCCTGGGCGCGCTGGCGCGCCTGCACCACGAAGCAGTCGGCGTACATCGGGCAGTCGCTGCCCAGGCAGTTTTCGGCGGTCGAGGTGACCATCGGCAGCAGCGGCGAATCCTCGGCCAGCGCCTCCAGTTCGGCCAGGTCGCCGGAACGGGTGCGCCCGGACCAGGCCACGATGCGCTGGAATTGCGCCGCGTATTCGCGGCTGGAGAAGCGCGGCTCGCCCTTGGCCTGCTCGGTGCGGTAGCGGCACAGGTAATTGGCCCGGCCCTTGAGCAGCGCGGTCTTGAGCCCGGTGCCGAGCGCGTCGCGCACCCGCGGCAGGTCGCGATGATAGAGCTGGTCCTGCAGCGCGCGGGTGCCGGTGGAGACGATGGTCTTGAGCCCGGACAGCAGCGCCGGGACCAGGTAGGCGAAGGTCTTGCCGGTGCCGGTGCCGGCCTCGGCGAGCAGGGTCGAGCGCGCCTCGAAGGCGTCGGCGATCGCGCCCGAGAGGTCTTGCTGTGCCGGGCGCGGGGCGAAGGCGGCGATGTTGCGCGCCAGGTCGCCGCCTTCGCTCAGCGCGGCACGACTGGCGACGCCAAGGCGGCTGGGTTCCATAGACGAAAGATCAGTAGCGTGGCGGTGCGGCGACCGTGCAGGTGTCGATGCGGGCCTGGGCCTGCTTGCGCGCTTCGGTCAATTGGCTGCGTTGCGGCAACAACGCATCGTAATGCTCTTGGCGCTGGGCCAGCTTCATCGCCGCGTTGACGCCGTCGAGCTTGCCCTGGCGGGCCTGGGCGATCGTCGCCCAATGACGCCGGCACAGCGGGCCGACCTGCGAACCGCCGTCGAAGGCCTGCTGGGCGTAGCGCTCGGCGTCGTCGAGCCGGTGCAGCAGCAAGGCGGTCTCGGCGCGTTCCTGCAGCAGCGCGGGGTCGCTGGGGTTGAGCTGCAGCGCCTGGTCGAGCGCGGCTGCGGCCTCGGGGTACTTGCGCGTGCGTTCCAGTTGCGCCGCCTGCTGGCGCAGATCCTCGACCTGCGGGTCGCGGATCGGCTGTACGTCGAGCTCGCGCGCGGCGGCGCCGCCGGCCGAACGCACCGCGGCGATCGCCGCTTCGCCGTTGAAATTGGCTTCGGCCAGGGCGCTGGGCTGCGGCGGTGCGACCGAACAGGCCGCGGCCAGGACGCTCAGTGCGAGCAACGCGGCGCCGCGGGGGACAGCGCCGGAAAAACTACGACTCATGACTCATTGCTCCGGGGGCGGGGGATCCGACGGCGCCGGCGGCGCGGGTTCGTCCTTGTCCCGGCCGAGGCCGAACCATTCGCGCCAGCCGCCGCCGGATTCTTCGCCGCCTTCCGGCTGCGGCGCCGGGCACGGCGCGTATTCCGGAGCGAAGCCGGCCACGAACGGGAAGCGGCGCGCGCCGGCGCAGCTGGCGTCGGTGACGTGGGTGCCGATCACCGACTGCCAGTCCAAGCCCTTGTCGGTGACCTTCAGCGGTGCGCTGGGCAAGCGGGTGAAGATCGACGACCACACCCGCATCGCGCCGGTGGCGCCGTACAAGCCGGTGGTCTGGTTCTGGTCGTTGCCGACCCAGATCACCGCCAGGTGATCGCCGGTCCAACCGGCGAACCAGCTGTCGCGGCCATCGTTGCTGGTGCCGGTCTTGCCGGCCGGCGCCAGGCGGCCGAGGCCGTCGCCGATCAGCTGGCGGCCGGTGCCGTTGCTGACCGCCTGCTGCAGGGCGATGGTGATCAGGCGCGCGGCGATCGCGTCGCCTTCCTGCGCCGGCGCCGGTTCCTTGTCGTAGCGCTTGACCGCCTTGCCGTTGGCGTCGAGCACGCCGCGCACCGCGTGCAGCGGCTGGATCTCGCCGCCGGACGCGAGGAACTGGTACAGCTGCGCCATCGCGTACGGGCTCTGGTCGACCGCGCCGAGGATCAGCGAGGGGTTGTTCGTCGCCTCGATGCCGGCCAGGGTCTTGATCAGGTCGGCGATGCGCTCCGGCGCGACCTTCATGCCGATCCGCACCGTGGCCTGGTTGTAGGACATGGCCAGCGCGTCGACCATGCGCACCATGCCGTGGCTGCGGCCGTCGGAGTTGCCCGGGTTCCAGTTGCGGCCGCGTCCGAGCTTGACCGTCACCGGCGAGTCGTCGATCCACGACGCCAGGTTGAACTCGCCCGGCTGCGCCAGCGCCAACAGGTACACGAAGGGCTTGAGCAACGAGCCGACGGGACGCTGCGCCTCGACCGCGCGGTTGAAGCCGTGTTGGGTGAATTCGCGGCTGCCGACCACCGCCACCACTTCGCCGTTGTGCACGTCGGTGACCACCAGGCCGGCCTGCAGCGGCGGGCGGCGCTTGCTGTCCAGGCTCTTGAGCGTGCGCGCGACCGCGCCTTCGGCCTGGGCCTGGGCCGAAGGCGCCATGCCGCTCATGACGCTGAGGCCGGCGCCGGCCAGCGCATCGGCCGGATAGTCGCGGGCCAACTGGCGGCGGACCAAGTCGACGTAGGCCGGGAAGCGGTTGGCGGCGATGTTGCCCGGGTTCTGGGTGATGCCGAGCGGAGTCTTGAGCGCGCGCTGGAACTCCTTGTCGTCGATCAGTCCGGTCTCGTGCATTTCGCCGAGGACGAAATTGCGCCGCTCCAGCGCGCGCTCGGGATTGCGCCGCGGGTCGTAGTAGGACGGGCCGCGGACGATGCCGATCAACAGCGCGATCTGTTCGGTGTTGAGATCGCGCAGGTCGCGGCCGAACCAGAACTCGGAGGCCGCGGCGACGCCGTGGATCGCCTGCGAGCCGCGCTGGCCGAGGTAGACCTGGTTGAAATAGGCCTCAAGGATGGTGCGCTTGTCGTAGCGCGCCTCGATCAACAAGGCATAGATGATTTCCTTGCCCTTGCGGGTCAGGGTCTGCTCCTGGCCGATGCCGAGCAGGCCGCTGCGCGCCAGCTGTTGGGTCAGGGTGCTGGCGCCCTGCTTGGCGCGGCCGGCGGCGACGTTCTTGAACGCCGCGCGCGCCATGCCGCTGAGGTCGATGCCGAAGTGGTGGTTGAAGTCGCGGTCTTCCACCGCCTGCAGGCCGGTGACCAACAGCTCGGGCACTTCCTCGATCCGCACCAGCCGGCGCTCTTCCTGCTTCTGTCCGTACAGGGTCGCGATCCGCGCCGGGTCCAGGCGCGCCACGCGCAGGGACTTGCGCGTGGTCAGGTCGCGCAACGCGGCGACGCGGCCGCCGGACACGGTGACTTCGATCCGGCGCGGCGCGACCTTGCCGTCGACGTCGTTGAAGCCGCGGCTGGCGATGGTGAAGCGGCCGCCGTCGCGGGCGTAGGTGCCCGGGCGGGCGCCGCCGTCCTCGCGGTAGGAGGCGGCATCGAGCTCGGTCTTCAACGTGGCGGCGTCCAGCGCCAAGCCCGGCGCCAGTTCCAGCGGGCGCGCATACACCCGGGTCGGGATCTGCCAACGCAGCTGGCCGAAGCGTTGCCCGACTTCGTGGTTGAGATAAAGCGTGTACGGAATCAGGAACCCCAGCCCCAGGCCGGCGACGGCCAGGCCCCAGGTCACCAGGCGGCGGCGCCAGGTCGGCGCGCGGCCGTCGTCGCTGTCGTCGTCGTGCTGGTCTTCGTCGTAATCGATGCGGGCCACGGGCTTACCGTACGGGGAGTCGCGGCAAGTCTAGCGCAGGCGTCCGCAGGCCGGGCCGGGGCCTGCGGCATGGTGCGCGGGCGTTCAGAAGGGGGGACGCGCGACGGGGATGGACGGGCGCTCGGCGGGGCTGTCGCCAGGATGGGCAAAGCGGCGAACGACCGGGTCCGGCGTGCGTGCGTCCGTTCGACCGGGTTCCCGGCAACGAGTGCCGGCATGGGGCCCCTCGCTTCGGAGCGCGGCTTCGGAGTGGGGTGACGGATCGGGGCGGCGATCCCGGCGATCGGCCCGTCGGCATAGCGCGATTCGAGCCGAGCCCCCGCTCAGTGGCACGCGCCTGCGCGCCCCGGTTTTCGGCAGGAAGGCCCGGGCGCAGCTCTATCGCTTCGGATCGGAACCTCGGCCGTGGGCGTCGCCCGTCCGGCTCGGCATCGGCCCGTCGCGCCCGCACAGACCGTCGCGCAAGCCGCGCAGCATCGCCCGCACATAGCCCAGGCGCGGACGCAGGAACACTGCGGTGCCGGCGAACTTGAGCAGCAACCGCGGCAGATCTTGCGCCGCCCAGCGCAACGGCACTTCGGCGCGGCGGTACAGCAGAACGCGGTTGCGCATCATGTAGTACAGCCGGGTCGGGCTGTGCACCACGGTGCGCAGCGGCAACCACGACGCCAGCGGCACCAGGTCGCCGATGCGGTGCTGCATGCCGGCGTCGCAGACCCCGTACAGGCGGTAGCCGCGGTGGCGCGCGCGCGAACTCCATTCGATGTCGACGTTGTCGATGAACAGTCCTTCGTCCATGCCGCCGACCGCGTCGAGCGCGTCCAAGGGCAGCAGGCTGCCGGAGGTGATCAGGAAATCGCAGTCCACCGTCTGTCCGGGCCCGCCGTAGAGCTTGCGGTTGAGCGGGAAGCCGATGCGCACGAACGGCGCGACCGCGCCGGTGCGGGCGTCGCGGAACTGCGGCCCGACCGCGGCCACCGGCCCTTGCGCGCGCAGCCGGTCCAGCGCCGCGCGCAGCTGCGCGACCATGTCCGGATCGACCGTGCTGTCCTGGTCCATCAACAGCACGTGCGCGAAGCCGGCGGCGCGCGCGGCGCGCGCGGCGTGGTTGATCGCGCTGCCCAGGCCGACGTTGCGCGGCGAGCGGAACACCTCGACGCCGCGTGCGCGCAGACCGTCGAAATAACCGTCCAGCGCCGGGTCGGGGCTGGCGTTGTCGAATATCCGCAATTGCCCGACCTGGCCCTGCACCGCGGCGACCACGCCGTCGAGCAGGTCGGTCTGTGGGTGATAGGTGACGATGACGGCGCAAACGTCGGCGCCGGGATTCGCGGCCGCGGCGCTCATCAACGCAACCCCAGCAGATCGCAGACCAGCGAACGCAGGCCGGCCGAATAGCGCCGGTAGCGACCGTGGCGCCACTCCTGGCGGATCAACGGCCACCGCTGCAGAAAGCGCGGCGACAAACCCAGCCGCAGTTGCAGGTGGTTCAAGCGCTCATCCAGCATGGCGCGCTTGCCGGCGTCGACCGC
This sequence comes from Lysobacter antibioticus HS124, assembly GCF_000336385.2. Taxonomy (GTDB): domain Bacteria; phylum Pseudomonadota; class Gammaproteobacteria; order Xanthomonadales; family Xanthomonadaceae; genus Lysobacter; species Lysobacter firmicutimachus. Next base: position 6,226 of record NZ_HG424484.1, on the reverse strand, counting down.
CAGGCCGGCGCGGTCGATGTGGGCGCGCAGCGATTCCAGCTTGGCCACCATCGCCTGCATGTGCTCTCGGCGCTGCTTGCCGCCGCCCAGGCGCTCGGCCAGGCTGCGCCGGCGCGCACCGATCTGGTTGCCGCCGTGCTGGCGGTAATCGATCGTCGCCGCCTCGATGCAGTCGATGCGGCCGGTCGCGGCGGCGATCAACGCCAACCATTCGTCGTGGACCCAGCCCAAGCGGCCGATGTCCAACGCCGGCAGGTTCGGAATCGGCAGCGCGCGATCGATCAGCTCGCGCCGCATCGCCAGGGTCGCGCCGGTGACGATGTTGCGCCGGACCAGCACCTCGAAACCGCGCCCCTCGTGCAAGGCCTGCAGTTCGGCCTCGGCGACTTCCAGGGTCTGGAACATGCGCCCGCCGAGGTCGCGGCCCTCGCCGTCGACCAGGCGCGAATCGCTGTGCAAGGCGATCAGGCCCGGGTCGGCGCGGAAACGCTCGACGAAATCGCCGATCTTGTTCGGATGCCAGACGTCGTCCTGGTCGCACAGGAACACCAGCCCGGCGCCGGCGCGGGCCAGCGCGGCCTCGAAGTTGCGCAGGTAGCCCAGGTTGCGTGGATTGCGCTGCAGATCGACCTCGATGCCGCGGGCGCGGGCGCGGGCGGCGAAGGCTTCGAGCAGGGTCCAGGTGGCGTCGCTGGAGGCGTCGTCGGCGATCGCGATCCGGTCCGGGCTGCGCTCCTGCGCCAACAGGCTGTCGAGCTGGGCGCTGAGATAGCGCGCGCCGTTGTACGTGCACAGCACCACGGTGACGCGCAGCGCCGGGTCGGCGTGGGTGTCGAAGCGGTTCATCGCCCGGCTCCGCACTCCGCCCGCGCGCGCAACGGCGACGGCGGGGACGGGATCGGGAAACAGGAGGCGGCAGGCACGGCGGGCGAGGCTCGCGACGGATCGGGGGCCGGCATTATCGCTCAGCCCGCCGGCAGCGCGCGTTCAGCCGCGGTCCAGCCGTCTCAGTTCGACGCCGCCTCGGCGCTGCGCACCCGCGCCGCCAGTTCCGCCAAGCCCGGTGCGGCGGCGTCGAGCGCATGCGCGGCGTCGACCGCGGCGCGCGCCGCGCGCAGTTCGCCGGCGCCCAGGCGCTCGTCGCCGACCGCGACCCAACGCTGGGCCAGGCGCACGGCCGCTTCGCGCACCGCCGTGCCGCCGCCTTCCAGCGTGCGGCGCGCGGCCAGGCACTCGCCGGCGCGCGACAAGCGGTTGCCGCTGAGTTCGCGCTCGAAGCAACGCCGCGCCGCCGGCAGCAGACGCGCCGCGGCGGCGCGCACCGCCGGGTCCTGCGGCGCGATCGCTTGCGCCGCGCGCAGCTTGTCGTAGGCACTGTCGCCCGGCGGCGTCAGCAGATCGCCGCGCTGCTCGGCCGCGGCGGCTTCGGCCAGCAGGCGATGCAGGGATTGCCGGCGCACGGCGGGCGGCTCCTGGTGCAGGCGCTTGCGCGATTCGCGCGCGCGCTCCAGGTGCTGGCGCGCGCTCGCCACCGCGGGCGCGTCGACCGCCAACGCGCGCGCGCGCGCCCACTCGGCCTCGGCCTGCGCGAGCCGGAAATCGGCGGCATAGCGCTCGCTGCGCGCGGCGTGCGCCTCGGCCACCGCGATCAAGCCGCGCCGTGCCGCTTCGTCTTCGGGATGCACCGCGAGCAGGTCCTGAAAACCGGCCGCGGCCTGCTCCAGACGGCCGCGCTGCAAGGCGCGCTCGCTGTCGCGACGGCGACGCTCGACTAGGGTCTCCAACTGCGTCAACGCGTCCGGCAAATCGGCATGGCCCGCATCGGCGGCCTGCACCCGCTGCACGCCCTGCGCGCCGCGCGCCAGTTCGCCGCGCTGCAGCGCGGCGCGCGCCTGTTGCAGCAGGTCGGCCAGGGTGTCGTCGCGCCCCTCCAGGGCGGCGTTGTGCTGCGGCTGCAGCTCCAGCACGCGCTGGTACAGCGGCAGCGCGGCGTCGGGCCCGCCATCGAGCCGGCCCTGCGCGCGTGCCGCGGCGGCGGCGGCGATCACCCCGTCCAGGCCGGCGTGCGCGGCTTCGCGCTCGCGCAACTTGCGCGCCAGCGGTTCGACCCGGTCGCGCGGGGTAGCCAGCTCGCGCGCTAGGGTCAGGCATTCGCGGGCCTGATCGAATCGGCCACCGGCGATCGCCGCCTCGGCCTGGTCCAGCGCGGCCAAGCCGACCCGCGCCAGGCCGGCGCGGGCATCGTTGCGGTCCGGGTCCAGCGCCAGCGCAGCCTCGTAGAGTTCGCGCGCGCCGCGGCCGTCGGCGGCGCTGAGCCGCCCTTGCGCCAGCGCCTGCGCAGCCTGTTCGCGCAGCACCTGGGCGCGGGTGTCCGGCCACAGCCATTCCGACAGCGCCTGCCGTTCCAGAATCATCGTCAGCACGATCACCGCCGCCAGCGCGATGGCGGCGCGCAGGCCCCATTGCTGCAGGCGCGGCGGCGTCTCGCGCAGCGGCGCCGGGTCGTCGAAGCGCAACCGGCTCCAATCGCCCGATGCCGGCTCGATGCGCGTGCGGGAAACGGGGGACGGCGACGGCGGATCCGGATTCACCGTCACAGGATAGCGCCGACGCATGACTGTCGCGTCGCGACCGCGACGCCGCCGCGGCACAGCGCATCGCCGGCACGGCCGCGGCCGACGCGGATCACACTGCCGGCCCGTGCCGGCGATCGTTCCGATTCCGTGCCGCCCGGCTCAATGCCGCTGTGCGTACTCCACGCCCGGCAGCGAGGACAGCTTGCCGAGCAGGGTCGACAACTGGCCGTAATCGGCCACGCGCAGACGCAGGCGCAGTCGCACCTGAGCGCCGTTGCGCTCGACGTCGCTGCGGATGCTGACCACGTGGGCATTGCCCTGGGCGATCACGTTGGTGACCTCCTTGAGCAGCCACTTGCGGTCCAGCGCCAGCACTTCGACGTCGATCTCGTAGCCGCTGCCCTTGCGCCCCCACTCCACCGGCAGCACGCGCTGCGGCTGGGCCGCGGCCAGACGCTCGAACGCGCCGCAGCCGGGACGGTGCACGCTGACGCCGCGACCGCGGGTCAGGTAACCGACGATCGGCTCGCCCGGCAGCGGCTGGCAGCAACGCGCCAGCTGCACCAGCAGGTTGCCGACGCCTTCGACGGTGAAGTCGGTGCTCTTGCCCACCGACTTGCGCGGCGCCGGCGGGGTCAGCACGGTCGTGGTGCCGGCGCCGGTGCCCGGCGCGGGCGCCGGCGGCGGTGCGGCCAGGGCGCGTTCGTGCTCGAGCAGGGCGCGGCCGATCTGGTGCGGACCCAGGTCGCCGAGTGCGACCTGCACGTACAGGTCGCCGTCGTTGGCCAGGTTGAAGCGCTCGCGCGCCGGCGCCAGATCGGCGCCGAGCAGGCCCAGCCGGCGCAGCTCCTTGTCCAGCAGCTCGCGCCCGGCGCTCTCGTTGCGCGAGCGGTCGAGCTTGTGGAACCAAGTCCGCACCTTTTCGCGCGAGCGGTTGCTGGCCAGGAAGCCGTTCGCCGCGACCAGCCAGTCGCGGCGCGGTTCGCCGGTCTTGGCGGTGAGGATCTCGACCCGGTCGCCGCTGCGCAGCTTGTGGTCCAGCGGCACGATCCGGCCGTCGACCTTGGCGCCGCGGCAGCGATGGCCGACCTCGGTGTGCACGTGATAGGCGAAGTCCAGCGGCGTGGCGCCGGCCGGCAGGTCGATCACCTCGCCCTTGGGCGTGAGCACGTAGACCCGGTCCTCGACCAGTTCGGTGTCCAGCTCGCTGGCCAGCGCGGCCTCGTCGCCGCCCTTGGCGTCGAGCAGGCGCCGCATCCAGGCGATCTTGCGGTCGAACGCGGCGTCGGCGCTGTGGCTGCCGACTTCCTTGTACTTCCAGTGCGCGGCCACGCCGAGCTCGGCCTGGCGGTGCATCTCGTGGGTGCGGATCTGCACTTCCAGGGTCTTGCCTTCCGGCCCGACCACGGCGGTGTGCAGCGAGCGGTAATCGTTGCGCTTGGGCCGGGCGATGTAGTCGTCGAACTCGCTCGGAATCGGCGTCCACTGGGCGTGGACCACGCCGAGCGCGGCGTAGCACGAGGCCAGGTCGTCGACCAGCACCCGCACCGCGCGCAGGTCGTAGAGCTCGCCGATCGGCACGTCCTTGCGCTGCATCTTCTTCCAGATGCTGTAGATGTGCTTGGGCCGGCCGGCGACATCGGCCTGCAGGCCCTGCGCCGCCATGGCCTCGCGCAGGGTGCGCTTGACCTGTTCGATGTAGCGCTCGCGGTCGCCGCGCTTCTCGTCGAGCAGGCGGGCGATCTTCTGGTAGGTCTGCGGCTCCAGGTAGCGGAACGCCAGGTCTTCCAGCTCCCACTTGAGCTGCCAGATGCCCAGCCGGTTGGCCAGCGGGGCGTGGATGTCGCGGGTCAGCGCGGCCAGCTCGCGGCGGGTGTCCGGCGCCAGCCGCTCGGCGTGGCGCATGCGCGCGAGCTGGCGCGCGAGCAGGATCGGCACCACCCGCAGGTCGCGCACGATCGCCAGCAGCAGGCGGCGCAGGCCCTCGGTGCCGGAACGCCGGCCCTGTTCGGCATGCAGCGCCCAGACCTGACCGGCGGCGCGCTGGCCGTCGAGCAAGGCCGCGACCACCGGGAAATCGCGCTCCAGCCCCGGGCCCAAGGCCGCCGCCCACCCCGGGTAAGCGTGCAGGATCGCGGCCGCGACGGTATCGCTGTCGGCATCGAGCAAGGCCAGTGCGTCGAGCGTCGCGGCGACCACCTCCGGCGCGTCCAGCGCGCCCTCGCCCGCCTGCGCCTGCGCCGCCGCAGCGGTCAGCGCCTTGCGCAGGGGCGCGGCCAGGCTGCGCGCGGCAGGCAGGGCCAGGACATCGGCGAGGGCGGGACGGGGTTCGGCGGCGGACGCGTTCACAACGGGGGCGGCGCAGGTGCGAAGCAAGGGGGACCAGCGACTACACTAGCGAGCATCCGTCCTGAGGAACAGCACAGATGTCCGCGATTCACTCCGTCCTGACGCGCCCGCTGCTCGCCGCCTGCATCGCCGCGGCCCTGGCGCTGGCCGCGCCGGCTGCGCTCGCGCAGGCCAAGATCGAGCAGCAGATGAGCGCCGAGCAGTTCAAGGCCGCCGGCCTGGACCAGCTCAGCCCGGAACAGCTCGCCAACCTGAACGCCTGGCTCAACCGCACTCTCGACAGCGAGACCAGCAAGGCCGTGGTCAAGGCCAAGGAAGAGACCCGCGAACAGGTCAAGCACGAAAACCGCGGCTTCCTCGGTTCGGGCTCGAAGGAGCCGGTCGAAGCGCGCATGACCGGCCCCTTCACCGGCTTCGGCCGCGGCCAGACCTATGTGCTCGACAACGGCCAGGAATGGCGCCAGGACGACAACGCCAACCTGCCCGGCGTGAAGCTGGATTCGCCGCAGGTGCGGATCACCCCGAGCCTGATCGGCAACGCCTGGTACATGGCGGTGCAGGGCTACAACACCCGCGCCAAGGTCACCCGCACCAAGTAAGCCGGACGAGCCGGCGCCGGCCGGCTTCGCCGTTTCTTCCTTATCGTCCCGTCTTCCGGAGTCCACCATGCGTGCGCTGTCTTCGTTGAGCCTCGCCGTCCTGCTCGCCGTTTCCGCCGCCGCGGCCGGCGCCGAACGCCAATACGTCCCGGTCGAACAGCGCTTCAGCGCCGAACAGATGAAGGCCACCGGCCTGGACACGCTGTCGCCGGAGCAGTTGGCCCTGCTCAACCAACTGTTGAGCCAGGAGCGCACCGCGACCGTGGCCGAGGCCAAGCGCGAAGTGCTGGCCGAACGCAACGACCCGTTCTCCAAGGTCAAGGCCGACCCGGTCAGCTCGACCGTCAAGGGCGATTTCCGCGGCTTCGCCAACGGCGACGTGATCCAGCTCGAGAACGGCCAGCGCTGGCGCGTGATCGAAGGTTCGCTGTTCATCGGCAAGCCGGTCAGCGCGCCCAAGGTCACCATCCGCCCCGGCATGATGGGCGCCTGGTACCTGGAGGTCGAAGGCCAGATCCCGAAGGCCAAGGTCAAGCGGCTGGATTGAGCTGGGATTCGGGATTGGGGATTCGGGATTGGCAACGGCGGTCCGACGTCGTCTGCCGGCATCGCCAGTTGCCGTTGCCGTTGCCGTAAAGAGCTTGGCGCCGCATCGAACTTGCGAGAACGCCCTGACGCCCCGGAGGGCGGCCCGCAGGGAGG
>NZ_HG424483.1 GCF_000336385.2 Lysobacter antibioticus HS124 | reverse complement strand
CCCCCCCCCCCGAAAACTAGGTCGCTATAGATCTCGCTCATACCCCGTCGAGCAGGTGGTCGAGCCCGTTGACCAGGAAGAACGGTAGGATCTCTTCTTTGCTCTTCAGTCCCAGCTTGCGCTTGGCGTTGTATTTGTGGGTCGCTACGGTCTTGTAGCTGCGGCCCAGGTCGATGGCAATTCCGTTCACGACCTTGCCCTTGGCCAGAGACAGCATCACGCTGCGCTCCATCGGCGTGAGCGTCGACCAGGAATGGTTCATCGCCGATGCGATATCGACGGCCGGGTCCACGAAGGTATGGCCGGCCGCAACCTGCCGAATCGCACGCAGCAGCAGATCGGGACTGCTGACTTTGAGGATGTAGGCTTTGACGCCCAGCTCCAGCGCGGCCAAGGCGAACAGGCCGTGCTCGTTCGAAGCATGCACCACCAGTTTGGCGTTTCGGCTGCGCAACACGGTCTGCCGCAACAAGGCAATGCCATTGCCGACTGCCGACATGCACGGATCGACGATGACCAGATCCGGGGCCTCATTCTCCAACCCATCCATCAGTTCATCGGCACTGCAAGCGAGCCGAACCGAAGCGAGTCCGTCCCCGTATTCTTTTTCGACCAAATCGCGCAAGAACACCCGCATGACCGGAAGCCGATCGGCTATGATGATCCTCTCGCCTCGCTTCATCCTCGCTGCTCTCCCGTTCGCGCGGCCGCCGGACGCTACCGCGCGATGCACCTGTCGACGCAGTGGCCGCGAACGATGCGGCGTTGCACGCCCCTCCCGGCACCAGCCGGCTCGACGACGATGCTCCCGTGGATACGTAGCCAAGCGAACGGCTTATATCGCCGATCACCCAACTGATTCGTCCGAACGACCCGGCCCATACGTGCTACGCACTCGTCCGATCCACCCAGCATCGCGCCGACCTGCGCAGGAACGGCTTCCGTGTCCGATACACCAAAGGAAGTGGGGTGGGCCGAAGCCCGCCCCCGCTTCATTCCATGGAAAGTCGATAGGCGATCGTCGATTGCGCACCGCCTCGCGCTTCCTTGGCGTGGCGCGCGAGGCGGACATCGCTGGCCGCCGAACCGATGACCGGGCCGGCATCGACGTTGCCGGTACCGTCGATGGAACACGTGCTTGTTCGATCATTCGTTTGGCGCGCGCTCGTTTCGTCGCTCCATCGGCTCGACCTCATTAGCGCACAGAGCCTGCAGAAATCGTATACGGAATGCTCTTAGGCGCCGCCATAGGAGTTTTCCCTATGTCCTTCGACAGCGAACTTGCTGAATAGTCTTAACGGCATCGCTTCAGCCGCCGGCGCAGGAACCAGCGCGGCTGTGTCCCGATACGACCGCCGACGCGAAGCGCACGGATGAAACGTCTCCGCGTATCGCGACGCTGCCCGGCATGCACCCGGTTCTGCGGATTCGCGCGCATTCGCGACGGCGGGCGCGTGCGCGGCGATCGCGTTCGGCATTCCGGCAATGCGGCCGCAGCGCAGCGCGCGCCGATGCTTCATATCCCCCAAAAACCACAGGAGCCACACCGTGCCATTCGCAGTCTATCGAGCCGATAACCGGGCTCCCGAACAGATCGCCGAAAGCGGATTCCAGGCCAGGGTTCCGCTGGATCCGTCGGCCGCACGACAACTGGTGGCGCGTGCGTTGATCGACCCGAATGCGCCGCTGAATCTGCCGAAAGCTCCGGGCAACACCATCGCCGAGTACTTCGAGCGAACCCGGAACCAGCCGACGCTGGTCGGACTGCCCGCGCTCTACGACCAGATCCGCAAGGAAACCAGCGCCACCACCATGCATGTGTCCACCTCGCCCAACATCGGCGTAGGCGGATTCGACCATCGCAGGCATCAGTACCTGATCGAGATGCCGCTCGACCGGATGTACGCCTGGGACATCGATCCCACACGCAGAACACGGATCGTCCAGGAACCCAGGGAAATCCACTCGCTGAGCGATGCGCATCCGGCGCCCGACCCGAAGACCGGAATCGGGTCCAGCAAGCCCGTCCTGCTGACCGATAGCGCCTCCATCGACAATGCCGCGATCATCGCCGTCTACAGCCCAAATGGCGATGGCGAAGTCGCGTTCCTCACCGGCCTGCCGGAAGAGTGGATCACGCGTACTCGCAGCCTCGAGCAGAACGGCCCCTGGCACGTCATGCCGCATGCCGGTCCCGAGCTTCCGCCGGCGGCGGACGCCGCGGTTCCGGCGAGCGCGTCGCCCGGGACGACGAACGGCAGCGCCCCAGCGGTCGCGCCGGACGCAGGCCAGGCCTTCGGCTATGAACATCCTTACGCCGATCCGGCCAATCCCATGCACGCGCTGTACGGCCAAGCGCTCACCGGCCTGGGCCGCAATCCGCTCACCGCGACCATCGGCGTGCCGGAAAAAACTCATAATGCCGCGGCTCTCGCCGATGCCGCGCACAACGCCCAGCCACCACTGGATCGGATCGACTCGGTGGAGCCGGGCAGGAACGGCGGCCTGTTCGCGATCCAGGGCAGTGCCCACGAACCGGCTCATAAGTATGCGTTGCTGCAGTCGCCCGCCGCGCTGCCCGCCATTCAATCGGCGCGGACCGCCGCCGAGACGACGCAACCGGCCAGGATCGAGGCCGTCGCCGAGCAATCATCGGTGAGCGCATTGCGCAGCATGTTCGAATCTCCTCAAGCACCGTCCGCGCCGACCCTGGGGCCGCGCCGGTATTGAAGCTTCGCCGGCTTGAGAGGTCAATCCCGCGAACGGGATTGACCTTGCAACGAAGTCGAAGCCGATCGCGAGCGACCGGCCACAACGATCACAGCGGTTGCAGCGCCGGTCGTTCGCGCGGGAACGCGTTGCACCAGTGGTTCCGATCCGAGGTGACGGCGCCCCAGGCGTCGACGTAGGTCTGACTGCCGCACGCCAACGTGCGCCCCGCGGCCGTGGCGGTGGCAATCAACTGGCGCAGATACTCGCGATCGGTGCGGGGCAGCTGGTAACACTCTGCAGGGCGGCCCTGGGGCGTGACGCAGACGGCCTTACCGGCGCCATCGAGGGACAGCAGCGTGTTGCGATAGAGATACCACTGCCGCTGGGGCGCGACCGCATTGACGACCGCCTCGGCGTTGACGATGCCCGAGCCGATGGCATCGTCCGGCACTACCGCGAAGCGCGTCGCGTTGTCCTTGATCAGGGCTTCGATCTGCGCCGGCGTCCGGGGAACATCGGCGACCGATTGGGCCAAGGCCACTACGCCGCCCACATGAGGCGCCGCCATCGAGGTGCCGCTGGAAGCGGCGTAGGATGCGACTCCCGGCGTGGTGAGGCCGGTATTGAGCGTCGAATAGATATCGGTGCCCGGTGCCGCCACATCGACGCTGGCGCCGAAGTTGGTGAACCAAGCAGCCGAACCGTCCTCGTTCGTGGCCGCGACCGCGATGACGTTCGCGCAACTGGCCGGCTGGAACTCGGCGGCATCCATGGCATCGTTTCCGGCCGCAACCACGACGGTAGTGCCGCGCCCGACTGCGCCATCGATAGCATCTTGCAAGACGCGAGGGCATGCACCGCCGCCACCGAGGCTCATGTTGACCACTTCGACCGTATTCTGGTTGACGGGAACGCCGGGAACGTCCCTGCCCGACGACCAGGTGATCGCGTCGGCGATATCCGCGAACGTGCCCCCCGCATCGGGCCAACACGCGAACCGGAACGATCTGGGCGCCGAACGCGGTTCCCGCAACGCCGGCCGCATTGTTCGCCGACGCGGCCACGGTACCGGCCACGTGGGTGCCGTGCCAACCGGAGTCGCGAACCCGGCAGAGATTCGCGTCCTTGTTCCAGTCGCCTTCGTCGGCAGGATTGTCGTCGCGGCCGTTGCCGTCGCGCGCGTCCGCGGCGTCGCTGACGAAGTCATAACCCGGAAGAACATTGCCGTTGAGATCCGGATGATCGGTAATGCCGGTATCCAGGACCGCGACTACCACGCCGCGTCCGGTCGCCCGGTCCCCAGGCGGGTTGGGCGCGAATGCCGTTCGCACCCGAGAAACCCCATTGGCGGCCGTAATGGGTGTCGTTCGGCGTCAGCGCGGGATACAGACGGCCATTGACCTGTACGTACTCCACGTTGGGGGCGGCCGCCAACTTACGCATGAGCGCTTCGGCTTGAACGCGGTCGAGCTTGCTGGAAGATTTCAGCAAGTCCGCTCCGACGGCCAGGCGTCGGCTGTGGCTCAAGGACAGCGAAGCGGTTCCGATCGCGCTCTTTCCCACTTTGGCGAGCGCGCTTTTGACTTTTGCGACGCCCGATCATTCCGCACTTCCTGCACGATACTTGACGATGAATCCGTCGTAGCGCTCCCCGGCTTCCAATCCCGAGGTGACCACCTGCCCGGCCAACGCCGAACAGGGGGAGCAAACCAGTACCGCGGCAATCAGAGACGAAAGACGGTTGAAGTCAAACGTATTAGATCCAGACACACGAATCTGCATTCTCGGTGCCGTTTGCGCAGCAGCTCGACGATGCGCCGGCCCGGTCGATACCGAACATTGGCAAATTTCCTAGCACACAGCCGAGATTCACCGACCGTTTACCGACGCGATGAACACCTTTACGCGCTCGCCACGGCGCGAGCGGCACTCGATTCCGATGCGACACGCAGATGGGATGTTCGCTATCGATCCGATGCGAACAGGGACGAGAAAATGGAATACCGTCGCTCACGTGCGACGGCGGTGGTTGCGGATGCCATGGACGGGCGCTTCGTTCCGTCCCTGGAAGCGAGGCGCATGGTGCAGAGTCCAGCGCACACATCGGCGACCGGCGGAATCGATAGAGCGTTCAGACAGAGCGAATCTTGAGATCGCCGTAAGACGGGGTCGCCGAGGATGGATGGCACCAGGAGCGCGACGTACGCGCTCCTGATCCTGAACCGGCAGCCGGACGCGACGTTCGCCGCCGTGCCGGTTCAACGCTTGGAGGCGTTCCCGGCGCGCTTGCCCGGCTCGCCGGACGGTGCCGCTCGCTCCGCATCAGCCACGGGCTCCGGCATCGCCGAGGAATGATGGTGCGCGATCAGCCATTTTTCGCCGTTCCATTCGTAGACGTAGGTGTAACGGGCGTGCACGGTTTTGCCGTCGGCGAACCGGAACGTGTAGGTCCCGACGTCCTGGGCGATGTTGCAGCCGATCTTCACGGTCCGGCTGTCGATCTTGCCGACCGGCTTGGCCTTGAGGAACTTGACGAAGTACTCGCGGATATCGGCCGGGGTCTTGCGCGGACGGTTTGAGACCGTCGCCAACAACACGCCGTCTGGAGCGTAGTTCGCCGCTACTTTATCGGGGTCGCCGGTACCGAGCGAAGCGTTCCAACGGTCGAACAGCGCTGCCACTTGTTGCTCGTTGACCCGAGCGCAGGACATCGGCTGTTGCGCCTTCGAGACGGCCGGCATCGGCGCCGTCGATAACAGGCCAGCCAGGGCAACGGCGGGTATCGCAATCTTCATACGTCTGCATCTCCGTGGGGAAGGTGCCTGCGGCGTCCCATGCCGCCGCAGCGCTAGCTCGTGTTGTGGTGGTTACGTATTTCGATCGACGCTGGCGAATCGTCGGCGCAGCTCGCCTTGACTCGACGCGGGCGATGCGATCCGCTGCAGGCGCCGTCGCCCGTCGACACGCCGACAGCGGCGCCGCTCCGACGGCGCGAAAGGCAGCATCGCTCGATGCGCGCCGCCCCGCCGTGCCTGCCGTCTACTTCGCGCTGGGTGTTTCTGCTGAGGCAGGAGCCGCGCCGGCTCGAAGTTCGGCGATGCGTTGTGCGAGGGCCTGGTTGCCTTGCTGCAAAGCCAGATTCTCCGCCGTGTAGCCGCCGGCATCCATCGCATCCAGGTCGGCACCGCGCGCGGACAGAGCGTCTAGAATCGCCGAACGGCCGAACAGCGCAGCGAACATCGCCGCGGTCTGGCCGGCCTTGTTCTTGGCGTTCACATCGGCGCCCGGGGCGTCGATGATGCGCTTGGCGGTGGCTTCATCGCCCTTGAATATCGCCCCCATCAACGCCGTGTTGCCGCGTACGCCGTCGCCTGCGTTGGGGTCGGCGCCGGCCAGCAACAGTGCATCGACCAACGGCGCATGGCCGTAGTAAGCGGCCAGGATCAGCGCCGTATTGCCGCGATCGTCGCGCTCGGATGCCGCCGCTCCCTGGGCCAGCGCCGCGCGCAACTCAGTCAGATTGCCGTCCCTGGCAGCGGCGAAGAGCCGGGCCTGGGCTTCCGTGCCCTGGGCCGCGATCGTCGCTGCATGTCCATTCGTTCCGTTGCCACCGGCGAACAGGGACACCGATGGAAGGGCGGCCAGAAACATGGCCAAGAAAGGAGTCAGCTTCATCTATGCCTCGCGATCCGCGGCGGACCGGCGCGACAGTGCGCGCGGTCGCCGCGTGACTTGCCTGTGGAAAGAGCCCGGAGCGGCGCACCGATGGGAGAGCGGCTTTTTTGCGCCACTCCGGGCATTGGAACGCGGCTCAACTCACTCGCGAATGCCGGCGGCCGTACGCTCGACCTTAGCGCGGTCGGCGTTCAGCGCGCGGGCGATGCGCTCGCCGTACTCGGGATCGGCCTTGTAGAAGTGCGCGAGCATGGTGTAGCGGACTTCGTCGCTGCGCACCTGGCCGAGATCGCCGGCCAGATTGGCGATGAGGTTATTGCGCTGCGCCGGCGGCAACGACCGGTAGAACTCGCCGGCCTGGCGGAAGTTCAGGGTCTTGGCGATCCGCGCCTGCTGGGTGCTTCCCTTCAGCGGCAGAGCGCTGGCCCGCTGTCCGGCCTGCTCCGGCTTCGGTTCGCTGCGGGACGGCTCGTAATTGACCGATCCCGTCCTCGCGCCGGCGTTCAGCGTGCCATCCTGGTTGTTGCTGACGACCGTGTTCTTCGGCGCGTTGATCGGCAGTTGCATCACGTTCGTGCCGACGCGGTACAGCTGAGTGTCGGAATAGGAGAACACACGCCCCTGCAGCAAACGGTCTTCGGAGGGCTCGATGCCCGGGACCAGGTTGGCCGGGGCGAAGGCGCTTTGCTCGGTCTCCTGGAACACGTTCTTCGGATTGCGATTCAGGGTCATGGTCCCGGCTTTGACTTCCGGCACGCCGGGCCACACCTTGGTCGCGTCGAGCGGATCGAAATCGAAGTCGTCGAGCTGTTCGGGCTTGAGGATCTGCACGTACAGATCCCACTGCGGGTACTGACCGCGGTCGATCGCCGCGATCAGATCCCGCGAGGCGTGGTTGAAATCGTTGGCCTGCAGCTTGGAGGCTTCGGCCGCCGAGAGGTTCGCTTCGCCCTGGCGGCTGTCCCAGCGGAACTTGGCATAGACGTAGTTGCCGTCCTGATCGACCAGCTTATAGGCGTGCACGCCGTTGCCGTCCATCTGCCGGTAGTTCGCGGGAATGCCGTAATCGGAGTAGACCCGCGTCAGCATGTGGGTCGCCTCGGGCACGTGCGAGAAAAAATCGAAGAAGCGGTTCGGGTCCTGCAGATTGGAATCAGGGGCCGGCTTCAGCGAGTGCACCATGTCCGGGAACTTCATCGCATCGCGGATGAAGAACACTGGCAGGTTATTTCCGACCAGGTCCCAGTTGCCCTCTGCGGTGTAGAACTTGGTGGCGAAACCGCGCGGATCGCGCAGGGTTTCCGGAGAATGGTTGCCGTGGATGACGGTCGAGAAGCGCACGAACACCGGCGTGTCGGCGCCGCTGGCGAAGACTTTCGCCCGGCTGTAGCGGCTCAGCTCGCCGGTCGCGACGAACTTGCCGTGCGCGCCCGACCCGCGGGCATGCACCACCCGCTCCGGCACGCGTTCGCGGTCGAAACGCTGCAGCTTCTGGATCAAATGCACGTCTTGCAGCAGCACCGGCCCGTCGGGACCGGCCGTCTGCGAATTCTGGTTGTCGCCTACCGGCGCGCCGTTATCCTTCGTCAGCGCGCCGGCCGCGGGCGCAGCGTAAACCGGAATGGCCGCAGCGAGCAGCATCGCGGCCAACAGCGACTTCCGCATTCTTGCGCTTTGCATCTTGGGCATACCCTAATCGTTCGTGAGCATGCCGCTCTCCCGTCGCCAGATTCGCCGCGCCTCGCGTATTTGTACAATCAATTGTTCCTAACGGTGCAATCGACCCTGCAGATCGACAAGCACAATCGTTCCGCCACCTAAGATAATTCTTAGTTGCGCACGGAACGAAATCGGACTATCTCGGACGCATGCTCCGCGTATTGCGCCGAGCTCGTGCCGGCGTAAAACATCTCGTGCGAGCTATCGGAAATCGAACCACCGGGACTTGTGTTCTGCGTTGCCAACGACGAGCCTATCGCGAAGTTTTCCGGACACCCCCCATGAATCTCGGCGACACCGTCGACGCGCTCGACAGAATGGATTTCACGCGCGACAGCCTCTTCGTCGGAGCCTGCACACAGGCTTGTTCGCCAAGGCGGCGCTGGCATCGGTCATGCCGATGATCGCCGAACTCGGAAGCCCGGCCATCGCCCTGGTTGCAGCGCCGCCTCCGCTCGGCGTCGCGGCGTCGGTGCTCTGGCGAGTAAACGCCCGCTAGGGCGACGCGCCGCACGACGCGCAGATATCGCTGGCATCGAGCGCGAAGGAAAAGCGGCGACTACGTCGCGTCCGGCGTTACACCGCACACGGCTCGATGTTCGTGGCCGCACGCATCGATACGACGCGATCGCATTCGAATGCCGATACGCGACCCGGCCGGCCGATCCACTGGACTTCGTTAGCGGTAGGTACTGCGCCGGCCGCGCCCTGGCCGCCGCCAGCGAATCCACTCTCAGCGCCACGACGAAACAAGGACACCAGCCATGCCGGGCCCGGACCGCAACGCCTCCGACGTATCCGCTGCCGGCCACCCAAGCCGGTCGCTGGTGGCTTCGGCCTTGTGGCCGATGGCGGTGCGCATCGGATTGGTGGTGATCGCCGCCAGCACCCTGACCCACTGGCACTTCACCCGGATACTTCGACAAGGCGCAGAAAGCACCCTGACGCACTACGTGCAGGAGCGTGCCCAGCGCGAAGGCCTCTGGTTCGACTTCATCGTCCGCCGGCAGATCCAGATGCGCGACGGCTACGCGACCCAGTACCGCGCCCTCGCCTCGAACCGCGACGGCTTGGCCGCCGGTGCCGCCGAGTTCGACAAGTGGTTCGTCGTACGAAGCGACGGTCGAGCCACGATCCGCCCCCTCTACTTCACCGGCACGACGGACGGCAACGGCGCCGGGCAGCGCATCCACGGCATGTCCGGCATCATCGATCGCGGCGTTCGCTTGACCGACGAGGTCAAGCTTCGGCACGCGCTGGCCGCCAACACGATCTGGAGCAACGGCCCTTCGCTCGTCAGCGAGTCCACCACTCCAAGCCATACGCCGTTCCTGGCGCTGTACTTCCTGACACCGGAACAGGGAGACGTCCAGTACTTCCCGGAGATCATGTGGGACCCGTACGCAAAGAACGAGGACTTCCGCTACGACGGCCACAGCTACTACGACCTGGGACTGCCCGCACACAATCCGGAACGGCGCACCCGTTGGACGTCCGCTTACGTCGAAGAGAGCTCCGGCATCCGGCTCGTCACCTCCGTCACTCCGGTGGATGTCGATGGCCGCTACCTCGGACATTTCGCCACCGACATCGAAATCGATACGCTGGACGCGCGGATCAGACGCTCCGGCATCGCCGGCGCAACGGACTTCATCATCGGCCATGACGGTTCGCTGATCGCACACGGCGGACTGACGGCCGCGCAACGACCGAAGCGCACGTCGCCCGATGTCGCCCCCATCGACGAGGCTTCACTGCAGAATCTTTATCGCCTGGCCCGGCTCGCCCCGACGGGGGCGGTGATGGACGATCAGGCCGGCGATCGACTGCTGGCGACAGCCCCCATCGGCACCACCGGCTGGAAGCTGGTTACCGTCTACCCGAAGCCGCTGTTGGCCGCGCCCGCCCGGGAGATCGCGCTGATCGTGTTGCTCATCGGGATAGCGTCTCTCGGGATCGAGCTGCTGGCGCTCCGCCGGGTCCTGAAAGATCGCGTGTCCGCTCCGATACATTCGTTCATCGCGGCAACCTCCCATATCGCCGCGGGCGAACGATCGATCGACGCCGCTCGCGAGCTGCCTGTCGCCCGCCGCGACGAGATAGGCGTACTCGCCCGATCATTCGCACGCATGGTCGAACGATTGCGGGAAGCGGCCGATCAACTGGAACATCGCGTGGTCGAGCGCACAAGCGAACTGCGGCAGGCGAACCAGGCCCTGGACGAGGCCAGGCATGAGGCCGTGCTAGCCAACGAGTCCAAAAGCCGCTTCCTGGCCAATATGAGCCATGAGGTTCGGACGCCGTTGAACGGAGTGCTGGGCCTGACCGAACTGTTGCAGCAAAGCCCGCTTTCGGACGAGCAGCGGCGATGGCTCGCGATGCTGAAGGACTCCGGCGAGTCGTTGCTGCGCCTGCTGAACGACATGCTCGACGTGTCCAAGATCGAATCCGGCCATATGTCCCTGCTGTCGGCACCGTTCAGCCTGCGCGGGCTGGTCGATTCATCCACGCAGTTGATGGCCGCCTACGCACAGCGCAAGGGACTGTCGCTGCACTGCGAGATCGAGCCTGGCATTGCGGACGATCTGCTCGGCGACGAGTTCCGGGTCCGGCAGATTCTGCTGAACCTGCTCAGCAATGCGATCAAGTTCACCGCGCAAGGCGAGGTGCGGCTGGTGGTGGCGCTGGACGCGCCTGAGCCGGAGCGCGGCATCGCACTGCGGTTTTCCGTCTACGACACCGGCATCGGCCTGCCGCCCGAACGCATCGAGCGACTGTTCGAGGCCTTCGTCCAGGCCGACAGCGGCATCGGCCGGACCTACGGCGGCACCGGACTGGGCCTGACCATCTGCAGCCACCTGGCCGGCATGATGGACGGACGCATCTGGGCAGAGAACCGTCCGCAAGGCGGCAGCGCGTTCCACGTCAGCTGCCGGTTCGACCGCGCCGCCCGACCGGCGACGGATCGCACGATCGACAGCGAACCGCTGCGGCCGGCCGGTCGCGCACGGCGGATTCTGATCGTCGAAG
Source organism: Lysobacter antibioticus HS124 (assembly GCF_000336385.2). GTDB lineage: Bacteria > Pseudomonadota > Gammaproteobacteria > Xanthomonadales > Xanthomonadaceae > Lysobacter > Lysobacter firmicutimachus. The sequence continues at coordinate 21,800 of NZ_HG424483.1, read as the reverse complement.
ACAACGGCGTGAATCGCGTGATCGCCAAGGGCATCCTCGCCGCCCGCGGGCACACCGTCGAAGAAGCGGCCGACGGCCGCGAAGGGCTCGACGCAATGCTGGCCCACGCCTTCGACGTCGTACTCATGGACATCCGCATGCCGGTGATGGACGGCCTGGAAGCGACCCGGCGCATCCGCAGCATCGAACGAGCCAACCAGGAACCCAGGCGTCGGATCGTGGCGCTGACCGCAAGCGCCATGAACGGCGACCGCGAAGCCTGCCTGGCCGCCGGCATCGACGACTTCATCTGCAAGCCGTTCACCAGCGAAGAGCTGCTCGCGGCCGTGGAGGAGACGGAGCTTGCACGCCAGGCATGACGACATCGCAAAAACCGGCCCTACGCGACATCTCCGCCAGCCGTGCGAGATCGGCGGGCACGCCGCCTGCCCGGCATGGCGCACCGCTAATCCGGCATGACGCTTTAGCGTTTATTCAGGTGGTCCATAGCCATCCGGCCAAATCGACCGCCTGCCGTTGATCGGCCCGCCGGCCAACAACCACAAAGGATGCCGGCTAGGCAATCGTTCCTGGCCACGAAGTCGGTGGTTGGGCGGCATCAAGCAATACCCCTCATTTTCTGTTCCAAGGCCGGTCCGGGCGCCGGATCGATCAGAACAGCTTGTCGAGTCCGTCCTCCGGAAAACGTTCGCCCTACTCCGCCAACAACGCGATGATGTCCTCGTCACGACCCTATAGGTCTTTGACTTGGCCGCCGTCTTCGCCCTGCTTCAGCCTCGCTACGATTTCGCCCTCTGTGAACCTGCGCTTGCGCATCTGTGTTTCTTTGAGGCTAGCTTGCCTGGAGGCCCCTGGCGATGACTGGACCGAGCGTACGCAGAGACGACAAAGAGAAACGGCACCCATCAAGATCGCCGGGCAAGGAGGGCGGGCGAAGCCTTGCCCGCCCTCCTTTTTCGCTTTCGGTCACGGCAAGGTGTTCAATGTCGCCCGCACCGGCCTCGAGAAGATGAAGCCATCGCGCCGGTCCCAATTGATCGACCAGGTCATGACGCCGCGGAAGGTAGGATAAGCCTGCTGGGGCCGGATGGCTCCGCAACTTTGCAACCGAGTCAGACAGTTCAGGGCATTGGCGATCGTGGTCGACGACGCCTGTCCGCTGTTGGCCGAGGAGGGCCCCGAAGGCAATCCCAGCGCCACCTGGTCCGGCCGCAGGCCGTTGAAGACGACGCCGGTGCCGTTGTTGGTCCTGAACCCCTCGATCAGCATCAGGCTGGCGCCGACCAGCATGTCGACCGAGCCCTCGGGCAAGCCGCTCGTGCTGTACGGCGAATACAGCGCGCCGTTGTTGTAGTACTGCACGTGGATCAGGTCCAGCTCCTGGCGCAGTCCGTCGATGATGGGCAGATAGGCGCCCCAGATTCCGCTGTACGCGGCAAAGCCGCCCTGGACATACGGGTGCTCGGGCGCCATCGACAGGTAGAACGACGGACCGATGCGCGTACTGAGCTGCTTGATGGCCGTGACCAGGTTGGTCTGCACGGCCGCGCCGTGGTAGACGCCCGCGCCGCTTTCCAGGTCGATGTCCACGCCGTCGAAACCGTAGTAACGGATCAGGTCCTCCATGCTGTCGACGAAGTTGGCCACCTGCGTCGCATTGTTCAGGGTCACCGTGCCGTTCTGGCCGCCCAGCGACAGCACGACCTTCTTGCCGCGCGCGCGTGCCGCGGCCACGTCGGCCCTGAACTGCGCTTCTGTGCCCGCGCCCGGATCGACCGTGAAGCTGACCGCGCCATTGCCCGCGTCGTCGCCGAAAGCGACCACGATGACGTCGAAGTCGTTGGAGACTTGGCTGATCGGGAGGGTGGGCCCGGAGGGATTGGTGAAATTGTGCCAGTACCCCACCAACGCATGCCGCGGCAGGGTGTTGTCGCCACCACCGGCACTGGTGGTCGCGGCGATCTGCGTGCCTTGCGCGGAAGCGTTGCCGGCGTTGTCGCGAGCGCGCACACGGAAGGTGTAGGCCGTGGACGCGGCCAGGCCGGTGCTGCTGAAGGTCGTACCGGCAGGCGAGCCGACCAGGGTGCCGTTGCGGTAGACGTCGTAGCCGGCGACCCCGCTGCCGCCCGCGTTGTCGGTGGAGGCGTTCCAGCTCAGGCTGACGCTGGACGAGGTCACCGACGTCGCGACCAGGCCGGCTGGCACGCTGGGTGCGATGGTATCGGGCGTCGCAGTATTGACGGTGATGTTGGCCGCTTCGGAAGTCGTGGCGGCGCCCGCGTTGTCGGTCGCTACCGCAGTGATCGCGTAGCTGCCTGCCGTCGCATTGGTCCATGTCGCGCTGTACGGGGACGTGGTATCGATGCCCAACGAAGTGGCGCCGCGAAAGAACTGCACTTGCGCGACGGTGCCGTTGGCGTCGGCTGCGTCCGCCGTAACGGTGATGTTGGCGCCCGCAGCGAAGGTCGCGCCGTTCGCCGGCGCAGTCAGCGCGACCGTGGGCGGCTGGTTGCCGCCAGCGCTGCAGCCCCCCAAATCCTGATAATAGCCGCAGCTGGGGCAGTGCGTGGGCGGCGTATTCCAAATCGACGTCGTCGCCTGGTACAGCCGCCCCTGATAGACGAGCTTGCTGCCCGCGTTATAGATAGTCGACGCGTTCCATTCGGCGATTCCCGTGCAGCTGACGTTCTGCGCCTGCGCGGGCGACAGTCCGGACGCCAGCAAAAAGCCGGACAGCAAGAATCCTGTCAATCTGATGCTCATTCGGTGTGTTCTCCAGGTACCTGGTGGATAGGGAAGGAGGCGAGCGCGGAAGCGCCGGCCTTTTCGAGCCACGCGCGGCAAACCCGCTGCGGCGCGGCTGTTCCCCCCAGAGAACAATGACGGCAGTTGCGCGGTCAGTTGCTGATCCGCGCAGTGCGCTGCATGCATGTGCAGCGCTATCGGACGCCGCCGACTGTGGTGCGCGACGACCGGCCTGTCAAGTTATCCACGCCCGATAAATGCGGCGATCGTCACACCGCGAAGAATGCGATCCTGCATTGGCGCGGGCATGCGCCTGCAACCGTCCCGCGCATCGGACAAACGGGAATGACGGCCGCTCGCCGATCCGGCGGAGATCCGGCGAAGGACCGCCGAATGATGCGGGCACCAGGACAACCGCCGACCGTGCACCGTCTGCAGCGTCGACCGATCCCCGCAAACCTTGATCAAGATCAATTCCATCAGCCCCGACACGCGGATGCTGTAGTCAGCGGCCAGCATCCAGTCGTTCGTGGAGCGAAACCATGGGCACGCAATCGGCATCGCCGGGTCCGGCGGAGCAGCGGCGAATGCCGCTGGTCGCCTTCGGACTGGCTCTGAGCCTGTTCTTGGCGATTTCCTTCGTCCTTTGCGTGCTGGGCTATCTCATCTTCCCTGACCTGCCGATAGCGCATTCGGTGCTTTCGACTTTGCTGCCGGGATTCGACCTGCTGACCTGGCCGGACTTCCTCCTCGGGCTGGCTGAAAGTTTCGCCTGGGGCGGGTACATCGCTATTTTGTTCGTACCGCGCTACAACTTTTTCGTTGTTCGCGGCCCATGAGGGGCGTGATCCATGAAGCCCGGCGTTCGTGAAAACGTCCCATGGGCGGGATTCGGGTCCATGCCACCGCCGCTGGCCAGACGCTGGCTCGCTTGCTCCGGAGTCTTTCTCCTCCCTCCGGTCGTCGCCGCGTTCTATCTGGCAACGGAACACCGCGGCTTCGGTGCCGCGGATCTGCGCTGGCGGCCGACGCTCCCGCTCGCCGCGCGTGCGTTGGCGAATTTGCGGGACCGGCATGCCCCGCGATCGTCGCAATGGCACGACGCAGGCGGCGACGATTCGTCTTCCAGCCGGTGAGGACGCAATGGGCGAGAAAGCGACGACGCGAAGGCGTGTGCTGCCTATCGGGCGGATGTGTTCTTCAGGCTGCGCGACCACCATCGAGAGATCCGTGGGAAAGCTGCCAGGGGTGCTGCACGCGTCGGCGAACTTCGCGGCCGGAACCCTCAATATCGCATATCGACCCGAGCAGGCCTCGCTCGCCGGCATCGTAGCGGCGATCCGCAGCCTTGGACTTGACTGCGGGGAGAGCCCGGACCGCGCCGAAGCGCCGTGCGAGGCCAAGGCGCGAACGGCGCCGGAGGAAGACTTGGCCGGTGCGTCCGCACGGATGGCGCATGTTCATCCAGAAAATGCGGACGGCCAGTCGCCGCCGCATAACGCCGGCGCGTCGCATGCGACGATGCACCATCGCGGCGATCTACACGCGGCCGCCCGCGACATGTGGCGTCGCTTCCTGGTCGCCTTGGCTTTCAGCATCCCGGTGTTCGTTTGGTCCCCCATGGGGCTCATGGCGCCGCCGGCGCCGCCGTTGGCGGTCGACCGAGAGGTATGGCTGTTCTTGCTAGCGTCCGGCGCCATCTTCTACCCGGGCTGGCCCTTCTTCCGGTCCGCGGTCCGGTCCCTTCGTCATGGCGTGCTGGACATGTCCGTGCTGGTGCTCCTGAGCGTCGGTACCGGCTACGGTTTCAGCCTAGGTTCGACGTTCTTCTTCGATGGACCGAACTTCTACGAGGCCTCGTCGGTCCTGCTGACGTTCGTCCTGCTCGGTCACTGGCTGGAGATGCGGGCCCGCGCCGGCGCCTCCGACGCCTTGCGCTCCTTGCTTCGCCTGTCGCCGCCTCGTGCGATAGTGCGGCGCGGTTCCGACGATATCGAAGTCAAGACCGAACAAGTCGCGGTCGGCGACATCGTAGTGGTGCGGCCGGGAGCCAAGGTTCCGGTCGACGGGGAAGTCGTCGAAGGCGGTTCTCAGGTCGACGAGTCCATGCTGACCGGCGAATCCATGCCGGTCAGCAAGAACGTCGGCAGCTGGGTGGTCGGCGGCTCGATCAACAAGAGCGGCGCATTCGCGTACCGGGCAACGCGGGTCGGGTCGGAGACTGCGTTGTCGCAGATCGTAAAGCTGGTGCAGGAAGCGCAGAACTCAAAGGCACCGGCCCAGTTGCTAGCCGATCGCGCCTCGCAGTGGCTGGTCCTTGCCGCCATCTTGATCGGAGCCGGCGCGTTCTTCGTCTGGTTCTGGTGGCTGGATGCGGGCCTTTTGTTCGCGTTGACGATGACGATCACCGTGTTCGTCATCGCATGCCCCGATGCGCTGGGCTTGGCGACGCCGATGGCCGTGATGATCGGCACCAGCTTAGGCGCCAGGGCGGGAATCCTGTTCAAACACGCCGAGGCCATCGAACAGTGCGCAAGGATCGATGTCATGGTCTTCGACAAAACCGGCACGCTTACGGTAGGCCGTCCGGAGGTAGTAGAAGTCGCAGTGGCCCCGGGCCATACCGAGGCGGAACTCGTCGCCTTGGCCGCGAGCGTCGAGGCACACTCCGAGCATCCGCTTGCCCAGGCGATTCTCGCTCGATCGGGCCCCGTTGCGCGCCGCGCGGAGGCCTTCGCCAACAGCGACGGACAGGGTGCCGCCGGAGTATTGGACGGACGCCGGCTGTTGGTGGGAAACAGCCAGCTCATGCGTCAAGGCGGAGTGGACTTGAGGCCGATGACAAGCGCGGCGGCGCGGCTGCAGGGAGGTGGTCGGACCGTCGTGTACGTGAGCCGAGAGGACGATCTTATCGGCCTGTTCGCCATCGCGGATGCGGTCCGCCCGAGTTCGCGGTCGGCTATCGACGCCTTGCACGCACGCTCGGTCAAGGTCGCGATGATCACGGGAGACAACCAAGCGACTGCGGCGCGCGTAGCCGGCGAGTTGGGAATCGACATCGTGCTGGCCGATGTTCTGCCCGGGCAAAAGGCGGACGAAATCGGAAAGCTGCAGGCGCAAGGTTACTCGGTCGGCATGGTCGGGGACGGAATCAACGACGCGCCCGCGCTGACCAAGGCCGATGTCGGCTTCGCCATCGGCGCCGGTACCGATGTCGCGATAGACAGCGCGGACATCGTCCTGATGCGCAGCGACCCCGGCGATGTGGTGAGCGCGATGAAGATCGCCTCCGGAACGTTGCGCAAGATGCATCAGAACCTGTGGTGGGCCGTCGGGTACAACGCAGTTGCATTTCCCCTGGCCGCAGGCGTGCTTTATCCATTCGTTCTGTCGCCCGAGATCGCCGCCCTGTCGATGTCGGGAAGCTCCGCCATCGTCGCGCTGAATGCGCTGCTGCTGCGACGGATGCGAGTTAGTGGCGCATGAGGAGAGGGGGGCCGCAAGCGCCCCCTTGAAGGCGCGAAACGCTGTTCTTGACGTCCTCCTGCTTCGCGCGGAGCGGGATCGGAGTCGCTTCTATTCGGCCAAGCCGTTCGATAGCAGGAGTGAACGAGGCCTGCACACAGAGCACAGGCGCCTCCCCGGCCCAGCCGCGACCATCGCGCATCGCCCGGAAGCGAGAACGCTTCCGGGCCCGCGCGCTCCCTAATAGGCCAGATATTCCAACCGCTTCTTGCGCAGCTCCGAAGGGTCTTCGTTCCTGACGTCGGCGCTGAAGCCTTGTCCGGTCATGGTGTCTTTGTTGATCAGGAAGCTGAAGATACTCGGACCCAGGCCGGTGTCTTTGTCCCTGGGATATTGCGCGTTGCCGTGGCACCCCATGCATCCGCCCATCACCAGTTGGTCGGATTTCGGCGGCAGCCCCTTCACGTTCCGGATGCTCGCCAACCCGCGCTTGGCCTCCAGGGTGAAATCCTGCTTGCCGGGGTGAGGGTCCTTGACGCCGCCCTTGAACAACTGGATGCCGGGTTGGCTGCTCTCGATCACGATGTTCGCCAGGTAATAATCCTGGGTCAGCGGATCGGGCTTGCTCGGCGTGATGGAGCTGTCTTCGTTGGTCGGCAATACCTGCAGCCCGACGAGGCGATAGTATCGCCACACCGAATCCTTGAACGCAGGCGTTTGGGCCATGGCTTGCTGGACTTCGGCGTTGACCGTACTGACATCGAAGGTCGCTACCGGCGGATTCTGGACTCTGACCGGACCGGAAAATCCGCGAGGCAGGTCGAACGAGCCGGGGACGACATCGTAGCCGTGGGCGGCGTCTATCGCGCCCGCCAAGGGCAGCGCGACCGCGGTCCGGCTGGTTCCGGAATTGAGGATGGCCGTCGGCCGCGTCCCCGGCGCTACCGATGCATCGTATTGCAGCTGGTCGTAGAGGTTGATGACATACAAGCCGGTGTCTTGCTGTCCCGGGGTGGTCAGACTGTCCACCTGCTCGAAGGTGGTGTAGACGAAGGTCGGGTAGTTCTCCATCTTGCGCAGGATGTGCACGCCGACCAGACCGAAGGTGGCCACCCGAGCCTGGGTCTTGCCGTTCTCTTTGTAGTAGTACAGCGCTTCGGCCGTGTGATAGCGGCCCGATGCGATCAGCTCGGGAGTCATTTCCCGCCAGGCCGACTTGACCTCCACGGATTCTCCCTGGTTCGTCCCGTTGGGCGGCAACTCCAGCGAGGTCGGCGGCTTGTCGGCGTTGTAGATGGACTTCACGTAATCGTATTCGACCGGGCTCACCTTGGCCTGGAACAAGATGATGTGGTCGTCCTGGGGGTTGGCCGACGGCGTGTTGCCGTTTTTCGGGAAGAAGATCTGGTTCTGGCCGATCTGGGTATTCTCGTCGAGATTGTTGAACCGGGCGTCGGTCGACGCGACCTTGACGCCTTCTTGGAAGACGTACTCGGGATCCAGGCTGGCCAGGTCCCCTTTGGGCGCCGAGCCCGCGGGGAACAGCTCGGACCGGTGAGCGAAGGTTTCCCAAAGCAACTGATTGCTGCTGAAGTTGGAATCGGCGGTTTTGCCGCTCTGATGGAAATCGACGGCGCCGGATGCGGCGAAGTTGCGGTCGGGGTCGATGAATCCCCGCATCACCGGGGTCTTGCCGGCGGCATCGGTGCCGTTCTTCTGTGCGGGGGAATTGAAGTAGATGAACTGCCGCCAGGCGAAGCGGGCGTACTCCGCGTGGGTGATGTTGGGCTTGTAGGGGTCGTAGTTGTACGCCGGCGGGGCCGCAGGCAGCGCCGCCGGGGTCGCGGTGAGGTCGGCCGGCGTGATTTTACTGCCGCCCGGAAACGACGTTTGTTGATCCTTGGCGATCGACGAAACGGCGGCCGTGGCTTCGGTTCTGGTACAGGATGTGGTCATCGCCAGCGCACTGGCGAGCGCGCCGAGCATAATGAGATTGGTCTTCATTGCCGCACTCCGTCGTTGTTGCGCTCCGTGCTGAATCCACGCGATCCATCGCGGCATCCATGGGAATTCATGAGGTATCGCGCCGCCCGCTTCAGTCGCGATCGGGGGCGCAGGCGGGATCAGCCCACGTACTGGTACCACTGGATAACGAAGTTGGTATCGTTGTAATCGTTATCGGTACCGTCTTCCGTCACGTACAGATTGCCCCCGCCGAGTACCTTGTTGATGAAGAACACGACAGGATTGCCCGCCGAGACCTTCGGAACGTAAGGCCCGCTGCTGCCGAACTGGACTTGCATCCCGTCCGCCATGGTGAACCTGCCGGCGCCGTTCTGGAGGAAGCCGACATTGACGCCGCTTCCCGAGATCGGGAAGGTCTCCTGAGTGCCGTCGAGGCAATAGAAACTGATGGGATTGCCGCTAGCGTCGATGACCTGGACGTACTGGGTGTATTCGGCCTGATGCATCGCTGTGAACGTCACAAGCTTGCCGTTGGGGATGTAGTCCAAGGATTGAGGGGCCGACCATTGGATGCCCACGATGGAATCTCCTTATATTGATTGGCTTCCGGGATTGGGTGAAGCGCCACCGCTGCCTTCGTCGGCTGTCTTGCCGCGGGCTCCAGGGAACCGGTGCGGCATCGCACGTGCTTGCCGGAAAGGACGCCCGAATGGGCGCTACCGTTCTGGCGTCCGTCTTAGGTTCGAGCATCTGGGTCTTAGCGCATCGCCAGCTACTACGCTGTCAAGCGCAAGCGACGGCCAATGTTTTTGGTCGATGCTTGATTAGCCTCACAAAATTCGCCTTCTATTTCGCGCCATTGCGACTTCGCTCGCAAAAGCATCCGTAGCCGACGAGTGCTAAGAGCTCCACGCGTACAGCAGTCGGATCGACGCTGATGCTTCGGAGAAAAAAGTCGGTTTGCCTTGAAAGCAGCCGACCACGAGATCATTCTCGCTAACGAGCTCTACGGCGAAGGGCGGCGTAGAGGACGGCATCGAATCGGCGTACAAGAACTCGGCGCTCGATGAACGCTACCAGCGCAAGGACTCAATCAACGGCAGCCGAGGCTCAACCCTGAATGCTCGACGGCCAGATGGTCGCAACCCGCAAGCTCTGTTCGAGCGAGGCTTCGCGGTAGTAGCGGCCTTTCGGGAGGTGAACGAAAAATGAACGCGCGAGTTCGGGCTGCGGCAGGGTCTTGAAACTGGCGAGGCGTCCCCTATTGAGCCGTCGGACGGGGTTGGCCGTCCTTATTGACCAGTGGAGACCTTGCCATGAACGCTATGGTTCGCAATCCCCAATGGCCGATGCAGACTGCGGCGAAGAGCAACGATCCGATGCGGCAACTTCTGGATCAGTTCTTCAACGACGCATTTCTGCGTAGCACCACGAGCGACGAATCGTCGGTCGTTACGAGCCAATGGGTACCGCTCGTCGACATCCTGGAGGAAAACGACAAATTCGTGATCCTCGCCGACCTTCCCGGCGTCGATCCCAAGGAGATCGACGTCCAAATGGAGAAGGGCATTCTGACCATTCGCGGCGACCGACGACTGGATCGTCAAGTGGAGTCGCAGTCTGTCGCCCGCAGCGAGCGTCGCACCGGCTCGTTCCATCGCCGATTCGCGCTGCCCGACAGTGCCGATCCCGATGGGATCTCGGCGTCCGGCCGCAACGGTGTTCTGGAGATCGTGATTCCCAAGCGACCGGAAACGACGCCGCGCCGCATCCCAGTGGGCTTGGTGCATAACGCCTGACCTTTTCAGCGGCCCGCGCTCGCGGGCCGCTTTTTTCACCAGCGGGGTCGCTATGGACCGCATCACCGAAGAGACCGTTTCCTCACTGCAGGCGCAAATCGCCGTTCAGCACTTAGTGCTTCTGAGTCTAGTGAAGACTCATCCATACCCCAATCAGCTATTGGAGAAATGGCGAGCGGTGCTGGCCGACTCCACCGAGTGCAAGTCGGCCCTACCGAGTACCAGCCGCGAGAGCGACTTAGTGCGTGAGCGATGCGACCGCTTCGCGGAAGAATGGACGGTCCAACTGGTAGACGTGGCGGTAGATCATTTATCTCAGAAGCCGACCTGATCGAGCGATCGATCCGCCAGCGTTCCGTCGCACGACGAGTACTGCCTGGAGCGGCATATCGCGCTGCCCGTAGCCGATCCCAGGCAACGAGGCTCCGGTCTTGCGCGACTGCCGAACCGATCCCGCCGGTCTTGATGTCGGCCAGGGTTCCGGTCTTGCGGAGCCGTTCGATCGCGTCGAGCACGTTCTGGCCGCCGGCCTGCTCAGCGGGGAGTCTTGCCATAGGCCCCGCTGCTGGAGCAGCCGGCCGAGCAGGAGAATACCCGTCATTACGATAGCCGCGATCCGCGGGCGCTTGCCTTGAGACGCTGAGCCAAGGCGAAGCACGTTGCATGTGCTTCCGAGCTCATCGGGATACGCCGCCCCGTTGAGCTTTTCACCCTTCGTCGAACGCCGACCTGCTGATTCCCCAAGGCAGCTCGCCCGCACTCGATGTGCAGTGCCTCAGCGTTGCGAACAAACAGTACGTATGGCGCGCACGCCTACCGACGGAGGTCGCAGGTCGTATCTGGTCACATATCGGCGACCGCATGAATGCATTCAGTGTACTTACTTGATGCCGGGCGGTTCGGCGGCGGCGATCACTGCCTGGCGACCCAAACGCACGGTGACGCAACGCCTACGGACGGCCGTCGACGGGCAGATGCCGGGAATATTCTGCCCCTCATCTCATTGATCGAAAAAGTAAATTCTGCCAGAGCGCTGCATGGCGCGCGGCGGCTGTTCGAGCTCGGGACGTGCCCGACTTATTCCCGCCTTTTCCCCTTTTCGACCTGGAAGCCACGCAGGCCGTTTGTCTAGTTTGGACTTGGCGCAAGGATGCGTCGAACGAAGTCCGGTCGAGACCGCCGGCTTCATCTGAACGGACGTTTCCCCGCCGCTTCCAACCAAGAGGATCTGCCATGCATTACCGCACCGCTTTGCTCGCGATCGGCCTTTCCCTGGCTTCTCTTCCCGCCTTCAGCCAAAGCTTCGTCTCATCGGAACGATACAGCGACAACCCGATGAACGGAGTCGGCGTAGCCCACAACGCCTACACCGGCTGCATGGCCGCGAACTACACCGGCGGCGGCGTCTCAGCGCATGTCGAGAACTTGGTCAAACGCTGCGGCACGCCGACCGAGGGCGACGACGCCGGGTTCATCCGAAAGCACATTGAACTGGCTAATGCGACCCGCGGCGACACCCGCTTGTCGATGGCGGAGAATCTGCGCGCGTACCGCTCCAGTTTCACCGTCGAGCAGTTCGCCTATTTCGAAGACGTGGACCGCATCCTGGCCGAAGCGGCCAGCCCGGAAGAAGCCGATCGCGGCCTGAAGGCACTGGAGGATCAGGCCATCAAGTACCTGGGCCGCAGCGATGACGACCTGGCGGTACTCGGCGCGATCAGCACCGCTCGGCATTCGACCGAGTTGTGGACCCAGCAGAATCCCATCGCTGCTTCGGCGCAGGGCAAGATTCCGGGATGGCTGCAGGTGGCGATCGCCGATGCCACCGGCTTCGTAAGCGGGGTGAAGGCCTGCGGCAAGCTTTGCGGCTGGGTCAACGCGGCCATCCAATCGATTTCGACCGCCTTCGAAGTCTGGGGCGACAACGATTGATCGCTGGTGCGGGGGCCCGGCAACGGGCCTCCCGCTCGGCCAGCCTTCCCAAACGGCGCCCCGTGCGTCAAGCAGAGGCAACGAGGGCCGCTCCACCGCTAACGAGCCAGAGGACTCCTCATGAAACTTCTTGCCACCTCCCTGGGCATCGCCTTGTCCTTGGCGTCCTTGCCCGGCGCATGTCAAAGTTTTCCGTCGTCAGAAAATTACAGCTACAACCCTATGCATGGCGTAGGCGTGGCGCATAACGCTTATGCGGGCTGCTTGATAGTCAACTACGCCGGTGGCGGCGAACTCGTTCTCGCCGATTCGCTGGTGCGGAAATGCGGCGCGCGCAAGGACGAAGATGCCGATGAATTTGTTCGCGAGTATGCGCAGATCGCCGGCAGTCTTCGCCCAGATCCGCGCCTGACGCTGGCCGACAACCTGCGTTCGCTGCACAGCCGCTTCGATCCCGCGCAGTTCGCCTATTTTAAAGATATCGACCGGGTCTTCGCCGGCGCAGCCGACCCCGAGGCCGCGAGTCGGGAGCTGAAGGCGCTCGAAGCGAAGGCGATAGGACAGCTCGGACGCAGCGACGGCGATCTGGAAGTTCTGGCCGCGATCGCAACCGCCCGATACTCACTGGAACTGTGGTCGCGACAGCGGCCGCTCGTCACCACGGCAGGGCGAAGCTTTCCTTGGGAAGTCGTCGCAGCGGACGTCGCCGGTCTGCTGCTCGGCAACGCCGCTTGCGGGCGGGAGTGCGGCGTCTTGGTGTCGACGGTGTTTTCGGCAGTCGCTGCCCTCCAGGACCTGCAGCAACTGGACAAGTCCGTGCGGTAAGGCGGCGTGGTCGCAAGATTCGCGTTGCTGGCCGCACGTCGGTCCAGCGCTTGGCACCTGCACTTCACGTAATTGCACGTCATGTCCGGGGCCGCGCCCGCGGCCGGACTTGTCGGTGCCCATGAACGCGCGCAGCGTCGCCCGCATCCACGTGTATCGGGAGCCCGCGTCGAAGAACGCGCTGCCCCAGGGCCACGTTGATCGAACTCGCCCGTCCCGGCGCCGCGCGCGGCTACAACCCTGCACGAGGCCGTGCTGACTGCCAAGCTCGGCAGTGTCTGCCGCTTCGCCCATCTCGACATCGCCCTCGCGTTGCTGCGAACCCTGCGCGCGGCCGCGGTCGAGGTACGCCTGGCCGAGGCCGCGACGGCGCCAACGGCTGCGACGCGCACCCGGTCGCCGCGCGATCCCCACACGTGAGCCGCCCGTATGCGCCTGCCGATTCGCTGAAGCGTCCTCGTTCTTTCGAGTCACTTGAAACTAGAGGTAGATGGCAAGTTTTCCATCGCGTAGTGATGTGGTGAAAGGCCGCCCATCGATCGGCGCGGTCGATGGTGGGTGTAACGGTGGCGCCAGTCCTCGGCAATGCGCCGGGCTTCATCCAGCGCGATGAAAGCGAACCGGTCCAGCGATTCGGCGCGGAACGTGCGGTTGAATCGCTCGATGTAGGCGTTCTGGGGCGGCTTTCCGGGCTGGATCTGGACCAGATCGACGCTGTGGCGCTTGGCCCATTGCTTCAATGTGGCGCTGATGAGCTCCAGGCCATTGTCCAAACGCAATCGTTTGGGGCGCCACGCACCTCGTTAGTGAATCGACTCTTGCGCACGTCCGTCCTCGTGGGTTGGCGGACTTTACAGCTTTACGTGGTATGGCTCAGTGGGGGGGCGGATCAACTAGTACAAATGCGGAGGTAGAACTAGGAATATTCTTAGATAATTTAGCCATGCGTGCACATTCATGGTGCGTTGTGGCTTCCGACAGAAATATTCGCGAACCCTCGCGCATGCAAGGGTCGGTCGACGAGCTTCACAGCCCGCTTGCAAGGCCGAAGGTTAAGGGGCTAGTGGTAAATCGCAGCGCGCGGGTCGCCCGTTGCGAGCCAAGGAAATCAAACAACGGAAACCAATGGAACGATGCCATGACTTCAAAAGCTAGTGCTTCCCTACGCCCCCTGATCGCATTCGGTGTCTTGGCTCTCGGCTCCTACGCCCAGGCCGGTCAGCCCTTGTTTGTGGGAGAAATCAAACCGTCGGCGACGAGCTTGCGCGTGACGGGTGCGGCCGGATCTCCGGGCGCTTCGCAATTGCGGATAATGAAACTCAACGCCGCGACGGTATCGGAGAATAGCTCTGAAATCGAGGTCGATCTCGGCGGAGATCGAGTGACCTTGGTGTTGGAAAGCGCAAGGCATACGGACAGCGGCAGCCTACTTTGGGTCGGCCATGTACGCGAAACCTCAAAGTCGCGCCGTATGACCGGACGCGAGGTGGTTCACGACGCGCTGAATTCCGTGATTTTGGTGCGTCGCGGCGACAACGTCACCGGCAGCGTGCGTATCAACGGCGCGCTGTTCAGCATCCGCCCGTTGTCGAATGGCGAACACGCCGTGGAGCGTGTCGAGGAGTCGGCTTCAGGGCACGACGAAGTGTTGAGCTCGCCGGGAGGTGCGCCAAAGCCAGCGCAATCGTACCCGCAACGCCTGGCGACTGGTGCGGTCGGTCCTGCCGCGTTGAACGCGGGCGAGCAGGTAACCATCCGCGTGATGGCAGCTGTTACCAAAGATGCGATCGCTAGCTATGGCGCGGACATTCGTTCCTTGGTGGAGCGCGGCATCGCGGAAGCTAATCTTGGCTACAGCAATTCTAGGACCGGGATTACGCTCGAGCTGACGAGCAACATCCTGGAAATGGATTATCCGTCGGGTTCCGATCAATTTGTCAATTTAGAACGAGCGATCAATCCAGCTGACGGCTATATGGACCAGATCCATACGGCGCGAAACGCAGAGTCCGCCGATGTTGTTTTGCTGATAACTCGCCCACAAGGGTTTATTTCCGGCATAGCCCATTTGAATGCCGATGAGTCGAAGGCGATTGCTCTGGTGTCCGTACATAGCATGATCAACAACTATACGGTCGGCCACGAAATATCCCATTTGCTAGGGGCTGGCCACGATAGCTATACCAACCCCGGCGGCAACAGCTACTTCCGCTACGGCCAAGGTCATTGCGCGGCGGACGGATCGCTCGGCACCATCATGACCTATGCTTGGAGTTGTCCCGGTTGGTCGGTCAGCTCGGCGCGAGTGAATTACTATTCCAGCCCGGAACTTACCTATAACGGTCGTAGCCTCGGCACCGCTGATTTGAACGATAATCGGCGCGTTCTGATCGAGAACAAGCATCGTGTAGCTGCTTTTCGCGGAGCGGCGCCGGTGAACCTAGCCCCGGTTGCAGACTTCTCTTTTACGGCCAAGGACCTGGCAGTGACTTTCGCGGACCGATCGGTTGATAGCGATGGCAGCATCGTGTCCCGGAGTTGGAGCTTCGGCGATGGCACTTCGTCGACCGACGCTGCGCCAAGCCGAACCTACGCCAAAGCCGGTACTTATACCGTTACCCTGACGGTAACCGACAATCGTGGAGTCAGTCGTTCGACTAGCAAATCGGTGACGGTTTCGGCACCGGTATCCAGCGGCGCATCCTTGAGCAATCGCGTGCCCGTCACTGGTATTTCGGGTTCTATGGGGAGCTATCAGCATTGGACCCTGCTCGTGCCGCCGGGTGCGTCGCGGCTGAAATTTTCGATCAGCGGATACAGCGGCGATGCCGACTTGTACGTCAAATACGGCTCCGCACCGACCACGACCAGCTACGACTGCCGCGCGAACCTGGGGGCGGGCGCAGAGACCTGCAACATACCTACCTCGCAAGCAGGCACTTATCATGTGATGGTGAACGGTTGGTCCGCGTTCTCCGGAATGAGCTTGGTCGGCAGCTATGAGGAAGGCGGTGCGGCAGTTCTAGTCAACGGCGTTGCACAGACCGGCTTGTCTGGGGCTACGGGAAGCTATCGGTTCTGGACCATGCAGGTGCCGTCGGGGGCGTCCAATGTGCAGTTCGCCACCAGTGGCTACACCGGCGATGCTGACCTCTACGTCAAGTACGGTTCCGCACCGACGCCGACAAACTACGACTGCCGCGCGTACTTGGGAGCCGGTGCGGAAACCTGCCGGCTGTCCGATTCGAAAGCCGGTACCTATCATATTCTGGTGAACGGCTATACGGCCTATTCCGGTATGCGTCTGGTTGGCAGCTACGCGACCAGCGACAGTCCGAGCGGATCGTTCGGAACGCTGAGTAACGGTGTTTCCGTGAACAATGTCGCTGGCGCACAGGGAAGCTATCAATACTGGGCTATGACGGTTCCGTTCGGAGCAACGGATCTGGTCTTCACGATAAGCGGGTACCGCGGCGACGCGGATCTATACGTCAAGCGTGGCTCATCTCCGACCGCAACGAACTACGAATGTCGTGCCAACCTCGGTAGCGGCCTGGAAACCTGTCGGATCTCCAATGTCCAGGCTGGCACATACTACGTAATGGTGAACGGCTGGTCCGATTTCTCGGGGATGAGTGTGGCAGGAAGCTACCGATAGTGGCGGCGTCTTACTAAGACGAACTTTAGGCGCGTGATCCAAGGCGCCGTGCGGGTCGCACGGCGCCTTTTCATCGTCTGGTCTTGTGGTCGAATCCGCCCTGCGGCGCGTCAATTCAGAAGTTAACCGTATGATGCACATCCGCTTGGTGGTCGGTGGACTTTCCGAAGACCATCGCACTTTGTCCGGCTTGGTTGTCGAAGCCAGAGTGCTGCGCGATGCCGGCGCGCTGACGATGCACGAGGAAGCCGTCTTGCAGGGCACTACGATTGACTTAATACGAATCTGCGTTGTCCGCCATATGGCGCTTCGGACTGGCCCAACGCAGTGGCTGTGTCACTTCCGCGTAAACTCACTCCATCAATAGCCAGAGGTCTCCAGGCAAACTAGCCCGAAGGAGACCAAGATGCGCAAGAGCAAGTTCACGGAAAGCCAGATCGTCGCGACACTCAAGCAGGTCGAAGGCGGCCGCCAAGTCAAGGACGTCTGTCGGGAGTTAGGCATTTCCGAGGCGACGTACTACGTGTGGAAATCCAAGTACGGCGGCATGGAGGCGGCGGATGTGCAGCGGCTGCGGGATTTGGAAGCCGAACAAGCTCAAACGGATGTACGCCGAACTGGCGATGGAAAACCATGCCTTGAAGGATGTCATCGCAAAAAAGCTCTGATCCCGGCGCACCAGCGCCCGCTGGCCGCGTGGTTGATGGAACACTACGACTGGAGCGAGCGCCGGGCTTGTACGGCGATCGGCCTGTCGCGATCGACGGTGCGCTATCGAAAGCGGCCGGATCGCGACGAGGAAGTCATTGCGCTGTTGGCGGAGCTGGCAGAACGGTTTCCCGAGCGCGGATTCGACAAGCTGTTTCAGTTGATACGGCGCCGGGGGCAGCCTTGGAACCACAAGCGAGTGTGGCGGGTGTATTGCTTGATGCAGCTCAATCACCGACGTCGCGGCAAGAAACGACTACCTAGCCGGCATCCTTTGCCACTGGTAGCCGGCGAGTAGATCAACGGGAGTTGGTCGATCGACTTCATGTCCGACGCGCTGTGGGATGGCCGACGCTTTCGCACCTTCAATGTCATCGACAACTTCAGTCGCGAAGCATTGGCGATCGAAGTCGATCTGAATCTACCGGCTACCCGAGCCGTCCGCACCTTGGAGCGCGCTGCCGCTTGGCGCGGTTACCCCCGCAAGCTGCGGTTGGACAACGGCCCGGAGTTCATCGCCTTGGCGCTGGCCGAGCGGGCTGAGCGCAAAGGGATCGCCCTGGATTTCATCGAGCCGGTCCGGCCGATGCAGAACGGCTTTATCGAACGCTTCAACGGCAGCTACCGACGCGGCGTGTTGGACATGCACGTATTTCGAACCCTGAACGAGGTTCGCGAACACACCGAACAGCGGCTGTGCGACTACAACGGCGAGATACCCCATGACAGCCTGGGCGGTCTAACACCCGCCGAGTTCCGAGTTCGGAACGACCCGGCGACCTCTAGTGTTGGTTGGCACTGATTTGCGGGGAGGTGACAGCGGCGCCCTCGTGCGCCCAAGGAATTTGACAGATGTCGAAGAACAGTCCGTTCCGCAATCCTGCGTTCTTGGTTAGCACGCTGAGGGCGGCGATCAATCTCCTGCTCAATCAGCACTGTCGCCTGGACGATGAGTGTCTCAACAGCAAATGGGGCTAAGACAATTGCCCATTCCAAGGCCAGCGGAGAGGTAATACGTTGAAATGAATGTGCGGTCCTGCCTTTTGTCGTTTGGTCCTTTTGTTCTTCGGCGAAAGCGTCGTCAGCACATTTTGGTTGTTATCCGCATACAGAACTAAGTCGAAGGATGATGAATGAAACGCAACGTGTCGATCGCGATATCTCTGTGTCTTCTTGCCAGCGCCAGCAGTATGGCCGCCGAACTAGAAACCTATACCTGGGCGTTGGACAGGAACAGCAACTCAGAGGGTTTCGACTATCTCTTGGGTAACAACCCCATTGTCTCGTCGAATCGGCCCGCGCCATCTAGTGTTCCGCTGAACACCGACATGGCCTCAAGGTGGATGGTTGACGGTCGTGTCGACCCCGGAGCCGAATTCACGGCGATATATCGAACCCGTTCTCATGCCGTCAAAGCCTATCCGGAAGGCGCGCCTCCGCCAGTGACCTTCAATAACTGGGCCTTCATCCGCAAGATGATCTTCATGGGGGGAGAGCAGGATACGGGGGCTCATGTGATCGCTCCCGACCCCAACTGGGTCAGCGCGGCGCATGAGAACGGGGTCAAGATCTACGGCACCGTGTACATCGATGCCGAAAAGGGCAACGATGGAATGGTCAATACGCTGATCGGTTCATTGAAGGATCCCTGGAACTGGGATGCAACCGAACTGGCGGACTTCAATATCGACGCGCTGCTCCGACTGGAGGAGATCGCCAAGCAGCTGAAACTGGACGGCTGGTTCCTCAACATTGAGCAAGGTTTTGCGAATTCGAATTCGCAGGACACCATTCAGATGCGGCGTCTGTTGAATCACATCTTTCCAAAGTTCAAGGCCAGAGGTGTGGAGTTCATCGTCTATACGGGGTCGTCCGATAAAACGCTTGGCGGAGTCGTTACCGACGCGCATATCGCGGATTTCGGCAAAACCAACCCCACTTTCCATGGTCTGGACCTCGCGCTCGGCATCGACCCCGAATACACCAAGAAGAAGTTCGAGGGTCAAGAAAAGACATATCTGATGTACTTGGACGAAGTTTTTCTTCGCAACACGCCGAAAGGCAGAACGTGGCCGCTGAGGATCAAGGCTGCCCAAGCGACCCAATGCCAGTATTTTAACGGGGCGGGCGAATGGCCGGGCTTCAAGCAGTACGCGCAAGCCCGCTATCCGATCGGGAAGGATGAGACTGCGTTGTGTGGCGGCGATACGAGTTCGCCGCTTCCCACTACGGTAGTCAAAATCAATCTGCAGTCGGTGATTCCAGATCCCTGGACTAACCCGAATGAGCAGAGTTGGCAAGTCACCGCCAAAAACTCGGGCCAACAATGCGCCGGCAACTGCTATCTGGAATTCTCGGAAGACGGTCTGCAGGCCGAAGTGCTTGAGTTCAACAATCCCCTGGAGTATCAGGAAAACGCGACCTCCTGGGTGAGCACGCGCAGCGATATCCTCGCATGGTCCGGCTGGGCGGACAGCGATCCTCGCATCAACTTCCTCGATCCGTTGTTTGCCCAGTACATGCCCGCATTCAAGTGGTGGGAAAAGGAAGCGCCCAGGACCTCTGGCGACGGGCGCGGAAACATCCGCTCCAATAACGTCATCGACATTCACCCGCATGTATGGAACTACCGGGCGAATCCAGTGTCGAATCCGCAGCAGGGCGTGACCTGTAACCGGGTGACCGCCGAGCAGGCCGCTCATTACGGCGTGGCCCAAGATCGGTCCTGCATCCTCCAGGTGCCTACCCATAAGGTGGTTGAAGCCATCCCGAGCTATTCGAATGGCTATGAAGCCTACGGCCAATTTCCCTTGCTCGACTTGGTGATGCAAATCAATCGGGAGGGATTTTCTTATTATAATTTCTACAACGAATTATGGGCCAAGGGGACAGCTCCTCAATAAGCTCATGCCCGGCCATGTTCAAGCGTAGTCGCTGGTCTTGGCCATAGCGCGCTCCTAGCGCAATCCATTCCCAACAAGGCAAAGTGAAGATGACGGGGGCGGCATTCGGCCGCCCCCGCAGCCCCGCCCTCCCTTCGGACTCGGTCCGAAGGCGTGCATTTCTTTACGAGTTTCGTCTTGGTCGTCGACCCAACGTCCATGGCCAAGACGCGGTTCGCGGAATGTATGAGAGTGAACAAGGGATATTTATGTGAGTGCGAGGGTGGTCAAATCCCCCCTCCTCGGGTCGCTATCCCTTCATGTGGAGATGGTGCTTGCGAGCGGGCGCGTGCGATTTCGGAGTGAAGCGTCCTCGTTCTTTCGAGTCATTTGAAAGTAGAGGTAGGTGACGAGTTTGCCACCGCGTAGTGATGTGGCGAAAGCCCGCCCAGCGAACGGTGCGGGCGATGATGGTTGTAACGGTGGCGCCAGTCCTCGACCATGCGCCTGACCTCATCGAGCGTGGTGAACACGAACCGGTCCAGCACTTCGGTGCGGAACGTACGATTGAACCGCTCGATGTAGGCGTTCTGGGTCGGCTTGCCGGGCTGGATGTGGACCAGATCGACGCTATGACGCTTGGCCCATTGCTTCAATGCCTCGCTGATGAACTCCGGGCCATTGTCCAAACGTAACCGCTTGGGTGTGCCGCGCACCTCGACGAGTTCGTCCTGGGCGCGAACGATACGGGCCGATGGCAGGCTGCTGTCGATGTCGATCGACATCGATTCCCGGTTGAAGTCGTCGTTGACGTTGAAGGTGCGAAATCGCCGGCCAGACCACAGCGCATCGGACATGAAGTCGGCGGACCAGGTGTGGTTGGGGCGGATGGGACCTCCAGCGGCTCCCTGATCCGCTCGGGCAGGCGCCGCTTGCCGCGCCGCGGCAAGTTGAGCTTCAACGCGGTGTACACGCGCCAGGCTCGCGTCTTGCCCCAGCCCTGCGGTCGCAGCACACCGTCGAACAGCAACCCGAAGCCGTGGCCCGGGTTGTCCTTCAGATGCAGTTCGATAGCCGCGATCAACGGCCCATCGTCGCGAACGCGCGGGCGGTAATGCCGCGCCGAACGAGACAGACGCAGCGTTCGATCGGCACGTCGGGCACTCAGCCCGTGATCGGTTTGCATCGCCAAGCTCAGCTCCAGCCGCCGAGCCTGGCTTAGAGCTTTCGCGACATGACGTCCTTGAGCGCGTGGTGCTCCAAGGCCAGGTCGGCGTACATGCGCTTCAACCGGGCCAATTCGGCTTCGACGTCCTTCAGGTGCCGAAGCTGCGACACCTCCAGGCCGGCGTACTTCGATTTCCAGACGTAGTACGTCGGCTCGCTGATCCCGTGCTTGCGGCAGGTCTCTCCGACCTTCGCACCGGCCTCGACTTCTTTCAGGATTCGGACGATCTGTTCTTCGCTGAACTTCGACTTTTTCATGCAGAGCTCCTTGGTGGGGAACTCTACTTCCAATTGGATCGAATTAACGAGGACGCTTCAGGTGGCCCCTCGCCTTTTCGCCAACTTATTGTGTTGACTACTCTGGGGTTTCGTAGGCATCTCGTAATCCGAGCCTAGGCTTAAGTGGAGCTGCTTATGAGCGCACAGCAGTCCGCTGATGAGTTCAATGTCGAAGCGACTCGGCAGATCGTGGATTACGAACGGCCGGTTACTAGATTGCGCAGATGGCTCGGAGTGTCGTCCACAGCCTGTATGGCTGATGGCACCGGCCAGTCGCTGACCGTGTACGGCCGGGTCGCGCCGCAGACCGCCACG
>NZ_HG424482.1 GCF_000336385.2 Lysobacter antibioticus HS124 | reverse complement strand
AGCGACGACCTGACCAACTTCGACTACGACCACAAGGGCTGGTTCTTGAACCTGCTTGGGACCTACTAGCCGAAAAGGCTTATGGGCGACCTCCGGGCTCTGCGGATAGGCTTTGCGCCGATGCTGAACGGGAGAGCGGCGTCTAGCTTGTCTATGGAGTGGTAATGAACGCTGTGAAGGAAAAAATCAGGCTGTCTACTCTCGCCGTGACCGTGTCCCTCATGGGCACGGTTCCGGCTACGAGTTTCGCCGCCAATGCATTGGCGGAGGACGGTTTGAGCGGTTGGCGGACCGAGGCGGTGGGCAAGGATTCGGGCCTCTGCATCGATGTGGACGGGCAGCGGCAAGCAGTTCAGAGCTACTGCACCGGCAGCGCCTCGCAGCGGTTCCAACTGGCAGGCAACGCCGATGGCACGTACAGCCTGCGTCAGGACGCGGACACGAATCAGTGTTTGGGCGTCGGCGCAGGCCGGACAGACAACTATGCCCCGATCACAAAGGCGAGCTGCGGCGGGGTTCTGGCTTTGGCGCAGAAATGGAAGGTCGAGCGACCCAGCACGGGCAGCTACGTGCTGAAGGCAGCGCACAGCGACAAGTGTCTGGTGGTAGCGGGTGCGTCCAAGACTTCTGGCACGAAGCTGGTGCAGTATGCGTGCAACGGCGGCGCCAACGAGAAGTTTGGTTTCAACAAGTTCGTTGCTGCCTCCAACGATGCGCGTTACTCCGGCGCATGGTCGGCCCCGGTCGATCTGAATATGGTGGCCTCGTCGGTCGCTGTGTTGCCGAACGGCCGGGTGATGTATTGGTCCGGAAGCGGCACGCATTCCTTCCATGGAGGCACGGGTACTTATTACGGATACTTCGATCCGAAGACCGATACGGCCAGTCACCACCCGCTGTATACCGATTTCGGTCTCGAAGCATTCTGCCCGGCGCTGGTGATGGGGGCCGACGGTCGGGTGATGATCATCGGTGGCGGTGGCAAGCAAGAGAACCGCGACCGGGTGTTCAGCTACAACTATGAGACCGGCAATTGGAGACGTGAGTCGTCGCTGACGATTCCGCGTTGGTACAACTCCGGCGTCGTCATGGGCGGTGGCGAGATCTTCACCATCGGCGGCGATGGGGATGGCAATCCGATCCATGCCAACATGGAGAAGATCGGCGAGTACTGGCTTCCTGGCCAGGATACCAACACGCCATGGCGCCTGCTGACCGGGACCGGCGAGCCCGATGCCTACCCCGTCGGTGCCGGGAACTACGGGCAAGCCCGCGCGCAGTACTACCGCCGCTTGGCCCTGGCGCCGGATGGTCGGATTCTGGAGTTCGGCCTAAGCCCGACGATGCGCTGGCATACGGTCGACGGCAACGGCACCACCACCGTGGCCTCGTATCGGCCCGGTGACAACGGCCAAGGCATCGATACCCACGCCCAGGGCGCCCCGTCGGCCCAGTTCTCGCGCGACAAGATCCTAATGGCGGGCGGCGCCATGGCCTTTGGCAATGAAAATGCAGAAGAGGACAAGGGGCTGCAACAAGTCCCGGCGCGAAAGAAGAGCTTCGTTATCGATCTCAACACCGGTACGGCACAACGGGTCGCGGACATGCGCTACCCGCGTTACCAGGCTAACGCCGTGACCATGCCCGACGGACAGGTGTTCGTGACCGGCGGGTCGCCCAAGTCGTTCCTGTTCAACAACACCGGCGCAATCGTCGCACCGGAAATGTACAACCCGGCAACGAACACCTGGACTACGCTCGCGCCAGCCGCGAGGCCGCGCATCTATCACTCGGTCGCCACGCTGCTTCCGGATGGCCGAGTCTGGATTGGCGGCGGCGGTCAATGCGGCACCTGCACGGTCAACGAGAGCGCGGCCGAGATCTTCACCCCTCCGGCCCTGCTCAGGGGATTGCCGCGTCCGATCATTGCCGCTGCGCCGAAGACGGTCGGTTTCGGCCAGCGCTTCACGGTGTCGGCGTCCGTCCAGAACAGCCAGATCAAGCGATTCACGCTGGTGCGCATGTCGGCTACGACGCATTCCATCAATACCGATCAGCGACTGCTGGAGGTCGACTTCTGGGCCGGCGCCAACGGTACCTATGAGTTGACCGCTCCGGCCAACGGGAATCTCGCGCCGCCGGGCTACTACATGTTGTTCGCGATCAGCCAGGACGGCGTGTACTCGAAGTCGTCGATCGTGAAGGTCGGCGCTTAGTCGGACGTCGGCCGGTAATCCGCCGACGCAGCGGATCGCGGATCGGCGTTTGAGCGATTTCGTTAGCCCTCCTCACCCAAGCAGTGCATGGATTGGCGGGTGGGGAGGGATATTTTAACCAGGTCGGGATGTGGGCGCGGTGCCCGTGGGGTGCCGCCAGCGCAGTAGGACGATGGATGTTCTTCCGCCGAATTCCGCCCCGGCCCCCTATTCAATCTGGCGACGGCAATCGAAGTTCAGGATGCCTGGGAGGCGCCGGCTTTACCACCGCCCAAGCTTGAGGTGCTACCGACATGAATAAAGCGATTACGACCGAACAATGCGCCGAAATGGTCTGCGACTTGGATTGGCAGAAGATAAGCCTGGCGCTTCCGCCGAACCTTTCCACCCGGGCGAAGAACAGCTCGCAGAAGTACCGACGCTTCGTCGAGGCGGTGGTATGGGTGGCGTGCAACCGCGCGTTCTGGAGCGAACTGCCGCGCGCCTACGGTCCCTGGCGATCAATCTACGTGCGTTACATGCGCTGGTTCAAGGCGGGGATATGGACCAAGGTCGACCGCACTCTGGACGCGAATAGCGCATGCGGCACCGCGCTGCGGTCCCTGCTGGACGATCAGTTGCATGCCCAGCAGCGCCGTCGCCTGCGGGTCGAGCGCAAGACGCCCCCGTCGGCGGTCCATCCGCGGGAAGACGTACCTCTGCTGTGAGTCGTGCGCAGGCCGGCGACCGACGCAGAGGCCGCTGGCTTGGCGTCGGACGTCGGCGCACTGCAGCGCTGGCGCTGCGCCCACCCGGGAGGTCAGCCGATCAGGTGGGTCAATCCGTTTCGCTCGAGATAGCGGCCGATTTCATCGTTCGACCTCAGCCCCAGCTTGCGCATGGCGTTGTACTTGTGGGTCGTGACGGTCTTGTAGCTGCGTGAGCTGTCGATGGCGATCGCCTGAAGGTTCTCGCCGCGGGCCAGGGCCAGCACCACGGCTTGTTCGCCCGTGGTGAGCTGATACCACGGGTGGCTCTTGGCGGAAACGACGTCGATGGCGGGGTCGACGAAATTCTTTCCCAGCATCACGGCGAAGATGGCCTCGATGACCGTTCGCGGACCGCTGGATTTGGAAACGAAGCCTTGCGCTCCGATTTCCAGCGCCGATAGGGCGAGGCAGGGAAGCTCCGAGCCGGTATAGACGATTATTTGGAGGTTCGGCTGCTTGGCGAGGATTTCCTGCACGAGGGCGATGCTTTTGAATCTGCCCGGCATATACAGGTCGAGAATGAGATAGTCCAGCTGCTCCGTCTCCAGGTGCCGGAGCAGGCCGTCTCCGTCGGACACCGAATCCACGACCACGTTGCCGCTGCCCAGGGCAGAGCCGAGCATTTCGGTCAGGGCGACGACAATGATCGGATGGTCGTCCGCAATCAGCACCTTGATGGGGTTCTGATTTGTGCTCAATTTGGGACCCGGAGAAGGACTGGAAGGGGGATTGGCCGCTTGATCGTCGTATCTGGTCACGTGTTGTTCACTCACCTTCGCTCACGCGGTAGCTTGGCTAGCGCGGGCAGATCCGGAACTCCGCGGCCGGGGAGCGATTGTTTGATCAGGTCCGAATTCTACCCCTACAGGCTCGCACATAGATGGGTCCATAGCGCGGACCGGTCGGAGCGCTGTCGGGCGGTCGCGGCAGAACGGGCGGGAAGCAAGGTGGAATCCTGATAACCTCATCTCGAAGAGCTTGTCCGGCGCATCTGATGGGAGCTGCGTGGTCATGGTGGCATCGTACGGTTCAAGCGGCCTTGAGATACTCATCGTCGACGATGATCCGATCACGGCCGAGGTCGTGGCCGCCGTGCTCCGCGCTGCCGGCGAGACCGGGTTCGCGGTAGCTCACAGCGGCGCCGTGGCGCTGCAGATGTCGGCCGGACGCGACATCGATGTGCTGATCTGCGACTTGAACATGCCCGGAACGGACGGCGTATGGCTGCTCGGGCGCGTCGCGGAATTCGCGGTCCGCCCTTCGGTCATTCTGATCAGCGGCGAAGATTCCAGAGTGATCGATTCGAGCCGTCAGTTCGTGGAAGAACGCGGCATGACGCTGCTCGGCGCGCTGCAGAAACCGATCGAGTCCGATGCGCTGTTGCGCGCTCTTCGCCGGCATAGATCCGGCGGCGGGGCGACCCGGGAGCGGCCGTCCCGGCCGCCGTTCGATCCCGGCCGGATCAGGCAGGGACTTGCCGGCGACGCCTTGCGATTGGCGTTCCAGCCGAAGGTGAATCTCGCCGACAAGACGCTGGCCGGAGCCGAAGCGCTGCTGAGATGGGGCGACCCGGAGCTCGGCTTCATACCCGCGTGCGAGATCGTCGATGGGGCGGAGCGCATCGGCCTGATCGACGAACTGACGCTAGCGGTGCTCGCCAAGGCGGCGATCGGGCGCGGCGCGATGCTGGCGCGGAATCTGGATGTCGGGATTTCGTTCAACGTGTCCATGAAGAGTTTGAACAATCCCACGGTCGTGGATCGGATGGTGGAGGTCGTCGCCGCGGCGGGAGATCGCTTCGACCGCTATACGGTGGAGGTGACCGAAACGCATCTGATGCGCGAGCCGGCCAAGGTGCTGGAATCGCTGATCCGGTTCAGGCTGCGCGGTTTCAGGATCGCGATCGACGACTACGGCGTCGGCGCAGCGGCGATGCAGTTCCTGATGAAGTTGCCGAGCAACGAGCTGAAGATCGACCGCAGCTTCGTCGCGGCGGCCCCCATCAGCGCGCAGGCCTATGAGTTGCTCAAGTCGGCGGTCGAGCTGGGCTTGCGGCTGGGACAGGTCGTGGTCGCCGAGGGCGTGGAAACCGAGGTTGAGTCGACACTGGTCCAGTCCCTGGGGTGCCAGCAGGGCCAAGGCTATCTCTATGGGCCGCCGATGAGCCTGGACGAGCTCATCCGTCGGCATGGCTAGCGGCGGTCGGTCGTGGCCGCGCGCTCCCTGGCGGGTAGCGGCCGAACGGGAGATCCAGGTGCGCAGTCCATCGGCGGCCGGCTCCTGGGGTGGGGTGTCCCCGAGCGGGCGCGGCGGCGGGCCGGCGGTGGGGGCACCGCGGCTTGTTTGCGTTAGGAGATGCATGTGCGACTCGGGTGCGTCGGCCGAACCATGGAACATCGGATAACGTGGCCATGCTGCGGCTAGCCGCCCGTGCGCTGCTGCTTGCCCTGCTCGCATCGGGCTGGGGCGACGCTGTGTCCGGGCCGATCGGACGCGCGGAACCTCCGCTGCCGGCGATCGTCTTGAACCAAAGCGGCGGGGAAGGCGTATTCGACCTCTTCGACCGCCACAAGGGATTGGCCAGCGACAGGGCCTTGACCGTGCTGGTCGACCGGCATGGCTTCGTGTGGGTCGGCGGCAACAACGGCCTGCACCGATTCGACGGCAGCAGCTTCCTTACCCTCGACCGCGATCCGAACCGGCGCGATTCGCTGGCGAGCCGGATCTCGCTGCTGCTGGCCGACACGTCCGATGCGCTATGGATCGGAAACCAGGACGGCGTGGTGCAACGCCTGGACCGATCGACCGGGCGGCTGGAGCGCACGCCGATACGGACCGCGGAAGGCAGGGCGCCGACTTCCATCGATTGGATGGGCAGCGATCGCACGGACGCGCTGTGGCTCTACACGGATCTGGGGCTGCTGCGGATGTCCGGCTCGCAGCGGACGGCCTCGGTGGTCATGGAGCCGTCCGCCCTGGCCAAAGACCTGACCAGCTTCGAGTTCGACCGGGATCGGGAGCGTTTGTACGTCGCGATCGGCGCCGAACTCAAGTCGATACGCTTCGATGCCGCGCACGCCGCCCAGATCGAGGCGGTGACGAGGATTCCGGATCGCCAGGCGATCACCGGCATGGCGGCCGACGCCGATGGACTGTGGCTGGTCGCGGGGACCCAGTTGTGGCGTTGGCACGGCGGCAGCGGCGCGCTGCGCCGGGTCGATACCCCCGTGCCGATGCTGCGGGCGACGGAGATGGTGGTGGACCGGAGCGGAGTGCTCTGGTTGGCCAGCAGCATCGACGGCCAAGGCGGCTTGTACCGGCTCGACCCGAAGCGCGGCGAGCTGTCGATCTACCATCACTACGCCACCGACCCGCAGAGCTTGGCCAACAACCGGATCTGGTCGCTCGCGATCGACGACAGCAATACGTTGTGGATTGGAACGCGCGGCGGCGTCAATCGGCTTCGCCTGACCGACAACGGGGTCAAGCGGATCGGCTTGCCCGGCAAGAACACCGCCGCCGTGTGCGCGCTGCACGAAAGCGCGGCGGGCAAACTGTACGTGTCCCTGTGCGACGAAGAGCTGCGCGAATTCGATCCGGCGACCTGGCGTTGGAGCCCGATCCCTCCGGAGCTGAGCCGGGCCCTGGATGCGACCTACCCCGGCATCACCGCCACCATCAGCGACATCCTCGACGACGGCGAGGGCGGGCTGTGGATCGCCGGCGGCATGGGGCTCGTGCACTGGAGCCGTAGCGGACGCGCCGAGCGGATTCCGTTCGAGGACCGGCCCGCGGTGTACACCACCGCGGCGCTGATGGACAAGAAGCATGGCCTGTGGGTGGTTACGCACTCCAACGGCCTGGCCTTGCTGCCGCCCGGGGCCAAGCGGCTGCGAAGCATGGGCGTCGGTGCAGAAGGCGTGCTGACCAGCATCGCTGCCGCGCCGGACGGATCGCTATGGCTGGGGTCCGAGCACGGCCTGCTCCGGTATTGGCCGGACTCGGGCAAAACCGTGCGCTACAGGCACCGCCCCGACGATCCGCGCAGTCTGTCCGACGACCACATCCTCGATCTGTACATAGACACCGCAGGCTTGCTATGGATCGGAACCCGCGCGGGGTTGAATCGCGCGGAGTTCGGTCGCGACGGCCGGATCGGATTCCGGCGCTACGGCGCCGCAGAGGGGCTTCCGGACCAGACCATCGAGACCGTGCTGAACGATGACGCGGGCGTCCTGTGGGTGGGCACCGATCGCGGTATCGCCCGCTGGCTGCCCAGAGTCGAGCGGTTCAACGCCTATACCTCGGTCGACGGGATTCCCGACGACACCATCCGCAAGGCGGGTGCGGTGAACAGCCGCGATGGCGGCCTCTACTTCGGAACCTCGAAGGGACTGTGGCGCGTCGATCCCCAACGGCTGAGCCATTCCTATCCCGGCCTGGTGTCCATCAGCAGCTACGAGATCGGCGACGCCACCTACGTCAACTATCTCGGCCGCAACCTCCCCGGCATCAAGGCGTCGTTCGGCGACGGGCGCATCGCCTTCCGGATCGCCAGCTTCGGGGCCTCGCACTCGTTGTCCTACCGCCTGGTCGGCCTCGACGAGCAGTGGCGGGACATGCCGCCGGATCTTTCGATCGCCTACCACCATCTGGCGCCGGGCAAGTACGAGTTGCAGATCAGGCAGTTCGACGGCCAGGGCGTGCAGGCGCGGGAGTTCCTGCTGCCGGTCGAAGTCGAGCCGCCGCTGTGGCGCACGTGGTGGGCGAAACTCGGCTATGTGGTGGCCGCCGCGGCGCTGGCGGGATGGCTGATCCTGTCCCAGCTCGCCGGCCGCCGCCGTCGCCGCGAATACCTGAGCACGCTGCGCGAACGCGACCAGCGTCTGCGCCTGGCGATGTCCGCTTCCGGCGGCCTGATGGTGGAGATCGATTTCCAGCGCGGCGGGGTCCGGTACACGGGCGGCAACGAGCTGGAGGTGATCGACATCGCGGACTATCTCGCGCTGGTCCACCCGGACGACAGGAGCACCGTCGAGCGTTCCTTCGAGGCCTTGCAGCGCCTGGACGTGAGGGACCTCGATCTCGAGTACCGGCTGCGCGCGGCGGACGCCCAGTGGACCTGGGTCAGGCTGCGCGGCCAGCTGATGGAGCAAATGGGCGGCGTTCGCGAGATATTCACCGGCATGGTCCACGACGTTTCCCAGGAGCGCAGCTACAGGGAACTGCGGCAGCGCGGAGAGTTCCTTGCGGTCATGAGCCACGAGATCCGCACGCCTTTGAACGGCGTGGTCGGCATGGTCGATCTGCTCGACAGGACGCCGATGAACTCGGAGCAGCGCAAGATGCTGCATGCCTGCAAGGAGTCGACCTCGGTGCTGATGACCTTGGTCAACGACGTGCTGGATCTTTCCAAGATCGACGCGGGAAGGCTGGACCTGCAACAGGCCAGCGTTCCCGTTCGCGAGTTGGTGGAGACCGTGGCCGGCGCTTTCAGTTCGCAGGCTTACAAGCAAGGCATCGATATCGATGTTTGCGTGGCGCCCGATGTTCCGGCGCAGGTGATCGGCGATGCGACGCGATTGCGCCAGATACTCGCCAACCTGGTCGCGAACGCGGTCAAGTTCACCGAGCAGGGCGGCGTCTCGATCGATGTCGCCCTGGAGGCGCCCGGCAGGCTGCGGGTGCTGGTCTCCGATACCGGCATCGGCATGGACGAGGAGGGGGTGAAAGGCCTGTTCCGGCCCTTCCAGCAGGTCGCCGGTACCACCCACCGGTTCGGCGGCACGGGATTGGGGCTGAGCATCGTCAAAAGCCTGGTCGAAGCCATGGACGGGCATATCAAGTGCGAGAGCCGCGTAGGCAGCGGTACGCGCTTCAGTCTGGTGATCTCCGCTCCGGCCGTCGCCGAGGACGCGGCCGCGCCGAAGCGGTTGAGCGGCACCCGGGTGCTGGTGATCGCACCGAACACTGACAGCAGGCGATTCATCCACGAACCGCTGCGTTGGTCGGGCGCGGATGTCGAGTTCGTGCACGATGCCGAGGCGGCGCTGGCCCGGTTGCAGCAAGAGGGCTCCGCATCGATCGATGCGGTGCTAATCGACAAGCGGGCGGCGCCGTCGGTGCATGCCGCGCTGATCGATCGCGACAGCGTATCGGCCGCCGTACCGGTCGTCGCCGTGCGCCGAGGCCAAACCGATGCCGTCGTCTCGAATCGGTTGACCTGGATCGACGGCTGTCCCGTCACCGTGGCAGGGCTGATACGTGGAATCGAGGTGGCATTGCGGCGCGAGCCGGACGAGCAGCAGCGCTCTGCCTGGGAGGCGCCTGCGCCGCCCGAAACCCTGTTCGGCCAGCGCCAGATCGTGCTCTTGGCCGAAGACAATCCGACCAACCGCGAGGTCGCGTCCCGACAGCTCCAATTGCTCGGCTTCCGTTGCGAGATGGCGGAGGACGGAGAAGAGGCCTGGTCGATGCTGCAGCGGCATCCCGGCCGTTACGCCGTGCTGATCACCGACGGGCAGATGCCGCGCCTGGACGGCTATCGCTTGGCCGAGCGGATTCGCGATCACGAGGCGAGGCACGGGGGGCCGCGGCTGAAGATCCTGCTGCTGACCGCCAGCGTTCTCGCGGCCGATCGAGAGCGATGCATGGCGCTGGACATGGACGGGTTGCTGACCAAGCCCCTGCTGATCGACGACCTGAAGGCGAAGCTCTACGAACTGGTGCCGCCGGCCCGCGGCGTCGCGCCGGCCGAGGCCACAGCGGCGACCCACGGCGTCCCGGCCGAGCTGTCGGGACTGCTCAAGCAGCTCGGCGGCAACGAGTCGGCCTTGCGGCGCCTGCTCGAATTGTATGTCCGGACCACCGATGCGGACTTGCGGGCGCTGCGGGAGGCGGCGCAGCGCAACGACCGCCGCACGGTCGGCGAATTGGCGCATCGGATGAAATCGGCCTGCCTGCAAATGGGGCAGCTGCCTGCGGGGGAGCGGCTGGGGCGGTTGGAACGCGCTGCGTTCGGCGGCGACGAGGACGGGGCGGCGTTCCAGCGGATGGCGGAAGACGCCGTTCTGGAGCTGGACCGCGCGCTGGCGTTGGCGACCGGGTATCTCGCCGAGCTGCGATCTCATTGAGCTCCGCCGACGAAAGCGGCTTCTTGACGCGTAAGCCTCCGCGCCAAGCCGGCTCCGCAAGAGATGGGGCCCGGCGTCGCCTCTGCCATCTCCGGCAGGGCGATGCACGCTGCGGCACAGGTTCGCGTTTGAGAAGGCGATCTCTCGGCCTGGGAACAATCGCCGACCCTCCCGGCCCGAAGGTTCATGGCTCGGCCTTGGCATCGTCCGGTAACTGGTGGCCGAGGATCGAGAGCGCACCCCCGAGGCCGGGCGACTGCCCGGCGATGCGGGATCGTACTGAGCGGGCAATCGCGAAGGACAGGTTTCGAACGGATCGAGATACTGGAAGGATCCGGTTTCGACGCGCCGGGCCCACTCCTCAGCCCACGGGCGACTCGATCGTTTGAAGCATCCGGCCCGGAGGCATCTCGAACACGCAGCGCCGGCACGAGTGTGATGGCTTTACTTCATTTCTGAATATCATGATCCAAACTTGATGGGCGTCGCATTTTCCTCGGTAGGATGGCCATGTCGCGCTATGTCGTGCCGGTCCAGGGGCGCAGGCCGCGACAGCAACCGGAAACGCTTCCGAAGGCGGCTTCAAGCGAGGGCATATGGAACTGTTCGGCAACAACGTGGGTGCGGGCGCGTGCTGGACGGAGAGCGGGTTCGACGTCGAGCGCTGCGCCGACGCGGTGGAAGTGAAGGTCCTGCACAGCACTTTCATGGCAGGACGCGATGCGACGACTTGCGTCACTTTGATCGTGCACAGCGAGTCGATGGAGGACGGCAGGATCGCCGCGCTCCACGACGCATGCCTCGAAGCGGTCAGGCGCGCCAGCGGCGACGCGGCGGCTGCCGATGAGTCCGGGCGCTGACGCGCCGGGCAGTGCACTTGCGGCGAAGATGAGCTCCGCCGCGACCGGATGGCCGGCGTGGGTCCGGGCATGTCGGGACCCGCTCCCGGGTTCGCTCGGCGATATGGATGTTGGCGGTGGCGCTGTGCCTACACGGAGCTCTTGCTGCCGATGCAGCGCCCTTGCGTTGCGGCCCGGCATCGAACGGGCTGGACGTGTCGACGAACTCCGATCGCCGGCGCGAACGCGCCTGTCCGATGGCGCTTGCGGTCGCCGACGCGTATGTCCGCGGCAGGCAGCAAGGACGCCCCGGCGTACTCCGCGTGAGGGTCGCCGGCGCGTTCTGGCTATGCAGCGAAATCCATGACGATACGAATCCGTACGGCGAGTGCGTGATGCGCCGGAATCGGCGCGAGCGCGTCTGGGTCCGCTCCTGACGGACGTTGGTGACCGCGCGAGCGGTTCGGCCGGGATCTGCATACTTCGCTAAACATCCGATGCCGCCGTGGTCGGGCCGTCGGATGCGCGGCTGTCGCGCTCGAAGCATTCGCCCCACGAGACGCACCCCGGCGGCGATGCCGCGCGAACGGCGGCGCATGCGCAGCCCGCTCATCGCGGCTTGCCGCCAATGGGCGCAGCCGGAGGTTCGCGATTCGTTAATCGCTGCGTCCGCGCGCGGATCGCGGCCGGTGGAAACCGATTCCAAAGAAGAAATGATGAAAAAAAGATATCTCGCACATGGTCGGTCGTGTGCGCGGCCCGTAGATCTGAGACACCGGTCGCGCGGCGTGAGTCGCCGTCAACGGAGCCGGAGCGTGCGGATCCCCCAGGGGCCGCCATTTTCATCTCTTCAGAGGGGTAGCTAGATGTCCACTGTGTCCAACAACGCCGTGCGCAAGAGCGCACTGGCGGCGGCAACGGTACTGGCGCTTTCCGCACTCTCCGCGCCTGCCTTCGCCGGGCGGGTCCACCTGAACGGCCTGGATGCGCCGCAGGGCTATGACGGATTCATCGTCAAGTACCGCAACGGCTCGGCCCAGCGGCGCGACAGCGCCGCGGTGGCGGCCGCGTTGCGCCAGAGCGTGCGGGCCAAGATCGCCGGCCGGCTGCTGGCGCTCAAGCACGTACGGCGCCTGGGCATCGGTGCGGACTTCGTGCGCGCCGAGCAGACTCTGGACCGGGTCGGCGCCGAAGCGCTGATGCGCCAGCTGGCGGCCGATCCCAACGTCGAGTCGGTGCAGGTCAACCGTCTGTGGACCCATGCGATGGAGCCCAACGACACCCGCTACGGCGAGCAGTGGCACTACTCCGGGGTCAACGGTGCGCGGGTCAATACCGCCTGGGACCGGGCAACCGGTGCCGGCACGGTGGTCGCCGTCGTCGACAGCGGCATCGCGCCGCACGCCGAGCTCGACGCCCGCAACAACTTGCTGCCGGGCTACGACTTCGTCACTGACGCCGCCCGCGCCCGCGACGGCAACGGTCGCGACAACAACCCCAACGACGAAGGCGACTGGTTCGCGACGGGCGAGTGCGGACCGCTGAGCGTCGGCCGCAACTCCAGCTGGCACGGCACCCACGTCGCGGGCACCATCGCCGCGGCCAGCAACAACGCCACCGGCGTGGCCGGCGTGGCGCACGGAGCGCGCGTCGTTCCGGTGCGGGCCCTGGCCAAGTGCGGCGGCTCTACGGTCGACATCGCCGATGCCATCGTATGGGCCGCCGGCGCCCCGGTGGACGGCGTCCCGGCCAACCAGAATCCCGCCGAGATCATCAACCTGAGCCTGGGCGGGCTGAGCGAAAACGGGTGCGATCCGTCGTACCAAGAGGCGATCGATGTCGCGGTCGCGCGCGGCGCGACCGTGGTCGTGGCCGCCGGCAATTCCAATCTCAACGTATCGCGCTTCACCCCGGCCAACTGCGCCAACGTAATCGCGGTCACCGCCATGGACCAGAACGGAGACCGGGCCTTCTATTCCAACTATGGCGCCCTGCTCGACATCGCCGCGCCGGGCGGCGAGAACTGCAGCCCGCAGAACCGCTTCCTGGCGCTGGACCAGTCGCCGGGGGGCACCTGCGTCCGTCAGCACGATGCGCAGGGCGTGCTGTCGCTGGGCAATACCGGTGCGCAGCGTCAGGGCGCGTGCACCTACACCTTCATGAGCGGCACTTCGATGGCCGCGCCGCATGTGGCCGGGGTGGCGGCACTGATGCAGTCGGCGGTCGCCCGGCCGTTGACCCCGGCGCAGATCGAGCAGGCGCTGAAGGACTCCAGCCGCGCGATCGCAGCGGCCAATTGCCCCGGCGGCTGCGGCATCGGCTCGCTGGACGCCAACGCGGCCGTGCTCGAGGCGATCCGGGTCGGTGGCGCCGCCGGCGGCGGCAACGTCGCTCCGGTGGCGAACTTCAATACCCAGGTCGCGGGCCTCACGGCAACGTTCACCGACGCCTCGGCCGATGCCGACGGCAGCATCGTGTCCCGCAGCTGGAACTTCGGCGACGGCAGCGCAGCCTCCAGCGCCACCAATCCCAGCCACGCTTACGCCGCCGCGGGCACCTACAACGTTAGCCTGACGGTCACCGACAACGCCGGCGCCACCCATACCAAGACAGCGTCGGTCACGGTCGCCGCGGCCAGCGGCGGCCCGCAGGTCTACAGCAACGCCGCCGACTACGCGATCAAGGACCTGACGACGGTGGAAAGCCCAATCGCGGTCGCCGGCCGCAACGGCAACGCGCCGACCGCAGCCAAGGTTACGGTGGCGATCGAGCACAGCTTCCGCGGCGACCTGCGGGTCGACCTGGTCGCTCCCGACGGTACCGTCTACCTGATCAAGAACTACAACAGCAACGACAGCGCCGACGACGTCCGCGGCACCGCGACCCTGAACTTGTCGAGCGAGCCCTTGAACGGCACTTGGAAGCTGCGGGTCCGCGACAACTACGTCAACGACGTCGGCAAGGTCGACAGCTGGAGCATCGAGTTCTGATCGCGGCATAGACGATTTCGTCTGAAACGAAAGGCAGCCCCGCCCGGCGGGGCTGCCTTGAGTCGTTGGGGCGCCGATATCGGTCCAGCGCCTGTCTGCGCTTTCGACTGCACCCAAAAGCCGTCCTTGCGCGCGTTGCGATGTCGCCCGTATCCATCTCCCGCAGCATCGATGTGCGCAAGCTTGCGCCGTTCCGCAAATCCCGTGCGTACATTCAGCCTGCAGTACTTGTCGGGGCCGGTCGCGCACCACATGATGTGCGCGCCGCCGCCAGCAGGCGATGCGACTTCCGAAGCCGATCGATCCCGCTTCGGCTGAGCAAGATCTCGCGACATCCGATCGCGACCGCAAGAATGGACGCCCGATGACGACGCCTTGGCCCGCCGAAGCGCGATACCTGCAGCTGGTCGATGTCACTGTGGACTTGCGCTTCCGGCGCCTGATCCTCGCCGACCGCAGCCTGGAACTGCCGCAGCGGGTGTTCGACCTGATGCTGCTGTTCCTGGGCGAGCCGCACAAACTGCATACGCGCGCGACGCTGTTCGACCGGCTCTGGGCGGGAACGGTGGTGGAAGACACCAACCTGTCGCAGAACGTCTGGCTGCTGCGCAAGGCCTTGGGCGAGGAGCGCAAGGCCTGGATCCGCACCGTGGCCAAGTCGGGCTATGTGTTCGAGCCGCCCGGGCCGATACGCTGGTTCGAGCGGTTGCCGGCCGCGTCGCCGGCCACCCGCGCGACGGCGCCGCCGGTCGTCGAGCGCGACACCGCGCCCGAAGCCGGGTTGGCGATCGATACCGCATCGCCGGTGGCGGACGCGAGCGGCGACACGCTCGCGGCCAGGGCGGCGGAGGCCGACCGATCCGGGCAGGCCGCGTTGCCGACGTCGAATCCGGAGGCGGAGCGTCCCGCGGCGCGGCCTGATCGCCGGCGTCGCTATGTCGGTTTGGCCGCCGTATTGGCGCTGATCGCCGTGGCGACGGCGTCGCTGATGGTTTGGCGGCATGCGCAGCCGCGCAATGCAGGCTCGGTGGCGCTGGTGATGGTGGAGGACGGAAGCGGCTCGTCGTGGCCGGCGAAGCTGTTGCAGCAGTGGCTGGCGTGGAAGCTGGACAGCCTGCCGGAAGCGAACGTGTTGCGCGAAGGCGATGTGGCCAGCGGAATCGGAACGGCGCCGATCGACGTGGTCTTCCTGTCCTCGGTGCGGTCCTCCGACGACCCGACGAAGTGGGAGCTGCACGCGCGGCTGATTCACGGCGGCAAGGAAGAGCGCATCAGCGCGACCGGCAACCCGGCCGACATGCCCGCGCTGGTCGATTCGCTTTCGCGCCGGATCGTCGCCCGCTTGCTGCCCGAGCGTGCCGCGCCTTGGCCGACGCTGGAGGCGAGTGCGGACGCCGCTCAGCGCTACGAGGGGTTCGCCCGCGCGCTGGACCGCCGCGACTGGATGACGGCGAGCCGGCTTGGAGCTGAGGTCGTGCGGCTCGCGCCGCGTTTCGCCTTGGTGCGCTTGCAGCTCGCCGACGCCTTGAGCCAGCTCAGCCAGGCCACGGCGGCGAGAGAACAACAGCGTGTCGCTGCGCAACTGCTTCAAGGATCGCCCACCGAGGCGGTGGCATCGCTGGAGGCCCGGCAACAGGCCATGGAAATCGGCGGCGCCGGTAAGGCCCTGGTTCTCTATCAGGCCCTGGTCGACCGTTATCCGGACAAGACCGGCTATCGCCTCAAGCTGGCCGAACTGTTGATCCTGGCCGGGCAATACGAGCGCGCGCTGACTCACCTGGCGGACGCGCCCGGACGAAGCGAAGCGCTGGGCGTGCGCATCGCCAAGCGCCTGTTGCGGGCACAGGCCTACGGGCATCTCGGCGATCCGGCGCGGATGCGGGCGATGGCGGTCCAGGCGCAACAGTTGGCCCGCAGTGCGGGAGACGGTTGGGCCTCCGAGCAGGCGAGCGCCTGGATACTGCGCGGAAAGGCCGACGATTTCCAGGATCCGGAGCGCAAGTCCGCGTCCGCCTTCGAACAGGCGGCGACACTGTATCGGCTGGCCGGCGACACCACCGGCGAACTGTATGCGTCCTATCTCGCACGTACGGCCGACCCGCCCGGGCCCGCGACCGACGCCGAACTGGACGTGCTGCTGGCGCGCGCCAATGCCGGCGGCCATCGGCGCCTGGAAGTCGCCATCCTGTTGGCCAACGCGGATCAGCATTCGATTGCCGGCGATGCGGAATCGTACCGGTCGCGTCTGCTGCAGGCTTCGGCCACCGCGACCGCGGCAGGCGACCCCGTCCTGATGGGGGCGGTGAATACGCGGCTGTTGAACATCGAGATATTGACCGCGCGGTTCGACAGCGCCGACAAAATGGCACGGCGGCAGCGGCGCCTGGACCTTCGCGGCACCGCCCGCCTGTTTTCCGATCAGTTCGCCGCGGCCCTGGCCTTGATTCGCGGAGACGCCCAGCGCGCCCTGGACATCGTCGAGGCGAGCGAGCGCCTGTTGCCGCAGGCGGTGCCCGGGCAGCGCGAATCCGAAGCGCTCGCACAGATCGCGTGCGTGCGCACCGATCTGCTGCTGTCGCTGGGACGCATGGCCGAGGCGCGCAAGGCGCTGGAGCGCTGCCGGCAAGGCGAGCGGTGGGCGGTGCAGTTTTACGCGCCGGCGGTCGGCAGCTACATGGAACTGGCGGCGGGCGATCTGCCGCGTGCGAGGGCGCTGTTGCACCAGGCGGAGGCATCGATGGCCAGGATGACCCCCGACCGCTGGCTCAATGCCATCGAGGTAGCGCGAATCGCCACCCGCCTGGGCGAGCTCGAACGTTCCGAACGGATTTATGCCGAGGTGCTTCCGGCGGTGAGTTCGGTCGGCTACACCCTGTTGACTGCGTTGGTGCTGACCGGAAAGGCGGAAAACGCAGCGGCGCGCGGCGACTGGGAGAACAGTCGCCGCTTCGCGAGCGAAGCGCGGCAGGCCATCCCGGACAATGCGTGGGGCATCGTCAGCCGGCTGGATCTGTTGGCCGCGATCGATGCCCGGCAACGCGGCGATGCGGTCGCCGCCAGCGCTCTGGCCGGCCGGTTGCACCGGCGCGCACGCGAACTGGGCGACGTGGTCGCCGAGCTCGAGTCGCACCCCTTGTTCGAACCCGACGCGCTGGACGGCGATTGCGGCCTGGCCGAGCGCGAATCCCTGGTCGCCCGCACCGGCATGCGTGGGGTGCGCCTGGACTGGCTGCTGGGGACGGGCGACGCCCCGCGCGCTGCCGTGGTGCGCTGAAACCAGCGCGGCCCTTTATCGGGGCCAATCCGACATTCGCCGAACGTACGAGTTCCATCCGGGGGCGGCCCGCGGCCGGCTCAGGCCGGGTGCGCGCCGCGCGTTTCGTACAGGTTCGCGGTCAACAACGACAACAGTTCCTCGGTGCGCGCGGCGGCGTACATTTCGAACGCGGTGCGGTAATAGAACTGCGGCAGCGGGTAGTTCATGAACCAGTACACCATCTGCTCCGGGCTCTCGTGGTTGGCCCGCGCCGCCGAGAATATCCGCGCCAGATTGCGCAGGCAGCGCTGCATCTTCGCGGTGCTTTGATTATCGCGAATGATGACGTTGCCATTGGGGTTGGATATCGCGGTCAAATCCTTGGCGCGGATGCCCAGGACGTTGATTACCCGTTTGGGCGAGATATGCGGGGTCCCTGGGGCGCGCAAGGACGTCATAAAGGTTTCGAATTCGCTCTCGGTCATGACGGTCTCGTCGGGTTCGTGGAGGCGCTCGCGCCGGGTCGGCGCATGAACGGCGCAACCGGGACTTCGGCCCCGGCGGACGGGGGTGAAGCGGCCTGGGCCCGACCTTTGTTGGGCCGGCGCTGCGATCCCGCGCGCGACGTTTCGGACGCATCCGATTGCGCGCTTCTGCCGCCCCGAATGCTTGCGGCTGAGGATCTTTTTTTTCTCATTTCGCCGAAAAAAGTGTTCTGCGTCTCGTTTTATGGGCGCGATCGGGCTCTCTCGACTGTGCCATAAATCATTGAATTAAAAGCCGAGAAGGCCTGTGGCTGCGGGGTGGCAGCGCTCCGCGGAGGCCGGGTGCCGGAACGGCCCCGGCGCGGCAAAGAAATCACAAAAGATTGATATCTCCTCGCAAGCCCAATGTGCCGCGTGTCCCTAGTCTGGTCGCCATAGGGACAGCAGCACCGCCGATCGGCTGACCGCCGCCGCGATTCGATCGCAGGTTTTCGATTCGGGCAACGTGCAGTTCGGTTCGACCTCTCGAACGAGTCGGCTTTCAAAACCCTCCATCACACGGTTCGCCCTTCAGGGGGCGTTTCAACCGCGGGCGAATATCGGTCCGGGATCGGTATTCATGTTTTTGAAAATCGATTCGCCGGGACGGCGAGAGGAAAAGAACCGATGAACTTCATTTACTGCAAGGTGTGGAGCAAGCGCCTGGGGACCTGGGTGGTGGCTTCTGAATTGGCGAAAGCGGGCAAGAAGTGCGTGCGCCGTACTTTAACCGCCTCGGTAGCGATACTCGCCCTGCAAGGAGCAACGGCAGAGGCTTCGATTTTGGCTCCTAATCCGTGTAGCACTGCCGGCACATGGGGCCCCTCGACGCCGGGTCGGGATCCGGGCTACACCGATCAAAATCCCATCGTTAATGGCAGCGGAGAGTACTCGATAGTCACCGGCTGCAACGCTGACGGGGGCGGCTTCAATGCGGTATCCCTGTTTGGGTCAGGCTCGAAAGTTACTGGCCATGGCGGAAGTGTCTTCGGATTTCAGGCGAAGGCCGGCCAATGGGGAACGGCGCTGGGGATCGATAGTGAGGCATCGGGGCTGGGGTCTACGGCAGCGGGTTTCGGCAGCTTCGCGACGGGTTCCAATGCCGTAGCAATCGGTGGTGCAGTCACAAGCACTTCCGGAGCGCAGACCGCCGCAAACGCAGTTCGAGCGGAAGGGTCAGGCTCGGTAGCGATCGGCGCCAACGCCACACGCGGTGCCCAATCCAAAGCGATATTGAGTATCGCCATTGGCGGCCAGGCGATGACGACCGCCACAGCCGAAGGCGGCGTGGCCATCGGCAACAACTCCGAAAGCAGTGCCGTTGGCGCCGTCGCTATCGGCGGCAGCAACAGCGGCACGACCGCTGGCGCTCGTTCTGCCGGCACCAACGCCATCGCCCTCGGCGTCCAATCCTCGGTCGTTGCCGGCGCCACCTCTGGCATCGCCATCGGCCGCGGCGCGACCGTCAACGGCGAACACGGCGTCGCCCAGGGCGACGGCGCCGTCAGCGGCGCCATCGGCCGCAACGTGGCCATCGGCTCGGCGTCCAATGCCAATGGCGGCACGGCGGCGGGTGGCGCAGTCGCGATCGGCCGTCAGCAGACCGCCAGCGGCAACGGCGCGGTCGCCATCGGCGACCCGAACACCGCCACCGGGACCGGCGCGGTCGCCGTAGGTGCGGACAACACCGCCAACGGGCAGGGCGCGGTGGCGCTCGGCAACGCCAACAGCGCATCGGGCCAGGGCGCGGTGGCGCTCGGCAACGTCAGCTCGGCCGGCGCTGCGGGCGCTGTGGCCCTCGGCGACGGCGCATCGGCCAACATCGCGCGCAGCGTCGCGCTGGGCAGCGGTTCGGCGACCGCCGCCGCGGTCGGCACCGCCAGCACCGTCATTCGCGGCACCACCTACAACTTCGCCGGCACCGCGCCGGCCAGCACCGTCAGCGTGGGAACGGCGGGCAGCGAACGTACCGTCACCAACGTCGCCGCCGGCCGCCTCAGCGCCACCAGCACCGACGCCGTCAACGGCAGCCAGCTGTTCGCCACCAATCAGGCGGTGCAGGCGGCGGGCGCCGGTTTCGCCGTCACCGCGCAGGGCGCCAACAGCAGCAATGTCGACCCGAGCGAATCGGTCGATCTTCGCAACGGCGACGGCAACATCGTCGTCAGCAAGACCGCGGCCGACAACAACGTCAACTTCGACCTGGCCGACGACATCGCCGTCACCAGCGTAACCGCCGGCAACAGCCGTCTCGACAACAACGGCCTGACCATCACCGGCGGCCCGAGCGTGACTGTCACGGGCATCAATGCCGGTAGCCGGGTGATCACCAACGTCGCCGCAGGCGTCGCCGGGACCGACGCGGTCAACAAGAGCCAGCTCGATGCGGTCGGCGCGACCGCGAGCGCAGGCTTCAACGTCAGCGCGCAAGGCGCCAACGCCACCAACGTGGCTCCGGGCGAGACGGTGGACCTGAAGAACACCGACGGCAACATCGCGGTGAGCAAGACCGGCGCCGACGACAGCGTCAGCTTCGACCTGGCCGACGACATCACCGTCACCAGCGTCACCGCCGGCAACAGCCGCCTCGACAACAACGGCCTGACCATCGCCGGCGGCCCGAGCGTGACCGCAGCCGGCATCGACGCCGGCAACCGGGTCGTGACCAACGTCGCTGCCGGCGTGGCCGGAACCGACGCGGTCAACAAGAGCCAGCTCGATGCGGTGGCCGGCGGAGCGACGACGCAAGGCTTGAACTTCACCGGCAACGACAATGCGGCCGGCGACGTGCATCGCGATCTGGGCCAGACCTTGTCCATCCGTGGAGATGCCGCCACCACCGGCAGCTACAGCGGCGCCAACCTCAAGACCGTGACCGACCCGGCCACCGGCGCGATCCAGCTGCAGCTGGCCGAGTCGCCGAAGTTCGGCAGCGTGATCGTCAACGATGGCGGCAGCGGCAAGATCAGCGGCGTGACCGCCGCCGACCTTAGCGCAGCCAGCACTGAGGCGGTCAACGGCTCGCAGCTGTTCCAGACCAATCAGGACGTGGCCGCGCTCGGCACTCGCGTGACCGCGAACGAGGCCGACATCGCCGCGCTCAATGCCGTGGTGGGACCGACCGACCAGGCTTACCAGAACGCCAACGGCCACGGCGTACGCTATGTGCGCACCAACGATACCGGCTTGCCGGAGTCCGACGCCTTTGCGACGGGCGCCAACTCGACCGCGATCGGCTACAACGCCCAGGCCTCGGCCGAAGAAACCCTTGCCGTCGGCGAAAACTCGGTGGCTAGCCAGCTCAGTGCCATGGCCGTCGGCTCGGGTGCGCAGGCGACAGGCGAGTACGCCATCGCCTTCGGCGATAACGCCCGGGCCAGCGGCCAGCACTCGCTGTCGGTCGGCGATGAGTCGCAGGCCACCGCTGCGCATGCGATGGCCGTGGGCACGGCGGCTACTGCGTCCGGCGCTCTGGCTACGACAGTGGGCACGTTCTCGGAGGCGAGCGGTTTCCGATCGACGGCGCTCGGCAACGAAGCCGCGGCGACCGCGAGTTCGGCGACCGCCATCGGTATGAACAGCCGGGCCAGCCATGCCGGCAGCGTCGCGCTCGGCGCCGATTCGGTGGCCGACGGCGCCACGCTCGGCAACGCGGCCTACGTGCCGCCGGCCTCGACGTACGCGGTAGCGGGCACGACTCCGGCCGGCGAGGTGTCGGTCGGCGGCGCAAGCAGCAAGCGTCGTTTGACCAACCTCGCCGCCGGCGCGACCGATACCGACGCGGTCAACGTGAGCCAGCTCAAGGCGGTGGACAGCAAGATCACCGCGCTGGGCCAGGACTCGCTGCTGTGGGACCCGACCGCCAACGGCGGCGCGGGCGCCTATAACGCCAATCATGGCGGCACGGGCCCGAACAAGATTGTCAACGTCGCCCCGGCCGATCTCAGCGCGACCAGCGCCGATGCGGTCAACGGCTCGCAGTTGTTCCAAACCAACCAGAACGTGGCCGCGTTGGACGGCCGCATGACCACCGCCGAGGGCAACATCACCAACCTCGACAACCGCGTGACCAACGTGGAAGGCCAGATGTCGTCGCTGGGCCAGGACGCGCTGAAGTGGGATCCGGCCGCGAACGGTGGTGCCGGCGCCTATAACGCCAACCACGGCGGCAGCGGCCCGAACAAGATCGTCAACGTGGCGCCGGCCGACCTGAGCGCGGCCAGCACCGACGCAGTCAACGGCTCGCAGCTGTTCCAGACCAACCAGAACGTGGCGGCGCTGGACGGCCGCATGACCGCCGCCGAAGGCGACATCGCCAACCTCGACAACCGCGTCACCACCAACGAGGGCGCGATCACCAACCTGGACAACCGAGTCACCACCAACGAAGGCGACATCACCAACCTCAAGAACCAGATCGGCCCGACCGATCCGGCCTACCTGCAGCAGAACGGCCGCGGCACGCGCTATGCGCGCACCAACGACACCGGCCTGCCCGAGGACGATGCGCACGCGCAGGCCGCCGGTTCGACCGCGCTGGGCTATAACGCGGTCAGCTCGGCCGCGGACGCAGTCGCGATCGGCCGCAACGCGCAGGCCAGCCATGCCGGCAGCGTCGCGCTCGGCGCCGGTTCGGTTGCCAACGGCAGCACCCTCGGCAATGCGGCGTATCTGGTCGGCGGCACCGCCACCGGCGAAGTCAACGTCGGCAACCGTCGCGTGACCGGTGTGGCCGCGGGCGCGGAGGACAGCGATGCGGTCAACGTCGCCCAGCTCAAGGCGGTCTCGACCAGCGCCGCCCAGGCCGAGCAACGCGCGGTGAAGTACGACTGGACCGACAGCAACGGCAACGGCCAGAT
This sequence comes from Lysobacter antibioticus HS124, assembly GCF_000336385.2. Classification (GTDB taxonomy): domain Bacteria; phylum Pseudomonadota; class Gammaproteobacteria; order Xanthomonadales; family Xanthomonadaceae; genus Lysobacter; species Lysobacter firmicutimachus. The sequence goes on along the minus strand of NZ_HG424482.1, from coordinate 1,469 downwards.
CGACCCGGGCGAGGTCGATTTCAGCAAGGCGACCCTGGCCGGCCCGGCCAGCAGCGACGGCGGCGTCACCGGCGGCACCCGACTGAGCAATGTCGCCCAGGGCGCGGTTTCGGCGACTTCGACCGACGCGGTCAACGGCGCCCAGCTCTACGCCGTCGCCGGCCAGAACGATGCGACCTACATCAGCCAGAACGGCCGCGGCCTGCGCTATGCGCGCAGCAACGACACCGGCCTGGCCGAGGCGGATGCGCACGCTCAGGCCGTCGGGTCGAGCGCGGTCGGCTACAACGCCACCGCTTCGGCCGGAAATGCCGTGGCCGTCGGCCGCGATTCGGTCGCCGGGCACGCCAACTCGGTCGCGCTCGGTGCCGGTTCGGCGACTACGGTCGGCGCGCAGAGCGGCTACAACGGGGCCTATGTCGGCGCCAGCAACTCCACCGGCCAGGTCCATGTCGGCGGCCGTACCGTCGGCGGCGTGGCCGCGGGCACGGCCGCGGACGATGCGGTGAATGTGGCGCAGCTGCAGGCCGGCGTCAGCGATGCGGTCAGTCAGGCCAACAGCTACACCGACGCCCGCGTCAACCAGGTGGCCGGCACGGTCGCCCAGTACGACAACCGCATCGGCGCGGTCGAAGGCGACGTCGCCGACGTCAAGAACGGTTCGGCCGGCCTGTTCCGGGTCAGCCAGGACAACACGGCGGCGCCGACCGCCAGCGGCGCCAATGCGTCGGCCGGCGGCGCGGGCGCGGTGGCCTCGGGCAACGCCAGCACCGCGCTCGGCAGCGGTGCCGCCGCTTCGGCGAACAACGCTGTCGCCCTGGGGGCCGGTTCGGTGGCGAACCAGGACAACACCGTGTCCGTCGGCTCGGTGGGCGGCGAACGGCGGGTGACCAACGTCGCTGCCGGCGTGGCCGATACCGACGCGATCAACGTCTCGCAGTTGAAGGGTTTCACCACCGGCGGGATCCAGTACGACAAGAACGCCGACGGCAGCAACAACACCAACAGCCTGACCTTCAATCCGAACGGCAGCGGCCAGACCACCTTGCGCAACGTCGCCGCCGGCACCGCGCCGACCGACGCGGCCAACGTCGGCCAGGTGCAGGCCGGAGTCAGGGACGCGGTGGTCCAAGCCAACAGCTATACCGACAACCAGGTCGCCACGGTCCGCAACGACGTGTGGAAGCTCAACGGCGACGTCCCGCCTGGAGCGCGACATGCATGCCGGCATCGCCACGGCGATCGCGATCAAGCCGGCGCCCTATGTGGCCGGTCGCACGACGTACTACGCCGGCTTCGGCGCCTACAAGAGCGAGGCCGCGTTCGGCGTGAGCCTGCGGCATACCGCCGACAGCGGGCGCTGGAGCGTGGAAGGCGGCGCGTCGAGCAACAGCGACGGCATCGGCGCCTACATCGGCATCAGCGGCGTACTCGGCGACTGAGGCACCGCGCGGCGACCGGCCGGGGGG
>NZ_HG424481.1:30851-110395 GCF_000336385.2 Lysobacter antibioticus HS124 | reverse complement strand
TCGGCGGCGGGGGGCGGCGGGCGGGAGTCCGGAGCAGTTTTGGCGTGAGCGGCTACTGAATTGGGTTGATTATGCGCGAGCGCAAGGGCCGCGACCGGGACGCAGCGCCGAACCGGCCGGGTCTACGCCCGCTGGACAGGCGCACGCCCCGCGGACCGGGCCACGCGCCCTGGCGTCGGGCCCGTCCGGCGGCGTTTCGACGCACGGCCCAGCGGCGGCGAAACCGTCCCGCCAGGCCTCGCAACGGCCGCCGACGCGGCCCGGTCCGTCGTCCAGGCCGATCGGCAAACGACCGCGCCGGCCTGCGTTCAGCCCCGCCGCAGCTCCTGGCGCAAGCGCGCGATCGCGCCGTCGGCGGCGCGGTCGAGCAACTGGAACACATGTTCGAACTGGGCCGGCCCGCCGGTGTAGGGGTCGGGCACTTCGCAGTCCTCGCCGATCCCGCACCAATCCAGCAGCAGCGCGGTTTGCGCGGTCGCGTCCTTGGGCGCGCGGGCGCGCACGTCGCGCAGGTTGGCGCGGTCGGCGCACAACAGCCAATCGAAGCGGCGGTAGTCGGCGGCCTGGATCTGACGCGCGCGCAGACCGGCGATGTCGACGCCGTGGCCGGCGGCGTTGGCGATCGAGCGCCGGTCCGGCGGCTCGCCGATGTGCCAGTCGCCGGTGCCGGCCGAATCCAGTTCGACCCGCCCGGCGATCGAAGACGCGGCGATGCGCGCGCGCAGCACGCCCTCGGCCACCGGCGAGCGGCAGATGTTGCCCAGGCAGACCACCAGCAAGCGCATGCTCAGCCGCCCTCGCCCGGTGCCGGCGCGGCCAGGTGAGCTTCGGCGCGAGCCAGGTCCTCGGGGGTGTCGACCCCGGGCGGGAACGGTTCGGGCGCGATCCCGACCGCGATCCGGTAGCCGGCTTCGAGCGCGCGCAGTTGTTCCAAGGACTCGACCTGCTCCAGCCGGCCCGGGCGCAGCTTGGCGAACTTGCGCAGGAACCCGGCACGGTAGCCGTAGATGCCGATATGGCGCAGCCATTCGCCGCCGCCGGGCATGCGCGTGCGGTCCTTGGCGAAGGCGTCGCGCGGCCACGGAATCGGCGCGCGGCTGAAGTACAGCGCATCGCCGTTGCCGGCGCGGACCAGCTTGACCGCATTGGGATCGAGCAGGATCTCGACTTGCTCGATCGGCGTGGCCAGGGTCGACATCTCGGCGCCGCTGTCGCGCAGGGTCGCCGCAGTAGCAACGATGCCGGCGGCCGGCGCGAACGGCTCGTCGCCCTGCAGATTGACCACCACGGTGTCGTCGCCCCAACCGGCCAGATCCGCGCACTCGGCCAGGCGGTCGGTGCCGGAGGCGTGATCGGGCGAGGTCATCGCCACCCGCACCCCGCTGCCGTCGAGGGCGCGGGCGATGCGTTCGTCGTCGGTGGCGATCCACACCTCGCGCGCGCCGGCGGCGAGCGCGCGCCGGGCGACGTGCAGCACCAGCGGCTCGCCGCCGAGCGGACGCAACGGCTTGCCCGGCAGGCGCGAGGCGGCATACCGGGCGGGGATGGCGACGACGAAGTCCTGGCTCATGTTCGGTTCCAAGGCGAAACGGTGCCTGCGCAGCGTGCGGTGCGCGACGGCGGGTCGGAATGCAGTCTAGCGGCGTCGGGCGCCGTCGCGGCGCTCAGCGGCGGCGATGCGCGGCCAGCTTGTCCAGCAGCGCCACCCACAAGGCCTCCGGCAACTCCGCCCGCACCGGCACGCTGTAGTGCGCGTCGGTGGCGAACGCGTCCGGCCCGTCCAGGGCCAGCTTGACCGCGTCTTTCTCGGTCATCAGCACCGGCAGCTTGCTGCCGAACCCGAAATCCTCGGCGACGTAGCGGTGATGGTCGGCGAAGGCATGCGGGACCACGGCGATGCCGACGCCACGCAACATGGCGAAGTAGCGCTCCGGATCGCCGATCCCGGCCACGGCGTGCACGCGCCGGCCGGCGAACGAGGCCAGCGGCAGCGATCGACCGCCGAGCAAGGGCGTCGCCTGGTCGGCGATCAGCCGCATCGGCCATTCGCCGAAGCCGCTGCTCGCCGCCGGCTCGCCGGCCGCGCCGGCCAGATTGACCACACGGAAATCGCACGACGCCGCGCGCTCGGGCGGCTCGCGCAAAGGTCCGGCCGGCAGCAGTTGGCCGTTGCCGTAACGGCGGCGGCCGTCGATCACTTCGATTTCGATGTCGCGCGCCAGCCGGTAGTGCTGCAGGCCGTCGTCGCAGACGATCACGTCGCAGCCGGCTTCGGCCAGGGCGCGTGCGGCGGCGGCGCGGTCGCGGTCGACCCGCACCGGCGCGCCGGTGCGGCGGGCGATCAGCACCGGCTCGTCGCCGCCCAGGCGCGGATCGGTGTCGCGCTCGACCCAACGCGCGGTCTTGGCCTCGTCGCGGCCGTAGCCGCGGCTGGCCACACCCGGCTTCCAGCCTTCCTGCTGCAGGCGCTGGACCAGGGCGATGGTGAGCGGGGTCTTGCCGGCGCCGCCGGCAGTGATGTTGCCGACCACCACCACCGGCACGCCGGGGTGGCGGCGGCGCAGCAGGCCTTTGCGGTACAGGCTGCGGCGCAGGCCGGTCAGCGCGCCGTACAGGCCGGACAGCAGCCGTGCGGAAGCCGGCACCGGCAGGTCGTCGTACCAGAACCCGGGCACGCCGGGGCGGCGCTCGGCCCCGCTCATTCGCCGTCCCGGAACTGCATGCGGTGCAGATGCGCGTACAGGCCGCCCTGCGCCAGCAGTTCGGCGTGGCGGCCACGTTCGACGATCCGCCCCTGGTCCAGCACCAGCACCTGGTCGGCGTGTTCGATGGTCGACAGGCGGTGCGCGATCACCAGCGTGGTGCGGTCCGGCATCAGCCGCTCCAGCGCGTCCTGGACCAGGCGTTCGGATTCGGTATCCAGCGCCGCGGTGGCCTCGTCGAGGATCAGGATCGGCGCGTCCTTGAGCATGGCGCGGGCGATCGCCAGGCGCTGGCGCTGGCCGCCGGAGAGCTTGCCGCCCTTGGCGCCGATCGACGTGTCCACGCCCTCGGGCAGGCGCTCGATGAATTCGGCCGCGTTGGCGCCCTGTACCGCGCGCTGCAAGGCCGCCTCGTCGCTGCCCTGCAGTTCGCCGTAGGCGACGTTGGCGGCGATGGTGCCGTCGAACAGCATCACCTGCTGGCCGACCAGGGCGATCTGCCGGCGCAGGTCGGCGAGCCGGTACTCGGCCAGCGGATGGCCGTCGAGCAGGATCTGCCCGGCCTCGGGGTCGTAGAAGCGCGGGATCAGCTTGATCAGGGTCGATTTGCCGCTGCCGGAGCGGCCGACGATCGCGGTGACCGAGCCCGGGCGGGCGACGAAGCTGATGTCCGACAGCGCCGGCTGAGCCTGCCCCGGGTAGCGCGCGGTGACGGCGCGGAATTCGATCAGCCCCTGGCTGCGGGCGAGTTCGCGCTCGCCCTGGTCCGGCTCTTCGGCCGCGTCCAGCACTTCGAACAGGCGCTCGGCCGAAGCGACGCCGCGCTGCAGCATGTTCTGCACGTTGGTCAGCTGCCGCAGCGCCGGAATCATCGCCATCATCGACATCATCAAGGCGACGAAGCCGCCGGCGCTGAGGCGTCCTGCGGAGGTTTCGTAGCCGGCCACCAGCAGCAGCAGCGCCAGTCCCGTAGCGCCCATCAACTGGACCATGGCCGAGGCGATGCTGCGGGTGGACTCGACCTTCAGGCTCAGCCGCAGGTAATCGTTGGCGATCGCGCCGTAGCGCGCGAGTTCCGACGGCTGCGCGCCGTAGACCTTCACTTCCTGCTGGTTGGACAGGGTCTGGTCGGCCGACAGCAGCAGCTGCGCGCCGCTCTCCTGGATGCGATGGCTGATGCGGCGGTAGCGGCGGCCGACCTTGTCCATGACCCAGGCCAGCGGCGGCGCCATGACCGCGACCGCGATGGTCACCTGCCAGTTGGTCCAGATCATCACCGCCAGCAGGGCCAAGGCCTGCAGCGAGTTCTGCACCATCACCTTGAGCGCGTCGACCGCGGCCTGCGCGACCTGGTCGCTGTCCGAGCCCAGCCGCACCAGCATCGACGGCACCGGTTCGGTGTCGAAGCGCGAACCCGGCAGGCGCAGGTACTTGTCCAACACCCGCACCCGCAGGTCGCGGGCCACGCCGCGGCCGGACTTGGCCATGAAGTAGTCGGTCAGGTACCCGGCCACCCCGCGCAGCACGAACACGCCGACGATCGCCGCCGGCAGCCACAGCGCCACCGCCCGGTTCTTGGCGATGAAGGTCTCGTTGATGATCGGCTCCATCAACTTGGTGAACGCGGCGCCGGCGCCGGCTTCGATCGCCATGCCCAGCGCCGCGATCCACAGCAGTCCGCGGTAGGGCCGCGAGAATTCCAGCAACCGGCGATAGGTCTGCCAGGGCGAGGCGGCTGCCGTCACCGCGCGGCCCCCGTCGCCGGCTTGGCCGCGCTGGGTTGCGGCGGCGCGGTCGCGTTCATGATCCGGCGGAAGCCGAGCTGGCCGAGCGCGTCGTAGACGGTGACCACGGCCTGGTACGGGGTGCGCGCGTCGGCGCGCAGCATCACGGTGCGGTCGCGGTCGTCGCCGGCGACCTCGGCGATAGTGGTCTTGAGCGACTCCAGGTCGTCGCGCAGCACTTCGCGGTCGCCGACGAAGTAGCGGCCGTCGGCGTTGACCAGCACGATCAACGCCTTGCTGGCGTCGCCGGCGGGTTCGCCGGTGGCGCGCGGCAGCTCGAGCTTGAGCACCGAGCGCGCATCGAAGGTCGCGGTGACGACGAAGAAGATGATCAGCACCAGGATCACGTCGATCAACGGGACCAGGTTGATCTCCGGCTCGTCGTCGGCGCGGTGGTCGCGGATACGCATGCGGCGCCGCCTCAGCCGGCCTGGCCGCCGGCCAGGCGCACCGGCGGACGCGCTTCGTGCGCACGCGCCTCGGCGGTGCCCGGGGTCAGCACGTCGACCAGGGCGATGGCCTCGTGCTCCATCGCAACGATGTACTCGGCGATGCGGCCGCGGAACCAGCGATGGGCGATCAACGCCGGGATCGCCACGATCATGCCCGCGGCGGTGCAGACCAGGGCCTTGCCGATGCCGCCGGCGAGCTGGTTGACGTCGCCGATGCCGTGGTCGTTGATGACCAGGAACATCTGGATCATGCCGACCACGGTGCCGAACAGGCCCAGCAGCGGGCCTGCGGCGGAAATCGTGCCCAGCGTATTCAGGTAGCGCTCCATGCGATGGACCAGATGCCGGCCGACGTCCTCGACGCGCTCGCGGATCTCCTCGCGCGGGCGGTGGCGGACGTCGAGCGCCGCGGCCAGCAGCGCGCCCAGCGGCGCGGTCGCGCGCAGCGACTCGATGTGCGCCGGATCGAGCTTGCCCGAGGCCGCCCAGGTACGCACTTCCTGGCCCAGGTTCGGCGGCAGCACGGCGCGCCGGCGCAGGGTCCACAAGCGTTCGACGATGATCGCCAGCGCCACCGCCGACAACATCAACAACGGAATCATCGGCCAACCGCCGGCCTTGACCAGTTCCAGCACTCGCGAACCCCCGGCCCGTGGCCGACTTCAATCCGGGCGATAGGATAGCCCAGGGTCCGTGCGCCGGGTCGCATCCCACAGGCGCGGGTGTGTCTGGCGTCGCGTTTCCACGGCGATGCCGCCCGCGCCCAGCCGGACCCGCAGCGCGCCCTGCCCGGCGGTCAGCCAGGTGCGGGCGCCGGCCTCGCGCCAGCGTTGCAGCACCGGCTTGCGCGGATGGCCGAAGCGGTTGCCGTGGCCGGCCGAGATCAGGGCATGGCGGGCGCCGGTGGCGGCGACGAAGGCCGGATCGGACGAGCCGCCGCTGCCGTGGTGAGCGACCAGGACCACGTCGGCGCGCAGGCGCTCGTCGGCCGATTCGGCCGCGCGCCGGACCAGGTCGCGTTCGATCACCTCGCCGATGTCGCCGGTCAGCAACGCGCTGCCGTGGGCGCTGTCGATCCGCAGCACGCAACTGGACTCGTTGCCGAGATAAGGAAAGTCGGCGGACGGATGCAGGAAGCGCAGGCGTACGCCGTCCCAGTCCCAGCGTTGCCCGGCCCGGCAGGCCGCGCTGCGCAATCCGCGCATGGCCTCGCCGGACACCTCCGGCGGCGCCGTCAGCGGCGCCGGGAACTCGGCCAGCACCGCGCCCAGGCCGCCGGCATGGTCGTTGTCGCCGTGGCTGGCGACCACCCGGTCGAGCTGGCGCACGCCGAGCGCGCGCAGGCTGGGCAGCACCGCACGCTCGCCGGCGTCGAAGCCGTCGCGCACCGCCGGGCCGGCGTCGTACAAGAGGCTGTGACCGGCCGTGCGCACCAGCACCGACAGCCCCTGCCCCACGTCGACCACCACCAGTTCCACTTCGCCCCGGCGCGGCAGCTGCCGGTCCGGCCACAACAGCGGCAGCCACAGCAGGACGGCCAGGGCCTTGCCCGGCGTGCCGCGCGGCAACAGCAGCCAGAACGCGCCGGCCAAGGCCAACGGCAGCGCGTACCAGTGCGGCTCGGGCAACCACCACAACGCCAGACCGCTGTCGGCCAGGGCCTCGAACAGCGGCCAGCCGGGCTCGAAACAGGCCGCCGCCGCGCGCCACAGCGGCGCTCCCGCGCCGGCGTACAGCAACTCCAGGCCGGTGCCGAGCAAGGCCAGCGGCACCACCAGCAGGCTCCACCACGGCACCGCGAGCAGATTGGCCAAGGGGCCGGCCAGCGAGGCCTGGCCGAACAGCAGCGCCGCCACCGGCAGCAGGCCCAGGCTGGACACGCCCTGGGCGCCGAGCAGCCCTCCCAGGCGCGCGCGCCAACCGGAGTCGGCCGTATCGGCGGGCAGACACCACATCAACCAGAGCACGCCCAGGAAGCTGAGCCAGAAACCGGCGCCGAGCAAGGCCAGCGGGTCGACCAGAGCAAGCGCGATCGCCGCCACCGCCAGCGCATCGAAACCGCGCCAGCCCCGCCGCGACAGGCTGAGACCGGCGACCACCGCGATCATCAGCCAGGTGCGCACGGTCGGCAGAGCGAAGCCGACCGCAGCGGCGTAAGCGCCGGCGCCCAGCATCGCCGCGACCGCCGCCGCCGTCGCCGCCGGGCAACGCCGACCCCAGCCCGGCCATAGCCACCACAGGGCCCGCGCCAACCAGGCCGCGGCGCCGGCGACCAGGCCGACGTGGAAGCCGGAAATGGCGATCAAATGGGTCAGGCCGTTGGCGCGCAGCACACTCCAGTCGCGCGGGTCGAGGCCGCGGGTGTCGCCCAGCGCGAGTGCGCGCACGAAGCGCGCGCCGCCGGTCGGCACCGCAGCGGCGATGCGGTCGGACAGGGTTTCGCGCCAGGCCTGCAAGCCGCTCGCTTCGCTCAGGCGACGCGCTTCGTCCACCCGACGCAGATAACCCGTCGCGCTCAGCCGGTCCATCAACGCGTAACGCTCCGCGTCCGGCGCGCCCGGGTTGCGCAGCCCGCGCGGTGCGCGCAGGCGTACCCGCAGCTGCCAACGCTGGCCCGCGCGCAGGGCCGAGCGCGGCTGAGGGTCCTCGTCGTACCACGACAGGCGCAGCAAGCGGCCGCGCAGCGGCGCCGGCTGGGCGGCATCGTCGTCGACGCGGAAATCGAAGCGGGAGCGGCGCGGCTCGTGCAGCGGCAACTCGACGATGCGGCCACGCAGCGCGACTTCGCGTTTCTCCCAGTCCGGCGGCAGTTGCAGGCTCAGCGCCCAGGCCGCATGCACACCGGCCCAGGCGAAACCGAACGCGAGCGCGGCCGGCCAACGCCAGCCCGGTCGGCGCCACCACAGCGCGACGGCCAACGCCGCCAACGCGATCGACCAACCCCACGGGCATACGCGCGGCAAGGCCAGGCCGGCACCGATGCCGGCCAACACTCCGATCGCTACGCGTTTTCCGAACGGCGGCGTCCTTGCCGCATCGAACATGGCTACACCTCGGCGGCGTCCAGTTGCCGCAGTTTGCCCTCGTGCAGTTCCAGCACGCGGTCCAGGCGCCGCGCCAGGCGGCGGTCGTGGGTCACCAACACCAGGCTGGTGCCCTGATCGCGGTTCAGCGCGAGCATCAGCTCGAACACCGTGGCCGCGGTCTTCTCGTCGAGATTGCCGGTGGGCTCGTCGCCGAGCACGCAGGCCGGCCGGTTGACCAGCGCGCGCGCCACCGCGGCGCGCTGACGCTCGCCGCCGGAGAGTTCGCCGGGCTTATGGTCCAGGCGATGGCCCAGGCCGACCGCTTCGAGCAGGTCGCGCGCGCGCTGCTTGGCCTGCGCGGTGGTGGCCGAACGGCTGCGGCCGTCGAGCAGCACCGGCAGCATCACGTTCTCCAGCGCGGTGAACTCCGGCAGCAGGTGATGGAACTGGTAGACGAAGCCCAAGGCCTGATTGCGCAGCAGGCCGCGTGCGCGATCGGACAGCGCGCTCATGCGTTCGCCGGCGACGTAGACCTCGCCCGCGGTCGGCGTGTCGAGGCCGCCGAGCAAATGCAGCAGCGTGCTCTTGCCGGCGCCGGACGCGCCGAGGATGGCCACGGTCTCGCCCTTGCGCACGCTCAGGTCCAGATCCTGGAACACCGGCGTGCGCAGCTTGCCCTCGGCATAGGTCATCGCCAGGCCCTGGCACTGCAGGACCACGTCGGCGACGTTGGAATTGGAATGCATCGACGCCTCACTCATAGCGCAAGGCCTCCGCCGGCGCGGTGCGCGCCGCGCGCCAGGCCGGGTAGAGGGTGGCCAGGAAGGCCATCGCCAAAGCCACGCCGGCGATGATCACCACGTCGCTGGTCTGCAGGTCGGTCGGCAGGCCGGTGATGTAGTAGACGTCCTCCGGCAGCAACTGCACGCCGAGCAGCGTCTCGATCGCCTTGAGGATGTGCTCGAGGTTGAGGGTCAGGACGATGCCGCCGACCACCCCGAGCACGGTGCCGATGATGCCGATCAGGGTGCCCTGGACGACGAAGATGCGCATCACGCTCATCGGGGTCAGGCCGAGGGTGCGCTGGATCGCGATGTCGGCCTGCTTGTCAGTGACCAGCATGACCTGCGAAGACACCAGGTTGAACGCGCCCATGGCGATGATCAGCGACAACAGGATCGCCATCACCGTCTTCTCCATCTTCAACGCGCGGAACATGTTGGCGTTGTCGCTGCTCCAGTCGCTGATCCGGTACGGGCCGCCGAGGCTCACCGAGAGGTCGCGGGCGACGTCCCAGGCCTGATCCATGTCGTGCAGGCGCAGGCGCACGCCGGTCACGCCCTCGCCCATCCGCAGCACACGCTGGATATCGTGCATGTTGACCACCGCCAGGCCCTTGTCGAACTCGTTGTAGCCGGCCTCGAAGATGCCGCTGACGGTGAAGCGCTTGAGCTGCGGCATCGCCCCCATCGGCGTGCTGCGGCCGTCGGCGGTCATCACCACCACGCTGTCGCCGACCTGCGCGCCCATCCACAGCGCCAGTTCCTTGCCGAGCACGATGTTGAAGCTGCCCGGGGTCAGCGAATCGAGCTTGCCCTCGACCATCTTGTCGGCCAGCACCGAGACCTTGCGCTCCTGCGCCGGATCGACGCCGCGGATGATCGCCGGCTGCTGCCGGGTCGCCGACAGCAACGCTTCCTTCTCGATGTAGGGCGCGGCGCCGGCGACGCGCGGATCGGCCTGGGCCTTGCCGACCGCCAGCCGCCACTCGGTCAGCGGCTCGCCATAGGCGCTGACGGTGGCGTGCGCGGCCATCTGCAGCATGCGGTCGCGGATCTCGCGCTGGAACCCGCTCATCACCGCCAGGGTGGTGATCAACGCGGTCACGCCGAGCGCGATGCCGGCAATCGACGCCAGCGAGATGAAGGAGATGAAGCCGTTGCGGCGCTTGGCGCGCAGATAGCGCAGGCCGATGGCTACTGAGATGGGTTTGAACATCAGGGCGGGGATTTGGGATTCGGGATTGGTGGAAGCGGAGATTCGGGATCGGGATCGGGATCGGGATTCGGGATCGGGATTAGGGATTAGGGATTAGGGATTCTCAGAAGCAGATCGCACGCCACCGCTTTTACCAATCCCCAATCCCCAATCCCGGCTCATGGTGCCACCGATCGCGGCTGAGCCGTGGGCAATGAGACCGCGGCGGCCAGCCGCAGTTCACGCCGCTGCGCGGGCGGCAGGGTGTCGGGCCACCACAGCAGGCGGCCGCGGCGCCCCTCGTCGTCGCGGTACTCCAGGCGCGCCAGCCAGCCGCGCCAGTGCAGGCTCCAGGACGACAGCGGGCGTCCGTCGAGCCAGGCGCGGCCGCCGCGCAGCAGCAGGCGCTGCGGCGGACGGCGCAATTCGCTGCGGGCCGAATGCGCGGCCCAGGCCAGGGCTGCGGCCGACAGCGGCCAGGCCAGCGGCGGCGCCAGTTCGCTGCCGAGGCAGGCCCAGGCGGCGGCGGGACCCAAGGCGATCAGGCCGGCCGCGAGCAGGCGCGAAGGACGCCACAGCAGGCCTTCCTCGCTCGCTGCGCCGGCCTGTGCGGCGGCCGCCGGCCGCGCGCCCGAGCCGATCAGGCTCCAGGCGACCAGCGCCCTGCCCCGGCGCGCCGATGACGCCGCCAGCGCGGCGAGACCGCGCTCAGGGCGGCAGCTTTGCGATCGATTCGACGAGTCGCTGCAATTCGGCATCGCTGGAAGTCTCGTGGCCCATGAACCAGTGCCAGAGCTTATCGTCCTCGGTTTCCAGCAACCGTAGGAAAACGCCGCGCTCGGCATCGGAAGCCTGCCGCCATGCGCGGTCCAGATAGCGGCCGAACAACTGGTCCAGTTCGCGCATGCCGCGCCGGCAGCGCCAGCGCAGGCGGCGCAGTTCCAATTCGTCGCGTCGTTCGCGCTCGCTTGCGTCGATTTCGTCGTTCATGGCGTCCTCGTTGCGCTCACGGCGTCGCCGGCGCGGGCTCCAGCGCCCGGCACAGGCCGCCGGGGTTGCGTTGGCAGTGCGCTGCGGCGTCCTTGGCCAGGGCCGGGTCGTTCTCGATCGCCAGACGCGCCGCGGTGCGGAAATCGTCTTCCGAAGCGCCGTCCGCCATGACGTTGCCGAGCTTGTCTTCGATCGGAGTCTCGGCGAAGGCCTGATGCGCCCGGTACTGCGCTTCGCCACCGCGCTCGCGGATGCAGTCCGGCACGCCCGGGGTGCCGAGCGCGGCGCGGATGCAGGCCAGCTCGGTGCGGCCGGCGTCGCTACGGAAATACGCCAGCCCCTGCGCCAATTCGGCGGCGGTGCTGGCAGCCGCGAGGCGGCCCGCGGCGCCGTCGACGAACGGCGTCATCGGCATCGCCGCGATCCAACGCCGGACCAGCTCGCGGTCGGCGTCCGAGCGTTGGTCGTCCGGGCCGCTCGGACCCTGGTCGGCGGTCAACTGCAAGATCTGCCGCATCAGCGCGGGATAGTCGATGGCCTCCAGCAGGCTGCGCGCGTCGGCCAGTCCGTCTGTCGCGGCGCCTTCGGCGGTGGCGCCGGCGGCGACGGGCGCTGCCGCCAGCGCCGGCGAGACCGCCGCGGCGGCCAGCAGCAAAGCGGCCGCGAGACGGCGCGCCGGCCGCGCGGCGCAACGATTGATCATGTCATTCATGAGCGGAGCAATCCGATGGCGAGGTGGACCCACAGCGCCCACAGCGTCAACGCGCCGGCGACGTAGACGATGAAACGGTGCATGACCCGGTTGTAGCCGCAGTGGATCAGGCTGTGCAGCGCGCGCAGGGCGACGAAGGTCCAGGCCAGCGCCAGCGTCGCCGCATTCGCCAGACCGTTCAGCGCCGCCACCGTCAGCGCCAGGTAGAACAGCACCGGCAGCTCGAACAGATTGCGGAAGTTGTCCGCGGCCGCGCTGTCGGTCAGCTTGGCCGCGGCCTGCGACGAGGTCGCCACCGCCTGCGGATGGATGCGGTCGCGGCGCATCTGGCCGATCCGCACCACGTACAGGCGAACCCACACCGCGCAGGTCAGCGCGACCATCGCCAATGCGGGCAGGAAGATCGCTTTGGTCTGCATCGTTCACCCCGTGCGCGGCGCGCGGCCGTCGTGTGTGGCAGGCATTTCGGCAGGCGTTCAAAGCACGACGGCGCCGAACGGCGCCGTCGTTGCGTATCCGGTCGCGGCGCCGCCTCGACGCCGCCGCGGCCCGGCGCGCCTCACACGCGGCGCGCCAACATCAGCTTCTTGATCTCGCCGATCGCCCGCGCCGGATTCAGCCCCTTCGGGCAGGTGCGGGCGCAGTTCATGATGGTGTGGCAGCGGTACAGCTTGAACGGATCTTCCAGATCGTCCAGGCGCGCACCGGTGTCCTCGTCGCGCGAATCGATGATCCAGCGGTAGGCCTGCAGCAGGATCGCCGGGCCGAGATAGCGGTCGCCGTTCCACCAGTAGCTCGGGCAGCTGGTCGAGCAGCACGCGCACAGGATGCACTCGTACAGGCCGTCGAGCTTCTCGCGGTCGGCCGGCGACTGCAGGCGCTCGCGGTCCGACGGCGCCGGGCTCTGGGTGCGCAGCCAGGGCTTGATCGAAGCGTACTGGGCATAGAAGTGGGTCAGGTCCGGCACCAGGTCCTTGACCACTTCCATGTGCGGCAGCGGATAGATCGGCAGCTCGCCGTTGCCGCCGCAATCGCTGATCGCCTTGGTGCAGGCCAGCGTGTTGGTGCCGTCGATGTTCATCGCGCACGAACCGCAGATGCCCTCGCGGCAGGAGCGACGGAAGGTCAGGGTCGGGTCGATCTCGTTCTTGATCTTGATCAGCGCGTCCAGAACCATCGGGCCGCACGCGGCCAGGTCGACCTCGTAGGTGTCGACGCGCGGGTTCATGCCGTCGTCCGGATTCCAGCGGTAGACCTTGAAGGTGCGCGGCTGCTTGGCGCCGGGAGACGCCCAGTGGCGGCCCTTCTGGATCTGCGAGTTCTTGGGTAGGGAAAATTCAGCCACGGTGCTCGCTCCGGATCAGTAGACGCGCTTGGCCGGCGGGATCGAAGCGACCTCGCCCGTCATCGGCTGCATGTGGACGGGACGGTAGTCGATCCGGGTCTCGCCCTTGTCGTCCACCCAGCACAGCGTGTGCTTCTGCCAGTTGACGTCGTCGCGCTCCGGGAAGTCCTCGTGCGCATGCGCGCCGCGCGACTCCTTGCGGTTCTCGGCCGACACGATCGTGACCAGCGCCTGGTCGAGCAGGTTGGACAGCTCGAAGGTCTCGATCAGGTCCGAATTCCACACCAGCGAGCGGTCGGTGACCTTGACGTCGGCGAACGAGGCGTGGATCTCGCGCATCTTGGCCACGCCCTCGGCCAGGGTCTGGCTGGTGCGGAACACCGCCGCGTCGGCCTGCATGGTGCGCTGCATCTTGTCGCGGATCACCGCGGTCGGGGTGCCGCCGTTGGCGTTGCGCAGTTTGTCCAGGCGCGCCAGCGCGCTGTCGCAGGCATCGCCGGCGAGCGGCGCCTGCTTGCCGTTCGGGACGATGGTCTCGGCGCAGCGGTTGGCCACCGCGCGGCCGAACACGACCAGGTCGAGCAGCGAGTTCGAGCCCAGCCGGTTGGCGCCGTGCACCGACACGCAGGCGGCTTCGCCGATCGCGTACAGGCCCGGAACCACCGCGTCGGGGTTGCCGTCGCGCAACTGCACCACTTCGCCGTGGTAGTTGGTCGGGATGCCGCCCATGTTGTAGTGCACGGTCGGCAGCACCGGGATCGGCTCCTTCTCGACGTCGACGCCGGCGAAGATGCGCGCCGATTCGGCGATGCCCGGCAGCTTCTTGTGGATGACGTCCGGGCCGAGGTGGGTCAGGTCGAGCAGGATGTGGTCCTTGTGCTCGCCGACGCCGCGGCCTTCGCGGATCTCGATGGTCATCGAACGGCTGACCATGTCACGCGGCGCCAGGTCCTTCACGCTCGGCGCGTAGCGCTCCATGAAGCGCTCGCCGTTGCTGTTGCGCAGGATGCCGCCTTCGCCGCGCACGCCCTCGGTGATCAGGCAGCCGGCGCCGTAGATGCCGGTCGGGTGGAACTGGACGAATTCCATGTCCTGCATGCCCAGGCCGGCGCGCAGGGCCATGCCGCCGCCGTCGCCGGTGCAGGTATGGGCCGAGGTGGCGCTGAAGTAGGCGCGGCCGTAGCCGCCGGTGGCCAGGACGGTGCCCTGGGCCTTGAACAGGTGAAGGGTGCCCTCGGCCATGTCCAGGGCGAGCACGCCGCGGCAGACGCCGTGCTGGTCCATGATCAGGTCGAGCGCGAAGTACTCGATGAAGAACTGCGCGTCGTGCGCCAGCGACTGCTGGTACAGGGTGTGCAGGATGGCGTGGCCGGTGCGGTCGGCGGCGGCGCAGGTGCGCTGGGCCGGCGGCCCCTTACCGAACTGGGTGGTCATGCCGCCGAACGGACGCTGGTAGATCTTGCCGTCGTCGGTGCGCGAGAACGGCACGCCGTAGTGCTCGAGTTCGATGATCGCCGGGATCGCTTCGCGGCACATGTACTCGATCGCGTCCTGGTCGCCGAGCCAGTCGGAGCCCTTGACGGTGTCGTAGAAGTGGTACTGCCAGTTGTCGTCGCCCATGTTGGCCAGCGCCGCGGCCACGCCGCCCTGCGCCGCCACGGTGTGCGAACGGGTCGGGAAGACCTTGGTGATGCAGGCGGTCTTCAGGCCCTTCTGGGCCAGGCCGAAGGTGGCGCGCAGGCCGGCGCCGCCGGCGCCGACCACGATCATGTCGAAGGTGTGTTCTTGGATCTTGTAGGCAGAGGCCACGGCTCAGGCTCCCAACGCGATGCGGATGATGGCGAGCACGCTGGCGAGGGCCGCGAGTACGCAGACGAAAACCACCGCGAGCTGCGATGCGATCGCCAGCCCCGGGGTATGGACGTAGTCTTCGATGACCACCTGCAGGCCGAGCTTGGCGTGCCAGAACATCGCGATCAGGAACGCGCTCAGCAGCACCGCGTTGCAGGGGTGGGCGACCGAGGCGCGCACCGCGGCGTAATCGGCGCCGATCCACGACACGATCAGGCCGACCACGTACAGCACCAGCGGGATCATCGCGATCGCGGTGACGCGCTGGACCACGAAATGATGGGTGCCGTCCTTCGCCGAGCCCAGGCCGCGCGCGGTCTTGAGCGGGTTGCGCAGGCGCTTGGAATGCTGAGTGCTCATGCGCCACCTCGCGACATCATGGCGACGATCCAGACCAGCGCGGTCAGGACCAGGCTGCCGATCACGCTGATCCAGCTGTTGCGGACGAAGGCTTCGATCTTGTAGGCGTAGCCCGCGTCCTGGACCAGGTGGCGGATGCCGTTGATCAGGTGGTAGCACAGCGCCCAGGTCCAGCCGAACAGGATCAGGAAGCCGAGCGGCGAGCGCGCGCAGGCGACGAACTTGGCCCACGAGTCCGGGCCGCCGGCCAGGGCCAGCAGGCCCCAGGCGATCAGCAGAGCGCCGATGGAAAGAATGACACCGGTCGCGCGGTGCAGGATCGAGGTCACCATCTGTACCTGCCAGCGGTAAACCTGCAGGTGTGGCGACAAAGGTCGTTCGCGGTTCGCCATGAGGGATGGCTATCTCGGCTGGGCGGCGGCGCCGCGTGGCGGGAAGCGTTGGAAACGCCGGTGTGTGGGTGTGTGCTTGAAAAGCGCGGAACGCGGACCGATCAACTAGAAATCGATGCAGCGCCCGTTCTTCTCCCAGTCGCCGTAGCGAGTCGGTTCGGGACCCTCGCGACCACCGTGCTCTTTGCGGGCCAGCCCTTGCGGAGCCTGCTCTTCGGGAGCGTCCTTGGCGGAAGGCGAATGGCCTCCCGCATCGGAAACGGGAGTCGCCGGGGTCTCGGACGCCTCGTCCGAACGTGCTTCCGGGGTGGTTTCGCCTATCATCACAGCGTTAAATATTAATTCCCGCCCCCCATGCCTGACAACCCGCAAGCCTTGCCCGGACAGGCCTTCGCCCTGCCCGGCCACACCGTTATCGCCCTTGAAGGGCGCGATGCCGCGGCTTTCGCCCAGGCGCAGTTCATGAACGACGTGAAGCCGCTCGG
The DNA here is from genome assembly GCF_000336385.2 of Lysobacter antibioticus HS124. GTDB lineage: Bacteria > Pseudomonadota > Gammaproteobacteria > Xanthomonadales > Xanthomonadaceae > Lysobacter > Lysobacter firmicutimachus. Next base: position 94,319 of record NZ_HG424481.1, on the reverse strand, counting down.
CGACGGCCAGTGGCAGTGGAACGGTTGGCTGACCCCCAAGGGCCGGGTGATCGCGCTGTTCGCTTTGCTGCGCCTGTCCGACCAGACGCTGCTGCTGGTCCTGCCCGACGCCGACGCCGAATCGCTGGCGGAGCGGCTGCGGCGCTTCGTTTTCCGCAGCAAAGTGGCGATCGGCATACGCGCCGGGCTGCACGCCGCCGGTCGCTGGGGCCGGCCGGCGCAGGCCGAGGGCGCCGCCCTGGCCGGGGATGAGAACGCCGGACTGGAACTGGACTACAGCGGCGCAGGCCAGGCCCGCAGCCTGCTGCTGGCGCCCGCGCCGGCCATCGCCGACACCGAAGCGGCCGCGCGCTGGAGCCTGGCCGACCTGCGCCACGGCCTGCCGCGGCTGAGCGCGTCGCAGGTCGAGCATTGGACGCCGCAGCAGCTGTCGCTGGAGCGCCTGCAGGCCTTCAGCGTCAAGAAGGGCTGCTATCCGGGCCAGGAAATCGTCGCCCGCACCCATTTTCTCGGCAAGGCCAAGCGCGGCCTGGTCCTGTTCGGCGGCGACGCGGCGATCGCCGACGGCGCCGAAGTGCGCGGCCGCGACGCCGTGTTGGGCACGGTCGTGGCCAGCGCCGACGCCGGCGACGCGCATCTGGCGCTGGCGGTGCTGCCGCTGGAGCGCGAACCGCAGCCGGCCACGATCGACGGCCAGGCGGTGAGCGAACAACCGCTGCTCGACGGCCTGGAGCGCTGAGGCGCCGTTTCCGCAGGAGCGGCGCAAGCCGCGCCCCCACTGCAACGGCGCGAGCATCGCAGGCGCCGAAGCCCGCGCCACCGGGTCTGCGCGTCCGATTCGCCCGCACGCGCGGGCCCTCGCGACGGGCCGCCGCCGGGGGCGATGGCGACAGCGCCGGTTTCTCTGCGCGTCCCGGTCGCGGCTTACGCCGCTGCTGCGGAAGTTGTCGCTTCGCGCTGCGCACGCCAGTGCGCATGCCAGGCCTGGAACATCAGCACGTTCCACAAATGGGTATGCCAGCGCCGCTCCCCGGCCTGGAACTGCCGCCACAGGCCGTGCACCAGGTCGGCGTCGAGATAGCCTTCGCGGCGCAGCCGTGCAGGATCGAGCAACTCCTCGGCCCAGCCGCGCAGATCGCCGCGCAGCCACTGGGTGACCGGCGCGCCGAAGCCGCGCTTTTCGCGGTCGACCATGGCATCGGGCAGATAACGCTTGAGCACCCGCTTGAGCAGGCGCTTGCTGCCGCCGTCGCGCTTGTAGGCCAGGGGCAGCGACCAGGCGAATTCGGCCACCCGGGTATCGAGCAGCGGCGCACGCGCTTCCAGGCTCACCGCCATGCTGGCACGGTCGACCTTGCACAGCAGATCGTCGGGCAGATAGACCGCGTAATCGGCCAGCATCATCGCATCCCCCGGCGTGCCCAGGCCGTCCAGCGGCTCGGCCTGGTCGTACAGGGTCGGCGGCAGCGCCGCGCCCGGCACCGCCGCCTGCGGGAAGCGCCAGCGCACGATGCGGTTGCGGTAGACGTCGCCGATGCCGCGCGCGCCCATTTCGGCCGCGAACGCGGCGAAGCCGCCGGCGCGCGAGGTCTCGCCGTGGCCGCGCGCGCTCGCCGCCAGCCAGCGCCGCAACGGCGCCGGCACCCGGCGCAGCAAGCGCAGATTGCGCAGCGCACGCTCGTAGCGGGTATAGCCGAAGAACAATTCGTCGCCGCCGTCGCCGGACAAGGCCACGGTGACCTGGCTGCGCGCCAGCCGGCTGACCAGCGCGGTCGGCACCTGCGAGGCGTCGGCGAAGGGCTCATCGAACATCGCCGGCAATTGCGGCACCACCGCCAATGCGTCGGCGCCGCTGACGTAAAGCTCGGTGTGGTCGGTGCCCAGGTGCCGCGCGACCTCCAGCGCCAGCGGCGCCTCGTCGTGGTGCGAGCCCTGGAAGCCGATGGTGAAGCTGCGCACCGGCTTGGCGCTGAGCGTCTGCATCAGCGAGGTCACCACCGACGAATCGGTGCCGCCGGACAGGAACACGCCGACCGGCACGTCGGCGACCATGCGCAGGCCCACCGCGTCGCGCAGCAATTCGTCCAGGCGCTCTTCGGCGCCGTCGATGTCGCCGTCGAACGGGGCGCGGATCGCCGCGGCCATGCGTTCGCGCGCATCCCAGTACCGTCGCTGGTCGCGGTGCGGATCGTGTCCGGTCGCGCCGCGCGCCACCGCTTCCGCGTCCAGCCGCAGCAGCGCGCCCGGCATCAGCTTGAACGTGTCCCGATGGATCGAATACGGCGAGGGCACGTAGTCGTAGCGCAGCAGCAGGGCCAGCGCATCGCGATCGACGCCGTTGTCGAAATCCGGGTGCCGCCACAGGGCCTTGAGCTCGGAACCGAACACCAGGGTTTCGCCGGCCCAACCGTAGTACAGCGGTTTCTTGCCGACCCGGTCGCGGGCCAGCCATAACTCGCGTCGTTCGCGGTCCCACAGCGCGATCGCGAACATGCCGTTGCAGCGCGCGATCGCCGCCTCCACGCCCCACTCCGCCACCGCCGCCAGCAGCACCTCGGTGTCGGAGTGGCCGCGAAAGGCATGGCCGCGCTCGAGCAGTTCTTCGCACAGCTCGGCGAAGTTGTAGACCTCGCCGTTATAGGCGATCACGTAGCGGCCGTCGGCCGAGGCCATCGGCTGATGGCCCAGCGGCGACAGGTCGAGAATGCTCAGGCGCCGGTGCGCCAGGGCGATGCCGTGGGCCGCATCGGCCCAAACCCCGTCGTCGTCCGGACCGCGATGGGCCAGCGCCTCGCCCATCGCCGCCGCCAGGCGCCGCAGCGCGTCTTCCGGCCGCCGCGCCGATGCCTGCCACATGCCCGCCAGACCGCACATTCGATTCCCCCTACGTCGCCGCGGCCATTATGCCGCCGGCGCCGTGATCGCACCCTGACGCGGCGCTCCGGCGGCCGCAGCCGCGGCCCGGCCGCGAGGGCCGGCACCGCATCGACGCGATGGCGCAGATCAAGCCAGCCGGTCGGCCGCGGCGACGATGTCCTCGTCGCCCGGGATCACCAGGAAGGCCGCGCCCGCCAGCGGCGTGTAAGTGTCGACGCCGACCACGCGCTGCATCGGCACGCCGCCCAGGCCGGCCTCGGCCAGCGCGGTGATCACGCCCTCGCCGACCCCGGCGCTGCGCCGGCCTTCGTCGACCACGACGATGCGCTTGGCGCCGCGCGCCTGTTCGGCGATGTAGGCGTCGTTGAGCGGCACCAGCCAGCGCAGGTCGACGACCTTGGCCTTCCAGCCGTATTTCTTCTCGATCTCGCGCACCGCGCGCAGGCTCATCGGCACCCCGTTGCCGTAGCTGAAGACCACCAGGTCTTCGCCTTCGCCGTAGGTCCGGCCTTCGCCCAGCGGCATGGCCTGGTCCGGCGCCGGGTACGAAGTCAGCCATTGGCCGTCGCCGGCCTCGTACAGGTCCTTGGTCATGTACAGCGCGATCGGCTCCAGGAACACCGCCACCCGGCCGTCGACCTTGGCCAGCGCGGTCAGGGTGCGCAGCATGGTCGCCGCGTCGTCGCCGCGCGAGGGGCAGCCGACCACCAGGCCGGGAATGTCGCGCAGCGCGGCGATCGAGTTGTCGTTGTGGAAGTGGCCGCCGAAACCGCGCTGATAGCCCAGGCCGGCGATCCGCACCACCATCGGGTTACGGTACTGGTTGTTGCTGAAGAACTGCAGCGAAGCCGCCTCGCCGCGGATCTGGTCGCAGGCGTTGTGGAAATACGCCAGGTATTGGATTTCCGGGATCGGCAGCAGGCCGACGTTGGCGAAGCCCTGGGCCATGCCCAGGATCATGGTCTCGTCGAGCAGGGTGTTGAACACCCGGCGCGGGCCGAACGCCTTCTGCAGGCCCTTGGTGACGGTGTAGACGCCGCCCTTCTGCGCCACGTCCTCGCCGAACAGCAGGGTTTCGGGGTACTTGGCGAACAAGTCGTGCAGGGCGTTGTTGATCTGGATCGCCAGATGGCGCGGCGCCTGCGCCTCCGGCAACTTGGCTTCGCCGCCGAACACCTCCAGCCGGCGCTGCGCGTAGTCGGCGCGCGCGGCTTCCGCAGCGACCGCCTCGGGCGAATACGGCGCCAGCGGCGCGATCACGTCGTCGAGCCTGTCCAGCTTGGGCCGACGGTCGGCCTCTTCGGCTGCGGCGAAGCACTTGGCGCGGGTGGCTTCGTACAGCCCGAGCACCTCGTCCCTGGACATCAGCCCGGATTCCAGCGCGATCGCCGCCGAGCGCAGCAGCGGATCGCTGGACTCGACCGCGCACAGCTCTTCCACCGAACGCCACTCGATCTCGAAGTCGGTGCCGGCGTGGCCCATGATCCGGGTCGTGCGCAGGTGCAGGAAGGTCGGCCGGCGGGTGCGGCGGCAATGCTCGACCGCGCGCTGCACGTCGCCGTAGCCGCTCGCCAGGTCCAGACCGTCGGCGGCGAAGTAGTCCAGGCCGTCCATGGTGCGGAAACGGTTGCCGATCCAGCCGCCCGGGGTCTTGACCGAGATGCCGATGCCGTTGTCCTCGCACACGAACAGCACCGGCGCCGGCAGCTTCTGGTAGGCGGTCCAGGCCGCGGCGTTGAACGCGGTCTGGGCGGTGGCGTGGTTGGCCGAGGCGTCGCCGAAGGAACAGATCGCGATGCTGTCGTCGGGAATCGGCAGCGCCTGGCCGAGCCGGCGCGCGGTTTCGATCGCCACCGCCGTGCCCAGCGCCTTGGGCAGGTGCGAGGCGATGGTCGAAGTCTGCGGCAGCACCCACAACGGCTTGCTGCCCCAGACCTTGTGCCGGCCGCCGGAAGCCGGGTCGTCCTTGCTGGCGGCGAACGACAGCGCCGAATCCATCACCGGGTCCATGCCCGGCAACTTGCGGAAGCGTTCGGCCATGAAGCCGCCGCTGCGGTAGTGCAGGAACGCCGGATCGGTATGGCGGGTCAGTCGCGCCACCATCGCATTGCCTTCGTGGCCGCTGGAACCGATGGTGTAGAAGACTTTGTTCTGCACCCGCAGCACCCGCGCCATCAGGTCCAGATGACGGCTGATCAGCTGCGACTCGAACAACTCGCGGAAACCGCGCGCGTCCAGCGCACTGCCGTCGAGGACGGCCTCATCGGCGGCCGGGCGCGCATCGGCGCGGCCGTTCCAGCCGCGCACGAACTCGACGAAGTTGACGTCGCAGATTTCGGCCCGGTTGAGGCCTTTCATGCGCGCCGGGATCGGGCTCGGCACCGGGTTGAAGTTCGGCACGCCCTGGAAGATCGGAGACTGCGGTTGCGCTGACATCGGAAACTCCGCCGCCCGCACGCGGGCCGGCTCAACAGTGAGGAATCGGGGAAAACCAGGACTCAGGCCGTTTGCGCGATCCGCTGCGCGGCCTGCGCGTCCGGCTCGGGCAGCGCGACGAAGCGTTCGGTCGCGCGCACCCGCGCCAGCCAGGCGCGCAGCGCCGGATAGGCCTGCAGGTCGATGCCACCGTGACCGGCGACGTCGGTGTAGGCGAACAGGGCGATGTCGGCGATGCCGTAGTCGTCGCCGCTGAACCAATCGTGCGTCCGCAGGTGCTGCTCCATCACCGCCAGGGCGCGATGGCCGCGCTCGCGCAGCGCCGGCAGTTCGGCCCGGCGCGGCGAATCCAGCGGCGTCCAGCCGGCGATGAAGCGCGCCACCGCGACATAGGGTTCGTGGCTGTACTGCTCGAAATTCATCCAGCTCAGGGCCTGCGCGCGCTGCCAGCGGTCGGCGGGCAGGAAACGGCTGCCCTCGGCCAGGTAGTACAGGATCGCGTTCGACTCGCTGAGCGTGCGCCCGTCGTCGAGTTCGATCACCGGCACCTTGCCGTTGGGATTGAGGGCGAGGAACTGCGGCGTGCGGGTCTGGCCCTGGCTGCTGTCGACCTCGATCCAGCGATAGGGCTCGCCGAGCTGCTCCAGCAACAGCCGCAGCTTGTGGCAATTGCCCGACGGCGAAAAACCGTGGACGGTGATCATGCCGAAGCCCCGTTGCGGCGCGCGCGCCACTCTTCTCGGGTCTGGCCCCAGACTTCGACTTCTTTTTCGTGGAACGGCTCGGGCAGCCGATCCTGGCGCAGATAGCGCGAACCGAGCTTGCGCGCCACGCCCTTGGACGGCGCGTTGTCGGCGTCGATGGTGTGGATCACCTCGCTCCAGCCCAGGTGGTCGAAGGCCCAGTCGATGGTCGCCGCGGCGCCTTCGCTGGCGTAGCCCTTGCCGCCTGCGCTTTCGACGATGCCCCAACCCACTTCGGTGCCCGGCCAACCTTCCGGCTGCCACGGGCCGAGCCGGCCGACCCAGCGCCCGGAGGATTTTTCGTAAACTGAGAAGAAACCGTAGCCCAGCGCGGCCCAGGAACCGATCACCGACATCAGCCCGCGCCAGGCCGTCGGCCGCGGCTGCGGCCCGCCGATGTAGCGCAGATAGTCGCCGGCGTCCATGAAGCCGGCCCAAGCGTCGAAATCGTCCAGGCGCGGCGGGCGCAGGATCAGCCGCGGCGTTTCCAGTTCGATGTCGGGAATCGTCATCACAGGCGCCTTCTCCTACGCATCGATAATCCCCTCGTCTCCGGCGAAAGCCCCTCCCGCGTGTGGGAGAAGGCCTGGGGTGAAGGCCGGCGAGGCGACGCAAGCGACGTACTGCTCCCGCGCGCCCTCATCCGGCCCTTCGGGCCCTCTTCTCCCGCGAGCGGGAGAAGGAATCAGCGGCTCCCGCACGCGCGGGAGCGAAGCTTCAGAACGCGTTGATGCCGGTCAGTTCGCGGCCGACCACCAGCTGGTGCACGGTCTCGGTGCCTTCGTACGTGATCACCGACTCCAGGTTCAGCGCATGACGGATCGCGGCGTGCTCGGTGGTGATGCCGGCGCCGCCGAGCAGATCGCGGCATTCGCGCGCGATGTCGATCGCCATGCGGCAGTTGTTCCACTTCGCCAGGCTCACCTGGGTCGGCTGCATGCTGCCGGCGTCCTTGAGCCGGCCGAGCTGCACCACCAGCAGCTGCGCCAGGGTGATGCGGCGCGCCATCTCGGCCATCTTGATCTGCGCCGACTGGGTCGCCGCGACCGGACGGTCGAACAGGATGCGCTCCTTGGAGTAGTTCAGCGCCTCGTCCAGGCAGGCGATGGCGGCGCCGATCGGGCCCCAGGTGATGCCGTAGCGGGCCTGGGTCAAGCAACCCAGCGGGCCCTTGAGGCCCTTCACGTTCGGCAGGCGGTTGGCCTCCGGCACGCGCACGTTGTCGAAGAACAGCGACGAGGTCACCGACGCGCGCAGGCTCATCTTGTGCTTGATTTCCTGCGCGGCGAAACCGGGCATGCCCTTCTCGACCACGAAGCCCTGGATGCCGTCCTCGGTCTGCGCCCAGACGATGGCGATGTCGGCCAGGTTGCCGTTGGTGATCCACATCTTGGAGCCGTTGAGGATCCAGTCGCCGCCGTCGCGCTTGGCGTTGGTCTTCATGTTGGCCGGGTCGGAACCGCCGTGCGGCTCGGTCAGGCCGAAGCAGCCGATGATCTGGCCCTTGGCCATGCCCGGCAGCCAGCGCTGGCGCTGCTCTTCGGTGCCGTAGGCGTAGATCGGGTACATGCACAGCGAGGACTGCACGCTGACGAAGCTGCGGATGCCGCTGTCGCCACGCTCCAGTTCCTGGCAGATCAGGCCGTAGCTGACCGCGTTGAGGCCGGCGCAGCCGTATTGTTCCGGCAGCGAGGAACCGAGCAGGCCGAGTTCGGCGATTTCCGGCACCAGTTCCTTCGGGAAGCGCCCCTGGTCGAAGGCATCGCCGATGATCGGAATCACGCGTTCGTCGGTGAAGCGGGCCACGGTGTCCTGTACGGCGCGCTCCTCTTCGCTGAGCAAGGAACGGACGTCGTAGAGATCGTAAGGATGCAGGGCCATGGCGCGCTCAGGAGACCTGTATGGACAGAAAGACGGCCATTGTAATGGCCCCTCGCAGCGCGGGTAAGGTCAAAAACCCCTGAAGAACCCGCACTGCGCGGTATGCGGGGAATTCTTGCGCGGGGCCTGGGGATAACGGGCGGGTTTATCGCGGATCGCCCGCCGAGCCCCGTTTCGAGCCACTCGGATGCGCTCGCCGGTCAGGCTTGCGTGCGTGTCCCTCCTGCCGCGCGCCGGCGCATCCGGCCCGCGCGATCGCATCCGCGCGAAGCGCGCAGCCGGCGGGCAACGCCGGGGCAAAAAAAACGGGGCCGGACTGGCCGGCCCCGTTGCGGGTATCGCGCTGGCGCGGATCAGCCGCGGTTGGTCGCCGACGCCGAAGCGGTCTGGGTCACGACCTCGCCGTTGATGACCGGCAGACGCTGGGTCGGGCGCTCGTCCATGCGGATGGTCTGCTCCTGCCCCTGATAGCGGTAGGTCACGTTGTAGCCGACCACCTTGTCTTCGCTGCCCAGGGCGATGCGGCTGCCCGGCTTGCTCTCGGTGCGCATGGTGCCGGTGGTGCCGTCCGGGTTGCGGAAGGTCACGTTGTAAGCCACCACGCGCGAGGACTGCGAGGTATCGGACACGGTATGGCACTGGCGCTCGGTGCGGTTCACCACGCGGCCGCCGACATGGTTGCGGTCGACGCGGTTGCCGATGAAGCCGCCGGCCACCGCGCCGGCCGCGGTCGCGGCCTTCTTGCCGTTGCCGCCGCCGACCTGGTTGCCGAGCAGGCCGCCGATGACCGCGCCAGCCACCGTGCCGCCGACGTTGCCGTCGCGCTCGGGCAGGCGCTCCTGCACGACCACGTCCTCGCAGACTTCGCGCGGGGTCGAGACGGTATTGGTCTCGCGCACCGGATCGGTGCCGATCACGGTCGCGTACAGCTTTTCCTTCTGATTGATCGGGTCGACCTTGACCACGTCGGCGTATTCGACCTGCGGCGTGGCGTCGATCGCGCCGCTGGCGGCGATGTCGCCACCGGCGCCGTTGCCCGGCTGCAACTGGCCGGCCGGAGCCGGAGTCAGCGCGGCGTCGGCGACGGCCGGGCCGCGGAAGCTCTGGAAGGCTGCGACGGCGACGCCGCCGACCAGCAGCGACGCGATCGCGACAGCAATCATGTTCTTGTTCATTTGGAGCCTCCAGCGGGGGACCTGAGGTACAGCGTGGGTGGGTGCGGACCGCCGGGGCATGGCGGGCCGCGCGTTATGTGTGTGCTAATTCCACCACCGGAAAGCTGAACCGGTGCCTATTGATTTTCGCCAGTCTGTCCCCGGCATGAACCCCGCTGCGCACGCGTGCTAGCGTGTTCGCGAACGCCGTCACACCCTATCGACGCCCTATCCGACCGCCGCCATGACCAATCCGCTGCTCGCTCCCCTGATGGGCTTCCTCGGCCGCCTGAGTTATCCGCGGCTGTTCATGGTCACCGCCGCGCTGTTCGCGCTGGACGTGGTAGTCCCGGACTTCGTGCCCTTCGCCGACGAACTGCTGCTCGGCCTGGGCACCTTGCTGCTGGCCAACTGGAAGAACCGCAAGAGCCCGCAGCCGCCGCTGGAGCCGCCGGCGCCCGGCACGCGCTGAACGTGAGCCTGACCGACAGCCACTGCCACCTCGACGCGGCCGAATTCGACCGCGACCGCGAGGCGGTGATCGCACGTGCCGCGGCCGCCGGAGTGACCCGCCAGGTGGTGCCCGCGGTCGACGCCGGCAGTTGGCCCAAGCTGCGCGATGTCTGCGCCGCCGCGCCCGGACTGCATCCGGCCTACGGCCTGCACCCGATGTACCTGGACGCGCACCGCCCCGAGCATTTGCGCGAACTGCGCGACTGGATCGAGCGCGAGCGCCCCTGTGCGGTCGGCGAATGCGGCCTGGATTTCTTCGTCGAAGGGCTGGACCGCGAGCGGCAGGCGTTTTACTTCGACGGCCAACTGGCCCTGGCGCGCGAATACGGCCTGCCGGTGATCGTGCATGCGCGGCATTCGGTCGACGCGACGATCGCCGCGATCCGCCGCGTCGGCGGCCTGCGCGGCGTGGTCCACAGCTATTCCGGCAGCGAAGAACAAGCCGCGCAGTTGTGGAAACTCGGTTTCCTGCTCGGCCTCGGCGGGCCGTTGACCTACGATCGCGCCAAGCGCCTGCGCCGGATCGTCGCCGGCATGCCGCTGGAGCAATTGCTGTTGGAAACCGACGCCCCGGACCAACCCGACTCCGGGATCCGCGGTCAGCGCAACGAGCCGGCGCGGCTGGCGACGATCTGCGCGACCGTGGCCGAACTGCGCGGCGAGACCCCGGAACGCATCGCCGAGGCGACCAGCGCCAACGCGGCGCGGCTGTTCGGCTTGAGCTAGCCGCTTAGGAGGCAGGGGCGGACGTGGGGCGCAAGGAGCGAGCGGAACACATCGCCCTGCCCGCTCAACGCCTCTTCGCTCACGCCTGCTTCTTCAGCAGCAACTCCAGCGCCCGCCCCACCGCCGCGAACGCGAACACCCCGGTGATGTGCGTGGCCGCGCCGAGGCCGGCGCCGCAATCGAGCTTGAGCGCGGCATCGCCGTCGAGCTTGGGCCGCAGGCCGCAGACCGTGCCGTCGGGCTGCGGGTACTTCACGTTCTCCAGCGAATAGATCGCCGATACGCCGAAGTAGCGGTCCGGGTTCTTGGGGAAATTGAATTCGCCGCGCAGCTTCTTGCGGATCAGCGCCAGCATCGCGTCGTGCTCGGTGCGCGAGAGGTCGCGCACCCGCACCAGGGTCGGGTCGGTGCGGCCGCCGGCCGAGCCGACCGCGATCACCGGCAGCTTGCGCCGCCGGCACCAGGCGATCAGCTCGACCTTGCTGCGGAAACTGTCGCAGGCGTCCAGTACCAGGTCGAAGCCGCGGTCGAGCAGTTCGTCGAGGTTGGCCGGGGTCAGGAAGCTCTGCACCGCCTCGACCTCCATCGCCGGGCTGATCGCGCGGCAGCGCTCGGCCATGGCCTCGACCTTGGCCCGGCCGTACTGGCCCTCCAGGGCCGGCAACTGGCGGTTGGTGTTGGACACGCACAGGTCGTCGGCATCGATCAGGGTCAGGTGGCCGACGCCGGTCCGCGCCAGCGCCTCCACCGCCCAGGACCCGACCCCGCCCATGCCGACCACCGCAACCCGGCAGCGCCGCAGGCGCGCGACCGTGCCGCGGCCGTAGAGCCGGTCGACGCCGGCGAAGCGTTCCTGCCAGACGGCGTCGGCAGGGGGTTCGGAAATGGCTGCATTCATCCGCGCATTGTAGTTCGCCGGCGCCCTGCGATCGGCGCCGGCGAGGGAATGCTGCGGATGGCGGGCGCAGCGTTGCCGGGGCCGTGGCACATACCGTCCGGCCGGCCGGATCGACCGATCGCGGGCCCGTCCCCGCGCCGACTCCGGCCTCACACGCCCCCATGCTATGTTCGCGGGCAATTGGACGGAGGCCAGGCAATGAGCAATACCCAGCCCACAGATGCAGCACCCAAGCGCAAAGGCAATGGTTCGAAATATCTGTTCTTGTTCCTGATCGGCCTGATCGGCGGCGTGGTCGCCACGGTCATGGCGGTGCGCGCGCTCGAACAGCGCAAGGATCATTTCCCCGACAGCGTCATGCACGTGCAGCAATGGCATCTGGGACAGCTCAAGAGCAAGGTCGAGCAGAACCGCTGCGCCGCCACCGACACCCTGCCGCACATGAAGGCGCTGCGGACCATGGCCGACGATCTCGAGCCGGCCTTCCCCGACCTCAAGGACGACCAACGCTTCGGCCAGCACGCCAGCAAGATGCGTGCGGCGCTCGACGGCGCGCTGGCCAGCCCGCCGCTCAACTGCGCCGGCGTCAGCGCCGTGTCGGAGCAGATCGGCGAAGCCTGCAAGGCCTGCCACCAGGATTTCCGCGGCTGAGCCCGCGGCACGGCGCCGGCGTCGCGCGACGCCGGCGCCGCGATCGCCCCACCGCATTCGTCGCCTTCCCCGCCGCGAGCTGAACGCAGCCGCGCGCGGTGCACGAACGGGTGGCGAAATTGAACACGTGTTCACGCAGGGCTGGATAGCGTGGCAGGCGCGTGGCGATGCCCGCCACATGCCTCTAGCGCAGGAGCCTCGAATGAACACCAATCAATTCCGACTGCTGGGCCTGGCCGCGACGGCCACCTTGGCGCTCGCCGGCTGCGCGACCTCGCCGGGCTACAGTGGCGGCGGCTACAACAGCTATCCGCCGCCCTCGCAGCCGAGCTACAACCAGAACAACTGCTACGACTGCGGCGTCGTCACCCGGATCGAACAGATCAGCCCCGCCAGTACCGCCCCGCGCGCCACCGGCGCCGTGCTGGGCGGCCTGGTCGGCGCCGTCGCCGGCCGCGAGATCGCCGACGACCACACCGACAGCAAGGGCCGCAAGAACACCGCCACCGTGGCCGGCGCGGTCGCCGGCGCGATGGCCGGCAACGCGATCCAGAACCGGGTCGGCGCGCCGAGCTACAACCTCTATGTGCGCATGAACGACGGCCGCACCGTCGTGGTCACACAGAAGGACATCGGCGGAATCCGCGAGAACACCTACGTCCGCGTCGCCAACGGCCGCGCCTACATTCGCTGAGCCGTGCCGACATCGCCGCGCTCGGCGGCGATGTAACAAAGTAACGAAACGAAGCGAAAAACGGCCCGCATCGCGGGCCGTTTTTTTGCGCGCCGTCCGCGCCGCCGACGCCGCGCGTCGCGTTCCCGACCCGCGTCACGATTGCGCGCGGAACTGGCGCACCTATCGCTGTCTCCATGACCGCCGCGTTGCGCTACGGTCGTTCGCGTCCGCACTGCGGACGCAGGCCGTCGCTCGCGTCCGCGCGGCGAGCCCAAGTCGATACCAGCCAACGCAAGCTCAGGAGATCGTGCAATGAAACTTCGCTTCCTGCCCGTGGTGTCCGCCGGCGCCGTCCTCACCGGCGCCATCGCCGCCGCCGTCGCCGCCCCGGGCGCGGCCCAGAACAATCCGCTGCGCGTGGGCCTGGTCGCGGTGAACGGCGCCGCCGACGATTTCCTGGGCGCGGTCGAAATCAGCATCACCAACACCGGCCGCAAGGCGGTGCGCCTGCCGAAGTGGCAGTTGCCTTCGGACGAGTTCGACGCGCGCCTGTTCGACATCAGCTATGCCGGCAAACCGGTCGCCTACGAGGGCGCGCTGGTCAAGCGCGGCCTGCCGAGCGCGGAGGATTTCGCGATCCTGCAACCGGGCGAAACCTATCGCCGCACCATCGACCTGTCGGCCGGCTACGACCTCTCGCGCACCGGCCAGTACGTGGTGCGTTTCAATGCGCCGCTGCAGCATGCCTCGACGTCCGACCGCGCCATGCTGCGGCAGAACAACGGCCTGCCGATGAGCGCGCAGAGCGTGCCGCTGAGCCTGTGGGTGGACGGCCTGGACCAGCTCGGCGGCAGCAAGATCGCGGCGGCGGCGAAGAAGCCGATCGGGCCGACCGCGGTGGTCAACGGCGTCAACTACGTCGGCTGCACCACCTCGCGCATCAGCGCCGCCGGGCAGGCGGTGGTGTCGGCGCGCGGCTACTCCGAGAACGCCAAGGGCTACCTCAACGGCGGCTCGGTCGGCCCACGCTACACCAGCTGGTTCGGCGCCTACGCCGACAGTCGCTACGCCACCGCGCGCCAACACTTCGTCGCCATCGATCAGGCGATGGACCAGAACAGCGGCCAGATCACCATCAACTGCGGTTGCAGCAGCAGCGCCTACGCGTACGTGTATCCCAATCAGCCGTATCAGATCTACGTCTGCAACGCGTTCTGGAATGCGCCGCAGACCGGCACCGATTCCAAGGCCGGCACCCTGATCCACGAAATGAGTCACTTCACCGTCGTCGCCGGCACCGATGATCACGCTTACGGGCAGGGAGCGGCGCAGAACCTGGCCGCCACCAACCCCAATGCGGCGCTCGATAACGCCGACAACCACGAGTATTTCGCCGAGAACACGCCGTACCAGAACTGAGCCCGCCGCCGCCGGCGCGTTCGCGCGTCGGCGGCCGGATCGGAAGCAAAGCGCAAATCCCCCTGCCCCCGTTGTTTCAAAGGAGGCGATAGGCGGCGACGTTGGCCATTGGCCGGGGATGCGCTTCGGCATACGGACGTCGGCAGGTCTTCCGCGCCGCGGCTCGCGCAGGGGCCGGAATCGCCGAGTCTCCTGCTGCGCAGCGCGCATCGGCCTGCCCGTCCAGGTCATAGGCTCCTGTCCGCCTCCCCGCCTCCTGAGTCGAACTCCAGGCTCAAAGTCCGAGGCTTCGCCCGTCCCCGATTCCCGATTCCTGCCAAGGCCGTCGACCCCATTGCCCGCACCGATGCGTTGCAACCATCGGGCCCGGCGGCAGGAAGTCGCAGCGAACGGCAAGGAGGCGGAGGGCGCGGCGGAAGACGAGGCCGCCGCGCCGTCGACCGGGCTCGGCGCGGCCAGGAGGGCCGCGACGCACGCAACAAGGCGAGATATCGGATGCGTGCGATCCGGCACGGAGGCGCCGGCCGTCGATGAGGCGGCGGTCGGCGGGTCGGGGGCTTCGCGCCCCCGGCTCGTCCGGACCGCCCATGCCGTTCGGTCGAGCCGCCCGTCCTGCGTCCACAGCCCGGCCGGATTCAGCCGCGCCGCCCACGCAGGCGGCATGCATGCACGCCATCGGGCCATCGAAAGAGGGAATCCGGGCGGGTCGCCAGCGGGTTTACCCTGCGATCGCGCTGCGGGCTTGGATCGATTCAAGCGCGACGACCGTCTTGGTTTCAAACGGAACTACACCGATCGCGCGCACGCTTTGAAACATTCGCGTGACGATCGCGCAAGCAATCGGCGATTTTGTGATGTTTATCGAACTTCAAAACAAGAAAAACCCGGCCGGGGCCGGGTCTTTCCGATGCGATCGCGTCGCCTGCGGCGTCGCGACGGATCTTAGGGGGTGCGTCAGATCGGCTCGACCGCGTCGGCCTGCAGGCCTTTCTGGCCCTGGACGACGTTGAAGCTGACCTTCTGGCCTTCCTTCAGGCTCTTGAAGCCCTGGACCTGGATCGCGCGGAAGTGCACGAACACGTCCTCGCCGTTTTCACGGCTGATGAAGCCAAACCCCTTGGCGTCATTGAACCACTTGACGGTCCCGGTTTCTTTCGCGGACATCGCTACTCTCTCCTTGAAACGTGGTGTTGTTAACGCGACTGGACTCGCGTGCTGGTTGCAAGGAGGAAGCGAGGTGCAACGATGTAGCGGATCGACGGATCAACCGCATCGGGCCACGATTCACGGTGACCCTTGGCAAACGCAGCGACCGCAACGTACCCCGACATCGGTGAAAATGCAAACCGGCCGGACACCCCGTCCGGACAGGGAATAAGCATGGATTTGCAGACACTTTATTACATATTGGCCGCCGTCCTGGTGGTGATCGGAATCGTCGGCACGGTGCTCCCGGCCCTGCCCGGCCTGCCCCTGGTCTTCGTCGGCATGGCCCTGGCCGCCTGGGCCTCGGATTTCGAGAAAGTCGGCTGGGTCACCCTGGTCGTCCTGGGCCTGCTGACCGCGCTGTCCCTGGGGATCGACTTCCTCGCCACGGCGATGGGAGCCAAGCGGGTCGGCGCCAGCAAGCTGGCCTTGATCGGCTCGGTGATCGGCACCTTCGCCGGTCTCGCCTTCGGTCTGGTCGGGGTCTTCGTCGGCCCCTTCGTCGGCGCCCTGATCGGTGAGCTGATCCACACCCGCGAACTGTCCAAGGCCACCCAGGTCGGGATCGGCACCTGGGTCGGCATCATCGTCGGCACCGTGCTCAAGTTCGGCCTGGCCTTCGCCATGGTCGGCCTGTTCGCCCTGGCCTGGTTCTTCTGAACGGCGCCCTGCCGGTACCGGCCCTTCGCCGGTTCTGCTGAACCGACCGGCCGCGGCGACGCGGCCGGTTCACGCCTCGTTCGCACGCCGATGCAAGACTGCAGCGGTTTGCCGTACGCCGACCCGACGCCATGACCTCTGCTCTGTCCCGAACCCGATCGCTGCCCTGTCTGCTCCTGGCCATCGCCCCCATCGCGGCCGGCGCGCAGGAGGCCAAGCCGCAACCGGCGACGCCCGAAGCCTGTCTGGCGATCGCCAACGACGCCGATCGCCTGAGCTGCTACGACAGCGCGCTGGGCCGCAGCGCGGCCGGCGTGCGCCAGGCCGATATCGCCGCCAAGGAAGCCAAGGCGATCCAGCGCAACCTGGAACTCGGCGACCAGCTCGAAGGCGCGCCCAAGCCCGGCCTGGGCGAGCGGGCCAAGCGCGCGGTCGGCGCCAACGACCTGTTCAGTCACGAAGAAGCGCTCGACAGCGCGATCGCCAACGCCGGCAAGGGCGGCCTGCTCGACAGCCGCTGGGAACTGGCCAAGGACTCCAAGCTCGGCGTGTTCAACTTCCGCGCCTACAAGCCGGTGTATCTGCTGCCGGCGTTCTGGAGCAACAAGCCCAACGTGCTGCCGCATTCGCCCAACCCGCGCAACACGGTGACCCAGCCGCAATCGCTCAAGGACGTCGAGGCCAAGTTCCAGATCAGCTTCAAGACCAAGGCGGTGGAAAACCTGTTCGGCGACAACGGCGACATCTGGATGGGCTACACCCAGTCCTCGCGCTGGCAGGTCTACAACGGCGAGGATTCGCGCCCGTTCCGCGAAACCAATTACGAACCCGAAGTGATGCTGGTGTTCCGCAACAACTACCGCATCGGCGGTTGGAACGGGCGCATGGCCGGGATCGGCATCAACCACCAGTCCAACGGCCGCGCCGATCCGTTCTCGCGCAGTTGGAACCGGGTGATCGGCCAGATCGGCTGGGACCGCGACAACTGGGCGGTCGTGGCGCGACCGTGGTGGCGTTTGTCGGACGGCAACGACGACGACAATCCGGATATCGAGGACTACATCGGCCGCGGCGACCTGACCATCGTCCATACCCGCGGCGGCCACGAGTTCTCGCTGATGGCGCGGCATTCGCTGCGCGGCGGCGACCGTTCGCACGGGGCGCTGCAGTTCGACTGGGGCTTCCCGATCCACAACCAGCTGCGCGGCCATCTGCAGATCTTCGACGGCTACGGGGAGAGCATGATCGATTACAACCATCGCGCCACTTACGTCGGCCTGGGCATCTCCTTGCTGGAGTGGTACTGAGCCGCGCCGCTTTTCCGTAGGAGCGGCGTAAGCCGCGACAACCGGAGCGATGTACGCAAGCGCCGCCACCGACGCCGGGACCGCCGGTTTCGACGCGCGACACGGCTTCGTAAAAGGCGCGGTATTGCACCGCTTCGGTTGTCGCGTCTCGCGCCGTTCCTACAGAGGCGAGTGGCATCGCCAATGCGAAAACGCCCGGCGCGAGGCCGGGCGTTTTCGCAGGCGGATGCGGCGGCCGATCAGGCCGATTCGACCACCACCGGAATCTTGCCGAGCATTCCGCCCGAAATCCGCGCCTGCCATTCCTTCGGCCCGGTCTTGTGCACCGACTCGCCGGCGCTGTCGACCGCGACCGTCACCGGCATGTCCTGCACGGTGAATTCGTAGATCGCTTCCATGCCCAGGTCGGCGAAACCGACCACGCGCGAGGCCTTGATCGCCTTCGACACCAGATAGGCCGCGCCGCCGACCGCCATCAGATAGACCGACTTGTGCTTCTGGATCGCCTCGATCGCGGCCGGGCCGCGCTCGGCCTTGCCGACCATGCCGAGCAGGCCGGTCTGCGCCAGCACCTGTTCGGTGAACTTGTCCATGCGCGTGGCGGTGGTCGGGCCGGCCGGGCCGACGACCTCGTCGCGAACCGGATCGACCGGGCCGACGTAGTAGATGAAGCGGCCCTTGAAGTCGACCGGCAGCGGCTCGCCCTTGTTGAGCATGTCGACCATGCGCTTGTGCGCGGCATCGCGGCCGGTCAGCAGCTTGCCGTTGAGCAGCAGCACTTCGCCCGGCTTCCAGTTGGCCACGTCTTCGGCGGTGACCGTGTCGAGATCGACGCGACGGCCCTTGGACGAGTCGTAGGTCAGTTCCGGCCAGTCCTCCAGCGACGGCGGGTCGAGCATGACCGGACCGCTGCCGTCGAGGGTGAAGTGGGCATGGCGGGTCGCGGCGCAGTTCGGGATCATCGCCACCGGCAGGTTGGCGGCGTGGGTCGGATAGTCCTTGACCTTGATGTCGAGCACCGTGGTCAGGCCGCCCAGGCCCTGTGCGCCGATGCCGAGCGCATTGACCTTCTCGTACAGCTCCAGGCGCAGCTCTTCGGCGCGATTGCTCGGCCCGCGCGCCTGCAGGTCGGTGATGTCGATCGGCTCCATCAGCGATTCCTTGGCCAGCAGCATCGCCTTCTCGGCGGTGCCGCCGATGCCGATGCCGAGCATGCCCGGCGGGCACCAGCCCGCGCCCATGGTGGGCACGGTCTTGAGCACCCAATCGACGATGGAATCGGACGGGTTGAGCATGGCGAACTTGGACTTGGCCTCCGAGCCGCCGCCCTTGGCGGCGACGATCACGTCCACGGTGTTGCCGGGCACGACCTTGACGTTGACCACCGCCGGCGTGTTGTCGCGGGTGTTGCTGCGCTTGCCGGCCGGATCGGCCAGCACGCTGGCGCGCAGCTTGTTGTCGGGATGGTTGTAGGCGCGGCGCACGCCTTCGTTGACCATGTCCTCCACGCCCATCGTCGCCCCGTCCCAACGCACGTCCATGCCGATTTCCAGGAACACGGTGACGATGCCGGTGTCCTGGCAGATCGGCCGGTGGCCTTCGGCGCACATGCGCGAGTTGATCAGGATCTGCGCGATCGCGTCCTTGGCCGCGGGCGATTCCTCGCGCTCGTAGGCGGCGGCGAGGTTCTTGATGTAGTCGACCGGGTGGTAGTAGCTGATGTACTGCAGGGCGTCGGCGACGGACTGGATCAGGTCGTCCTGGCGGACGACGACCGGGCCCGAAACGGCGGGAGCGGAGGAGGACGAAGAAGCGGTCACGGCGGGCGTAAGGCTGGCGGTGGGGCGATTATTCTACCTGCCCCGGCCGGCCCGGGCCCGCGGCCCCGTGCAGCGGCCCGGTTCGGCCAATGGCCCCGCTTCTCGACGGTTCGCTTTTCGACGGCCCGCTTCTCGACGGCCCGCTTCTAGACAGCCAGTTCCTCGGTAACCAGTTCCGCGTCTGCCCGACGCCGGGGCAGCCCGTGCCGGCAGGTCGCCCGTGTCCCCGTCCCCTGCTCCGCCCGCTGCGCCGTTCAATCCCGTGGCGGCACTGGGCGCGCTGGTTCGCCTGCTGTGCGGGCTGTTTGCGCTGTCGGCGGCGCCGCAGTTCGCACCGGTCCACGCGTCCCTCGGCGCCGGCCTGCCCTGGCCGACCCGGCTGCTAGATGGCCCCTGGGCCCTGTGCCTGCTGCCGCTGCTGACCGCTGCGGTCTGGGTCCTGAGCCCCGCGGCGGCGCGACCTGGCGGCCTGCCTGTTCGGCATCGGCGCCTGGCTCGCCGGACTGGCGGCGGCGCTGGTCGCGCCGTACCTGCCGATCTACCAGCTCGCCGCGACGCTGTAAGCCGCCGGCGCGACGGCCCGCCCCCTCACGGAGGCGGGCCGCGGTGCGGCTTACTGCGGGCAAGCGTCGAGCACGCAGGAGCGCCAGAACACATCGCACATCGACGGGCTGCCGCCGCCGTCCAGGCAGGGCTGACGGACTTCCTGGTCGCAGTACACGCCGCCGGCGCAGACGATGATGTCGCGCGAGGACGCGGTGGCGCCGAAGGCGAAACCGAACGCGGCCACGGCCACGGCGAACAGCTTGATCTTCATTCGAACTCTCCTTTTCGGATGGTGGATCTTTCGTTGAGGTAGCGAGGCTTGCACAGCCTGTCCGGCCGGGCCGGAGACGACGCACGCCGCGCGCGGGCTGCGCACGCGCGACGAAAGGACGAAGCGGCTTAAAGCAGAAGACCCGTCAGGCCCGTCGCGCCATCGATGGGCGACGACCGCAATCGGCGTTCCACGTCGAAAAGGACCGGACTGGGCAGCAGCGGGCGGATCGGCATGCGGACACTCCCTGTCGTCGTGGCGCGGGCGGAACTCGCCGGAGTCCGCGCCGGTGCACTTGCGCCAGCCTGGGCGCGACCGGCCCACGTTAGCCGCTGTGTCCGGACAAGGGTAGCCGCAGTGCAGCACGCCCCGGCGGCGGGACGTGCGCGCGCTCACTGTTCGCCGCATCGACCCGCCCTTCCCCGCGCGTGCACGCGAGCGTCCGCCGTTCGCGGCACAATCGCGACATGAATTCAGCCGCCAGCGAATCCCGCGTTCCGCCCCGTTCCGGCGACGGCAAGCCCAGCCTGCGCGAACGTTTCGACGCCCTGCGCAACTTGCCGCCGTTCCTGCGCCAGATCTGGAGCACCAGTCCGGGCCTGACCCTGATGACGCTGAGCCTGCGGCTGATACGGGCCTTGCTGCCGATCGCCACGCTGTACGTCGGCAAGCTGATCATCGACGAAGCCGTGCGCCTGGTCGCGGCGGGGCCGGACGTGGATTCGCTGGCCGCCGCCTGGCACGGCGGCCAGCTCGACACCTTGCTCGCGTTGCTGGCGCTGGAGTTCGGGCTCGCGGTCGCCTCCGACCTGCTCGGCCGCCTGGTCAGCTATGGCGACGCGCTGCTGTCGGAACTGTTCACCAACGCCACCAGCGTGCGCCTGATGGAGCACGCGGCGACCTTGGATCTGGAGGATTTCGAAGACCCCGAACTGCAGGACAAGCTCGATCGCGCCCGCCGCCAGACCATGGGCCGGATGAACCTGATGAGCCAGTTGTTCGGCCAGGTGCAGGACAGCATCACCGTGGTCGCGTTCGCGATCGGTCTGCTGGTGTATGCGCCTTGGCTGATCGCCCTGCTCGCCATCGCCCTGGTGCCGGCCTTCGTCGGCGAAGCCCATTTCAACGCGCTGAGCTATTCGCTCAATTACGCCTGGACCCCGGAGCGCCGCCAGCTCGAGTACGTGCGCCAGATGGGCGCCAGCGTCGAGACGGCGAAGGAAGTGAAGATCTTCAACCTGCACCGGTTCCTGATCGCGCGCTATCGCGCGCTGGCGGAGAAGTTCTACCGCGCCAGCCGCGCCCTGGCCCGTCGGCGCGCATTCTGGGGCACGCTGCTGGCCGCCTTGGGTACGCTGGGCTACTACGTCGCCTACGGCTACATCGCCTGGCGCACGGTGCGCGGCGATTTCAGCATCGGCGACCTGACCTTCCTCGCCGGCAGCTTCCTGCGCCTGCGCCAGTTGCTGGAAGGACTGCTGGTCGGCTTCTCGCAAGTCGCCGGCCAGGCCCTGTATCTGGACGATCTGTTCTCGTTCTTCGAAATCAAGCCCGAAATCGTGTCGCCGGCGTTGCCGCGGCCGGTGCCGCGGCCGATCCGGCACGGCTTCGCGTTCGAGAACGTCGGCTTCCGTTATCCCGATGCCGAACGCTGGGCCCTGCGCGGGCTGAACTTCGAACTGCGCGCCGGCGAAGTGCTGGCGCTGGTCGGCGAGAACGGCGCCGGCAAGACCACCCTGGTCAAGCTGCTGGCGCGACTGTACGACCCCGACGAAGGCCGCATCCTGCTCGACGGCCGCGACCTGCGCGAGTACGACCTGGATGAGTTGCGCGCCAACGTCGGCGTGGTGTTCCAGGATTTCGTCCGTTATCACCTCACCGCCGGCGAGAACATCGGCGTCGGCCAGATCGACGCCATGCACGACCGGGCGCGGATCCGCGATGCGGCGCGGCGCGCGCTCGCCGACGAAGTGATCGAATCGCTGCCGCGCGGCTACGACCAAGTGATCGGGCGCCGCTTCAAAACCGGGGTCGACCTGTCGGGCGGACAATGGCAGAAGATCGCCATCGCCCGTGCCTACATGCGCGACGCCCAAGTCATGATCCTGGACGAACCGACCGCGGCACTGGACGCGCGCGCCGAGTTCGAGGTATTCCAGCGTTTCAAGGAACTGTCGGCGCAACGCACCGCGGTGTTGATCTCGCACCGGTTCTCCAGCGTGCGCATGGCCGACCGTATCCTGGTGCTGGCCGAGGGCCGCCTGGAGGCCAGCGGCACGCATGCCGAGCTGCTCGCCCAGGGCGGGCGCTACGCCGAATTGTTCGAATTGCAGGCGGCCGGTTATCGCTGAGCCGTCGCGACGCCGCCGCAGCCGATCCGATCGAAAGATCCGAATCCACGATCCGCTTGAAAACCGGGAGCCATGCATGACCGCCGTCCGACCCGAGCCGATGTTCCGCCGCGCCGTCCTCGGCCTGGCCCTGATCGCCGCCCTGGCCGCCTGCCAGCGCGGCCAGGACGCCGCCGCGGCGACCGCGCAACCGGCGCCGAAGCAGCAGATCGCGCACGACGTCGCAAGCGAGCGCGGCACCGTGCGGGTAGTCGAAGTCGCCACCGGTCTGGAGCACCCCTGGGCCGTCGCGCTGCTGCCCGACGGCGGCTTCCTGGTCACCGAGCGGCCCGGCCGCCTGCGCCGGGTCGGCGCCGACGGCGCGATTTCCGCGCCGATCGCCGGCGTACCGCAAGTCTGGGCGCAGGGACAGGGCGGTCTGCTGGATGTGATCCTGGCGCCGGATTTCGCCAGCAGCCGACGCATTTATCTCAGCTACGCCGAGCCGGGCCCGGACGGCAGCGCCGGCACGGCGGTGGCCTCGGCCACGCTCGGCGATGCCGCATTGAGCGAGGTCAAAACGATCTATCGCCAGCAGCCCAAGCTCGAAGGGCCGAACCACTTCGGTTCGCGCCTGGCCTTCGATCGGCAAGGGCATTTGTTCGTCAGCCAGGGCGAGCGCCAGCAACGCATGGCCTCGCAGGAACTGGACAAACTGCAGGGCAAGCTGGTGCGGATCAACGCCGACGGCAGCGTGCCCGCCGACAACCCCTTCGTCGGCCGCGACGGCGCGCGTGCGGAGATCTGGAGCTACGGCCATCGCAATATGCAGTCGCTGGCGGTCGACCCACGCACCGGTACCGTGTGGGAAGCCGAGCACGGTCCGCGCGGCGGCGACGAAATCAATCTGCCGCAGGCCGGCAAGAACTACGGCTGGCCTATCGTCACCCACGGCATCGACTATAGCGGGCTGAAGATTTCCGAAGCCGAAGGCAAGGAAAAGCCGGGCATGGAATCGCCCTACCACGTCTGGGAAAAATCGCCGGCCTTGTCGGGCATGGCGTTCTACGTGAATCAACCGCAGTCGCCTTGGAACGACAGCCTGTTCCTGGGCGCGCTGGCCGACGGCAGTCTGATCCGGCTGAGCCTGGACGGCGACAAGATCGTCGCCGAGGAGCGCTTGCTGAAAGAACTGGACTGGCGCATCCGCGACGTGCGCGTGTCGTCCGACGGCAAGGTGTTCGTGCTGACCGACGAAACCGACGGCAAGCTGCTGCGGTTGGACCCGCCGGCGGCGAAGTGAGCGGCGGGCCCAGGCTTTTGTAGGAGCGGCGCGAGCCGCGACAACCGCAGCGACGTACACAAGCGCAACGGCGAAGCCCGGGCAGTCGGGAAGCGACGCCGTGTTGTACGGCGACGGCAGCCGCGCGGCGCCGGCGGCAGGCGTGGTACTTCACCGCTACCGCGGTCGCGGCCGGCGACCGCAGGAAATCCCGTGGGACGCCGCCCCTACGGGCGCTGGTTGCCGGCTTCGATCGTTTTCTAAGGCCCTGGGAGTTATGCGCGTCCCTTGGTCGCGGCTCGCGCCGCTCCTACCCCCAGGCGCAAACTCGTCTCGCCGCGGCAATGGATAGCCCCTCTCGCGCTTGCGGGAGAGGGGTTGGGATGAGGGCCACGTGCCCGGGGCGAGGGCCGCGCCGCCACGTCAGCTCTTCTGCTTGGCCCGCGCGAAAGCGTCGGCCAGGGCGCCGCCCAGCGGCGCGGCGGCGGCCTTGCCCGGCGGCGAGAACGATCCGCCGCGCGCATGATTGTCGCGCCGGCCGCCGCGGTCGTGGCCGCGGCCGGCGTTGCGCTCGGGACGCTCGCTGCGCTCGCCCGGCGCACGCGGCGCCGCCGGCAGCGGGTCGTCCAGACGACGGGTCAGGGCGATGCGCTTGCGCGCGATGTCGACTTCCAACACCCGCACCTTGACCACGTCGCCGGCCTTGACCACGTCGCGCGGGTCCTTGACGTACTTGTCCGACAAGGCCGAGATGTGGATCAGGCCGTCCTGGTGCACGCCGATGTCGACGAAGGCGCCGAACGCGGCGACGTTGCTGATCACGCCTTCCAGGATCATGCCGACCTGCAGGTCCTTGAGCTCCTCCACGCCGTCGGCGAACTTGGCCGCCTTGAACTCCGGGCGCGGGTCGCGACCGGGTTTCTCCATTTCCTTGAGGATGTCGCGCACGGTCGGCACGCCGAACTTCTCGTCGGTGTACGACTCCGGCTTGAGGCTGCGCACGAACTGCGGATCGCCGAGCAACTGCTTCACCTCGCGGCCGCATTGCTTGACGATGCGCTCGACCACCGGATAGGCCTCCGGGTGCACCGCCGACGCATCCAACGGCTCCTCGCCGCCGACGATGCGCAGAAATCCGGCGCATTGTTCGAAAGTCTTCTCGCCCAGGCGCGGCACCTTGAGCAGGGCCTTGCGCGACGCGAACGGGCCGTTCTCGTCGCGGTGGCGGACGATGTTCTCGGCCACCGTCGAGGACAGCCCGGACACGCGCGCCAGCAGCGCCGCCGAAGCGGTGTTCACGTAGACGCCGACCGCGTTCACGCAGTCCTCGACCTTGGCGTCGAGCGCGCGCGCCAGGCGGTACTGGTCGACGTCGTGCTGATACTGGCCGACGCCGATCGCCTTGGGCTCGATCTTGACCAGTTCGGCGAGCGGGTCCTGCAGGCGCCGTGCGATCGACACCGCGCCGCGCAGGCTGACGTCGAGGTTGGGGAACTCCTTGGCGGCGAACTCGGAGGCCGAGTACACCGAAGCGCCGGCTTCGCTGACCACGACCTTGGTCAGCTTGAGTTCGGGCGCAAGCTTGATCAGGTCGCCGGCGAGCTTGTCGGTCTCGCGCGAAGCGGTGCCGTTGCCGATCGCGATCAGCTCGACCTGGTGCTTGGCGCACAACGCGCGCAGCGCGTGCAGCGACTGATCCCACTGCCGGCGCGGTTCGTGCGGGTAGATGGTGTCGGTGGCGACCAGCTTGCCGGTGGCGTCGACCACCGCGACCTTGACCCCGGTGCGCAGGCCCGGGTCCAGGCCCAGGGTCGCGCGCGGACCGGCCGGCGCGGCCAGCAACAGGTCCTTGAGGTTGTCGCCGAACACATCGATGGCCTCGGCCTCGGCCTTCTCGCGCGCCTGGCCGAACAGGTCCAACATCAGGTGCAGGTGCAGCTTGGCGCGCCAGGTCAGGCGGCAGCAGTCGAGCAGCCAGCGATCGGCCGGACGGCCCTGGTCGCGGATGCCGGCGTTGAGCGCGACCCGCGCTTCGCCCTGCTGATGCCCGGCCTCGGCGTCGCTGCCTGGGTCGAGGTCGAGGAACAGCACCTCTTCGCGGCGCGCGCGGAACAGCGCCAGCAGGCGGTGCGAAGGAATCTTGGCCAGCGGTTCGGCGTGGTCGAAGTAGTCGCGGTACTTGGCGCCTTCGTTCTCCTTGCCCTCGGCGACGCGGGCGCGGATCACCCCGACTTCGGTCAGCCAGGTACGCAGTTCGCCGACCAGCTTGGCGTCTTCGCCCCAGCGCTCCATCAGGATCGCGCGCGCACCGTCCAGCGCCGCCTTGACGTCGGCGACCTGCTTGTCCGCGTCGACGAATCCGGCAGCGCACTCCTCCGGCTTGAGCATGGGATCGGCGAGCAGTGCGTCGGCCAGCGGTTCCAGGCCGGCCTCGCGGGCGATCTGGGCCTTGGTCCGGCGCTTGGGCTTGTACGGCAGATACAGGTCTTCCAGCCGCGCCTTGCTGTCGGCGGCCTCGATGTCGGCGCGCAGTTCGTCGCTGAGCTTGCCCTGCTCGGCGATGCTCTCCAGCACCGCGGCGCGACGGTCTTCCAACTCGCGCAGATAGCGCAGCCGGCTTTCCAGATCGCGCAGTTGGGTGTCGTCGAGCCCACCGGTCACTTCCTTGCGGTAGCGGGCGATGAAGGGCACGGTGGCGCCTTCGTCGAGCAGGCCGATCGCGGCCTGGGCCTGGGCGGGCTGGGCGTTGATTTCGGCGGCGATGAGCAGGGCGATCTTCTTGGCGACCTGTGCGGACTGCGCGTTCTTGTCTTGCATCGTTTCCAATCGGCTGGCCCCGCCGGGCGGGGGACGGGACGATTGTGGCAATGCCGGCGTGAAGACGAAACCCATTGACAGGGCTGGATTTTTGCGGCCGGAAAGGGACGCGGGCAGGCACCGGCGAATGACGGACCGGACCGGCGATGGCGCAAAGCGGTCCGGGACTTTGCCGCGTCCTGTCGCCCGGCCGCTATCCCCTGCCCCAGATAAGAACCGCTCTCATCCATCGGCTACAATGGCCGCCCCGCGCCACCCGACCTCACCGGCATGTCCTCCGCTTTTGGCACCGAGACGGTGCTGGACGTCCGTCACTGGACCGACGACTACTTCAGCTTCACCACCACCCGCGACGACGGCTTCCGTTTCGAGAACGGCCAGTTCGTCATGATCGGTCTGCAAGTCGAGCAGGCGGACGGCTCGTTCAAGCCGCTGCTGCGCGCGTACTCGATCGCCAGCGCGAACTGGGAAGAACAGCTCGAGTTCTTCAGCATCAAGGTGCCCAACGGCCCGCTGACCTCGCGCCTGAAGTCGATCCGGCCCGGCGACAGCGTGCTGATCGGACGCAAGCCGACCGGCACCTTGCTGATCCACGACCTGCACCCCGGCCGCAACCTGTACTTGCTCGGCACCGGCACCGGTTTCGCGCCGTGGCTGTCGGTGATCAAGGACCCGGAAACCTACGACCGCTTCGAGAACGTGGTGCTGTGCCACGGCGTGCGCAGCGAACAGGACTTGGCGTACCGCGACTACATCGTCAACGAGCTGCCGCGCCACGAGTTCCTCGGCGAGCAGATCGCCGCCAAGTTGAAGTACTACCCGGCAGTCAGCCGCGAGGCTTTCGTGTTCGACGGCCGCGACCAGCGCGGCCGCCTGACCGACATGATGGACAGCGGCCGGATGATGCAGCAGCTCGGCCTGCCGGCGCTGGACGCCGAGCATGATCGGGCGATGATCTGCGGCAGCCCGCAGATGCTGGCCGACTTCCGCGAAATCCTCGACCGCCGCGGCTTCGTCGCCGCACCGCGGATCGGCACGCCGGGCCAGTACGTGTTCGAACGCGCCTTCGTCGAGAAGTGATTCCCGCATCGGTCACGCGGCCCGACGCGGCCGGCGCGCGACGCCGGCGGCGTGGCGCGCTCGCCGCCCTGTTGCTCGGCCTGTCCGGCGCCGCCTGTGCCGCCGAACTCGCCGGCGCGCCGCTGACCCCGCCGCCGGTTTCCGCTGCACCGCCCCCCCGTACCGCCTTGCGGATCGGTCAGGCCCCACCGGAATGGCTGGGCCTGGACCGCAACGGCCGCTCGCTGCAGGTCGGTCAGTATCGCGGCCGGGCCCTGCTGGTGGTGTTCTGGGCCGGCTGGTGCGGGCAATGCCGCAGCGAACTGCCGCTGTTGGCGGCGCTGCACCGCGGCTTCGGCCGCGAACGTTTGGCCGTGGTCGCGATCAACCACGCCGAATCGCGCCAGGACTTCGATGCCTTCGTCCGGCTCAACCCCGGCCTGGACTTCGAATTCGTCCACGACCCGGGCACGGTGGCGCGCCATTACGGCGTGCGCGCGGTGCCGCAGGTGTTCCTGATCGACGCGCAAGGGCGGTTGACTCATCAACAGCGAGGTTACTCGCCGGAGAAGATCGACGCGCTGGCCCGGGAACTGCGCGGCTTGCTGCCGTCTACCGGCCGGCGCGACTGAGCGCGCGATCCGGACCGACCTCGCGGCCGCGGTTCGCGTCCGATCGTCGAAGAGACGGTTACCGAACCGACGGTTCGCGGCCGCAAGAGCGCCCGGCTTACAGTCCGTTCCGGCGATCCCAACGCACACAGGCGATGTCGAGCGTGGCGAGCGCGCACGCCCCCATCGCGCCGAAGGCCGCCGACGCCCACCATGCGGGCGCGAACAACAGCGGCGCAGCCCAGGCGGCGGCGAACAACGGCGCCACCCCGCCCCAGCCGGCGCGTTTGTACGGCCACGGCAAGGCGCGGTAGCGGCGCGCCTTGCCCGGCGCGCGGGCGAACTCGCGCCGCTGCAGCGCGGCGGCGGCCGCCACGGTCAGCGCATAGGCGATCGGCGCCAACCACCACGCACCCGGCGGCATGTCCGCGAGCGGCCCCGCGTCAGGCCAGGGCCTTCTCGATGTCCGCCGCGATCGACTCGGGCTTGTCGGTCGGCGCGTAGCGCTTGATCACCTTGCCGTCGCGGCCGACCAGGAACTTGGTGAAGTTCCACTTGATCGCATCGATGCCGAGGAAGCCGCCCTTCTCGTCCTTCAGCCATTTCCACAAGGGGTGTGCGGCGTCGCCGTTGACGTCGATCTTGGCGTACATCGGGAAGGTCACGTCGTAGGTCAGCGAGCAGAAGTTCTTGATCTCGGCCTCGTCGCCGGGCTCCTGGTGGCCGAACTGGTCGCAGGGGAAGCCGAGCACTTCGAAGCCGCGGGCATGGTACTCGCGCTGCAGTTTTTCCAGGCCGGTGTACTGCGGGGTGAAGCCGCATTTGGAGGCGACGTTGACGATCAGCAGGACCTTGTCGCGGTAACGGTCCAGCGACTGGGTCTGGCCGTCGATGTCGTTGGCGGAGAAGTCGTAGGCGGTGGTCATGGCGGGCTCGCGGCCGTGGGGATGGCCCACCATAGCGCGTCGGGATGACGTTGTCCGGGCAGAGCGCGCGAAAGCAAAAAAACCAATCCCCCTCCCCCTTTTTCACGGGCGAAAAGGCAAGTGCGATTGGAGATCGAGATCAAATCCCGCTTTCACTTAGCCAATCCCCAATCCCGAATCCCGAATCCCCAATCCCGAATCCCCAATCCCGAATCCCCAATCCCGAATCCCGAATCCCAGCCCAAAAAAAACGGCCCGCCGAAGCGGGCCGTTCTTTTTTTGGGGGGCTCAGCCCGCGCCTCGGCTCAGAACGAAGCCTTGAACTCCACGCCGACGATGCGCGGGTCGTTGACGAAACCGACCAGGTTGTTGAAGTCGATGCCGCCGACGGCGCGCACTTCGTCGAGGATGTTGCGGCCGTACAGGGCCAGGTCGTAACGGCCGCCGTCCCACATGTAGCCCACGCGCAGGCCGCCTTCGGTCAGCGACTTGCCGCGGAACTCCTTGGACTCATACAGGAAGAAGTTCACTTCGCTGCGATAGGCCCAGTCGGTGTAGACGTAGAACTCGTTGCCGTTGGCCAGCGGCAGGGTGTAGCGCGCGGTCAGGTTGTAGACCCACTTCGGCGCCTGCGGCAGCGGATTGCCGTCGATCGCCGCCAGGGTCTGGCCGTTGCGCACCACCAGCGGATCGGTCACGGTGCAGCCGCCGCCGCAGGGGGCGACGAACAGGTTGCCGTCCTGGATCTCGGTGTCGTTGTAGCTGGCGCCGAAGGTGACCATGAGGTTGTCGGTCAGGTAGGCGTCGAGGTCGACTTCGAAGCCCTGGCCGACGGTCTTGTCGGCATTGACCAGGATGGTCTGGTTGAGCGCGCCGCCGACGGCGTTGAGCTGCTGGTTGTCGACGGTGTAGCGGAACAGCGCCACGCCCAGGCGGGCGCGCTTGTCCCACAGGTCGGCCTTGAGGCCGGCTTCGTAGGAGATCACCTTCTCCGCGTCGGCCACCGACGGGCTCGGCGGCACCTGGAACAGCAGGCGGCCCTGGATGCTCGGCGCGCGGAAGCCCTTGGCGACGCGCGCGTACAGGTTGATGTCGTCGGTGGCCTGGAACACGCCGCTGACGTCCCAGCTGACGTCGTCGACGTCGGTGTTGACCTTGAACGGGCCCGACACCGGCGCGCCGAACGGCGCGCTCTGCAGCACGCTGGCGCTGAAATCCTTCTCGTCCTGGGTGTAGCGCAGGCCGCCGCGCAGCTTGAAGCGATCGGTCACCGCGTACTCGACCGAGCCGAACGCGGCCCAGGCCTTGTTGCGCTGCTTCTGCTGCGCATGGCCGGCCTGCGCGCCGCCGCCGAGGGTGTCGTAGTTCAGGCTGTCGACGGTGATGTCTTCGTCGAAGTAGAACAGGCCCGCCTGCCAGTTGAACGGGCCGGCGTAGTTCGACTCCAGGCGGAATTCCTGGGTCCACTGGCGGTGGTCCGGCAGGCCGTCGGCCGATTCGGCGGTGAACGGAATGCCGCGCGGGGTGCTGCCGCCGGGCAGGAACTCGGCGCCGATGCCGCCGTCGATGTCGCCGCGGCTGAGCGAGTCGGCCGACTCGTAGCCGGTGATCGAGTACAGGGTCAGGTCGTTGGACAGGTCCCAGCTCAGGCGCGCGCTGGCGCCGAAGGTGTCCAGCTTCTGGAAGTTGCGGCCGTCGATGCCGACCTTGTCGACGTCGAAGCCGTCGACCAGGTCGTTGCTGCCCGGCTTGAACAGCATCGCCCGGAACAGGCGCGCGGTGCCCTTGAGGTGGCGCGCGTGGACGTTGAACAGCGCATCGAAGGTGTCGCTGCCGTCGTACTGCAGCTGCAGGCGCAGCGCCGACTCGTCGTAGCCTTCCAGCTCGCGGTTGCTGCGCGCGTTCGGATTGGTGTTGTCGACCCAGTCGCCGCGGCGCTGGTACATGCCCGAGGCGCGGCCGGACCAGTTGGCGCCGAGCGGGCCGCTGATCGCGCCTTCGAAGTTGGTGGTGCCGTAGGTGCCGTAGGAGATCTGGCCGTAGCCTTCCAGCTCGCGGGTCGGCTTGGCCGATTCGAACTTGACCACGCCGGCCGGGGTATTGCGGCCGAACAGGGTGCCCTGCGGGCCGCGCAGCAGTTCGACGTTCTCCAGGTCGAACACCGGGAAGCCCTTCAGCAGCGGGTTCTCCAGGACGATGTCGTCGTACACCAGCGACACCGGCTGGGAGGCGTTGAGATCGAAGTCGGTGTTGCCCAGGCCGCGGATGTAGAAGCGCGGGAAGGCGCGGCCGAACGAGGATTCGATGTTGAGGCTGGGCAGGCGGCCCGACAGGAAGCGGATGTCGCCGCCGCCGGAGCCGAGCACGTGCAGCTTCTCGCGGTCGACCGTGGTCAGCGCGACCGGCACGTCCTTGGCGCGTTCGACCTTGCGCTGCGCGGTCACCATCAGCGCATCGAGGGTCTTGGCTTCGCCTTCGGCCGGCGCGGCGGGCGCGGTGTCCTGGGCGAAGGCGGCGGCGGAAGCCAGGCTCAGGCCGATGGCGGCGGCGAGGACGCCGGCGCGCGGGGCATGACGACGAAGCGCACGAAGGTGCTGGGGCATGGTCGGATTTCTCGTGGACGCGGCGCCGCGGCGGCGCCAGTTCGGGGGGAAGACCGCCGCGGCTCCTCAACGGGAATGCGCGCGCGGCGTTCGGCGATCGGACCGTCCCTTGACGGCCGTGACGCGGACCTGCCCGCGCCCCTGGGCGACTCATTGACCGGGGAATGTTACCAAATCATTAAAAGAGCTGGTGCTCCAAAGCCCATTACCATCGGGTCGGTTCAGGGACGCCATTCCAGATGGGCCGGCAGCGCAGCCGGGTCCAGGCCCCGCTGCGCCGGCGGCCGCGCCGGCTCGGTCGCGGTCTTGGGCGGCACCCGGCAGAACCGGAACCGCAGCGAGGCCCCACCGACGCTCGCCGCCGGCACCCTCAATCGATAACGCAGGCGGCGTTCGGCCTCGGCGCGTCCGTACGGAACCAGCCGCCCGAGCACGGTGCCGTCGGCGTCGCGCACTTCCAGGGTTTCCCCGGGCTGCAGGGGTCGGTACTCGACCACCAGCAGCAGTCGCGCGGCGCCCGCCGGCCGGGGCGGCACGGCCAACTCGCGCAGAGGCGGCGGCGTGGCGGCAGCGGCGAACACAGCGACGAGGACGGCGCAAGCGAGCCCGCCCGCCGCCGCCCACGCCCGCCATCCCCGCAACCGCCGCATCGCCATCGTTGCGCCCGCCTCGCCGTCCGCGTCCGTCGCCGAGCGACTGCGCCGCCGCTCAGAACTGACCGATGCTGAGCTTTTCCAGCCGCGCCTTCAATGGCGCCGCGGCACCGGCGTCCTCGCGCGGCTCGGCCACCACCTGGACCCGCAACGGCTCCTGCGCGTCCAGCGCGTCGGCCTCGGCCAGGCCGCGCAGATTGGCGCTGATCGGCACGGTGAAGGCGACCGCCTCGCCGTGGCCGCGATGACGGCCGAAAAACTCCAGCGTGCCGGCATAGTACGGGCTGCCCGGGCCGTAGTCGGTACGCCCTTCCGGCGCGTTCAGCAGCACTTTGTAGCGCATCGCCTTGGTGTCGTCCGGGCGCAGGTAGACGCGCACGTACACCGGCGCGGCGCGGCCGTCGCGCAACGCGGCCGCGCGCAACGCCGGCGGCAGTTTCACCGATGCGGTCGCGTCCTGGTCCGGAGTCAGCATGCTGGGCTCGATCTTGGCGGCCACTTCGGTATTGCTGCTGCGCACTCGCGCGGCCTTGACCACCTCTTCGCCGGAACCGGGCTCGTAGCCGTAGTCGAAATCGCCGATGGTCGCGTAGTCGCCGGCGGTGTTGCGCGCGACCGGCTGGCCCTTCTCGTCGATGTAGAACAGGAACGGTTCTTTCGACCAGGCCGTCAGGTCCGCCCCGGTGGGCAGGGTCGGCCCGCCCTGCGCCTGCTGCTTGCGCGTCCACACGTCCCAGATCCGGTCGATGTTGGCGTGGTGGGCGAAGAACACCGGGTCCACCGGCGACAGGAAGTCGCCCATGAAACCGCCGGTGTCGTTGTGCACCTGGTTGTGCGGGAACTGCTCCAGGGTGGCGAAGCCGACCATCTGGCTGTGCTGCAAGGCCTGGTCGCTGCCGAAATCGACGAAGTCGATCGGCGCCAAGGACTCCTCGAGCTTGCTCATCGACACCGCATCCTGGGTCTGCGGGTCGAAGTCCGGGTGGGCCTTGGTCAGCGCGCGCGCGTTGGCCGGGTCGAAGAACATCGGATTGCCCTTGACCTGCGCCCACACGTCGGCCATCGAGGTGTAATGGCGATACTTCTGTTCGGCGATCTGGCCGGCGCTCATGCCGCTCCAGAAATCGTTCATCGGCCCCTCGAACAGATCGTAGAAGCGCTCGTAGCTGGCGATGTAGTCCGGATGCGCCGGATTCAACAGGCCGTCGTAGAACGAGGCCGGCACCCGCGGCTCGGCGGTCCAGTCCCAGTACGGCAGGGCGAATTCGGCGTCGCCGCTAAGATCGCGGCAGATGCGCTCGAACCAGCCGATGTAGCCGCGGTGCCAGACCACGAACCACCAGTTGCCGTGCGGGCAATCCAGGGTGTGGATGAAAGCGTTGCGGTACCAATTGCGCGGATCGGTCGGCGGCAGCGCGAGCATGGCCTTGATCGCCTTCTCGTAGCTGGCCAGCACGCGCAGCGGAAAACCCGGCTTGGCCAGGTTGCGGCGCAGGTACTTCGGCTTGGGTTGGGTGCGCGCCCAGCGCGGCAGCGCCAGGGCGCCGGCGCCGAGCGCCGAGCCGATCAGGAACTGCCTGCGCGAAACGCCGTCTGCGATACCGTTTCCGTGCATGGTTGCCTCCTCGCATCGTGGATGCCGCGCACTGCGTCAGCGGCGACGAAATCGCCGCAGCGCTCCTGCGCCGCGGTTCTGCCGTACATACGCACGCGGATCGCGGCAGCGGCCACATCGCGGCGGCTTGCAACGCAGGCACGGAAAAACTGCGAAGCGCGACGCGCAATGGGCGTGCACGGCGCCGGAAAAAACGATGCCCCGGTCGCTGACGACCGGGGCATGTTCGGCGACGCGCGCGAACGCGGGGCGTTCGCGGGCGGCGTCAGTGGGAGATCTTGGCCGGCTCGGCGAAGGCGCGCACGCCCAGGGCCTTGTAGATCTCGCTGGGGTAGTAGCCGGTGTCGCCCTGCACGACCAGGGCGATCTTCCGGATATCGCCGATGTTGCGGGTCGGGTCGCCGTCGACCAGCAGCAGGTCGGCGCGCTTGCCCGGGGCGATCGAGCCGCGGTCGTCGAGTACCCGCGCGACCTTGGCCGCATTCCAAGTCGCCACCTGCAGCGCCTGGGCCGGGGTCAGCCCGGCGCGCACGTACAGGGCCAGTTCGTGCTGCAGGGTGAAGCCGGGCACCTCGTCGGTGCCGGCCAGCAGCGGCACGCCGGCCTGGTAGGCGCGGCCGACGAACTCGACCAGCTTGTCGTAGGACTGGCGGTAGCGCGCCGCGGTGGCGTCGTCGGGAATGTCCAGCTCGGCGGCGCGGCGCGCGCGCTGCACGTCCGGCGGCAGGTGCTCGGCGACTTCGGCGAAGCCCGGCCACAACTCGCCGTTGCGCTGGTGCAGGAACTCGAACGTGGCCAGGGTCGGATCGATCGCGATCTGCTTCTTCGCCAGCATGGCGATGAAGTCCTGCACCGGCTTGGAGTCCAGGTCCAGCGCCGCGGTCTTGTCGGCGACCAGGTAGAAGCGCTGCAGGGTACGGGTGTCGGTCTTGTCGTCGACGAAGAAGTTCAGCATCAGCTGGTTGATGTGCTGGATCTCGTCGAAGCCCTGGTCGGCGACGTCCTGGGCGCGCATGAACGCCGGCACGTGGCCGCTGACGCGCAGCCCCTTGCCGTGCGCATAGGCCACGGTGTCGCGCAGCGCATCCTTCGGGAACGAGTTGTAGATCTTGATCTGCGGATAGCCGTGCGCGGCGTACCAGTCCACCGCCTTCTTGGCTTCGTCCAGGTTCTTGATCACGAAGCCGTTGCGCGCGGAGTAGTTGCTCTCGCCCTCGATGAAGCCGGCCGGGACCACGTTCGGCGACATCAGCGCCCCGTCGCGGATCTCGCCGATGATCTGCTGCAGGGACGCGTTGTCGTTGCCCATGTCGCGCACGGTGGTCACACCGGCGGCGATGTTGAGCCCGCCGTCCCAGCGCGACACGTGGCCGTGCATGTCGAACAGGCCCGGCAGCAGGCTGCGGCCGGCGCCGTCGATGACCCGGTCGTACTTGGCCTGGTCGGCGGCCTTGCCGATCGAGACGATCTTGCCGTCGGCGATCACCACGTCGGTGGCCTCGCCCAGGCGCGCGTGTTCGCTGTCGAACACGCGCACGTTGCGGATCACGCTGGAACCGCGCAGCGGCATGCCCAGTTGCTTGCGCAGGTCGACCAGCAACTTGCCCTCGGCGGCCTTCTGCCGCGCCTCCAGCGCCGCGGCGTTGCCCTGCCAGCCGTCCTCGATCAACTGCAGGAAGCCGGGGTAGATCGAGGCGAACAGGCGCGGCTGCGCGCCGCTGGTGGCCCAGACGAAGTCCGGCGAGAAGCCGGCGCCGTTGACCGCGTACAGCTCCACTTTCTGGCTGCGTCCGTCGCGGCTGACCTCGGCCTCGTCGAGCTTGCGCAGGCTCAGGCTGCCGTTGGGCAGCAGCGGCAGGCTGCCGTCCTTGCGCTTGGCCAGCGCCTGCAACGCCACCGAATAGCCGGCCGGGGTGCCGCCCAGCGGCGAATACAGCCCGGTGCCCTGGACCTGCATCTCGCCCGAGTCGGACGTCGATTTCCATACCGCCTTGTCGCCGTCTCGGCGGAAGCTCTCGTCGACCTTGGCGCCGAAGGTTTCCAGGCCGGTCACCTTGTAGCTGCGGTAGGTGCCGTCCTCGGCCAGGGTGTAGGTTTCCTTGAGCTCGGGGCCGCGGCCGTTGTCCTTGAACACGAAATCGACCGTGGTGGTGCCGTCGTCGGCGCGGGTCACTACCTGCTGGCCGGCCTGCTTGCCGCCGTCGACCAGGGCCAGGTAGCGCACGGTCTCGGCGGCCAGCGCGTTGCCGCCGAAACCGCCGATCAGGCACAGCGCGAGGGCTAACCGGGTACGACCGCGACGCGGCGCAACGGCGGACGGGGAAAGCGTTCGGATCATCGGTGCAGCTCCATGAAGTGGGATTCGGCCGTTGCCACGCGCGGCTCAGTCCTGATGGGTGACCATCAGCACGTAGCCGTCCGGATCCTGGACCCGGAATTCGCCGCGCGGGCGGTAGAACGGATAAGCGATTTCGCCGGCATCGATGCCGGCCGCGAGCGTGCGCTCGCGCATCGCCGCGACGTCGTCGCAGTAGACATAGAACAGCACGCCCTGGGCGGAGGCGTCCACCGGCGCATCGGCCCGCACCAGCATCAGTTCGGCGCCGGCCGCGCTGCCCAGCCAGGCCCAGACCGGCTCGTCGCGGTCCGGATCGTCGCAGGACGGTTCGCGATGGACCTCGCCGATCGCGAAGTCGAACGCGGCGTAGAACCGCGCCGCGCGCATCACGCTGGCGACGTGCAGCATCGGCACGAAGCGCGCCGCGCTCGGCGGCGCGACGGACGGGACGTCGATGGCGGACATGCGGGCTCCTGTAGCGGGTCGTCCATGCGGCGCGTCGGTGCCAGCCCCCGCCCGGCGCCGGCTCCCGCGATGGTCCCGGACGCGCCGGCCCGCCGGCCCATGCCTTTCGTCATGGGTCCGCCCGCCCCCCATCGGTTAGGCTTTCGGCCTCCTATTGACGAGGTTTCGTACGATGAAGCATCCCCTCGCCCTGGCGCTGGCCGTGGCCCTGGTCGCCACCGTTCCCGGTCTGGCCCACAATGCCCAGGCCCAGACTCCCGCCGCCCAAGCCGTGAAAAACGACGCCCAATCGCACGCCAATCCGTTCTTCCAGGAAAGCCCGCTGCCGCTGCAGTTCCCGCAGTTCGACAAGATCAAGGACACCGACTTCGCGCCGGCCTTCGATCGCGGTATGGCCGAGCAGCTCAAGGAAATCCAGGCGATCGCCGACAATCCGCAGGCGCCGACCTTCGACAACACCATCCTGGCGATGGAGCGCTCCGGCCGCATCCTCAGCCGCGCCACCGCGACCTTCTTCAACCTGGTCGGCACCGACACCAACCCGGCCCGGCAGAAGCTGCAGCAGGATTACGCGCCCAAGCTGTCCGCGCACCGCGACGCGATCGCGCTGAACCCGAAGCTGTTCGAACGCATCAAGACCCTGTACGGCCAGCGCGAATCGCTGGGCCTGGACGCCGAAGGCGTGCGCCTGGTCGAACGCTACTACACCGACTTCGTGCGCGGCGGCGCCACCCTCAGCGAGCCGCAGAAGGCGCGCCTGAAGGCGATCAATTCCGAGCTGGCCGAACTCGGCGCCAAGTTCAGCGAGAACGTGCTCGAGGAAGTGAAGGACTCGGCGATCGTGGTCGACAGCAAGGCCGAACTCGACGGCCTGTCCGACGAACGCATCGCCGCCGCGGCCGAAGCGGCCAAGGCGCGCAAGCTGGAAGGCAAGTACCTGCTGACCCTGCTCAACACCACCGGCCAGCCGCCGGAAACCGACCTGACCAACCGCGCTCTGCGCGAGAAGCTGCACAAGGCTTCGGTCGCGCGCGGCAGCCGCGGCAACAAGTACGACAACACCGCCATCGTCTCCAAGGTCGTCACCCTGCGCACCGAACGCGCCAAGATGATGGGCTACCCGAACTACGCCGCCTACGTGCTCGAGGACGAGACCGCCAAGAACGCCGACGCGGTCAACAAGATGCTCGGCCAGCTGGCCCCGGCCGCGGTCGCCAACGCCCAGCGCGAGGCCGCCGATCTGCAGGCGATGATCGACAAGGAACAGGCCGCCAAGGGCGAGAAGAGCTTCAAGCTCGAGCCGTGGGACTGGGCCTTCTACGCCGAGAAGGTGCGCAAGGAGAAGTTCGCCTTCGACGAGGCCCAGCTCAAGCCCTACTTCGAAATGAAGAACGTGCTCGAGAACGGCGTGTTCTACGCCGCCGGCCAGTTGTACGGTCTGAAGTTCAAGCAGCGCACCGACCTGCCGCTGTACCACGCCGACACCAGCGTTTACGACGTGTACGACGCCGACGGCAAGCAGCTGGCGATCTTCATCGCCGACATGTACGCGCGCGATTCCAAGCGCGGCGGCGCGTGGATGAACTCCTACGTCGAGCAGTCGGAGCTGTTCGGCACCCTGCCGGTCGTGGCCAACCACCTCAACATCCCCAAGCCGCCGGCCGGCAAGCCGACGCTGATGACCTGGGACGAGGTCACCACCATGTTCCACGAGTTCGGCCATGCCCTGCACGGCATGTTCTCGAACGTGAAGTACCCCTACTTCTCCGGCACCAGCGTGCCGCGCGACTTCGTCGAGTTCCCCTCGCAGGTCAACGAGATGTGGGCCGACTGGCCGTCGGTGCTGGCCAACTACGCCAAGCACTACCAGACCGGCGAGCCGATGCCGAAGGAGTTGCTGGACAAGGTGCTGGCGGCGTCCAAGTTCAACCAGGGCTTCACCACCACCGAATACCTCGGCGCGGCGATGCTCGACCAGAACTGGCACCAACTCTCCGACGCTTCGCAGGTGCCGGCGGCCAAGGACGTGATGGCGTTCGAAGCCGCGGCGCTGAAGAAGGACGGCATCGCCTACGCGCCGGTGCCGCCGCGTTACCGCACCCCGTACTTCAGCCACATCATGGGCGGCTACGCGGCCGGCTACTACGCCTACATCTGGTCGGAAGTGCTGGACGCCAACACGGTGGAGTGGATCAAGCAGCACGGCGGCCTGACCCGCGAGAACGGCGACCGCTTCCGCGCCACGCTGCTCTCGCGCGGCGGCAGCAAGGACGCGCTGCAGCTGTTCCGCGACTTCTCCGGCCACGAGCCGAAGATCCAGCCGCTGCTGGAGCGTCGCGGCCTGACCGCCCCGGCGGGCGCTGCGCCGGCCCAATAATCCGGCCTCCGCAGCGGTCTGCGCCCCGAAAGCCGCCCACCTGTCCGGTGGGCGGCTTTTTTTTCGTTGGAGCCGACAAGACCACTCTCATACGCTCACCAGCGCCTGGAAAACCGTTGTCTCGATCTAAAAGACCGGCCTGGATTCCCTGAGATTTCAGTGCTTTCCGCGAAGGCCGACCTATGTCACTGTAGGTTTCAGTGGAGCCCCATTAACCTGATTTTGGACGTCGACGGCACCGTCCCGCAGCCGCGGGCCGGTCGGTTAGCTCGATCAACAGGGGAATTCAGGATGGCCGCCATTCCCACAGTCCTGCCCGGCAGCACCGGCAACGACCGCCGCAACGAGCGTCGCATCGCAGTGGTCGAACGCGACCCGGCGCTGCGGCAGCAAATCCTGCAATCGCTGCAAACCCGACAGTTCGCCGTGCTCGAATGCGCCAACGCCACGGCCCTGTACCGCAATCTGCTCAACGCTCCGTGCGACATCGCGGTGATCGCCAGCGATCTGCCCGACGACAACCCGCGCGTCGTCGCCCAACACCTGCGCCAGCATTCCGATATCGGCATCGTCGTGCTCGACGCCGAGGGCGATGTCTGCGGCAATGCCTATGAGGAAATCGCCGACGCCTGCCTGGCCAAGCCGGTCGACCTGGACCGGCTGACCTCGGTGGTCACCGCGATGCACAGCCTGCAGCACCACATGCGCGCCCTGCCCGCGCGCGCCGGCACCGGTGCGATGCCGGATTGGGAATTGGCCGCGGACGGCTGGACCCTGCGCACGCCCGACGGCGCGGCGATCGACCTCAGCGCGCCCGAGCGCAGCGTGCTGCTGCGCCTGGTCAACGCCGGCGCCGGAGAGCATCCGGTCTCGCACGACAGTCTGATCGGCTCGCTGACCAGCAACGTCTACGATTTCGATCCGCATCGCCTGGAAATGCTGATCTACCGGCTGCGCAAGAAAGTCGCATTGATGAGCCCGCTGCCGTTGCCGCTGCGTGCGGTGCGCGGCATGGGCTATCTGTGCACGGTGGTTCGCGCTTCCGGCTGAGCTTCGCCGTTCCACTTCCATCCCCCGGATTCGACGGCGCCGCCTCGGCGCCGCGTTTTGCGTTGCGTGAACCTCGGTGAGCCGGCGTGATCGTGCGTGAACCACCATGAGTGCGCACAGCGACGCGCTTTTCTAGCCTGCGTAGGCCGATGCATCGAACGTGCCAGCGAACACGGTCGGTCGCGGCGACGGGGGAGACCGGTGGCGCATCGCCGCCCGCCATGCGCTCCATCGCCGCCGTCGGCGCTACGTAGGCTCAGCAGACGGAGGCCGTGTCATGACCCAGGGGACCCGCAGCACCCGCACCGCTCACCGCACCGTTTCTTCCACCCACGACCGGCGCCGGAATCCAATGGTTCCGGCGTTGTCGCATCTGAGCGCAGCCTGTTGGCTCGCGCTCGCCGCAGCTTGCGCCTGCCCGCCGGCGCTCGCCGCCGACGCCATGCCCGATTCCGTTGTCACGGTGCCGGCGGCCGACGCCGTCGCGGCCAGCGAGCCCAGCGACGCTACGGGCAGCGCGTCGACGACCGAAGCGGCGACGGACCAAGACCCCTGGGCCGAACCCGGCCCCCTGCTGCCGCTGGTGTTCGACGGCATTCCCAACAGCTCGACCTGGAACCAGGAATCGTTCGACGGCGGGCTGGTTTCGCCGATGAGCGTGATCCAGCCGCCGCCGCCGACCAGCAGCCTGCCCGATCTCAACGTCTACCT
Organism: Lysobacter antibioticus HS124; assembly: GCF_000336385.2. GTDB lineage: Bacteria > Pseudomonadota > Gammaproteobacteria > Xanthomonadales > Xanthomonadaceae > Lysobacter > Lysobacter firmicutimachus. The sequence continues at coordinate 53,698 of NZ_HG424481.1, read as the reverse complement.
GAGCAACTGGCTGCTCGGCAACGATTACCAGGCTTGCGGCCTGCTCGGCAGCGACTGCCTGACCATCGACCGGGCCAACTTCAACTACTCCTACCTGTCGCTGATCCTCAACCTGATCCAGGCGCCCAATGTCGCCGACCTCGACGGCAACCAGCCGGCCGACCATCTGACCCTGATCGGCAGCGTGCATTCCGACAGCTACATCCAGTTCCAGGACAGCAACTACTTCGGCAACAACAACAATCCCTCCTGCGTGATAGTCGGCCTGGCCTGCACCTGGCGCACGAATCCGGCGCAGAACAACCAAGTCATCATCGGCGACGGCAGCTACGCCAACGGCTCCAACACCGTGGTCTTGGGCACCAATGCGCGCCACCAGTTGCCGACCGTCAGCGCCGCCTCGGCCGGCTTCACCGGCGGCCCCGACACCAACTACGCCGCGCGCCTGGGCAATTCGGTGGTGATCGGCGACAACAGCTTCGGCAATGCCGACCGCCAGACCGTGCTCGGCTTCGGCGCGACCTCCACCCACGCCAACAGCGTCGCGCTCGGCGCCGGCTCGTCGACCGTGATCGGCGCCCAGACCGGCTATATCGCGTTCGGCCTGGCCGCGCCGCAGAACTCCGCGGGCGAGGTCTCGGTCGGCGCGCCCGGCGCGACGCGCAAGCTGACCAACGTCGCCGCCGGCAGCCTCGGCACCGACGCAGTCAACCTCGCCCAATTGCAGGGGGCGTTGGCCGGCGCCGTCGCCGATCCGTTCGCGGTCAAGTACGACGATCTCGGCGGCGCGCCGGATCTGCAGAACGTCACCCTGCAGGGCGCCGGCGGCACGACCGTCGCCAACCTGCGCGCCGGCGCGATCAATCCCGCCAGCACCCAGGCGGTCAACGGCGCGCAGTTGTTCGCGATCAGCCAGTCCAATGCCCAGCGCCTCGGCGCGGGCGCCGCCGTGGCCGCCGACGGCACGGTCACTGCGCCGAACTACCTCGTCGCCGGGACCGGCTACGACAATGTCGGCTCTGCGCTGGCCGCGCTCGACAACGGCCTGGCCGCCGCCGACGCGTTCGCGGTGCGATACGACGACGACGGCAGCGGCAATCCCGATTACGCCCACGTCACCCTGCGCGGTCCGGCCGGGGTCGGCAGCGTGCTCGACAACCTCGCCGCCGGCCAGATCGCCGCCGGCAGCCTGCAGGCGGTCAACGGCGGACAATTGTTCGGCGTCGGCGGCTCCATCGCCACCGTGTTCGGCGGCGGCGCCGCCTTCAATGCCGGCGGCAGCTTCACCGCGCCCAGCTACGTCATCGCCGGCGCCCCCTACGACAACGTCGGCGACGCGCTCGCCGCCTTGAACAGCGGCCTGAGCACCGGCGACGCCTTCGCCGTGCAATACGACGACGACGGCAGCGGCAACCCCGATTACGGTTCGATCACCCTGCGCGGCCCGGCCGGGGTCGGCAGCGTGCTCGACAATCTCGCCGCCGGCCAGATCGCCGTCGGCAGCCTGCAGGCGGTCAACGGCGGACAGATCTTCGGCATCGGCGGCTCGATCGCCAATCTGTTCGGCGGCGGCGCGGTCTTCAACGCCGGCGGTACGTTCACCGCGCCCAGCTACCTCATCGGCGGCAACACCTATACCGACGTCGGCGCCGCGCTCGCCGCCCTGAACAGCGGCCTGAGCAGCGGCAATGCCTTCGCCGTGCAGTACGACGACGACGGCAGCGGCAATCCGGACTACGGCTCGATCACCCTGCGCGGCCCGGCCGGCACCGGCAGCGTGCTCGACAATCTGGCCGGCGGCCAGATCGCCGCCGGCAGCTTGCAGGCGGTCAACGGCGGGCAGATCTTCGCCATGGGCAATTCCATCGCCTCGATCTTCGGCGGCGGCTCGCTGTTCGCCGGCGGCGTGTTCGGCGCGCCGAACTTCACCGTGCAAGGCGGCACCTACACCAATGTCGGCGCGGCCTTCGCCGCGGTCGACGCCAGCCTGACCCAGCTCAACACCCGCATCGATAACCTGCCGGGGCCGACCTCGCCCGAACCGAGGCTGGCGATCGACGGGACCGGCAATGCCTCGGTCGGCGCCGGCACCCGCGCGATCGCCGCCGGCGCCAGCGCTCACGCCGGCGGCCGCCACGCGGTCGCGGTCGGCGGCGACGCTTATGCCGCCGGCGACAACGACACCGCGATCGGCGGCAATGCCCGGGTCGAGGCCGACGGCAGCACCGCGCTCGGCGCCAACAGCAGCATCGCCGCCGGCGCGACCAATGCCGTGGCGGTCGGCGAAAGCGCCAGCGCGACCGCTTCCGGTGCGGTCGCGCTCGGCCAGGGCGCGGTCGCCGACCGCGCCAACACGGTGTCGGTCGGCAATGCCGGCCAGCAGCGCCAGGTGGTCAATGTCGCCGCCGGCACGCAGGACCACGATGCGGTCAACCTCGCCCAGCTGCGCGCCTCGCAAAGCGGCACGGTGCGCTACGACACCCACGTGGACGGCAGCGTCAACACCACCCAGGTCACGCTCAACAACGGCGGCGCCCCGGTGACCATCCGCAACGTCCGCGCGGGCACCCACAACAGCGACGCAGTCAACGTGCAACAGCTCAACGAAGGCATCAACCGCGCGATCAACACCTCCAACCAATACACCGACAATTGGGGCATCACCTTGCGCCGCGAGATCGGGCAGCTCGACGACAAGGCCAGCGCCGGGGTCGCCTCGGCGATGGCGGTGGCCGGCCTGCCGCAGGCCTACGTGCCGGGCAAGAGCATGGCCGCGGTCGCCGCCAGTTCCTTCCGCGGCGAAACCGGCTTCGCCATCGGGGTGTCGACCATCAGCGAGGACGGACGCTACGTGTACAAGTTCTCCGGCAACAGCAATTCCGAAGGCGATGTCGGCGTGACCATCGGCGCCGGCGTCATGTGGTGATTGGGGATTCGGGATTCGGGATTCGGGATTCGGGATTGGAGGATTCGGGGTTCGGGGTTCGGGGTTCGGGGTTCGGGGTTCGGCACGAGATAGCAAAACCGCTGTTGGCGAATCCCGAATCCCCAATTCCCAATCCCACCTTGCTATCGGCCGCGAGGGGCGCCATATCCCGTCCAGCCCCGCCCCGCGTTGCCGAGCCCGTCATGACCGCCGATGCCGCCCTGCCCCACACCGACGCCGCCCAGCGCCTGCGCGATTGGCTGCGCCCGCATCGGCGCGTGTTCGTGCTCACCGGCGCCGGCTTGAGCACCGGTTCGGGGATTCCGCACTACCGCGACGAGACCGGCGCCTGGCAGCGCAAGCCGCCGATCGAGTACCGCGCCTTCGTCGGCGACCCCCGCGCCCGGGCGCGCTATTGGGCGCGCAGCTTCGTCGGCTGGCCGGCGTTCGCGCGCGCCCGGCCCAACCCCGGCCACGCCGCGCTCGCGCAATGGCAGGCGCGCACGCCGGACACGGCCCTGGTGACCCAAAACGTGGACGGCCTGCATGCCCGTGCCGGCAGCCGCGACGTCATCGACCTGCACGGCTGCCTGGATCAGGTCGTGTGCCTGGATTGCGGCGCGCAGCGACCGCGCGAGGCGGTGCAGGCCGAACTGGCCGCGCGCAATCCCGACTGGACCGGGCTGGATGCGGCGCTGCTGCCCGACGGCGACGCCGACCTGGAAGGCTTGGCGTTCGAACGCTTCGTCGCCCCGGTCTGCGAAGCCTGCGGCGGCCTGGTCAAACCCGACGTGGTGTTCTTCGGCGAGAACGTGCCGCGTCCGCGCGTAGCTGCCGCCCAGCAGGCTTTGGCCCAGGCCGATGCGATGCTGGTGGTCGGCTCCTCGCTGATGGTCTATTCCGGCTACCGCTTCGCCCGCGCCGCGCGCGAGGCCGGATTGCCGCTGGCCCTGCTCAACCGCGGCGTCACCCGCGCCGACGACATCGCCACGCTCAAGCTCCCGGCCGATTGCGCGGCGACGCTGGTCGCCGCGATTGGGGATTAGGGATTGAGGATTGGGGATTCGCCAAAGCCATAGCGCGGCCCCTGTAGGAGCGGCGTAAGCCGCGACATCCGAAGCGGTGTACGCCAGCGCAACCGGGAGGAGCGGCGCGGGTGCGGATTTATCGGCCGGCGTCCGGCAACCGGCTGTGCTGCAGGAACAGGTCGCGCGCGGCGACACCGATATCGGGCTGATCGATGAACAAGCCCTGCACGCCCAACGCATACAGCTGCAGCGCTTCGCCGAGCGCGTTCTGGTCGACGCCGTTCGCGCTCTGGCTCAGGAACGGCGCCTCGGCGCGCACGGTATAGGGGTGCACCTGCAAGCCCAGCGCCAGCGCGCGCCCGAGCAGCGGATGCACGTAGCCGGTGTTGCGGGTCTTCAGCCCGGCCCCACCCGCCGGCGCCGGCGCGCGCGGCAGCAGACTGCTCTTGGACGGCCCCAGGCCGCTGGCGTAGTGCTCGCGCATCCAGGCCAGCGCCGCAGGCTCGGTCAATGCGACGTAGCGGGTGTCGGCGCTCAGGCCCCCGGGGATCGCGCGCTCCAAGCCGCGGTAGCGCGCCGCCGGGACTTCACCGCGGCCGAGGTGATAGACCACGTCGTAGGGCCGGTCGCGCTCGAAGTCGCCGTACAACTGCACCAGCGGCAGGTCGACGCCGGCGCGCGGCATGATCTCGCGCTTGAGTTCGATCAGATTGGCGACTTCGAAGCTCTGGATATAGACCCGGCGCGGATCGGTGAAACCTTCCGCGACCAGGATGTCGATCAATTTCTGCCCCAGGCTGATGCCGATCGGCGAGCCGTCCAGGTGCCGGCCTTCGTGGGCGAACCAGGTCGGGTGCTTGGTCTCGGGATAGATGCCGATCGAGCGGCCGTCGCGGCTCTCCTCGCGCGCCAGGGCGATCACTTCGCGCAGGGTCGCGATCCGGAACTGGCCGTCGTAGCGGGTGTTGCCGGGCCGGATCTGCGGGATGCGTTCTTTCGCGCGCAGGGTCTTGAGTTCGGCGAGAGTGAAGTCCTCGGTGAACCACCCGGTCAGCGCCTCGCCGTCGATGGTCTTGGTGGTCTTGCGGGCGGCGAACTCGGGGTGCGCGGCGACGTCGGTGGTGCCGGAGATTTCGTTCTCGTGCCGCACCACCAGTTCGCCGTCGCGGGTCGCGACCAGGTCGGGCTCGATGAAGTCGGCGCCCTGGGCGATGGCCAGGCGGTAGGCCTCCAGGGTGTGCTCGGGGCGATAGCCGCTGGCGCCGCGGTGGGCGATCACGATCGGGCGCGGCGCCGCGGCGGAGACGGCAGGGGGCGAAGCCTCGGTCACGGCAGGGGTTCCGGCAAAGACGGCGCCGGCCAGCCACACCAGCGCGGCGAACGGACGGCTCAGCTTAAAGCAATGCGGCATGCGTAGCGCTTCCTCGTTCGGCGGCCGCAGCCGAACGCCCGGCCCGCAACGGCGCACGGCGCCGCGGGTCCAGCATGCCGCAAATCGATGACAGCTCTGCGGACGCCGGTGGCGATCGCCGCCTAGTCCTCCTCGCGCACCTGCAACGAGATCCGTCCGGGCCAACGTCCGCCCAGATCGATATGGCGCCGCCCGTTGCTCCACTGACGCAGCGGATCGGCCCATTCGCGCACGATCGGCGAGCTGCCGGAGGCGACGAAACGCGCCGACACCCGCAGATCGCGCGCCGCCAGCGGGATGTTGCCGACGGTGCGGGTCATGGCGCCGCTGACCGCCACCCGCTGCACGGTGCGCGGCTGCCGGCCGACCTGCCAGCCGACCTCGATCTCGACCCGGTAGGTGCCGCCGGCGCCGTTGCGGAACACCAGCTCCAGCGCGCCGAGCCGGCGCTGCCAGTTCGGGATCAGCAGTTCGCCGTCGAACGAGGCGAAGGCGTAGGCGATCGGCACCGCATCGCGGCTGCGGCTGTTGGGTTGGGCCGGCCAGACCTGGCGGTCGACGTTGCGCACCCGCCGCACCGAGCTGTAGCTGCCGTTGCCGGCGACGCCGCCGAGCATCTCGCGCACCGCGCCGGCGCGGCCGGCGATGGCGAACTCGGCGTTTTCGCTCTGCGAGCCGACGTTGAGCCCGCTGTTGGCGTAGATCGCCGCAGTGACCACGCCGAAGCCCTGGTGGATGGCGCCGTTGCGGCCGAAGCCGACCCGCGCCGCCTGCTCGGCCAGCCAGCGGAACTGGTTGCGGATCTGGGTCAGGTCGGCGATCACCGCCTGCTCGCGCAGTGAGAATTCCGAGGCGATCGCGCCGGCCCGCCCCATGCTCCAGCGCACTTCCAGTCCCCCCTCGGCACGGACTCCGGCGCCGGTCTCGGCTTCGCCGCTGACGTCGACCGCAAGCTCCTGGCGGCTGACGTGTTCGGACAGCAGCTTCCAGGCCCCGGACATGCGGTCGTGGCGGATCTGCACCTGCGGCAACGAAGGATGCACCAGTTGGAAATCGCCGCTGGCCGGATCGACGATGCCGACCGCCCCCGGGCGCACGTGCATGGCCAGGCCCCAATTGCCCCAGTAGCCGGCCCGGCTGCGTCGGATCAACTCGGTGAACTGCCGGTTCCAGCGGATCATGCGCGGCCCCTCGCGATGGATATCCGTGACAACGTCCCGGGCGCGGCCGCGTGAGCCGCGACCGTGCGCCACCGTCCGGCGCGGCAGCAGCTATGATGCGGCGTCCAACTCGCGGAGTACGCGTTCGATGAGCCTGATCGCCAAGGTCCTGCGGCACAAATCGGTGGAACAACTGCAGGCCGAGGCCGGCAAACGCTCGGACTTCCGCCGCGTGCTCGGGCTGTGGCAGCTCACCGCGATCGGCATCGGCGGCATCATCGGCGTCGGCGTGTTCGTGCTGGCCGGCCACGAGGCGGCGACCAACGCCGGCCCCGCGGTCGCCCTCGCCTTCCTGATCGCCGGCATCGCCAGCGCCGCCGCGGCGCTGTGCTACGCCGAGTTCGCCGGCATGATCCCGGTCACCGGCAGCGCCTACACCTATAGCTACGCCACCCTGGGCGAACTCGCCGCCTGGCTGATCGGCTGGGACCTGTTGCTGGAATACGCCTTGATCGTCGCGGTGGTGGCGATCGGCTGGTCGGGCTATGTGCAAGTCCTGCTCGAAGGCGTCGGCATCCAGTTGCCGGTCTGGGCGCAGGGCGCGATCGGCACCGGCGAAGGCCGGGTATTCAACGTCATCGCCGCCGCGGTCACCCTGGCCGTCTCGGCGCTGCTGGTGTTCCGCACCGAATGGGGCGCGCGCTTCAACACCCTGATCGTGGCGATCAAGATCCTGGCGGTGGTGCTGGTGATCGGCGTCGGCGTGTTCTACATCAACACCGCCAATTGGGTGCCGTTCGTGCCCGAGCGGGTGATCGGCGAAGACGGCGTCGGCCACTTCGGCTGGAAGGGCGTCGGCACCGCCGCGGCGGTGGTGTTCTTCGCCGTGTTCGGCTACGACACCCTGACCACCGCGGCCGAGGAATCCAAGAACCCGCAGCGCGACCTGCCGCGCGCGGTGCTGCTGTCGCTGGGCGTGTCGATGGTGCTGTACTTGGCGGTGTCGCTGGTGCTGACCGGCATCGCCCACTACTCGACCCTCGGCGGCGACGCGCCGGTCTCCGACGCCTTCGCCGCGCTGGGCCTGCCGTGGATCGCCAAGGCGATCGCGTTCTCGGCCGTGGTCGGCATCGCCAGCGTGCTGTTCGCGTTCATGCTCGGCGCGGCGCGGATCTGGTTCTCGCTGTCGCGCGACGGCCTGCTGCCGGGCTGGTTCGCCAAGATCCACCCCAAGTACGGCACCCCGCACCGCCCGACCATCGTGCTGGGCGTGTTCACCGCCCTGGTCGCCGGCTTCCTGCCGATCGGCGAGGTCGCCAAGCTGGTCAACATCGGCGTGCTCTCGGCCTTCATCGTCATCTGCGCCTCGGTGTGGGTGCTGCGGGTGCGCAAGCCCAACCTGGAGCGCTCGTTCCGCACGCCGCTGGTGCCGCTGATCCCGATCGTCGGCATCGCCTTCTCGATCTGGCTGCTGGCCGAACTGGCCGCGATCACCTGGCTGATCTTCCTGATCTGGGTCTCGCTGGGCCTGCTGGTGTATTTCGGCTACGGCATCCGGCATTCGAAGCTGGCGCAGGAGCAGTAACGCGGAAACGAGTGGAGAGGAACGAGTAAGAGCCGGGACCGGTTCGCTCACTCGTTTCTTGTTTCTCTTCACTCGTTTCTAAGTTTCAGCGCGGCGCGACGTAGCCGCCGGGCACGCCCTCCGGCGACAACACCAACTGCCACAGCTGCGCGTGGCGGCTGCGGAAGGTCGCCATCGAGGCGGCCAGGTAGAACCGCCACATGCGCCGGAAGCGCTCGTCGTAGCGCGGGCCGAGCCGGTCCCAGGCGGCCTCGACATTGCGACGCCAGGCCTGCAGGGTCCGGTCGTAGTCGGCGCCGAAGTTGTGCCAGTCCTCGATCACGAAGCGGCCTTCGACGTGCTCGGCGATCTGCCGCGCCGAGGGCAGCATCGAATTGGGAAAGATGTACTTGGCGATCCACGGATCGCTGTGGCCGACCGAGCGGTTGCCGCCGATGGTGTGCAACAGGAACAGGCCGTCGCCGTCCAGGCAACGCCGGGCCACGTCGAAATAGGTCTCGTAGTTCTTGACCCCGACGTGTTCGAACATGCCCAGCGAAAAGATCCGGTCGAAGGGCTCGTTGAGCTCGCGATAGTCCTGCAGGCGGAACTCCACCGGCAGGCCGGCGCAGCGCTGCCGGGCGTAGTCGAGTTGCTCGCCCGACACCGTCACCCCGACCCCGCGCACGAGGTAGCGCTCGGCGGCGAACTTCAGCGCCTCGCCCCAGCCGCTGCCGATGTCGAGCACGCGCATGCCGGGACGCAAGCCGAGCTTGCGGCAGACCAGGTCCAGCTTGGCCTCCTGGGCGGCATCCAGATCGTCCAGCGGCACGCCGTCGCGGTCGCGCCAGTAGGCGCAGCTGTAGACCAGGCGCCGGCCGAGCATGGCCGCATACAGATCGTTGCCGAGGTCGTAATGACGTTCGCCGATGGTGAAGCTGCGGCGGTGGCTCTGCAGGTTGATCAAGTGCGCGCGCAAGCCGTCGAGCATCGCCGCCCAGCCGTGCACGCGCTCGTCGACGTGGGCGCGCATCAGCCGCACCAGCATCTCGTCCAGCGCCTGGGTGCGCCAGGCGCCGTCCATGTAGCTTTCGCCCAGGCCCAGCGAGCCTTGCGCCAGCACTCGAGCGTAGAACGCGTCGTCGTCGACCTGCAGGTCCCAGGGCCGGTCGCCGTCGATGCGCACGTCGGCCAGCTCCAGCAATTCCTCCACTCGCTTGCGCAACGACGCAACGGACATGCGGACCTCGCTCAGGATCGGCGAACCAACCGGCGACGCCGCGGCGCGCCCGACGGCGCGCTGCGGCCTGCGAACCGAACGCGCCGGCGACCGTCCGGCACCGGTTCCGCGTTCGAGCCGCACCTTAGCAAACGCCTGGCGCGGCAATGTGCCGAATCGTGTGGATTTCGCGCAACGCGATCCGCACGGCCGGCCGCGGCCGCGCCATGCCTCAGCCGCCGCTGAACAAACTCCGGTACGCCGGCGCGACGTGCGGCAGCAGCACCGCGGCCGGCACTTCCACGGTCTGGGTGCCGTCCGAATACGGGCCGACCTCGTAGGGCGCGAACACGAACTTGAGCGCGGCGAGCTTGCCGTCGGCGGCCTTGACCGGTTCGAACATGGCGAAGTTGGCCGGGTCGGACGCGGTGCCGTCGTCGATCATGCGGCCGCCGGTCTCGATCTGCTCGGCGCGCACCGCCGGTGCCAGGTCGTCGGCGTCGATGCGCTGCGACAGCGCCGAATGCAGCTGTTCGCGCACATAGCGCGAGATCGCGTCCCAGCCGGACTTCTGCGGCACCAGCTCGGCCGCGGTCAGCAGCTTGTTCTGCTGCGGCAGCCAGACGAAGCGCGCGATCAGCGGCGCGGCATGGGCGCCGCCGGTGTAACTGCTGCCGTCGGCCGAGACCGCCATCATCTGCGGCGCGTCGAGTACGTCGTCGAAGGTCAGCGACAGTTCGTACGGCGACGGGTTCTCCTTGGCGGTGCGGCCCTTGGCCGCCTCCAGCAATTCGCTGCGGGCGGCGTCGGCATAGCGGCGCAGTTCGCGCGCCAGCCCGGGGTACTTGGCCGCCTGGGTGGCGTAGCTGATGCCGATCACGTAGTCGGGCGTGGTCTCGACCACTTCCTTGAGTTCGACCGGGCCGTCGTCGGTCGCCACCGGTGCGGGCAATGTGCCTGGGGCCGGCGTCCCCGCGGCCGGCGCCGGCGGCGTGGCTTCTTTCTTGCAGGCCGCCAGGGCCAGGGCAAGCAGGGAAACGGCGATGACGCGCTTCATGCAGCTATCCTTTTCGACGGCGGTCCATGGATGTTTCGCGCGAGATTATCGCGCAGGGCGTGACGCCCACATCTAGATCGCGGTCCGCCGAAGCGGTGTCCGGCGCGCGCCGCGCCGTTCGTTCACCACTCGTTGCGGTGCGGCAGCAAGCCCTGCAGTTCCGGGTCGGTGAGGTTGCGCCACTGGCCCGGCTTGAGGTGGCCGAGCTTGACGTTGCCGATGCGCACGCGCAGCAGCTGCTTGACCCGGAAACCGAAGTGCGCCGCCATCAGGCGGATCTGCCGGTTGAGCCCCTGGACCAGGACGATGCGGAAGCCGAAGCGGCCGAGCTTGCCGGTCTTGCACGGCAGGGTGGTCTGGCCGTGGACCGGTACGCCGCGGCTCATGCCGCGCAGGAACTCCGGGGTGACCTCGTGATTGACCGCGACCAGGTATTCCTTTTCCAGCTTGTTCTCGGCGCGCAGGATCTCGTTGACGATGTCGCCGTTGCTGGTCAGCAGGATCAGGCCTTCGGAGTCCTTGTCGAGGCGGCCGATGGGGAAGATCCGGCGCTCGTGGCCGACGAAGTCGACGATGTTGTCCTTGACCCCGGACTCGGTGGTGCAGACGACGCCGACCGGCTTGTTGAGCACGATATAGACGTGCTGGCGTTTGCCCTTGACCGCGGCGCGGACGCGCAGCACGTCGCCATCGACCCGGACCTCGTCGCCCTCGCCCACCTCGGCGCCGACTCGCGCGCGCAGGCCGTTGACCGTCACCCGCCCCTCGGCGATCAGCCTGTCCGCCTCGCGCCGCGAGCAGAAACCGGTGTCGCTGATGTGTTTGTTCAGACGCATGGGAAGGACCAGGGGACGGACGCCGCCGGTGGGGCGAAGGGCGCGTAGGCTGGCACAGCCGGGCCGGCTTGGCGACCCCTGGGGGCGATCTGCAGGACCTCGGGCCGTTCCGGCAGGGCCGGCTCAGGGCCGCTTCGGGGCGCCGCGCCCGGCGCCGGGTGCGAGGGCGCGGTGCCCGGGGCACGGGATCGCCGCGGCGGCTGGGCGGCCGCGGCGGGGCCGGTCGCTCAGCCCAGCAGGTCGGTGTACTCGGGATGGCGCTGAATCCAGGCGGCGGCGTAGGAGCAGGCCGGCCTCACTTTCAGGCCAGCCTGGCGGGCATAGTCGAACGCCGCCCGGACCAGGTCCGAGGCGATGCCGCGGCCGCCGATCGCGTCGGGCACGCCGGTGTGGGCGATGACCAGGTGCCCCTGGTCGAGGCGGTAGTCGAGCAGCGCCAGCACGCCTTCGACTTCGGTCTGGAAACGGCGCTGGGCGGGGTCGTGGAGAACGTTGACGGCCATGCCGGGGATCCTCGTACGGTGGCGGCGGCGCCGGAGCCGCATACGGCGGCTCCGGCTGGCGGCGTTCAGCGGTTGTCGCGCTTGCCCTGGTTGTGGCGGTCCTGGGTGCTGACCGAGCCTTGGATCGCCTGCATGCGGCTTTCGCCGGCGTGCAGTTCGTTGGCCTTGTCGGCGGCGGCGCCCGATTGCGGGCCCGGGGCCGGCACATGGCCGTGCTGCGGATCCAACTGCTGCCACGGCTGCGGCTCGCGCGCCTGCTCCTGCTTGGCCTCGAGCAGGTGGCGGGTATTGGCCAAGGCCTGCTCGGGGGTGATCCGCGCCGGCGCGGCGTCGGCGGCGTCCGCTTCGACCGAAGCCTCCACCGCCTCCGGCTCGTCCTCGCGTCCCTGCGCTTCGACGGTCTCGGCTTCCACCGCGCCGCCGTCTTGCTCGCCCTCGACAGGCGCGGCCGATTCGGCGGCGCCTTGCGCGATCAGCGAACCGGCGGCGGTGCCGGCGGCCGGCTCATGGCTCGCCGGCTGCAAGGTCGGCGCGCTCGCTTCGGCTTCGGCGCCGGCCACCAGCGACGCGGCGGCCGGCGCGGTGCCGGCCGCGATGGGCTGCGGCTTGGGCGCGCGCGGCTTGCGCGGCGCCTTGGCCTTGACCGGCGCGGCCGCGGCCTGAACCTCGACGGCCGGCGCAGAGCGGGCGCTCGCTTCGGTCGTCGGCCGGGTCGGCGCGCGCTTGGCCGCCTTGGCGGGCGCGGCCGGTTCCGGCAGACGGATAATCGCCGGCATCGCGGGTTCGGGTTTGATCGGCGCCGGCTTGCGGGTCGGCGTCGCCCGAGCGGGCTTCGCGGCCGCGACCGGCTTGACGGGCGCCTGCTTGGGCGCGGCCGGCTTGCGCGCGGCTTGCTTGACCGCGGCTTGCTTGGCGACGGGCTGGGTCACTGCCGGCTTGGCCGCCGGCTTCTGCGCGACGGCACGCTTTGCGACGACCGGCTTGGCCGCTTTCTTGGCGAGCGTGCGCTGGACCGCCGCGGCCTTTTGCGGCGCCGCCTTCCGGGCGGCCGCCTTTTGGGTCGCGGCCTTGTGCGCGACGGTCTTTCCGGCCGCTGCTTTCTTGGCCGCGGGTTTTTGGGTCGCGAGTGTCCTGGCCGATGGCTTCTTCGCCAGAACCTGCTTCGCGGCGCCGCGCTTGGTCGCGAGCTTCTTGCCTGCGGCCTTATTCGCCGCCGACTTGCCGACCGTCGATTTCCTGGAGGCCGCTTGCTTGACCGAGGCCGGCCGCGCCGTCTTCTTCGCCGCGACGCGCTTGGCCGCCGGCTTCTTGGCCGTCGCCTTCTTGACCGTCGCCTTCCTGGTCACGGCCTTCCTGGTCACGGCCTTCTTGGTCGCAGCCTTCTTCGCCGCAACCTTCTTGGTCGTCGCCTTCTTGGCTACCGGCTTGACGGCGTTCTTTTTGGTCGCCGCCTTCTTGGCCGCGCCCTGGGGTTTCGCCTTCTTGGCCGTCGCGCGCGCGGTCTTGCCGGCGCTCTTCTTTACGGCCTTGCTGGCGGTGGTCTTGGCCGATTTGCCGGCCTTCTTGGTCGCCATGCCTCGCTCCTGTCGAGTTTGCTGGTTGAACGGCCGCCCCCCAGGCCGTCACCGTGTGGTAGCACGGCCGACCTTCAAGGCGGGTGAGCGGGCGTGAGAGTCGCCGCGTCGCGTCACGCTGCGCCGTTCCGCCGGCTCGTGTTTGACCTCGCGCGTCACATGAATCGGGAAAAAAAGCCCGTCCTTGCTGGCACGAAATGTGCTTTGTTTGTGATTGAGTTCCGGTTAATACGAGAGGAAGGTCTCATATGCGTCCTGTCGCCCCGCTCCATTGCGATCCCCGCAGCCTGGCGATCGTCTACCGCCTCTACGAACTCGCCTATGTCGGCGATCTGGAGACCAGCGAACTGCAAGCACTCGACGCCGAGATCTACGCCGGCCTGATGGCGTCTTACGGCGAAGCCCCGAGCGACTACCGCGACAACCCGATGGCGGCCTGAGCCGCCATCGCGGCCGCAGCCCCTCAGCCGCCGAAGAAGCTCGGCAAGCTCGGGCTGGCCAGACGCTGCAGGAAGATCAGGCCGATGCGCGGTTCCATCAGCAGCATGAACAACACGCCGTAGATCGCGCCGGACGCGCCCAGGCTGACGTAGCCGTTGTCGCGGCGATGGCGCAGGTAGCTGGGCAGGATCGCCACCACTATCGCCGACAGATAGAACAGCACGAATCCGGCCTGGCCGATGGTCTGGGCGAACACCTGCTCGATCACGCCGCCGAAGAAATACAGCGTGATCATGTTGAACAGCAGGTGGGTCCAATCGGCGTGCACGAAGCCGTGCGTCAGCAGCCGATCGTACTGGTGGAAACGCTCCACCCCCGGCGGCCACAGCACCAGCCGCTCGAAGATGCGCTTCTTCTCGAACGCCTGCCACGACACCAGGGCGGTCACGGCGATCAGGATCAGGGTCAGCATCGGATCGGAGTCTCGTAGGGGACGGCCGCGGCGCCGGTCAGACGCTGCGGTAGTGGTCCTGCATCGGGTAACTGCGTGCGTACAAGGCGAACGCGGCCGCGGCGACGAAGGCGAAACCGGCGAAGAAGAACATCAGGAACGCGTTCTCGCTCAGCCCGGTGGCGGCGATGTGCGAGGTCACCGCCTCGTTGCGCACCGCCGCGTTGGTCAGCATCACCCACAGGTTGCCGAAGGTGCTGGTCAGGTACCACAGGGCCATGATGACGCCCTTCATCGACTGCGGCGACTGGCTGTAGGCGAACTCCAGCGCGGTCGCCGACACCAGCACCTCGCCGAAGGTCAGCAGCACGTAGGGAAGGATCTGCCATGCCAGCGACATGGGGTGACCGGCGTCCATATACAACTGGATCGAGGCGGCCACGACCCAGGACAGGCCCGAGACCGCGATGCCGAACCCCATCCGCCGCAGCGGGGTCGGGTTGATCCCGATCTTGCGCAGCGCCGGGTACAGCACCAGGTTGTTGAACGGGATCAGCAGCATCACCAGCAGCGGGTTGATCGCCTGCATCTGCGAGGCGGCGGCCTTGGCCCCGCCCTCGCCCGAGATCAGCCAGCTCGGCCACCACCACAGCTCGGTCGGCACCACCATGCGCTGGCCCTGCAGCACCCAGGTCGAGGCCTTCTGGTCGAACAGCGACCAGAACGGGGTGACGAAGGCGAACACGATCAGGATCCGCAGCACCGCGCGCACGCCGTCCACCGCCGCGTCGGGATGGATGCCGCGGGCGCGCTCGAGCTGCAGCGCGATGCCGTAGCCGCCGAAGCCGATCAGCAGGCCCAGCGCCAGGCAGGCGCTCTTGACGAAGCCCAGGCTCGGGATCAGCGCCAGCGCGCCGGCCGCCAGGGCCACGCCGACCGCGGCCACCGCCACGCCCGGGTTGCCCTGCCCGGCGACCTTGCCGCGCAGCGCGGTGCGGGCGACGTTGAAGAACGAATCCGGGTCCGGCGCGCTGCGGGTCGGCGGCACCATGACATAGCGCTTGCGGCCCAGCCAGAAAATCAACGTGGCCAGGAACATCAGCGCGCCGGGAATGCCGAACGCCACCGAGGGGCCGTATTCGCGCAGGAAGATCGGCATCAGCAGCGAGGCGAACAGCGAGCCGAAGTTGATCGTCCAGTAGAACGCGTCGAAGACCAGCTTGGCCTTGTGCTTGTTGCTCTGGTCGAACTGGTCGCCGCAGAACGACACCACCAATGGCTTGATGCCGCCGGCGCCGAAGGCGATCAGGAACAGCCCGGTGAAGAAGCCGGTCTGGTTGTGTTCGAACAGCGCCAGGCAGGCGTGGCCGGCGCAGTAGACCAGGGAGAACCAGATGACGGTGTTGTACTTGCCGAAGTAGCGGTCGGCCAGCCAGCCGCCCAGCAGCGGGAAGAAATAGGTGCCGATCATGAACGTGTGGAACACGTCCTTGGCCATGCGCTCGCGCTCGGCCAGGTCGCCGGTCGAGGCCATCAGCAGGGTCCCGACCAGGAATGCGGTCAGGATGTTGCGCATGCCGTAGAAGCTGAAGCGCTCGGCCGCCTCGTTGCCGATGATGAAGGCGATCTGGCGGGGCATCTTGCCCTGCGAATCGGCGGTGACGGGGGCGGTGGCGGCTTGGCTCATCTACGGCGGTCCTCGGCGGTCGGGTCGCGCGTTCCATCGCGTGGCCCGGGCGCAAAGGCGGCCGGGCAGTCCAGCCCCACAGCCTAACCGATCGGCCGCGCCGGCGGTTTCCGCAGTGCGGCGGACCGCGCCGTTCAGCGTCGCGAGGCCTCGCTCAGATCGCCGGCTCGCCGATCTCCAGCTCGTACTCGAAATTCTGGATCATGCGGCCGAAGTCGGGGTCGGCGTCGTTGCCGTAATTGGCGCCGACCACCAGCCGATGCCGGCCCGGCGCCAGCGGCGGCAGCAGCAGCCAGTAGCCGTCGGCCGCGGCGCGCACCCGGCCGCCCCGCTCGCGCAGGGAATCGCGCGACGCCGCGAACGTATCGAAACAGCGCGAGACCAGTCGCACCGGGCGGGCCAAGGGACGGCCGTCGAGCAAGACCACGGCGCTGACCAGGGCCTGGTTGTTGAGCGCCGCCTCGGCCTTGACCCGCGCGCAGCTCATCGCGTTCTCGCCGCGCAACGGCGCATGGAAGTACATGTTGATCGCCGGCACCAGCAGGTGTCTCCCGGCCGGAACCCGGCAACGGCGCTTGACGTCGAAGCGGCCGTCGGTGCCGGCCAGGAACCACACCGGCCCGTCCGCATCCTGGCCTTGCGCGCACTGCGCGCCGCTGCGGTCGCGATAGGGCTCGCGCCCGGCCGGGAAGGCGTAGACCCAGCGCCACCAGCGCGCCGTCCATTCGGCGGCGGCGACGCCGTCGACCTCGGCGACGGATCCCAGCGGCGCCGGGACCGGCTGCGGCGCGGCCGGCGCGGCGATCGCGGTCGACGCCGTGCAGGCCGCCAGAACGACGCCGAGGATCGCGCCGGCTTTCAGGCCCATTCGGTCAATCCTTCGCGTTCGTAGAGGGTCTTGAACGAGGGCCGCGCCTTCATCCGCCGCGCATACTCGGCCAGGTGCGGCCAGTCGTGCGCGGGCTTGGGCAGGTTGCGGCTCCAGCGCATCAACATGGTCAGGTAGAAGTCGGCCGCGCTCAGGCGCTCGCCGAGCAGGTAGGGGCCGCGCTGGGCCAACTGAACCTCGAAGCGTGCGCAGGCGGCCTCGATCTGGGCCTGGGCGCCGGCGCGCACCGCCGCGTCGTCGGCCTGCAGGTCCCACGGGTACCACCACAGCCGCAGCGGCGCCTGCAGGGTGCTGGCCAGATTGAACATCCACTGCGCATACTCGGCGCGCTGCGGATCGTCCAGCGCCGGGGCGAAGCCGGCCTGCGGATGGCGGTCGGCCAGGTACATCGCCAGCGCCGCGGCCTCGTAATGCGGGCGGCCGTCGACGATCAGGGTCGGGATCACGCCGTTGGGGTTCAGCGCCAGATACTCGGCGCTCTTTTGTTCGCGCGCCTGCATGTCGACCCGGCGCAGTTCGTGTTCCAGGCCCAACTCGATCAGCAACCAGTGCACGACCAGGCTGGCGGCGCCCGGGGCGTAATAAAGCGCGTACATGCGGCGTTCTCGCGGCGGCAGGGCGCGACAGTCTAATCCGCACCGCCGCGCTCGCGCGCGTGCCCGACCCGGGCGCGGACGCGATTGCTGCCAAAACGCTGGCAGCAGTCGCCGATTTCCGGCGCCGAACGGGCCTCTCGGGCCAATTCGCGCGCCCTGCACTTCGCTACCATGCACGGCGATTCCGGGGAGAACCGATCCGATGCCACGCACCGTTGCCCGCACCGCCCTGCTGTCCGCCCTGCTCGCCGCCGCTCCGCTCGCTTCCGCCGCGCCCGCGCAGGCGCCGCTGACCACCGTCGCCGAACGCAGCGGCTTCCTCAAGACCGGCCGCTACGACGAAGTGCTGGCGCTGTGCGCCGCCTATGCCGAGCGCTACGCCGATGCGGTGCGCTGCATCGACTTCGGCGTCACGCCCGAGGGCCGGCCGATGAAAGCGCTGGTGGCCACCCGCAGCGGCGCGTTCTCGCCCGCACAGGCCAAGGCGCAAGGCCTGCCGGTGACCCTGATCCAGGGCGGCATCCACTCCGGCGAGATCGACGGCAAGGATGCCGGCTTCCTGGCGCTGCGCCAGCTCCTGGACGGCCAAGCCGCCAAGGGCGCGCTGGACAAGCAGGTGCTGGTGTTCGTGCCGGTGTTCAACATCGACGGCCACGAGCGCTTCGGCCGCTGGAACCGGCCGAACCAGCGCGGCCCGGAGGAGATGGGTTGGCGCACCACCGCGCAGAACTACAACCTCAACCGCGACTACCTCAAGGCCGACTCGGCCGAGATGCAGGCCATGCTCAAGCTGATCGAGGCCTGGGACCCACTGGTCTACGTCGACCTGCACGTCACCGACGGCGCCAAGTTCGAGCACGACGTGTCGATCCAGGTCGAGCCGGTGCACGCCGGCGATGCGCCGCTGCGCCAGGCCGGCCTCGCCCTGCGCGACGGCGTCATCGCCCGCCTGGCCAAGCAGGGCTCGTTGCCGCTGTCGTTCTATCCGTCCTTCGTCGAAGCCGACAACCCGGCCTCGGGCTTCGAGGACGGCGTACCGCCGCCGCGCTTCTCGCACGGCTATTTCTTCCTGCGCAACCGTCTCGGCATGCTGGTCGAGACCCATTCCTGGAAGGACTACCCGACCCGAGTCGGGATCACCCGCAATACCATCGTCGACGTGCTGGAGCTGGTCGCCCGCGACGGCGCCGGCTGGCGCCGCCAGGCCGATGCCGCCGACCGGCGCGCCGAAGCCCTGGCCGGGGAGACGGTGGCGCTGGACTACAAGACCGGCGACGCGGTGCGCACGGTCGATTTCCGCGGCTATGCCTATACGCGCACGCCTTCGGACGTCTCCGGGGCGCTGATGACCCGTTACGACGAGACCAAGCCGGACGTGTGGAAGCTGCCGCTCAAGTACGACATCCAGCCCGCGCGCAGCGTGACCGCGCCGCGCGGCGGTTACCTGGTGCCGGCCGCGCATGCGGCCTGGGTCGGGGCGCGCCTGGACCGCCACGGCGTGAGCTACCGCCGTCTCGACCACGCCCTGAGCCAGGCGGCGGTGGCGGCGTTCCGCGCCGACAAGGCCGCGTTCGCCGCGCAATCGGTCGAGGGGCATCAGCGCGCCACGCTGGACGGCGAATGGAAGGCGGAAACCCAGGACCTGGCCGCCGGCGCGTTGTTCGTGCCGATCGCCCAGCCCAAGGCGCGCGTGGTCATGTCCATGCTGGAACCGCAGGCGCCGGACTCGCTGGCGTCCTGGGGCGAGTTCAACAACGCCTTCGAGCGCAAGGAGTACATGGAAGACTACGTCGCCGAAGAAGTCGCCCGCGAAATGCTGGGGCGCGACCCGCAGCTCAAGGCCGAATTCGAGCGCAAACTGCGCGAAGAGCCCGAATTCGCCAAGAGCCCGCAGGCCCGGCTGGAGTTCTTCTACCGCCGCCATTCGGCCTGGGACGCGCGCTACAACCTCTACCCGGTGCTGCGCACCGAGCACGTGCCGCACTGAGCGGCATTACGACCGAGCCTTCCGCCTAGGTTCGTGAGGCCCGTTTACGGCCCCCTCTTTGCAAAGGGGGCAAAGGGGGCTGCTTTTGCTGCCCGCAAAAGCGGCGGACGATGCGCCCGCCCCCCGACCGACCGCGCGGAGCGTCACCGCTTCGACGGTCGCGGCTCACGCCGCTCCTACAGGCGGTACGGCGCGGCGGCATTCACGCGCCCGACGCTATGCTCGCTGCGACTCGGATCGGAGACTGCCATGCTTTCGCGCCTCGCATTCGTCCTGCTGGTCGCCACGGCGCTGCCGGCCTGCCACGGCGCGGCGACGCAGACCGCCGCCGTACCGACCGCCGCGGGCACAACGCCCATTCCGCCTTCCGGACTGCGCGCGGTCGGCAACGAGCCTGGCTGGCTGGTCGAAGTCGGGGCCGGCGACACGCCGGCCATGCGCCTGACTCTCGACTACGGCGAGCGCAGGCTCGACGTCGCCGCCGCGGCCCGGCTCGGCGACGCCGGCTATCGCGGCACCACCGCCGACGGCGTTGAGGTGGAACTGCGCTATCGGCGCGAGACCTGCAGCGACGGCATGAGCGAACGCGACTATCCGGCCAGCGTGACGCTGCAAGTCGGCGCACAGACGTATCGCGGTTGCGCGGAGTTTCGGGCGCCATGAGCCGCTCCGCGCCCGTTTCGCCGTCGCACCGAAGTCCCGCAGACGGCGTCGCCGCGCACCGCTTCGTGCGAGGTTTGCGACATCTCGCGCAGGCCGCGCTCGCCGCCTTTGCATTGGCGTCTGCCTGCCTCGCCGGCGCAGCCGAGTCCGCAATAGCGGACGGTTCCGCCACCGATCCTGCCGCCGCTCCCGCTGCGGCATCGCGTACCGCCGTGCGTGCAGCGCCGACGATCCGCGTGCTCAGCCTCAATCTGTGGCACGACAAGGGCGATTGGCCGCGCCGCCGCGCCCTGATCGTCGACGAGCTCCGCCGCCTGCGCCCGGACGTGATCGCGCTGCAGGAAGTGCTGCAGCGCGACGGCCTGCGCAATCAGGCCGAGGATCTGGGCGCCGCCTTGGGCTACCGGGTCCAGTTCGTTTCGGTCGATCCGCCGCAGGCCGCGCGCCGCTACGGCAATGCGTTGTTGACGCGGGCACGCAGCCGCGCCCGGGACCAGCGCAAACTCGACCCCCTGGACGACTACCGCACCGCGGCGCATGCGCGCGTGGCGCTGGGTCGCACCGGCGCAGTCGAGGTCTATGCCACCCATCTGCACAACGACCGCCAGGGCGGCGCGATCCGCGCGCGCCAGGTCGCCAGTCTGCTCGACTTCGTCGACGCCACGCGCGGCGACGGGCCGGTGCTGATCGCCGGCGATTTCAACAGCGACGCCGATTCGCCGGAGTTGAATGCCTTGGCCGCACGCTATCGCGACGCCTACGGCAGCGCGCATCCGCAGGCGAGCGCCGATCCGGCCGCGCACACCACGCTCAACCCCGCGTATCTACCGGCGCAACGCATCGATCACGTGTTCTACGACCCGCAACGTTTCGAGCTGGTCGAAGCCAAAATCGTCCTCGACCGCAGCCGCGAAGGCGTGTGGGCGTCGGATCATTTCGGCATGCTGGCGGTATTGCGGCTGCGCTGAGCGCGGGAGGCGGCGTCGACGGAGGGCGTCGTCGGTGCCGATGTTGCAATTTCCCGCGCGTGGCCTGCGTGGCGTCCGCTTCGACGAAGGTTCCGGGCTTCGATCGTTGACGCAAGCCTTGAGGCCTCTGCGCGCTCCGTGGTCGCGGCTTGCGCCGCTCCTACAGGGGTAGGTCGTCGCGACGCTGGCGGACCGTCATCCCGCTGACATCTGCCGCTTTCAGCATGACCGGTTTCCCGTGCCCCCTGGAGCCCCGCATGATCCGTTCCGTCCTCGGCGCCGCCGTGCTGCTCGCCTGCGCCCTGCCCGCCTGCGCCGCTTCCTGGTCGCTGCGCAACGTGGTCGAGACCGCGGCGACGACCCGCGATGCCGTGCGCCTGCCGCCGGGCACGCCGGACCAGGCCAACCTCAATCGCTTCGGCTTCTACTCCGACCTCAGCTACAACCCGCGCGACGGCTACTGGTACGCCCTGTCCGACCGCGGCCCGGGCGGCGGTGTGATCGACTACGCCACTCGCGTGCAACGCCTGCGCATTCCCTACGATCGCCGCAGCGGCCGCATCGGTCAGCCGATCGTCGACAAGACCGTGCTGTTCCACGCTCGTCGCCGCGACAGCCTCAACGGCCTCAATCCGCAGTTGCTCAACGGCGACGCATCCCGGCTCGGCCTGAGTTTCGATCCCGAAGGCCTGGCCATCGGCCGCAACGGCCACTTCTACGTCGCCGACGAGTACGGCCCCAGCCTGTACGAGTTCGCGCCCAACGGCCGCCTGCTGCGCGCGTTCGAGATTCCCGACAACCTGCGCCCGCGCAATGCCCAGGGCGCGCTGGACTATGTCGGCGATCGCAAGAGCGTGGTCGCCGGGCGCCAGGACAACCGCGGCTTCGAAGGCCTGACGCTCAACGCCTCCGGCGACAAGCTCTATGCGGTGATGCAAGACCCGCTGGTCCATGAAGGCGCGGGCAACGACGGGCGCCGCAGCCGCAACGTGCGCATCGTCGAGTTCGATCTGCGCCGCGGCCGCGCCGGCGCGCAATACGTGTACCGGCTGGAGCCGATCGAGACGCTGAACGCGATCGATCCCTCGACCCGGGACGACTTCTCCGCCACCCAGCAGGGCCGCAGCATCGGCCTGAGCGCGATCCATGCGCTCAGCGACCAGGATTTCCTGGTGCTGGAACGCGACAACCGCGGCCTCGGCGTGGAAGTCACCGCAGCGCCCCTGCACAAGCGCGTCTACCGGATTTCGCTGCGCGGCGCGAGCGACGTGTCGCAGCGCTCGCTGGCCGGCAGCAACGACCTGCCGGCGGGCGTGCGCGCGGTCGACAAGGCGCCGGAGGTCGATCTGCTTGCCGCGCTGCACGGCGCCGGCGTACGCGATGTTCCGGAGAAGCTGGAAGGCCTGGCGATCGGCCCGCGCCTGCGCGACGGCCGCCATCTGGTGCTGGTCGGCAGCGACAACGACTACAGCGTGACCCAGACCGGCGCCGGCGAGCAGTTCGAAGTCTGCATCGACCGCCTCGGCGGCACCCGCACCCAGGTGCCGCTGGACGCCGCCTGCCCCGCCGGCACCGCGCGCATCCCCGGCACGCTGATCGCGTTCGCGGTGGATTTCCGCCGCTGATTCGGCGGCGGCGCCCGGAGCAGATCCCCCGGCGCCGCTCCCTCTGCGCATCCCATCGTCGCGCAAGGCGCCAGCCCCCTTTCCAAAGGGGGCTAATTTTCGTGGTATTGCCTGAGCTCACAGCAGCGCCGCCGTCCGAGATCCCGTCGAGTCCCGGCTTTGGGTTTGGGTTCTCAGCCCTTGCCAATCCCGAATCTCCAATCCCGAATCCCGAATCCCGAATCCCGAATCCCCAATCACCGCCCCACATACTTCCAGTTCC
>NZ_HG424481.1:0-30777 GCF_000336385.2 Lysobacter antibioticus HS124 | reverse complement strand
GGCCTCGCGCTTGGCCGCTTCGATCCATTCCACGTATTCGCGCTTCTGACTCGGCGGAAAGGCCTCGAAGTTGGCACGGGCCTTGGCATTCTTGCGCAGGGCCGCAGCCAGGTCATCGGGGGTCCGCACCGGCGGTTTGCGCTCGGCGGTCCGGGTCGCCGGCCGGGTCGCGCCGGATTCGATCAACGCCATCGCCTGTTTGACCAACCGCGTCAGTTCGCGTTTGCCCGGCAGGTCGGCGACCCGGGTCAAACGCCCGAACTGGCCCATCGCATCGCTGCCGGCGGCCTGCGCGGCGCCGACCACTTGCGCGCCGTGCCAGAAGCCGAACGTCGCATGCTGTTTGAACGCCGCCATCGCGCACAGGATCTTGCCGCGGTAGAGGAAGCTCGGCATGCCCCATTTCAGGGTCTCTTCGACCTCGGGGCAGGCTGCGCGAACGGCGCGGCCTGGGCGATGTAGGCGTCGATGCGCCGGTCGGCGGCGGTCATGGCGATGCCCTCGGCGGTGACGGCCCATTCTGCGCCGGCCCGGCGGCCCGCCGCTAGCGTGGCAGTCGGCGGGCCCGACCCACATCGTCCCCGCCCACGGAGGTGGAGCGGCGCAGGCCGCGACCGCGCGGTTGCGGTCTCGCATCGAGATGCCGGCCTCCGCGACCGCTGCACCGACGCGGCGCCCGCAAGCCGTTGCCGGCGCCGACGATCGGATCCGGCCAAAGCGACAGCCGTCAGCCCTATCCGCGCAGCGGCCACTGCCCCAGCACGGTGTAGGCATTGCGTGCGCCCAACTGGCTGTGGATCAGGACGAACTCGCTCACCGGCCAGTCGATGGCCTCGATCGCGACCGGCGGATGCAGCGGTGCGGCGGCGTCGCGGACCACGGTGACGTGCGGCACCCGTTGCGATCCCGATTCCGCGCGCAGCCCCTGCTTGGCCAAGGCCACGCCCAGGCACTGCCATAGCTGCTGCAAGCCGTCGGGCATCCGCTCGCAGCCCAGCCACCAGGGAATCGAACGGTTGCGGAAGCTGCCGGCGCGGTCCAGACGCAATGCGAACGCGGGCGTCTCCAGCGTCGCCGCCGCAGCGCAGGCGGCCTGCGCGCGATCGCGCGGGAACTCGTGGGCGTCGCCGAGGAATTGCAGCGTCAGGTGGTAGCGATGCGCGCCGATCGCACGGCCGCCGCTGCGGTAGTCCTGTTGCAGCCGTGCCGCGGTCGCGGCCATGCGCTCGCGGGTCGCCGCGTCGGGCAGCAAGGCGAAGAACAATCGGTGGATATCGGCGGGCGCGGCCGGCGCCGCGCCGAACAGGGAGTCTTGATGCATGGCGCCAGTCTAACGCCGGCGGCCGCGGCCGCCGGCATTCGCTCAGCGCGAGGGCGCGGCTTTGGCCTTGGCCGGCGCCGCGCCGTGGCCGTCGGCTTCGCGCCGCCGCGTGTCCTCGGCCAGCACCTCGGCCGCGGCGCGGCGCACGGCGGCCGGATCGGCCATGCGCAGGTCGGCATCGGCGCCCAACCCCAGCTGGGTCGCGACATCGCTCAGCACGCGTTTGTTCGAGTACGGGTGCGGATGATCCGGGTTGTCGTCGCGGCTGCGATAGAACTTGCCCAGCAGCGTGTCGCGGGTCTGGTCGGCCTGCGCCAGCTCGACCAGCTTGGCCCGGTATTCCAGCTGCCAGGACAGCATGTCCGGCCAACGCTGCTGGTCGGCGTAGTGCTGCGATTCGTGGCCGAGCAGGCTGACCCGGTAGTCCTCGCCCTGCAGATCGCCGTAATTGGCACGCACCGCGAACACGCCGTCGGCGTTGGCCCAGCCGCCGGCGCCGCCGGCGCCGCAGATGCCGTAGTGGATCCAGCCGCGGCTGATCCAGTCGTCCATCAGGAACACCCGCACCGGCTGACGCGCGCCGCCGGGCAGATCGACCACGTAGTCGCGCTGCTCCTGCGCCCGCCACAGCAGCAGGTCGTACAGCGGCGGCGTACGGCCGAGCTGCGCGTGCACGCCGCGCTTGCCGAGTTCGGCGTCGAGGCGCTCGTTCAAGGCGTCGAACGCCTCCTCGCCCTCGGCCGGCGGCGCTTCGCCAAGCAGGCCAGCCAGTTCGGTCTTGAGCTGCTTCTCGGCCGCGGGCCGGACGGAGACGTCCCGCAGCGACCGCCACCAGTAGCGCTGGTAGCTGGCCAGCAGCGCGCGCACCATCGGATCGCTGAGACCGCCGTCGGGTTCGACCGGCGCCGGCGCGCCGCTGCGATCGTGGCGTTTGAGCATGCAGCTGCGGAACGCGGCGTCCTTGGCGTTGAACTGCGCCACGGGCGCTGCCTTCAGCGCCTTCAACGCGGACGGCATGTCGGCGCGCAGGGTGTCGCCCTTGGCCTGGTTGACCGCCTGCGCGGCCTGCGGGCCGCTGTCGGCAGGCGCCGCGGCGGTGGCGGCGAGCGCACCGGCGGTCGTCGCCGCCAGGCTCAGCGAACACAGGGTGGACAGCAGGGTCGGTTTCATCGGCAGACTCCGGTTGCGCCGCGGCGCGTTGGGGCCATTAGGCCGCCTGCGCCGGCGCCGGGTCTTGTACGTACTTGATCTGCCGGCGCAAGGTCGCCGGGGTGCAACCGGCGTGGGCGACCACGATCCGGTGCAGATGGCTCTGATCGGCGAAGCCCGCCGCCGCGGCGACCTCGGCCAAGGGCAGATCGGTGGCCAGCAGTCGCAACGCGCGGCGCCAACGCAGTTCGCGCCGCAATGCGCGCGGCGACATGCCGTAGCTGCGGGTCAGCGCGCGGCTGGCGTGCTCGGCCGACACGCCAAGCCGGCCGGCGAGCACGCCGATCTCGTCCTCGCTGTCGGCCATGCGCCGCAGCAGTTCGCCTTGCCAATCCGGCAATGGCGACGGGGCCTGCGGCACGGCGCAGGCCAGCAATTCCGGCAATCGCTGCGGGCAACGCGCGAACACCTCCAGCGCCTCGCCCAGGTGATGCACGCGCCAGGCGCTGGCACCGAACGCGGCCAGGACTGCGTCCGGCCCGCCCATGCCGGATCGACCGGTCTCGCTCGACCGCACCCGGGCCGGCGCCTGTCCGAACGCGCGGTTGTCGGACGGACCGGCATCGAGCCACCCGCGCTCGGGCAGATCGAGGTTGATCGCCTGCGCGCCGAGCCCGCCGAAACGGTCGCCGTGGGCGTGATAGGCGGGGTGCAGCACCAGCGTGCCCGGGGTGCACGGCAACGGACCGTCGACGCTGGATTCGGTGTAGTCGCCGTCCAGCACCAAGGCCGCGTAAGCGTGGCGATGGCGATGCGTCGCCAGGCTGGCGCCGCGTGCGTGGCAGGTGCGATAGGCGGCGCCCGGGCTCATCGCTGCGGATCGGGCTGGACGGCGGCGCGGCCGGCCTCGGTGGCGCTCGATGGGGTCGCGGCCGGTCGGATGGCCGCCGGGTTCGCCGGCGCGCGCCGCAGGTAATCGCCGAGCCCCTGCAATTGCAGGCCTTGCACCTGATCGACCACGGCGACGAACTTGCTCAGGTCGTCGGGGGTGTAGCCGCCGGCGCGATAGCTCATGACGATGCGGGTGCCGCCGTCGGCGGTCGCGGCGAGCTTGAACTCCAGCGCGCCGTGCAGGCCCATGCCCTGCAGCGGGCCGAGGCCGCCGAGCAGGCGCAGGGTCTTGCCCGGGTCGACGAAACTCACCGTCATGTGCAGGGCCTGCTGCTTGCCGTCCTTGCCGATCTCGCAGAAGCAGCCGCCGGCGTGCGGCTGCAGCGACAGGCGCGAGGCCTGGCCCCACCAGGTGTGGTCCTTCGGCCACCAACGGTCGATGTCCTCGACCAGCGCCTTCCAGGCCGCGTCCGGCGCCACCGGCACGGTCTGCTCGTTCTCGACCGTGAACCCGTTCGCGGCCGCGTCCTTGACCGTCGCGCCGGCGTGGCCGCCGGCCAGCATCAGCCACATGGTCGCCGCCATCGCCACTGTTGCGCCGATCCGCCGCATCGCCGGTCTCCCCTCGCCGGCCGCGCCGGCGTTCGCGACTGCGATTAGGAACCGCCGCCCAGCGCCGGCGCAAGCGCCGGAAGTCGGGGGTCGCACTGCGCCGCGGCCGGCCTACGCCGGCGGCTCAGCCTTCCAGTTCGGCCCAGCGCGCGTAGGCGTGGTCGAGCTCGGCCTGGGTCTGGGCCAGGCTGGCGTTGTGGGCGTTGATCGCGGCGCTGTCGCGCTGGTAGAACGCGGCCTCGTTCATTTGCGCGGTGAGCTGGGCCAGGCGGGTTTCCAGCTCCTCGATCCGCAGCGGCAGCTGCTCCAGCTCGCGCGCGTCCTTGTAGCTGAGCTTGCGCTTGCTCGCGGCCGGCGCCGCCGCGGCGGCGGCCGCTTCGACCTTGACGGCCGGCTTCGCCGACGCGGCGATCGGCGCCGCCGGCTGCGCGCGTTGGCGCAGCCAGTCGCTGTAACCGCCGACGTACTCGCCGACCCGCCCTTCGCCTTCCATCACCAGGGTCGAGGTGACCACGTTGTCGAGGAAATCGCGGTCGTGGCTGACCAGCAGCAAGGTGCCGGGGTAGTCGCCGAGCAGTTCTTCCAGCAGTTCCAGCGTTTCGACGTCGAGGTCGTTGGTGGGTTCGTCCATCACCAGCAGATTCGACGGCTGGGCGAACAGCTTGGCCAGCAGCAGACGATTGCGCTCGCCGCCGGACAGGCGGGTGATCGGCGCCCGCGCACGTTCCGGGGTGAATAGGAAGTCCTGCAGGTAGCCGATCACGTGCTTGCTCTTGCCGCCGACCTCGACATACTCGCGGCCCTCGGCGACATTCTCGATCGCGTTCCAGTCCTCGCGCAGCGTCGCGCGGTACTGGTCGAAATAGGCGATCTGCAGCTTGCTGCCCTCGCGCACCTCGCCCGTGCCCGGGCTCAGGTCGCCGAGCAGGATCTTCAGCAAGGTGGTCTTGCCGCTGCCGTTGGGGCCGATCAAACCGATCCGGTCGCCGCGGAACACGGTGGTCGAAAAGTCGCTCAGCATCGGCTGCCCGCCGTAGCCGAAGTTCACGTCCTTGGCTTCGATGACCTTGCGTCCGGAGGCTTCGGACTGGGCGAACTCCATGCGCACGTTGCCGACCGCGTCGCGGCGCGCGGCGCGCTCGTTGCGCATCGCCTTGAGCCGGCGCACCCGGCCTTCGTCGCGAGTGCGGCGGGCCTTGATGCCCTGGCGGATCCACACCTCTTCCTGCGCCAGCAGCTTGTCGAAGCGCGCGTTCTCCTGCGCCTCGGCGTTGAGCCGTTCCTCGCGCCGACGCAGGTAGTTGTCCCAGTCGCCCGGCCAGCTGGTGACCTGACCGCGGTCGATCTCGACGATCCGGGTCGCCAGCGCGCGCAGGAAGCGGCGGTCGTGGGTGACGAACAGCAGCGCGCCCTGCCAGGACTTGAGGAACTGCTCCAGCCAGTCGATCGCCTCGATGTCGAGGTGGTTGGTCGGCTCGTCGAGCAGCAGCAGGTCGGGCGCCGAGACCAACGCGCGCGCCAGCAGCACGCGCCGCTTCATGCCGCCGGACAGGCCGGTGAAGGCGGCCTCGCCGTCCAGGCCGAGCCGGGTCAGGGTCTCGGTCACGCGCTGGTCCAGGGCCCAGCCCTGGGCGTCCTCGATCTTGGCCTGCACCTTGGCGACCGCGTCGGCGTCGTAGATCTCGGCATGGCTGAGATGGTGGTACTCGGCCAACCACGCGCCCAGTTCGCCCAGACCGTCGGCGACCACATCGAACACGCTGCCGGTCGCGCCGGCCGGCACTTCCTGCTCCAGCCGCGCCACCCGCGCGCCGTTTTCGCGCCGTACCTCGCCGTCGTCGGGCTGCAATTCGCCGGCCAGCAGCTTCATCAGCGTGGACTTGCCGGCGCCGTTGCGGCCGATCAGGGCGATGCGTTCGCCGGGTTCGATGGCCAACTCGACGTTTTCGAGCAGGAGCGGGCCGCCGACGCTGTAGTCGACGTTCTGGACGGTAATCAGGGGCATCCGCCCATTCTACCGGGCGCGGCGCCCGCGGCGGCGCCTCGGCCGGCACGCGGCGCCGGCCGGGCGCATACTCGGCGCAGGCGCACGGCCTCCGCCGCACCCCGCCGCCACCAAGGGAGGAACCGCCATGAGCAAGGGCATGGACCGCAAGAAAGAGACCAAGAAGAAGCCGGCCAAGACCATGAAGGAAAAGCGCGCCGAGAAGAACGAGAAGAAGGCCGCCAAGCCCTTCGCGCCGGTCTGAACCCGGCCGGCGTCCGCGGCCGGCGCGCTCAGGTCCGCGCCAGCAGCGGAAAGCGGTGTGCGGGCAGCGCCTGCAGGTCGAGCCCGCGCACGAACAGGTGCGCATCGTCCTCGATCGCCACCGCTTCGGCCCGCGGCCAGCCGCGCGGCGGGCCGAAGCCGAAACGCAGGGCTCGCACCGGCGCGTCGATCAATCGCGGCACGGCCGCGACCGGGTCGAAACGCTCCGGGGCGGCGCAGAACACGTCTTCGATCGTCAGCACCCCGTCCTCGACCTGGGCGAACGCCAGGGTGTCGCGATCGAGCCGTCGCAAAGGCGAGGCGTAGCCGTTGGCGGCGTACCAAGTCGCGATGCGGCCATAGTCGCGGGCGGCGAAGGCCCCGGCCGACGGGGCCGCAACGGCGGCCAGACGCAGGAATTCGGCCCGCCAGACCGGGTCGGCCAAGTCCAGCGCCGGCGCCGGCTCGGCCCCGGGACGCAGTTCGACGCGGCTTTCGAACTGCCATTGCGGCGCGGCCGCGAAGCCGAACCGCGGATAGAAGTCCAGCACCGTCGGGTTGGCGAACAACAGCACCGGGGCACGGCCGCAGACCGCCAACGCGGCCTGCATCGCCCGCCGCGCCAGCCCCTGTTCGCGGTAGCCCGGCAAACAGCCGACCGCGCCGAGTTGGAAACCTTCGACGTCCTTGCCGTCGATCCACAGGCGCATGCGCGACAGCGATGCGTTGGCGACCACCCGCCCGCCTTCCACCAGGCAGAACGCGCGGTAGCTGTCGCTCCACTGCCCCCACTCGCACCAGCGACGGAAGTCGGCCTGGGTGAAGACCTGGGCGACATAGTCGCAATAGGCCGGATGCAGAGACAGGTCGGAAGGACCGAGAACGTGCAGGTGGATGGCGGAATGCATCGGTCGATTCTGCCCCGGCTCACGTCCGAAAAACGTCGTCCCGATGGCGCCGGACGTGCGTTTTCGTCGCCGGGTACGCGGTGGCGGCGGCGCAACTCGCCGTGGGAGCGGCGCAAGCCGCGACAACCGGAACGACGGTCAACGCGTGGCGTCCCAAGCCCGGGCGTTGGATGTGCGCTCGGCCGAGGCCATCGCTTTGCGGTCTGCGATCTGCGGTCTGAGCGCTCGCGTACACCGCCGCGGTTGTCGCGGCTCGCGCCGCGCCTACGGGTGGAGCGCTCAGGAACTGCACGACAGCATCGAACACCCGGCGCGATCGCGCGCCCAGTCGGGGCGCTTGGCCGCGAAGGCTTCGCGTCCTGGCTGGTCCTGGTACGGCCGCCGCATCACCTCCAGCAGTTCGTGCACGCCGCCGAGGTCGCCCTGCTCGGCGCGGTCGATCGCCTGCTGCGCCAGGTAATTGCGCAGCACGTAGCGCGGGTTGGCCGCGTGCATGCGCGCGCGCCGCTGCGCCGCGGGCAGCGCATCGGCACGGACACGGGCGGCGTAGTCGGCCAGCCAGGCCCGCAAGGCCGGCGCGCCGGCGGCGGCCTTGTCGGAATCGTAGGCGGCCTCGGCCAGCGGCGCCGGATCGGGCGCCTCGGCCTCGACGTCGACCTCGGCCAGGGCACGGAAAAAGATCGTCATGTCGATCTCGTGCATCTGCAGCCACTCGCGCAGGCGCTGCATGCGCTCGATGTCGCCCTCCGCGCAATCGCGCAGGCCGAGCTTGGCCGCGATCGCCTCGGCCTCGGCCGCGTTGTAGGTATCGACATAACGGCGCAGGCCGTCCTGCAGGGCCTCGACCGGGATCAGCAGCGACAAGGCCCCGGCCAACCGGCTCAGGTTCCAGTACGCGACCTGCGGCTGCTGGCCGTAGCGATAGCGGCCGCGGCCGGCGTCGGTGGTGTTCGGCGTCCAGTCCGGGTCGTAGGCGTCGATCCAGCCGTAAGGGCCGTAGTCGATGGTCAGGCCCAGCACCGAAAGATTGTCGGTGTTCATGACTCCGTGCACGAAGCCGACCCGCATCCAGTGCGCCATCAGCCTGGCGGTGCGCTCGCAGACCTCGCCGAACCAGGCCGCATGGCGCGCCGGTTCGTCGCCCTGCAGATGCGGAAAATCGCGGCGGATGCAGAAGTCCACCAGCTGCTTCAGCAATCCGGTTTCGCCGCGCGAGGCCGGCAATTCGAAATTGCCGAAGCGGATGAACGAAGGCGCGACCCGGCACACGATCGCGCCCGGTTCGGCCTGCGGATGGCCGTCGTAGAACATGTCGCGCACCACCGCCTCGCCGGTGCCGACCAGGCTCAGCGCGCGCGTGGTCGGCACGCCCAGGTGGTGCATGGCCTCGCTGCACAGGAACTCGCGGATCGACGAGCGCAACACCGCGCGGCCGTCGGCACTGCGCGAGTAAGGCGTCGGCCCGGCGCCTTTGAGCTGCAATTCCCAACGCTCGCCGGCCGCAGTCACCGCCTCGCCGAGGGTGATCGCGCGGCCGTCGCCGAGCTGGCCGGCCCAATGCCCGAACTGGTGACCGCCGTAGTTGGCCGCGTAGGGGTCCATCCCGGGCAGCAAGGCGTTGCCGCCGAACACCGCGGCGAACTCCGCGCCGGCCAGATCGTCCTCGCCGATGCCCAGAATGCCCGCCATCTCGGCCGAATGCGCCAGCAGGCGCGGCGCGGCGACCGGGGTCGGCAGCGTGCGCGAATACGCCGCGCCATACACCTGGCGTACGCCCGGCCCCGACTCGGGATCGCCGGGAAGTTCGCGGACGAAGGCATTGTCGAAACGCAGCGAGAGCATGGCGGAACCGGCCGGGGATGAAGCTTCAAGATGGGTGCCGGCCGGCGCGAATCCAAGCCGCCTGCGCCGCGGCCCTCAGCTCAACAGCGAATAGGGCCCGCCCTTCTCCAGCGCCCGCTGGTAGGCCGGGCGGGCGCGAATGCGCTCGACGAAGGCCTGCATCCTCGGCCGCTCGCCGCCGGCGCGCGCCGCCGCGGCCTCGACCGGAAAACTCATCTGGATATCGGCCGCGGTGAAGCGCTCGCCGGCGAACCATTCGTGCCGGCCCAGTTCGCTTTCGATGTATCCCAGGTGCAGGGCCAACTGCGGCCCGACGAAGGCCGACAGGGCCTTGTCGGCGATCCCGCGCGCGACCGGCTTGACGAAAAACGGCATCGGCGCCGACTTCAGCCGCGCGAACACCAGGCTCAGCAGCAACGGCGGCATCGCCGAGCCCTCGGCGTAATGCATCCAATAGCGATAGCGCCGACGCTCCTCGCCGTCCAGCGGCTGCAACGGCGGCGACAGCCGGTGCTCGCCGTCGTAGCGCTCGCACAGCGTTTCGATGATCGCCGCCGACTCGGCCAGCACCTGCCCGCCCAGTTCCACCACCGGCGATTTCCCCAGCGGATGCACCGCACGCAGTTCCGCCGGCGCCAGCAGGGTCTTGGGATCGCGCTGGTAGCGCACGATCCGGTACGGCAGCTCCAGTTCCTCCAACAGCCACAGCACGCGCTGGGAACGGGAGTTGTTGAGGTGGTGGACCGTGATCATGGCCGGCGCGTCCGTGGGGCTGGCGGCCATGGTACGGGAAGCCGGTGCCGACGCGCCGGACCGATTCACGGCAAACTGGCGCGATGAGCGATGCCTCTTCCCCGCCAATCACACCGCAGATCTGGGTCGACGCCGACGCCTGCCCCGGCCCGATCAAGGAGATCCTGTTCCGCGCCGCGGACCGGGCCCGGATTCCGCTGACCCTGGTCGCCAACCAATGGCTGCGCACTCCGCCCTCGCCCTACATTCGCGCGATCCAGGTGCCGGGCGGGCTGGACGTGGCCGACAACGAGATCGTGCAGCGGCTGGCCGCGGGCGACCTGCTGGTGACCCAGGACATTCCGCTGGCCTCGCTGGCGCTGGAGAAAGGCGCGGTGGCCTTGAATCCGCGCGGCGATCTCTACACCCGCGACAACATCGCCGAGCGCTTGTCGGTGCGCAATTTCATGGAGGAACTGCGCGGCGCCGGGGTGCAGACCGGCGGCCCGGCCGCGTTCCATGCCCGCGACCGCCAGGCCTTCGCTGCGCAACTGGACCGCTGGCTGGCGCGGCGCCCGCGCTGAACGCCGGCCGGCGGGTCAAGCCTGGCGGGCGATGCGCGCGCCGGCCGCGACCGCGACCAAGGCCAGGCCCAACAATGCGAACGCCAGCGGCAGGCCGCCGATGCGCGCGATCGCGCCGATCGCGGCCGGGCCGGCGAGGATGCCGGCATAGCCCAGGGTGCTGACCGCCGAGATCGCCGCGGCCGCCGGCATCGCGCGCTGCTGGCCGGCGGCGCTGAACAGGATCGGCACGATGTTCGAGCAGCCCAGTCCGATCAGAACGAAACCGAGCAGGGTCGCGATCGGCGACGGCAACGCCGCGGCGAGCAGGAAGCCGAGCGCGGCGCAGGCGCCGCCGACGGCCTGCACCCGGCGCGGCCCGAAGCGTTGGACGATGCGGTCGCCGTTGAAGCGGCCGACGGTCATCGCCAGGGCGAAGGCCGCATAACCGATGCCGGCCGCGCTGGAGTCGACGCCGCGCGCCGACACCAGCAGCAGCGCGCTCCAGTCCAGCATCGCGCCTTCGGCCAGGAACACCACGAAGCACAGCGCGCCGATCAGCGCCACCGCGCCTCGCGGCAGCGCGAACATCGCGCCGCCGCCCCCTGCGCCGTAGCGCAACAGTCCCCGGCTGCCCGCCGACAGCAGCACCGCCAGCGCGACCGCGGCGGCCAGCGCCGCGGTCAACGGCGTGGCCTGCCACCACAGCAGGCCGCCGACCAGACCGGCGCCGGCGATGCCGCCGACGCTGAAAAACCCATGGAAACCCGACATCAGCGCGCGGCCGCCGGCTTTCTCGACGATCACCGCCTGGATGTTGATCGCCACGTCGATGGTGCCGATCGCCGCGCCGAAGCCGAACAGCGCCAAGGCCAAACCCGGCACCGACGCGCAGTACGCCAGCAAGGGCAGGCAGGCGCAGACCGCGGCACCGGCCAGCAGGATCACCTTGCGACAACCGTAGCGAGCGGCCAGCGCGCCGGTCAGCGGCATCGCCGCGATCGAGCCGGCGCCGAGCGCGAGCAACAGCAGGCCCAAGGTGCCTTCGTCGACGCCGGTGCGCGCCTTGGCGTAAGGCACCAGCGGCGCCCATGCCGCCATCGCCACCCCGGCGACGAAGAAGGCGATGCGGGTCGACAGGCGCTCGCGCGCGCCGATCGCGCAGGAGGGCGCGGAAGAATCCGCCGCAGCGGCCACCGAGGCGGGCATCGCGTCGTTTGCGCCCGGCGCGCCGGGCGGCTCCGGCGCGGCGTCGGCGCGCACGGCGGGCGAGTCGGAGGCGGCGTGAGGATCGAGCGGATTCATGGGGAGTCCCGGTTCACAGGCGGCCGGCGGCCGCGCAGGGGCAAGGCGGCCGATGCGATAGGCGTCGGCGCCGAGGCTGTGGCTCATCGCGCTGGCGCGGCGCGCAGCACGCGTACGCCGCGGTGGGCGAAGGCGTCGGCCTGGGCCGTGTCGCCGCCGTGCTCGATCACCAGCGCGTGCAGCGCGTCGGCGCCCAGCACCGGATAGCGCGCCGCGGTACCCAGCTTGTCGTCGGTCGCGGTCGCCACCACCGCGCGGCTGGCCGCGGCGACGGCCTGCTTGAACTGCGCGTCCTCGTAGTCCAGCGCGCTCACGCCGACGTCGGCGTCGGCGCCGCACACGCCGAGAAAATACAGATCGCTGCGCAAGGCCTCGGCATCGCGGGTCGCGGCGCGGCCGAGGCTGGCGCCGACGCGCGGATCGACCCGGCCGCCGATCACGATCAGCTGCAGATCCTCGCGCTCGGCCAGGCGCGCGGCGATCGCCGGCGCGTTGGTGGCCACGGTCAGCCGACAGTCCGCCGGCAAGGCCTCGGCGATCGCCAGATTGGTCGAGCCGGCGTCGAGGAACAGCAGTTGGCCGGGCTCGACCAACGCCACCGCGGCGCGCGCGAGTGCCGCCTTGCGTGCCGGCTCCAGGCCCCGTCGGCGGGCCAGCGGGCCGTGATCCGGGGACAGGGGCAAGGCGCCGCCGTAGACGCGCCGGCACATCCCGGCCGCGGCCATTTCGCGCAGATCGCGGCGGATGGTGTCGTGCGAGACCTCCAGTTCGCGCGCCAGATCGACCGCGATCACCCGGCCCTGGGCCAGCAGGCGCTGCAGGATCAGGCCCTGGCGTTGCTGCGGCAGCAGTTCTTCGGTGGACATGGGCAGACACTCGTTTGTGCACGATTTGATTCAATTGTGCATAAACGTGCAAACACGTGCAAGCGCCACCGAGCGACATTTCCGCGCCCGGCCGCAACCGGCGGCGAACCGGCCGATCCGGCACAACCCGCCCCGTCCAGCGGCGAAACAGCGCCCGAACCGACCTACCGCACGTCGCCCGGCGCGCGGCCGAGCCGAAGCTCCACCCGCATACAGGTAGACTGGTGGGTCTCCCGACCGGCCTCGCCGGCGCTGCTAGAGCCTCGACATGAGCGCCGACACGCCCAATACCGCCCCCGAAACGCCCAAATTCACCGACCTCGCCCTGCCGGAGACGCTGCTGCGCGCGCTCGCCGACGTCGGCTACGAGTCGCCTTCGCCGATCCAGGCCGCCACCATTCCGCCGCTGCTGGAAGGCCGCGACGTGCTCGGCCAGGCCCAGACCGGCACCGGCAAGACCGCCGCGTTCGCGCTGCCGATCCTGGCCGCGATCGACCCGGCCCAGGCCCGCCCGCAGGCGCTGGTGCTGGCGCCGACCCGCGAGCTGGCGATCCAGGTCGCCGAGGCGTTCCAGAAGTACGCCACCCACCTGCCCGGTTTCCACGTGCTGCCGATCTACGGCGGCCAGAGCTATTACCCGCAGCTGCAAGCGCTCAAGCGCGGCGTGCAGGTCGTGGTCGGCACCCCCGGCCGGGTCATCGACCATCTCGAGCGCGGCTCGCTGGACCTGTCGCAGCTGCGCTGCCTGGTCCTGGACGAAGCCGACGAGATGCTGCGCATGGGCTTCATCGACGATGTCGAGGCGGTGCTGAAGAAGACCCCGGAAACGCGCCAGGTGGCGCTGTTCTCGGCGACCATGCCGCCGCAGATCAAGCGCATCGCCCAGACTTATCTCAAGGAACCGGTCGAAGTCGCGATCAAGGCCAAGACCACCACCTCGGCCAACATCCGCCAGCGCTACTGGTCGGTCAGCGGCGTGCACAAGCTCGACGCGCTGACCCGCATCCTCGAAGCCGAAACCTTCGACGCGATGATCGTGTTCTCGCGCACCAAGCTCGGCACCGAGGAGCTGGCCGAGAAGCTGTCGGCGCGCGGCATCTCGGCCGCGGCGATCAACGGCGACGTGCAGCAGGCGCAGCGCGAGAAGACCATTCAGAACCTCAAGGACGGCAAGATCGACGTCCTGGTCGCCACCGACGTGGCCGCGCGCGGCCTGGACGTGGAGCGGATCAGCCACGTGCTGAACTACGACATTCCCTACGACACCGAAAGCTACGTCCACCGCATCGGCCGCACCGGCCGCGCCGGGCGCAAGGGCGAGGCGATCCTCTTCGTGACCCCGCGCGAGCGCGGCATGCTGCGCGCGATCGAGCGCGCCACCCGCCAGCCGATCGAGCCGATGGAGCTGCCGAGCGTGGAGACGGTCAACGAGCAGCGCGTCTCGCGCTTCCTCGGCCGCATCAGCGAGGCGCTGGAAAGCCAGGAGCTGGGCCTGTTCCGCGATCTGGTCGAACGCTACGAGCGCGAGAAGAACGTGCCGGCGGTGGAGATCGCCGCGGCCCTGGCCAAGCTGGTGCAGGGCGAGAACCCGCTGTTGCTGGCCCCGCCGGCGGCGCAGCCGCGCTACGCCGAACGCGATGGGCCGCGCGAACACCGCGGCCAGGCCACGCGCAAGTTCATCGAGCGCGACAACGCGTCCAATTCCGGCGCGCATCGCCGCGACAAGTTCGAGCGCCCGGCGCGCGACGAAGCCCGTCCGTCCCGTCACGACGAGGAGCGCGGCGGGCATCGCCACGAGCAGCGCCAGTACACCCCGCCGATGCCGGGCGCATCGTCCGAGCGCCCGCTCAACGCCGCCGAGTCGATGTTCGACGACGACGCGCCGGCGCCGCGCCACGAGCGCGCGCCCGAGCGCAGCCACGAGCGCGCGCCGCGCGAGGCCGAGGTCGGCATGGAGACCTTCCGGATCGAAGTCGGCCACGCCCACGGCGTGCAGCCCGGCAACATCGTCGGCGCGATCGCCAACGAAGCCGACCTGGAGAGCCGCTACATCGGCCGCATCGACATCCGCGACGAGTACACCCTGGTCGACCTGCCCGAGGGCATGCCGCGCGAGCTGATGGAGCACCTGAAGAAGGTGCGCGTCGCCGGTCAGCCGCTGCGCATCCAGCGCGCCGGCCCGGGCGACGCCGAAGGCGGCCGCGGCCGCGCTCGCCCCGGCGCGTTCCGTCCGCACGGCGCGCGTCCGGGCGGTCCCAAGCCGCACGGCGCCGGCCCGCGCAAGCCGTTCAAGCCGCGCGGTCCGCGCTGAGGCTGGTCGCCGCCCTCCCCCGCCCCCTCCCCCGCAAGCCGGGTGATGGGGGCGCGCTCGCGCGCCACCGAACGCCCAAACGCAAGCGTTCGGGCCGGGGAGCGAATCGGCCGGTCGCTGCGTGTCCGCGCGACCCGGCCTCCCCCGTGCCCCAAACCAGAAGTCATAAGCCTAGCGCCCCACAGCGCGCGCCGCGTTTGGCATAGTCGCAGGCGTAAGCCGCAACGCCGCCGCTCATGTCCCGCATTCTGGTCTTCCAACACGTCGCCGCCGAGCCGCTGGGCACGCTCGACCCGCTGATCCGCCGCCGCGGCCACCGCATCCGCTTCGCTAATTTCGACCGCCATCCCGAGGCCCAGCCCAACGTCGACCGCTACCGCGGCCTGATCGTGCTGGGCGGGCCGATGAACGTCGAAGACCAGGCCGCGCGGCCGCATCTGCGCACCGAGCTGCTGGCGATCGAACGCATGCTCGAACAGGGCAAGCCGGTGCTGGGGATCTGCCTGGGCGCACAATTGCTGGCCCACGTGCTCGGCGCGCCGGTGCGCAAGCACCACCGCCCGGAAATCGGCTGGTATCCGATGCAAACCACCGCGGCCGGCGCCGCCGATCCGGTGCTGGCACCGCTGGCCGGTACCGCGCCGGTGTTCCAGTGGCACCGCTACAGCTTCGAGATTCCCAACGGCGCCCAGCACCTGGCGCGCACGGACAGCTGCGAACAACAGGCTTTCCGCTGGGGCGACAACGCCTACGGCTTCCAGTTCCACCTGGAAATGGACGTGCCGCTGATCGAGCGCTGGCTGGCCAACCCGGTCTATCGCCAAGAGCTGGCCGAACTCGGCCACGACACCAGCGAAGAGGCGATCCGCGCCCGCACCGTCGAGCACATCCACGGCATGCAGACGCGCGCCGACGCGGTGTTCAACAATTTCCTCGACCTGATCGGCCGCCCGCAAAGGCGCTACACCCTGCCCTCGCGCGAGTGGGTGTGAGCGCGAAACCCGAGAGGTAGCAGCGGCGCAAGCCGCGACCGCGCTGTCTCGACTGCTCGCCGACCATGGCTCGACGAGCAGCCACCAGACTGCATGCGCTGACCGCTGCGTTCGGCACGGTGGTTAAGACGCGAGACCGGGGCTCCGCAGCCGCGGCTTGCGGCGCTCGACAGGGGCGTCTGTTTCGGTCTTCGTTGCGATCACCCAGGCCGTGCGGGTTCCGCGTGCCCGCGGCGCGGCCCACGCCGCTCCTACAACAGGCCTACAGGCTCAGGCCGCTGTCGTAGCGGCGTTCGCGGCCGTCCAGCGGGTCGACGAACTGCAGCGAACGCGCCAGCAGCTTCAACGGCCGCGCGTAATCGTCCGGCGCCTGCGGCGCCAGCGGGTAGAACCGGTCGCCGAGGATCGGCGCGCCCAGCGCGGCCAGGTGCACGCGCAGTTGATGTTTGCGTCCGGTGACCGGTTCCAGCGCATAGCGCCAGACCGATTCGCTGCGCTCCATCACCTCGATCCGGGTCTCGCTGTTCGGCTCGCCCTCGGCCTCGCGCATCAGAAAGAACGGCTCACCGGGAACGATGCGCGAGCGCCGCAACAGCGGGAACGCACGCTCCGGCAACGGCGGCGCCAGCGCCTCATAGCGCTTGCGGATGCGCCGCTCGCGGAACAAGGCCTGATAGGCGTCGCGGCTGGCCGGATCGCGCGAGAACAGCACCAACCCGGCGGTGGCCGCGTCGAGCCGATGCAACGGCGCCAAACCCGGCTCGCCGTAGCGCCGCTGCAACCGCCCCAGCAAGGTCTCGGCGACATGCCGGCCGGCCGGCGCCACCGCCAGGAAATGCGGCTTGTCGACCACCAGCAAGCGGGCGTCGGCATGCACGATGCGCTCCTCGAACGGAACCCGCGCCTCGTCGGCGACTTCGCGGAAGTAGCGGACCTCCATGCCGACGCGATACGGCGTCGATGCGGCCAGCGCGCGCCCCTGCGCATCGAGCACGCGGCCGCGGGCGAAGCGGTCCAGCCAGCGCTCGCGGCCGATCGCCGGAAACCGCGCGCACAAGCCGTCCAGCAAGGTCGCCCACGCCCCAGGGGGCAATTGCAGGCGGCTGGGCGCCGCGGAGTCGGCAAGCGGGTCGGTCCGGGGCATCGGCATGCGCGCATGATCGCGCACTTCGCGGCCCTACCTGCAGCCGTCCCCGGCCCGCCGGCTCGCTGCGCGAACTGCCCGATCGAAACCGGCCGGGCAGCGCCGTTCAGGCCGCTCCGTCCGAATCGCCCCCCGGCCGGCCCGGTCGGACCGGGCGCCCGAATCGCGCCGACCGACGCCGGTGCGCGCAAACGCCTAGAATGCGCGCTGTTTTTACCGCAGGGCCGCCCATGGCGCCGAATGCCACCATCGTCAAAATCGAACTGCAGGTCAGCGACATGGACCGGCACTACTACGCCGGCCACAACCTGACCCTGGCCCAGCATCCGTCCGAAACCGAGCAACGCTTGATGGTGCGCGTGCTCGCCTTCGCCCTGCACGCACACGAGCGGTTGGAGTTCGGTCCCGGGCTCAGCGGCGAGGACGAACCCGAACTGAGCCTGCGCGACTACAGCGGCGAGATCGAGCTGTGGATCGACGTCGGCCAGCCGGACGAATCGCGCATCCGCAAGGCCTGCGGCCGCGCGCGCCAGGTGGTGGTGGTCAACTACGGCGGCCGCGCCGCCGACATCTGGTGGGACAAGAACGCCGCCGGCCTGCGCCGGCTGAAGAACCTGACCGTGCTCGACGTCGACGCCGACGCCGTCGAGGCCATGGCCGGGCTGGTCCAGCGCAGCTTCCGCCTGGACTGCCAGATCCAGGACGGCGAGGTCGCGTTGAGCACCGACAGCGCCCAACTCGGCCTGACCCCGACCGTGCGCCACGGCGCGGAAACCCGGGCGGCCTGAGATGGCGGAGCGTTACGACGCCGTCATCGTCGGCGGCGGCGCCGCCGGCTTGATGTGCGCGCTGACCGCCGGCCGGCGCGGCAAGCGCGTGCTGGTGCTGGAGCACGCCAACAAGGTCGGCAAGAAGATCCTGATGTCCGGCGGCGGGCGCTGCAATTTCACCAACACCGGCACCGCGCCGGCGAATTACCTGTCGGCCAATCCGCATTTCTGCAAGTCGGCGCTGGCGCGCTATTCGCCCTGGGATTTCATCGCGATGGTCGAGCGCCACCGCATCGCCTACCACGAGAAAGAGCTCGGCCAGCTGTTCTGCGATCTGTCGTCGAAGCTGATCGTGAAAATGCTGGTCGACGAATGCCAGGCCGCCGGCGTGCGGATCGAAACCGGCCACGGCATCGACGCCCTGCACCACGGCGACGGCGGCGACGCGCCGTTCCGCCTGCACACCGCGCACGGCAACGTCGCCACACCGGCCTTGGTGGTGGCCAGCGGCGGGCTGTCGATCCCGAGCATGGGCGCCAGCGGCTTCGGCTACGAACTGGCGCGCCGCTTCGGCCACCGCGTGCTGCCGACCCGCGCCGGGCTGGTGCCGCTGACCCTCAGCGGCAAACACCAGGAACGCTTGCACGACCTCAGCGGGGTCGCCCTGCCGGTGACCGCGAGTTGCAACGGCCAAGCCTTCAGCAACCAGATGCTGATCACCCACCGCGGCGTCAGCGGCCCGGCGATCCTGCAGATCTCGTCCTACTGGCAGCCCGGCGACGATCTGCGCCTGGACCTGTTGCCCGGCCGCGACGCGCTGGACTGGCTGCTCGCCCAGCAACGTCAGCGGCCGGCGGCCGAACTCAAGACCGTGCTCGGTGAAACCCTGCCCAAGCGGTTCGCCCAGCGGCTGTGCGAGCTCTGGCTGGCGAACAAGCCGATGAAGCAGTACAACGCGCCGGAGCTGAAGCAGTTGGCCGCGACCCTGTCCGATTGGCCGCTGGTCGCGAGCGGCACCGAAGGCTACCGCACCGCCGAAGTCACCCTCGGCGGCGTCGACACCGACGAAGTCTCGTCGAGCACGATGCAGTCCAAGCGCGTGCCGGGCCTGTACTTCGTCGGCGAAGTGCTCGACGTCACCGGTTGGCTGGGCGGCTACAACTTCCAATGGGCGTGGGCGTCGGGCCATGCGGCGGGCTTGGCGGTGTAGGGTGCGGGATTGGGGGTTCGAAGTCCCGCGCCTGTCGGCGCCGTCGCCCGGCTCCCGCTTCCCCCCTGTCTGCCGCCCTGCCTTACCATCCCCTCTCTCCCTCCGGCCAAGGATGCCGCTCATGCCCCTGCTTCCCCGCTCTCGCGTTTTCGCCGTCGCGCTGCTGAGCGCGCTGGTCCTGGCTCCTGCGGCGGCGGCCGAGCGGACCGCGCTGGCGCCGGGCGAGTACATCACCGGCAAGGGCTGGGGCACGCTGAAGATCAGCGCCGACGGCAGCGGCCGGCAGCGGTTCGAGATCCTCACCGTCAATGTCGGCCATTACTGCGAACTCAGCGGCACGCTCGAGCGCGGCCGCGGCCGGGTCGCCGCCGACGGCGACCTGCCGGAATGCCGCATCACCCTGGCCGACAACGGCGAAAGCATCGACGTGGCGATGACGACGCCGGCCGAGTGCAAGCGCTACTGCGGCGCCAACGGCGGCTTCGATGCCGACTATCTGAAAGTCGCGCCCGAGTGCGCCAGCGACGGTCTGCGCCGCACTCGCGACGCGTTCAAGCACAGCTACGACGGCAAGCGCTACGCGCAGGCGCTGGCGACCCTGGCGCCGGTGCTGAGCCGATGCGGGCGCACCCTGAGCTGGGAGGACGAAGGCGATATCCGCAACGACCTGGCCATCACCCAGTACCACAACGGCCGTTATCGCGAATGCCTCGCCACCCTGCAGCCGTACGCCGAAGAGGCCGCGCTCGACGATGCCGAACTCGCCGACAGCTGGCCGCCGGTGCTGCTCGACCGTCGGCTCAGCATCGTCCGTCCGGCGCGGACGAATCTGCGCCTGTGCAAGCGCAAGCTGGGGCTGCGCTGAGGTTTCGCGGCCGCGCCCGCCGGGGCGGACACGCAAATCCCCTGCCGCGTCGCCGCGGCGCAAAGCGACAGCGCTGTCGCTCCCGCCCCGGCCATCGCCCCCTCACTCCGGCAGCAGCGCCTCGCCGTACAGATCGTGCTCGTCGCTGCCCATGATCTCGACGTCGACGAACTGGCCGACGCGCAGTTGCGCTTCCAGGCCGTTCTGGATCTGCACCAGGCCGTCGATCTCCGGCGCGTCGGCCATCGAGCGGGCGATCGCCAGATCGCCGTCGATCGCGTCGACCAGACAGCGCTGCACGCTGCCGACCTTGGCCTCGAGCTTGGCCGCGGAAATCTCCGCCTGCCGCTCCATGAAGCGGGCCAAGCGCTCTTGCTTGACCTCTTCATCCACCGGATCGGGCAAGTCGTTGGCCTGGGCGCCGTCGACCGGCGAATAGGCGAAGGCGCCGACGCGGTCGAGTTGGGCTTCGTCGAGGAAATCGAGCAGTTCTTCGAACTCGGCCTCGGTCTCGCCCGGGAAACCGA
Organism: Lysobacter antibioticus HS124; assembly: GCF_000336385.2. Lineage (GTDB taxonomy): Bacteria > Pseudomonadota > Gammaproteobacteria > Xanthomonadales > Xanthomonadaceae > Lysobacter > Lysobacter firmicutimachus. The sequence goes on along the minus strand of NZ_HG424481.1, from coordinate 10,521 downwards.
CGATGAAGGTGCTGCGGATGGCGATGTCCGGGGCGATCGAGCGCCAGCGCTGGATCCGCTCCAGGGTCTTGTCGACCGCGCCGGGGCGCTTCATCAGCTTGAGCACGCGCGGGCTGGCGTGCTGGAACGGGATGTCCAGGTACGGCAGCAGCTTGGGCATGCCGTGGGCGCCGTTCTCCGCCATCAGCGGGATGATCTCGTCCACGTGCGGGTACGGATAGACGTAGTGCAGGCGGGTCCAGATGCCCAGCTCGGCCAGACCCTCGCACAACGCCTTCATCCGGGTCTGGTAGCTGTTGCCGCGCCATTCGCGCGCGGCGTACTTCAGGTCGACGCCGTAGGCCGAGGTGTCCTGCGAGATCACCAGCAGCTCCTTGACCCCGCCCATCGCCAACTTCTCGGCTTCGCGCAGCACCTCGTCGACCGGGCGCGAGACCAGGTCGCCGCGCATCGAGGGAATGATGCAGAAGCTGCAGCGATGATTGCAGCCTTCGGAAATCTTCAGATAGGCGTAGTGCTTCGGCGTCAGCTTGATGCCGATGCCGTCGTCGAGCCGATGCGAAGCCGATCGCGGCACCAGGTCGATGAACGGATCGTGCCTGGGCGGCAGCGCCGCGTGCACCGCGCTCATCACGCTGCCGTAGTCCTGCGGGCCACTGATCGACAGCACGTCCGGATGCGCCTCGCGGATCAGCTCCGAGCGCTTGCCCAGGCAACCGGTGACGATCACCTTGCCGTTCTCGGCGATCGCCTCGCCGATCGCGTCCAGCGACTCGGTCACCGCCGAATCGATGAAGCCGCAGGTGTTGACCACCACCACGTCGGCGTCGTCGTAGCTCTGCACGATGTCGTAGCCCTCGACCCGCAGCTGGGTGAGGATGCGCTCGGAATCGACCAGGGCCTTGGGGCAACCGAGGCTGACGAAACCGACTTTGGGATTGGCGGGCGAAACGCTGGCGGAAGACATGAACGCGGAGACCTGAACGAGGATGCCCGATGGGCGGCGGGCCGGCGGCCCGGATCCGGCGACGCCGGGGGCGCGAATTATAGCCTCCGCGGCTAAACTGGCCGCGAACCAAGGTTCATTCGCATAGGAGCAAGGCCCATGGCCCAGTGGATCGACCTCGACACCCCGGCCGGCCCGGTCCGCGCCTGGCGCGCCGACCCCAGCGGGGTGCCGCGCGGCGGCCTGGTGGTGATCCAGGAGATCTTCGGCGTCAACGCGCACATCCGCGCGGTCGCCGAGCGCTTCGCCGAAGCCGGCTACGTCGTGCTGGCGCCGGCCGTGTTCGACCCGGTCGAGACCGGGGTCGAACTGGGCTACGACCAGTCTGCGGCCGCGCGCGGGGTCGAGCTGCGCAACGCGGTCGGCTTCGACCGCGCCAGCGACATCGTCGGCGCCGCCGCGCACCGGCTGCAGAGCGAGGGCCTGCGCACCGGCGCGGTCGGCTTCTGCTGGGGCGGTTCGCTGGCCTTCCTGGCCAATACCCGCCACGGCCTGCCCGCGGTCAGCTACTACGGCGCGCGCACCCTGCCCTTCCTCGGCGAAGCGACCCGGGCGCCGATCGCGTTCCACTTCGGCCGCCACGACGGCAGCATCCCGCCGGAAGCGATCGAACAGCACCGGCAGGCGCTGCCGAACGCGCCGATCTACCTTTACGACGCCGGCCACGGCTTCAACTGCGACCAGCGCGCCGACTACGACCCCGACAGCGCCGCGCTGGCCTGGCGGCGGACCCTCGACTTCTTCGCAGACACGCTGAAATGAACGCCTGGCACCTGCACCCGCAACTGGCCGACGACACCCATCCGGTGGCGCAATTCGAATTGTGCGAACTGCGCCTGATGGACGACGCCAATCATCCCTGGCTGATCCTGGTGCCGCGGGTGGACGGCGCGGTCGAGCTGATCGATCTCGACGAGGCTCAGCAGCAGGCGCTGACCCGCGAAATCGCCCGTACCAGCCGCGCCCTGCAGGGCGCGTTCAAGCCGCACAAGCTCAACGTCGCCGCGCTCGGCAATCTGGTGCCGCAGTTGCACGTGCACGTGATCGCGCGCTACCGCGAGGACATCGCCTGGCCGCGGCCGGTATGGGGCATGGCCACCGCCCAGCCGTATTCGCCGGAAACCCTGGTCCAACGCATCCGCCGGCTGCAGGACGCGCTGGCGGAGTGACGCCCGCGACCGGCTCGCCGCCCATGCCGCCGATCGCGTTCGAACCGCTGGCCGACGATGCCTGGCTGCTGCGCCTGGGCGAGCGCATCGACGACACACTCAACGCCCAGGTGCATGCCTTGGTCGCCCGCCTGCGCCGGCAACCGCCGCAGTGGCTGCGCGACGTGGTGCCGGCCTACGCCAGCCTGGCGGTGTTCTTCGATGCGCAAGCGATCGACGCCGAAGCCGCGCTGGATTGGCTGCACGCGCAATGGCACTCGCGCCAAGGCGGCGACGACGACGCAGTCGGCGACGCATGCCTGGTCGAAATTCCGGTCGCCTACGGCGGCGACTACGGCCCCGACCTGGAGCCGTCTGCGGCCGAACTCGGACTGTCGCCGTTGCAGTTGATCCAGCGCCATGCCGGCGCGCAGTACCGGGTCGCGATGATCGGTTTCGCCCCCGGTTTTCCCTACTTGTCCGGCCTCGACCCGGGGCTGGCCCTGCCGCGCCTGAACACGCCGCGCACGGCGGTCGCGGCCGGCAGCGTCGCCATCGGCGGCGCCCAGACCGGGATCTACCCGCGTCCCGGCCCCGGCGGCTGGCGCCTGCTCGGGCGTACTCCGCTGAACCTGTTCGATGCCACCCGGACGGCGCCGACCTTGCTCATGCCGGGCGACCGGGTGCGGTTCGTGCCGATCGACGCCGACGCGTTCGAGCGCCTGCGCGCGCAGGCGGCCTGGCCATGAACCGCGCCCCCGCCGCCATCGAAGTGCTCGCGCCCGGCCCACTCAGCAGCCTGCAGGACCAGGGCCGGCCGGGTTGGCGCCACCTGGGCGTGGCGCACAGCGGCGCGTTGGACCCTGGTTTGGCCGCGCTGGCCAACCGCCTGGTCGGCAACGACGAGAACCAGGCCGTGCTCGAGATGTGTTTGCACGGTCCGCACTTGCGCCTGCTGCGGCCGCTGCGTCTGGCCTGGCTGGGCGCGGCGCTGGATTTGCGTTTCGATGCCCGGCCCTTGCCGGCGACGATGGGGCGGCCGATCGAGCTGCCGCCCGGCGAACTGCGCCTGGGCGGTTTGCGCGGCGGCGTGCGCGCCTGGCTGGCGGTGGCCGGCGGCTTCGCCGCGCCGCCGGTACTCGGCAGCCGCAGCACCGACCTGCGCGGCGGTTTCGGCGGCTACGCCGGCCGCGCCCTGCAGGCCGGCGACCGGCTGACACTCGGCGAACAGTGCGGGCCTGCGACCGAGGCGCCGCGCTGGAGCCGCTGGTGGATCGACCCCGAGTTCGATCCGCCGACCCAGGCCCCGATCCGCTACCGCGCCCTGCCCGCGCCGGCCCTGGCCGAGGCGCAGGCGCGTTTCGCCGCGCAGGCCTGGAGCGTGGCCGCGGCCAGCGACCGCCAGGGCCTGCGCCTGGCCGGCGCCTCGCTGCCGGCGCCGGCCGCCGCCGGCGTGTCGGAGCCGGTCGCGCCCGGCACCGTGCAATTGCCGCCGGACGGACAACCGATCGTCTTGCTGGCCGATGCGCAGACCGTCGGCGGCTACGCCCGCCTCGGCCACGTCATCGCCGCCGACCTGCCGCGCCTGGCCCAGGCCGCTCCGAACGCGCCGTTGCGCTTTCGCGCCTGCGATGCGGCCGAAGCCGCGGCGGCCTGGCGCGAGCGCCAGCAACGCCTGGCGCGCTTACGGGTGGCCGTGGATGCGCGCTTGCGCGACTGAACCCGCGCCTGGCCTGAAGGCTTTCGCCAGTTCGCGACTCTTGCGGCATGGCCGCGTGTGCGAGGCCACGGTGTCGCTGAACCGGCGCGCGCCGCGTTCGCCGCCGGCTGCGGCGGCGACACCGCGCGGGAACGGTGCCGGAACTGTGCCGGATTCTGCATCCGCCTAGGGCAAAAGACACTATCGCCGCCGCAGCCGGAACCGCGAGGATCGGCGACATCGTCGCGATCGGCTCCGCGCCGCGCGCCGCCCCGCCCCGTCGCCATCGCTGTCCGGAGGTTTCCGCATGCCGTCCCTGCGTCTGCTGTCGTTGTCCGTCTGCGTCGCCGCCGCGCTGAGCGCCGGCTGCAAACAGGGCGCGCCCGCGCCCGCCTCCCAACCCGCCGACAGCGCCGCCGCGCCGGCCGTGGCCGATGCCGCCTGGGACAGCGCGGTCGACCAGTTCATCCAGGGCTTCTTCGAGCGCTATCCGACCTGGGGCGCGAACGCCGGCAAGCACGAATTCGACGGCCGCCTGCCGGACTTCTCGCCGGAAGGCCTGAAGCGCACCGCACAGTGGCTGCACCAGCAGCGCGACGCCGTCTCCGCCTTCGCCGACGACCGGCTCACGCCCGCGCAGCGCTACCAGCGCGACTACGTGCGCGCGGTGATCGACGGCCAATTGTTCTGGCTGGAAGACTCCGGCTTCGCGACCAAGAACCCGGCCTTCTACATGGGCGACCTGTCGCCGAGCATGTACCTGACCCGTCCCTACGCGCCGCTGGAGCAGCGCATGGCCGCGTTCGCGACCTATCAGGAAAACCTGCCCAAGGCGGTCGCGCAGATCCGCGCCAACCTGCAGGGGCCGCTGCCGGACACCTACATCCAACTCGGCAGCGCGGTGTTCGGCGGCATGGCCGAGTTCTTCGACAAGGACGTGCCGAAGATCTTCGCCGAGGTCCAGGACGAAAAGCTGCAACTGCGGCTCAAGCAGTCCAACGCCATGGCCACGGTGGCGCTGCGGGAGTTGGCCGAGCACATGAAACTGCAGAAGGGCCAGGCACCGGTGGACTTCGCCCTGGGCGCGGACAAGTTCGCCAAGATGCTCAAGGCCACCGAGGGCGTGGACCTGCCGCTGGACCGGCTGAAGGCCGCCGGCGAAGCCGACCTGGCGCGCAACCTGGCTGCGCTGCAAAGCGCGTGCGAGGCCTATGCCAAGGGCAAGCCGATCGCCGAGTGCATCGAACAGGTCAACGCCGACAAGCCGGCCGGCGGCGCGGTCGAGGGCGCGCGCAAGCAACTGGTCGGGCTGCGCCAGTTCCTGGTCGACAAGGACCTGGTGACGATTCCGGGCACCGAGGAGGCCAAGGTCGAAGAGGCGCCGCCGTTCAACCGCAACAATTTCGCCTACATCGAGATCCCGGGGCCGTACGAAAAGAACCTGCCCTCGGTGTACTACATCGCCCCGCCGGACCCGAAGTGGCCCAAGGCCGAACAGGACGCGTATGTCCCGGGCAAGGCCGACCTGCTGTTCACTTCGGCGCACGAAGTCTGGCCGGGGCATTTCCTGCAGTTCCTGCACGCCAACCGTTCGCAGTGGAAGTTCGCTCAGTTGTTCGTCGGCTACGCCTACGCCGAGGGCTGGGCGCACTACACCGAAGAGATGATGTTCGACGCCGGCCTGGACGGCGCGACGCCGGAGATCCACATCGGCCAGCTGACCAACGCACTGCTGCGCAACGTGCGCTACCTGTCCGCGATCGGCCTGCATACCGGCGGTATGACCGTGGCCGAGTCCGAGCAGATGTTCAAGGACAAGGCCTTCCAGGACCCGGGCAACGCGCGCCAGCAGGCCGCGCGCGGCACCTACGACCCGGCGTATCTGAACTACACCCTCGGCAAGCTGATGATCCAGCAGTTGCGCGAAGACTGGACCGCATCGCGCGGCGGCCGCAGCGCGTGGAAGTCGTTCCACGACCAGTTCCTGAGCTACGGCGGCCCGCCGATTCCGCTGCTGCGCGCGCAGATGCTCGGCACCGCGCCGGAGACCAAGTTGTGGATGGCGCCGGCGGCGACCGCCGCGTCCACCACGACGGCGGCGACGGCCGCGCCGGCCCCGGCCAACGGCTCGCGCTGAGCCGGAGCGAATCCCCGGCGCAGCGGCCGCGCCACGACGCCGATTCGCGCAGGCGCCCGCCCCCTTATCCCGAGGGGGCGGATGCTCCCGGCGCAACCGCGCGCTCAACAAGCGCGCAGCAGCCCGCCCCTTTCAAAAGACGACCAACGGGCTTGCCCTACCGCCTCCATCTCTCGCGCCGCCATCGCGCCGCGACGCCGGCGCACGCATGCGCCCGCTCCGCCGTGGCAACGGACCGATTGCCGAAGTCAGGCATCTCCGGCCACCGCCGTGTCCGCCATCGACATCGACATCGATGCCGTATTGCACCGCAACAAACGCAACCCCATCGATCCCATCGCGTCTCGCGCCCAACCGATCTGCGGCCTGCGTCCCCTATCCGCCGCGCCCTCTTGGTCGCCTACTCCAACCCGACTAGACTGCATGCGTCCCCGGGCCCGGCGCCCCGCATCAGCACGAGAACGCAGCAATGAAATCCCATGTCGTCGGCGCCCTGATCCTGATCGTCATCGGCACCCTGTTCCTGCTCAACAACCTCGGCTTCACCAACCTCAGCCTGACCAAGCTGCTGCTGACCTGGTGGCCGGCGATCCTGATCGCGGTCGGCCTGGGCCTGCTGTTCAAGCGCAACTAGCCGCGCATCGAACCCCGCGGCAAGGCCATGCAGTACCGCATCGACTTCAATTGCGACCTCGGCGAAGGCTGCGGCGACGATACGGCGATCCTGCCCTACGTCAGCTCGGCCAATATCGCCTGCGGCGGCCATGCCGGCGACGAGTCGACCATGCGCGCGACCCTGCGCCTGTGCCGCGAACACGGCGTCGCCGCCGGCGCGCATCCGGGCTACGACGATCCGGAACACTTCGGCCGCCGCACGCTGTCGCTGGACCGCGACGAGATCGGCCTGCTGATGCTCGGCCAGCTCGCCCGGCTCGGCGCGGTCGCCGCCGACGAGGGCGTGCGCCTGACCCACGTCAAGCCGCACGGCGCGCTGTACAACCTCGCCGCCGACGACCGCGTCGTCGCCGAGGCCATCGTCGGCGCCGTCGCCGCGTTCGATCCGCAGCTGATCGTCTACGGGCTGGCCCGGTCGCAACTCACCGACGCCGCCGAACGCGCCGGCCTGCGCGCCGCGCACGAGGTGTTCGCCGAGCGCGGTTACGCCGGCAACGGCCGCCTGTTGCCGCGCGGCCGGCCCGGCGCGGTGATCGAATCGCTGGCGCAGGCGATCGCCCAGGTCCGCCGCCTGGTTCTCGACGGCGAAGTCGACACCGCCGAGGGACCGCTGCGCCTGCGCGCCGACACCCTGTGCCTGCACGGCGACCGCGCCGACGCGCCGGCCTTCGCCCGCGCCGTGCGCGAGGCGCTGCTGGCCGAAGGCGTGCGCATCCAGGCGCTGGCCTGAGCCGCATGCGCATCGGCCGACGCTCCCGATCCTCCCGCTCCACACTCTCCGTTCCACACTCCCCGCCCCCGCTGCCGCCGCCCGCGAGGTGATGCAATGAACTATTGGCCCCTGCTCGGCGTCGCCGCCGTGGTGCTGGGTTTCGTGCTGCGATTGAACCCGGCCCTGGTCGTGGTCGCCGCCGGCTTCGTCACCGGACTCAGCGCCGGCCTGTCGCCGCTGGACGTGCTCGACGTGATCGGCAAGGCCTTCGCCGAGAAACGCTTCCTGCTGCTGTTCCTGCTGACCCTGCCGGTGATCGGCCTGCTCGAACGCCACGGGCTGAAGGAGCATGCGCAACGCTGGATCGCACGTTTGCGCGGCGCGACCCTGGGCCGCCTGTTGATCGCTTATCTGCTGATGCGCCAGCTCGCCTCGGCGGTCGGCCTGACCAGTCTCGGCGGCCATCCGCAGACCGTGCGTCCGCTGCTGGCGCCGATGGCCGAAGGCGCCGCCGAAAGCCGCCACGGCGCGCTCGATGCGGACCAGCGCGAGCGAATCCGGGCCATGGCCGCCGGCACCGACAACGTCGGCCTGTTCTTCGGCGAAGACATCTTCATCGCCTTCGGCGCGGTGCTGCTGATCCAGAGTTTCTTCGCCGAGCACGGGCTCCAGCTCGACCCGTTGCAGATCGCCTTGTGGGGCATCCCGACCGCGATCTGCGCCTTTGCCATCCACGTCGTGCGCATCCTGCGCTTCGAACGCCGGCTGACGCGCCAACGCGCCGCCGCGGACCTCGAACCGGGAGCGCCGCCGGCATGATTGCGCACAACGACGCCGGCGGCCTGCTCACCCTGGACTTCGTTTACTGGCTGATGGGCGCCTATTTCGCCGCGCTGGCCCTGCGCGGCACGCGCGACCGCTCCAACCCGCGGCGCTGGGGCACGGCGGCGTTCTGGGGCCTGATCGCCGTGCTGATGGTCGCCGCCGAGCACCTGCCGGTGCGCGCGGTCGGCGTCTGCGTGGTCGCACTGGCGGCCCTGGCCGGGTTCGGCGCGCTCGGCAAGGGCGCCTATGCCGAGACCGACGCCGACTACAAACAGGCCGAGGCGCAGCGGCTGGGCAATCGCCTGTTCTGGCCGGCACTGCTGATCCCGACGGTGACCCTGGTCGGCGCGCTCGGCCTCAAGCACGTACGCATCGGCCAAACGCCGTTGCTGGACCCCGCCAACCTGACCCTGATCGCGCTGGCGCTGGCCTGCGTGGCGGGCCTGATCGCCGCCTGCCGGCTGACCCGGCAGACGCCGTGGAGCGGGATCGAACAATCGCGCCGGCTGGTCGACGCGATCGGTTGGGCCGCGTTGCTGCCGTTGCTGCTGGCGACGTTGGGCAGCGTGTTCGAAGCCGGCGGCGTCGGCCAGGCGGTGGCCGGCGTCGTGCGCGCCGTGATCCCGGTCGACAACGCCTTCGCGGTCGTGGTCGCCTACGCCGTCGGCATGGCCTTGTTCACCGTGATCATGGGCAACGCCTTCGCCGCGTTTCCGGTCATGACCGCCGGTATCGCCTTGCCGTTGCTGGTCCAGCAGCACGGCGCCGACGCCGCATCGCTGGCCGCGATCGGCATGCTCTCGGGCTATTGCGGCACCTTGCTGACGCCGATGGCGGCCAACTACAACCTGGTGCCCGCGGCCCTGCTCGAACTCAAGGACCCGTACGGGGTGATCCGCGCGCAGTGGCCGACCGGTCTGCTCCTGCTGGGCTGCAATGTCCTGCTGATGTATTGGATCGCTTTCCGGTGACCGACCTGCCCTGCGTGCTGCTGACCGGCTTCGCGCCGTTCGGCGGCGAAACCGAGAACCCCAGCTGGGACGCGGTGCGCCGGCTCGACGGCGAAACGCTCGCCGGCCATCGCATCGTCGTCCGCTGCCTGCCGGTCGCGTTCGACGCTTCGCTCGATGCCTTGCGCACGGCGATCGAGCAGACAGCGCCGGCCCTGGTCTTGTGCGTCGGCCAGGCCGGCGGACACGCGCAGCTGGCGCTGGAACGCGTCGCGATCAACGTCGACGACGCGCGCATCCCCGACAATCTCGGCGCGCAGCCGATCGACCGGCCGGTGGTCGAGGGCGGCCCGGCGGCTTATTTCAGCGACCTGCCGATCAAGGCCATGCGCGCGGCCCTGCTCGCCGCCGAGATCCCGGCCGAGATTTCGCAGACCGCCGGCACCTATGTCTGCAATCACGTGTTCTACGGACTGATGCACGCGCTGCGCGAACACGCCGGCGTTCGAGGCGGCTTCATCCACATTCCGTATGCTCCCGCCCAGGCCGCGCGCCATCCCGGCGCGCCGAGCCTGTCGATCGAGACCGTCGCCGCGGGCCTGCGCGTGGCGCTGCGCACGGCCCTCGACACCCGCACCGACCGCCGCCTCGCCGGCGGCGCCGAGCACTAGGCCCGACGCCTTCCTCTTGCCCTGGAGACTTCCCCCATGAACCGCCTGCTGCTCGCTTTCGTACTCGCCTTGTCCGCGCTCGCTCCGGCCCAGGCCGGCCTGTTCGACAAAAACCCCGACCAGGTCGCGCAAGAGGCGGTCAGCAAGAACCTGCGCGCGGTGACCCTGTGGGTCGACGCCAGCTGGGGCTTCCGCAACCAGGGCGCCGCCAACGCGCTGAGCCGCGCCCACCAGGCCTTCACCACCCGCGGCTACGACGTGGTCAGCGTCGAACCGTACATCGAGAACGGCGACCTGCAAGGCTTTTTCGTCACTTATCAGAAGCCCTGAGCGCAGTGGGGCGCGAGCGGCAACTGGGGCCTTTCCCCGGCCGCACAGCACCTGCTGCTGTTGCTGTTAAGAGCTTGGCGCAGCACCGAGCTCGCGAGAACCATTGCAGACCCGAAGGGCGGCGCACAGGACGTGCGCCGTTTTTCGATAAGACAGGGATGTCTTATCGAAAAATCCCGGCGCAAGCATCGAACTCGCAGGGGAGCTTCGCGCAAATGCGTTTTTCTTTGGTGACTTTCTTTTGGGGCGCCAAAAGAAAGTTACCCGCCCGCTTGCGGGCGGAAGCTTTGTTTTCACAGCCTTCGAACGACAGGCGCCGCGAGACCGAAACAGCGCGGTCGCGGCTTACGCCGCTCCTACAGGGCAGC
>NZ_HG424480.1 GCF_000336385.2 Lysobacter antibioticus HS124 | reverse complement strand
TGCGCCCAGGCCAGATGGAACAGGCTGGCCGCACCGACGCCGTGGGCGCGGGCCTGTTCGCGCAGGCGCCGGGCGAGGCCGGGGTCGAGTCCGGTACGGGCCTGGATCACGCCGCTGCCGTCGCCCTGCACGTCGCGCAGCCCGAACGCCACAGTGGTTTCGTCGACGTCGCCGAGTTCGCGGCGGAAATAGGCCTCGTGCTCGGGCTGCCCCATGCCTAGCCGGGCCTGGGCGACGAAGCGGCGGAACGGCACCGGTGCCGGCAACTGCGAACGCCGCCCCTGCAGGATCAGCATCACCTCCTGCACCAACAGTTCGGACGCGGTGTGGTCCAGGATCAGGTGATGATGCAGCAGCTGCAACAGCCAGCGGCCGTCGTCCGGATCCTGCACCGCGTGCCCGCTTAGCATCGGCGCGCGGCGCACATCGAGCCGGAATCGGCGCGGGTCGGCCTGCGTCTGCAGGTGCTCGGCCGCGCTGACGCCCGCCGCCGCGATCGACGTCTCGATCTTGAGCTCGGCGCGTCGATGCACCACCTGCACCGGTTGCTCCAGGCCTTCCCAATGCACCGAAGTGCGCAGGGTATCGTGGCGCGCGATCACTTCCTGCAAGGCATCGACGAAACGATCCAGGCGCTCGCGGCTGTCGAAGCGCAGCCGGGTCGGCATGACGTAGGCATCGCCCTCGCCTTCGCCATGCAGCCGGTGATGGAACAGGATGCCTTCTTGCAACGGCGCCAGCGGGTAAACGTCCTGCACGTTGCCGGCGCCGCCCGGCACCTGCGCCAGCAGCCGATCGATCGCGGCCTGGTCGAGTCCGGCCAACGGCAGCATCTGCGGACTGATCGCGGTCGCGCCTTCGTCGATGCGGTAATCGCCCCCCGCAACCGCACCGCGTTCGCGCAGCAGGGCGATCAGCTCGGACTTGCGCTCGCGCAGGGCCTCCACCAGCGCGGACTCGGCCAGCGCTTGCGGGTCGCCGAGCAGGCGCAGCCGTTCGCCGTCCAGGCGCAACGAAAGTCCGCGCGCTTGCAGCGTCGCCATCAGCTCGGAAGCGTTCATAGCTCGATTTCCTCCCATTGCGCCGTGGCGGCGGCGAGGTCGGCCAGGGTCGGCGCGTTGAACACCATCTGCACGTCGACCTGCAGTTGCTGTTCGCTCATCAGATGGATCAGCTGGATCGCCAGGGCCGAATGCCCGCCGAGCTCGAAGAAGTTGTCGTCGCGGCCGACTCGTTCGACCCCGAGCAGGCCGCCCCAGATCGCCGCCAGGCGGCGCTCCATGTCGTTTGCGGGGGCGGCGTAGGTCCGGTGCGCCACGCCGTCGTCGTCCGGCGGCGGCAACGCCTTGCGGTCCAGCTTGCCGTTGGCGTTGAGCGGCCAGGCATCCAGGACGACGTAGGCCGCCGGCAGCATGTAGTCCGGCAGCTGCGCGCCGAGCCGCTCGCGCAGTCCGGCCGGGTCCGGCTGCGCACCGGGTTCGCACAGCAGGTAGGCGATCAGGCGCGGATCGCCCGGGCGGTCCGCGTGTGCGACCACCACCGCTTCGCGCACACCCTCCAGCCCGGCCAGCCGCGCTTCGATTTCGCCCAGCTCGATGCGGTAGCCGCGGATCTTGACCTGGAAATCGTTGCGCCCCAGATACTCGATCGTGCCGTCGTCGCGCCAGCGACCGAGGTCGCCGGTCCGGTACATGCGCGCGTCGGCCCCACGGGCGAACGGGTCGCGAACGAAGCGTTCGGCGCTCAGCCCGGGGCGGTGCAGGTAGCCGCGGGCCACGCCGGCGCCGCCGATGAAAATCTCGCCGGGCACGCCGATCGGCACCGGCTCGCCGTGCTCATCGAGCACGTACACCCGGGCGCCGGGCATGGGACGACCGATCTGCGGCGCCGCCCCGGCGACCGGCCCGCAGGTGGCGTCGACACTGCACTCGGTCGGGCCGTACATATTGTGGAACACCACGGCGTCGGCCTCGGTCAGCGCCTTCCAGGCCGCAAGATCCAGCGCCTCGCCGCCCAGCAGCAGTTTGCGCATGCCGGCGCCGCGACCGCGCAGCAAACCGGCCGCTTGCAGCATGCGCAAATGCGAAGGCGTGCACTCCATGGCCTCAATCGCATGGCGCTCGATGTAGTCGAGCAAGGCCTCGGCATCCAGGCGGGTGCGTTCGCTCAGCAGATGCACGCTGCGGCCGAAGCACAGCTGGCCCCAGGCCTTGGCCGCCATGTCGAAACCGAACGAGGAATTCCAGGCGATGCGCCGACAATCCGGCGCCGGGCCATGGATGCGCTGTTCCATGCCGAGCAGGAAGTTGAGCACGTTGCGATGCTCGACCATCACCCCCTTGGGCAAGCCGGTCGAGCCGGAGGTGTAGATCACGTAAGCCAGATGCGACGGCGCCAGGCCGATTTCGTCCGGGTCGGGATCTTGCGCCGAAGCCTGCGCCCAGGGGGCCGATTCCGGCGCCTCGTCGAGCGACAGCACCGTGCAGCCGGCCGGCACCTGCAGGCGCGAACGCAGATGCGACTGGGTCAGCACCGCGATCGGCGCGCTATCGGCCAGCATGTGCGCCAGGCGTTCGTCGGGATGCACCGGGTCCAGCGGCACGCAGGCGCCGCCGGCCTTGAGCGTGCCCCACCAGGCTACGCCCAGCTCGAGGCTGCGCTCCAGGCACAGCGCGACGCGGTCGTCCGGGCGCAAGCCCAGGCTGCGCAAATGGTGGGCGATGCGGTTGGCCTGTGCGTTGAGTTCGGCGTAGCTCAGCGCTTGCCCGTCATAGACCAAGGCCGGCGTCGCCGGCTGCGCCGCAGCCTGGCGTTCGAACAGGCGGTGCAGCAGGTCCTCGTTGTCGGTCGTGCCGGAGGTGTTGAAGCCATGCACGACCCGCTCGCGTTGCTCGGCGTCGAGCAGGCCGATCCGCGCGACCGGCGCCGTTTCGTCGGCGACCATGCCACGCAGCATCGCCGCCAGTGCATTCCAGTGCCGGCGTACCGTCGCCTCGTCGTACAAGGCGGTGGCGTAATTGAACCGGCCGACGATGCCCGCCCCAGTCGGCTCCAGGTCGAGCGACAGGTCGAACTGGGCGTGACCGGCCTGCGAGGCCAGCGTGTCCAAGGCCAACCCATCCGCGATCAACCGTGTCGGCGGCGTGTTCTGCCACGCCAGGCGAACTTGGTAGATCGGGTTATAGGCATGCGAACGCGGCGGATTGACCGCTTCGACCACTTGTTCGAACGGCACCTCGCGGTGCTGCTGCGCCTGGAGCGCCACCTCGCGCGCCTGCGCCAACAATGCGGCGACGTCGAGACCTGGGTCCAGCTCGAAGCGCAGCGCTTGGGCGTTGACGAAGAAACCGATCAGCGGTTCGAACTCGGCGCGGTCCCGCCCCGCCAGCGAACTGCCCAGCACGACCTGCGACTGGCCGCTCAGCCGTCCCAGCACCGCCGCCCAGGCCGCCAGCACGACCATGTACAAAGTCGCGCCGTGGCGCTGCGCCAGGGCCGACAAGTCGGCGCTGAGCGCGGGGTCGAGGGCGACGTCGAAGCTGGCGCCCAGGTAATCCTGGCTGGCCGGACGCGGCCGGTCGGTGGCCAATCCGATCAACGGCGGCGCATCGCGCAGCCGATCCGCCCAGTACTGCAATTGAGCCTGCCATTGCGCCCCTTGCGCACGCTGCCGCTGCCAGGCCGCGTAATCGGCGTACTGCACCGGCAAGGCCGGCAGTGGGTCGGCGGTGCCGGAACGGAACGCTCGGTACAGAGTCGAGAACTCATGGGCCAGCACGCTCAGGGACCAGCCGTCGGCAGCGATGTGATGCAACGTCAGCAGCAGCACATGATCGTCCTGCGCCAAGCGCAGCAACTGCACGCGCAGCGGCGGTTCGCGCTCCAGATCGAACGGTGCCGCGGCTTCGGCGCGGCACAACTCTTGCAGGCCGGCTTCGTCGGAGGGTTCGAGGACGCGGTAGCCGATCGCGACGGGCGCTGGCGGCTCGATCCGCTGCCGCGGCTGGCCGTCGATGGCGAAGAAGCGCGCACGCAGCGATTCGTGGCGCGCGACGATACGGTCCAGCGCCGCCTGCAACGCGGCGCGGTCGAGTTCGCCGCGCAGGCGCAAGGCGCCCGGCAGGTGGTAGGCGGCGCCGGCCTGGGCGTCGATCCGGGTCACGTACCACAGCCGTTGCTGCGAATGCGACAACGGCAACGGCAGGCTGCGGTCGGCCAACGGAATGGGCGCGACCGCTCCGGGGACGGCGCTCGCCAGCTCCGCCGCCAGGTCGGCCAGGCGCGGCCGGAGGAACACCGAGCTCAGCGCCAGTTCCACGCCCAGGCGCTGGCGCAGTTGCGAGATCATCCGCACGGCCAGCAGCGAGTGGCCGCCGAGTTCGAAAAAGCCGTCGCCGCGGCCGATCGTGCCGACGCCGAGCAGTTCCGACCACAACCGTGCGAGGGCGATTTCATGCTCGCCCTGAGGCGGATCGAATGCGGCCTGCGCGTAGGCCGCGTCGTCCGGGGACGGCAGCGCGGCCCGATCGAGTTTGCCGTTGGCGTTGAGCGGCAGCGCCTGCAGGCGCACGAAGGCCGCGGGCAGCATGTAATCCGGCAGGCGCTCGGCCAGACGCGCGCGCAGCGCCGCCGGATCGGTATGCGCCTCGCCTCCGACCACGTAGGCCAGCAGGCGGCGGTCCTCGCCCTGCCCCGTCCCGACTGCCACCGCTGCCTCGGAGATTCCGTCCAGGCGCAACAGCTCGGCTTCGATCTCGCCCAGCTCGATGCGGAACCCACGCAACTTGACCTGCTGGTCGTCGCGGCCGAGGAACTCGAGCGTACCGTCGTGGCGCCAGCGGCCGAGATCGCCGCTGCGGTACATGCGCGGCGCCTGGGCATCGGCCGGCGCGAAGGGGTCGGCGGCGAATCGTTGCGCAGTCAGCTCCGGGCGATGCAGGTAGCCACGCGCCACGCCGGCGCCGCCGATCCAGATCTCGCCGATCCCGCCGACCGGCAGCGGCCGACCCTGCGCATCGAGCACGTAGATCCGCGCATTGGCGACCGGCCGGCCGATGCTGGCCGGCGCATCGTCGGCACGGCAACGCGCCACGCTGGCGTTGATCGTGGTCTCGGTGGGGCCGTAGGCGTTGGCCAGCGCCGGACGATGGCCGTCGCGACGCCACCAGGCCTGGAGTGCGGCCGCACCGACCGCATCGCCGCCGATCACGATCTGACGCAACCGGGCCGGCAGCGCCGCCGTGGGCGTCTGCGCCAGGCGCTGCCAGAACAGGGTCGGCAGATTGGCGATGGTCAGGCGGTGCCGGTCGCACAACTCGCACCAACGCTGCGGTTCGGCCAACCAGTCGTCGGTGCGCAGCACCAGCGTCGCGCCGTGGCTGAGCGCGCCGAAGATCTCCTCGCCGGCGACGTCGAAACTGAGGCCGGAGAACTGCAGCACGCGATCGTCGGGCGAGAATCCGTACAGCGCCTGCAGCGCCGCGATCTGATGCGAAAGTTGGCGGTGTTCGACCATCACGCCCTTGGGCGTACCGGTCGAGCCGGAGGTGTAGATCACGTAGGCCAGGTGCGAGCCGTCGCCGGCCCAGGCACGCAGGTCCGGCGCATGCGCCGGTGCGGCGGCCCACGGCGCGTGCTCCCAGGCGGTCGCGTCGAGCGCGATCGCGCTGCAGCCTGCCGGCGCCTGCAGACGTTCGCGCAAGGCGGTCTGGGTCAGCAGCGCCGCCGGCGCGCAATCCTGCAACAACCAGGCCAGGCGCTGATCCGGGTGGGCCGGGTCCAACGGCACGTAGGCGGCGCCGGCCTTGAGCGTGGCCAGCACCGCCACGATCAGCTCCGGCCCGCGCTGCAGGCACAGCGCGACCCGATCGTCGGCGCGCAGGCCCAGTCCGCGCAGGTAATGCGCCAGCCGATTGGCGCGCCGATCCAGTTCGGCATAGGTCCAGGATTCGCCGTCGTGCTCCAGCGCGACCGCGTCCGGCCGCTGCGCGGCCTGACGTTCGAACGCGGCCTGTACGAACGGATGCGCCGGCAGCGCCGTGCCGCCGTCGGCGAACTCGTGCAGCAGGCGCCGACGGTGCGGCCCGTCGAGCAGGTCGATCCGTTCGACCGGTTGGCGATCGTCGGCGGCCATGCCGCGCAGCATCGCCGCCAGGCTGTCCCACAGGCCGCGCACCGTCGCCTCGTCGTACAACGCGGTGGCGTAGTTGAACTTGCCAATCACGCGCTCGTCTTCGTCCTGCAGGTCCAGGGCCAGGTCGAACTGCGCGCTGGCCGGCAGACTCTCGACCCGCTCCACCTCCAGGCCGACCAGCTCCAGCTTCACCTCCGGAGTGTTGAGCCAAGTCAGCATCACCTGGAACACGGGCGCATGCGCCATCGAACGCGGCGGATTCAAGGCCTCGACCAGCCGCTCGAACGGCACCTGCTGGCGCTCCTGCGCCTGCAACGCGGCGTGCCGGACCTGCGCCAACAGTTCGGCCGCGCTCGCCGCCGCATCCAGATCCACCTGGATCGCCTGGGTGTTGACGAAGAAGCCGATCAGGGGCTCGATCTCGACCCGGTCGCGGCCGGCGTGCGCGCTGCCGATCACCACCCGGCGCTGACCGCTGTACCGCGCGACCACCGCCGCCCAGGCCGCCAAAGCCACCATGTAAGGGGTCGCGCCGTGGCGCTGGGCCAGGTTGCGCAAGGCTTCGCTCGCCGCCGGGTCCAGGCCGACCTCGAGGCTGGCGCCGCGGTAATCCTGCAACGGCGGTCGCGGCCGATCGGTCGGCAGCGCGACCAAGGCCGGCGCGCCGCGCAAGTGCTCGACCCAGGCCTGCAGTTGTTCCTGTGCCTGCGGCTCGGCCAGCCGTTGCTGCAGCCAGACCGCGTAGTCGGGGTAATGCACGGGCAGCGCCTGCGCGATCGCCGCCCGGCCCTCGCGCCGGGCGCTGTAAGCCTGCGCGACTTCGCGCATCAGCACGCTCAGCGACCAACCGTCGGAAACGATGTGGTGCATCACCACCAGCAGCACGTGCTCGTCGGCGGCGACGCGCAGCAGGCGGCCGCGGATCGGCGGGCCGGACGCGAGATCGAAGGCCTGCGCCGCGGCCTCGCGGCACAACGTCTCGATCTGCGCCGGGCTGAGGCCGCTGGCATCCTGCTCGGTCAACTCGAAGCCGCGCGGTGGATCGATCACCTGCCAGGGCTGACCGTCGACGGCGACGAAACGCGTGCGCAGCGATTCGTGACGCTCGACCACGCCGTCCAAAGCGCTGCGCAAGGCTTGACGATCGAGCGCGCCGCGCAGGCGCAACGCCCCGGGGATGTGGTAAGCGACGCTGGCCTGCGGATCGACGCCGGCGATGAACCACAGCCGTTGTTGCGCAGGCGACAGCGGCAAGGGCTGCGAGCGGTCGGCGGCCGGAATCCGGCTGCCCAGGGGCTGGACGGCCGGCGCGACGCTCGCGGCCGCGGCCACCGTGGCGGCCAGTTCCGCCAGGCGCGGCTGGACGAACAGGGTCGACAACGCCAGTTCGGCGTCGAAGCGCTCGCGCACTTGCGAGATCAATTGCACCGCCAGCAGCGAGTGTCCGCCGAGTTCGAAGAAGTCGTCCTCGCGTCCGACCCGATCGACGCCGAGCAGTTGCGACCAGATCGCGGCCAGCGCCCGCTCCCACTCGCCCTGCGGTTCGACATAGGCGCGGCGGCCGTAGTCCTCGCTGTCGGGCGCCGGCAAGGCCTTGCGGTCGAGCTTGCCGTTCGGCGTCAGCGGCCAGGCGTCCAGAGTCACGTAGGCCGTCGGCAGCATGTAGTCCGGCAGGCCCTGGCTCAATTGCGCGCGCAACTGCGCCGGGTCGGGCTTCGCTGCACCGGGCTCGGCGATCAGGTAGGCGACCAACTGGGTTTCGCCTGCCCGCTCGTCGCGGGCGAGCACGACGGCTTCGCGAACGCCGTCGATGCCGATCAGTCGCGCCTCGATCTCGCCCAGTTCGATGCGGTAGCCGCGCACCTTGACTTGGAAGTCGTTGCGGCCGAGGTATTCGATGCTGCCGTCCTCGCGCCAGCGGCCCAGGTCGCCGGTCTTGTACATGCGTCCGCCGCCGCGGCGGTCGAACGGGTCGGCCAGGAAGCGCTGCGCGCTCAACGCCGGCCGCTGCAGATAGCCGCGAGCGATCTGCACGCCGCCCAGGTACAACTCGCCGGCGACGCCGACCGGCACCGGCCTGGCGTGCGCATCGAGCAGATAGACGCGGCTGTTGCCGATCGGTTTGCCGATCGGCGGCAAGTCTTCCCAGTGCTCGGCCGGGCCGCTCAGCGTGTGCGCGGTGACGACATGGCTCTCGGTCGGGCCGTAGTGGTTGTGCAGGCGCGCCTGCGGCTGGCGGGCGAACAGACGCCGGATCGCCGGGGTGATGCGCAATTGCTCGCCGGCAGTGATCAGGTCCTGCAGCATCGGCAGCGGCTCGGCGCGCTGCGCCCACAGCTCGCTCAGGCGGTTGAGCGCGATGTACGGCAAGAACAGGCGTTCGATCGACTCCTGCGCCACCCATTCGGCCAGCGCCGGCAAGTCCTGACGCAGTTCCTCGTGCAGCAGCACCAGGGTGCCGCCGCTGCCGAGGGTGCTGAAGATCTCCTGGAAGGCGACATCGAAACCCAGCGCGGCGAATTGCAGGGTGCGCGCAGGCTCCGGCAATTGCTCGCGCTGCCAGGCCAGCAGGTTGACCAGGCCGCGATGCGGCATGGCCACGCCCTTGGGCTCCCCGGTGGAACCCGAGGTGTAGATCACGTAGGCCAAGTGCTCGGGCTTGAGGCCCAGCTCGCCGCCGTGCACGTTGGCGGCCGAAGCCTTGGCCCAGGCCGGCATCGCGTCGTCGAGCAACACCAGCGCGGCTTGGTCCGGCAGCAACCGCGGCAGCAGACGATGCTGCGTCAGCAGCGCCGCCGGGCGGCTGTCGCGCAGCATCTGCGCCAGCCGTCCGTCCGGATGGGCCGGGTCCAGCGGCACGTAGGCGCCGCCGGCCTTCAGCGTGGCGAGGATCGCGACCACCATCGACAGGCTGCGTTCGACGCAGATCGCCACGCATCGATCGGGCCCCACGCCGAGTCCACGCAGGTGCCGCGCCAGGCGATTGGCCTGTTCGTTGAGCGCGCGATAGCTCAGCTGCGCGCCGTCCAGCTCCAGCGCGACCCGTTCCGGATGCGCTGCCGCCTGCTGTTCGAAGGCCTCGTGGACCAGCGCCGGCGCGGCGTAGTCGCGGCGAGTGTCGTTGCAGTCGTAGAGCACGCGCCGCCGCTCCGCGGCCGGCAGTGCATCCAGCGCGCTCAGCGGCGCATCGGGCGTGCGTTCCAGCGCTTCCGCCAAGCCGGCCAGCGCCTGTTCGACGAAGCCGGCGACGCGCTCGGCCGAGACCGCGGCATCGACCTGCACGGTCAGTTCGAATCCGCGCCCGGTGTCGTCGACGTGCAGACTGAACGGATAGTTGGTGCGGTCGTGCACATCCAGCAGGCGCACTCCATCGAGCACCCGGGTCAGCGCGGCGCTGCCGACTTCGCTATGGCGGTAATTGAGCAGCGCCGAGAACAGCGGCGTATGCGCTTCCATTGCGCTGCAGCGCTGGGCCAGGGCCAACGAGGCGTGCTCGTGGCGCAACAGGCCGCTCAATCGCTCGTGGGTCTCGCGCACGGCCTGGCGCACGTTGCGGCCGGCGAGCCGCAAGCGCAGCGGCAGCGTGTTGATGAACATGCCGATCGCCCGGTCGGCGCCGCCGCCGTGCATGCGTCCGAACAGCACCGTGCCGAACACCACATCGTCGCGCCCGCTGCACTGGCCGAGCACCTGCGCCCAGGCCAGGTGGAACAGGCTGGCCGGGCCGACCCCGTGCGCCGTCGCCTGCCAACGCAGGCGCGCCGCCAGTTCGCCGGACACGGCGCGCTGGACCTGTTCGATCTTCGAACCGTCGCCCTGCACGTCGAGCAATCCGAACGGCGCGGTCGGTTCGTCCAGGTCGCCGAGCATGGCCCGGAAATAGGCTTCGTGCTCGGCTTCGCCGATGCCGAGCCGTGCCTGGGCGACGAAGTCGCGGAACGGCGCCGACGGCGGCAGTTCGGCTTCGTCGCCGCGCTCGATGGCGGCGATTTCTTCGACCAGTTGCTCCAGGGTGTTGTGGTCCATCACCAGGTGGTGATAGCTCAGCAGCAGCAGCCAGCGCTCGCCGCGGTCGGCGCGGGCGGCATGCGCGTGCATCATCGGTGCGCGGCGCACGTCGATACGCGCTCCACGCACCTGGGGATGCTCGCGCAGCCGCTGCTCGGCCGACTGCGGCCCCGGCGGCAATTCCAGCGTGCGAAGATCCAGCACGGCGCGGCGCCACACCACTTGCACCGGCTCGGGCAACCCCTCCCAATGCACCGCGGTGCGCAGGATGTCGTGCCGCGCGAGCACCCGCTGCAAGGCGGCGACGAAACGGTCAAGGCGGCCGCGATCGTCGAATTCGAGCAGGGTCGGCAGGACGTAAGTGTCGCGTTCGCGCTGCAGCAGGTGATGGAACAAGATGCCCTGCTGCAGCGGCGCCAACGGATAGATGTCCTGGATATTGCCCGCGCCGCCCGGCGTGGTGCGTACGATGCGCTCGATCGCCGCATCGTCGAGCGCGACCAGCGGCAACATGGCCGGCTCGATCGTCTCGCAACCGGGCGGAATCCGGTTCGGCGGCACTGTCACCGTCGTCGCCTCGTCCGCGCCGCCCTGCACCGCCGCGGCCAACCCGGCCAAGGTCGGATGAGCGAACAGCGAACGGATGTCGCTGGACCAGCCGTGCCGGCGCAATTGTTCGAGCAGGCGGATCGCCAGCAGCGAATGTCCGCCGAGCGCGAAGAAATCGTCGTCGCGGCCGATCCGCTCGACGCCGAGCAATTGCGACCAGATCGCGGCCATGGCCTGTTCGACCTCGCCCTGCGGTTCCGCATAGGCGCGACGACCGAGCGCCCCGCCATCCGGCGCCGGCAGCGCATTGCGGTCGAGTTTGCCGCTCGTAGTCAGCGGCCAGGCGTCCAGGGCGACGTAAGCCGCCGGCAGCATGTAGTCCGGCAGGCGCCGGCTCAGTCGCTCGCGCAGTTGCGTGGCGTCCAACCGCGCTGCGCCGGGTTCGCCGATCCAGTAGGCGACCAAGCGGGGTTCGCCCGCACCGTCCTCGCGTGCGGTCACCACCGCCTCGCCCACGCCGTCCAGGCGCATCAGCTGCGCTTCGATCTCGCCCAACTCGATACGCTGGCCGCGCAGCTTGACCTGGAAG
>NZ_HG424479.1 GCF_000336385.2 Lysobacter antibioticus HS124 | reverse complement strand
CGTGGCGGTCTGCGGCGCGACCCGGCCGTACACGGTCAGCGACTGGCCGGTGCCGCTGCCGGTGCCGCTGAGAGTGTCGCTGTTGAGCGTGTTGCCCCAGCGCTGGCTGCGGCCGCCGTCGCGGTACAGCTCGTAGGGCACGAACTGGCCGCTGCCGTTGGCCATGCGGCGCACATTGCCGCTGGCGTGCAGGCCGTTGTTGAGGCCGATCTGCCACGGGGTGCGGCCGGTGCAGACCAGGCCGATGCTGGTGGTCTGGTCGATGTTGCCGGTGATGAAGCCGGGCGTACTGCCGAAGCCCAGCGCCGGCACGGGCTTCGGGGTCAGGGTGCAGGCGTTGGGCACCGAGCCGTTGACGGTGAAGGGGAAGCTGCTGGAGGTGCCGGCGCTGCCGCCTGCGGTGCAGGAGGTCGGCATGGTCGCATTGCCGAGCAGCACTTCGTCGTAGCGGAATTCGATCTTGGTGTCGGCGGCGGCGGTGAAGCGATTGAGGTAGGTGCCGGCATTGAGCCCGCTTTGCGCCGGAATGCGGCCGTACAGGGTCGCGGTCAGGGTCTGATTGCCGCCCAGCACCGGCACCGAGTAGTTGAATTGCAGCGGCAGGAAGTTCGGCACGGTGGCGTTGCCGCGCGCGCCCCAGATCGCGCTGCGTCCGGCATCGGTGTAGAGCTGCATCTGCAGCGGATCGCCGAAGCTGTTGATCATCCTGCGCGGATTGAGCGTGCCGCCGCCGTCGGTGCCGCTGAAGATGCTCACGCACATGTTGACCTTGGCGTTGGCCAGCAGCGACAGGCCGAAGGTCGAGCAGGTGACGGTCAGCGTCGCGGTGGCGTCGACCACGCCGCCGTTGCTCGGAGCGAAGTTGAGGTCGGTCATCGAGGCGCTGCAGGTGGTCGCCGCGCGCGCCGCCGGCGCGATCGACAGCGACAGCCACAGCAGCGCGAGCGCGACGAGCGTGCGGACCGGGGCGTTCATCGCGGCGCCTCCGCGCGGCACGTCAACGGACCGATGCGGGCGATGCCGTCGCTGCCGTCGGCGTGAGCGAAGCGCGCCTGGCAGATGCGGCCGTCCGGCGCGGTCGCGCGCAGGCGGTTGTCGTCCTGCAGCGCTTCCAGATAGGTCTCGCCGTCGTAGCCGACCCAGGCGTCTTCGCCGTGGTCGCTGCGCACCCGGCTGCCCGGCGGCAGCGGTCGGCCGGCGGCGTCGTGCAGCACCACCACCGCGGCGCGGACCGGGGTCAGGCCGAAGCGCACCACCGTGCCGGAGCGGTCGCGCGGCGTGGCCTGGGCTTCGACCCGATCGACCCGCCACTGCGCCGGCAGCGCCATCGGGTCGATGCCGAGGCGGTTGCGCTGCCAGGCGTTGAGCGGGGTCACCAGCAGCATGCCGTCGGCGTCGGTGCGGCCGATCGGACGGTTCTCCAGCAGCACCGGCACGCCGGCGACGCCGTCGGTGGAGACCACCGCGAAGGCATCGCTGACCGAACGCGCGGCGAAGGCGTGGCCGCCCATCCACACCCATGCGCCGCTGCCGCTGGCGTAGGCGTAGTCCTGGTCCGCGACGCGCGCGACGCCGAGGCCGAAGCGGCCGACCGAGTTCAACCAGCCCAGTTCGGCCAGCCCGCCTTCGGCGCCGTCGCCGCCGCGCGCCTGCAGGCGCCAGCCGAAGCCGCCGTCGCCGGGCACCGGCTGCGAAACGTCCAGCATCGCCTGATCGCGGCCGCGATCGCGCTGCAGCGATGTCGCCAGGCGGGTGCGTTCGCCCAAGTCGAGGCTGAGGCCGAGGTAGGCGCTGCGGTCGGAGGCCAGATCCAGGTTCTGGTTGTAGCTCAGGCTCAGGTGGGCGCGACCGCCGAAACTGCGGCTCCAATGCAGTCCGGCGTAACGCGCCGGCGCCTGGCGGCGGCCGTCTTCGTCGCGATAGGCCAGGCGCACGTAGTTCAGGCCGACGCTGCCTAGGTGCTCGTCGTTCCAACCGAGCAGGGCGCGTTCGCTAACCCGTGCCGGACCGAGGCCGTAGCGCGAGGCCAGGTCGCGGTAGCCGCGCTCGGCGCGGCGGCTGTCGAGCGAAACATTGAAGCGGCCATTGCCCCAGTTGTAGGCCGCGGCGTACTGCCAGCCGCTGCGTTCCCAAGGCCGGCCGTCGCGCGCGTCGCGACCGTGCGCGAGCGAACCGCTCAGTACGCCGGCGCGGCCGAGCAGGGCGACCGCGCCGAATCCGGCGTTGGCGATGCCGTCGCCGCCTTCGCCGTGCGCTTCCACGGTCAGGCGGTCGCTCAGGCCGTAGCGCAGTTCGGCGCTGGCCAATGCCGAATCGCCGTAGGAGAACGACTGTTGCGCATAGTCCTCGCGTGCCAGGCCCAGGCTCAACGACCAGTCGGACAGGCCGCGCGCGAGCAATTGCTGCGCGGCGTAGAACGGGAAGTCGAGTTGGCGGGTGCGGCCGAAGGCGTCGGTGATGACGATCTGGGCGCTGCCGGCGCCGCTGATGCCGGGCACGGTAGCGAGCTGGAACGGGCCCGGCGGCAGCTCGCCGCTGTACTGGCGCAGGCCGTTGACGTACAGATCCACCGCCGACGGCACCGCGACCTCACCGGCGAAGGTCGGCAGCGGGGTGGTGATGCGGTACGGCTGCAAGCCGAAATCGCGGCCCAGGCGCAGGCCGCCCAGGCGCAGCGGCCGGGTCCAGTCGAGCCGGCCGCTGACCACGTCGCCGACGCTGAGGCTGAGCATCGAGGCCGGTGCCGACCAGCGCCAGGTGCTGTCCAGGCGCACCGAGTCGGTGCGCCGCGGTGCGTCCTCGTTGCGGTAGTGGCGGGTCGCGACAGTCTGGCTGAACACTCCCGGGCCGAGACCGAACGCGCGCAGTTCGGCATAGGCAGTGACGTTGTCGCTGCGCCGGTCGCGGCTGGCGTAGAGGTCGTAGTTCAGCAGCAGGCCGGGCGAGGCGGTGGCTTCGGGCAGGTCCAGGCCGGGCTGATTGAGCCGGGTGGTGGCCAGCGACAGCTGCGCCAGCGGCGCGTCGATCGCGACCCGTTGCAGTGCGGCGTCGTAGCGCACGACCACGCCGGCCAGGCCGTCCACGGCGACGACCTCGGCCGGGTCGCGCTCGGCGAGAACGAAGCCGAGCGCGCGCAGGGTGGCGACGCTGGCGTGGAGGCGGCCGCTGCGCAGCTCGAACGGTTGCGGCGTCCCGTACGGACCCTGGTTGAGGCTGACTTCCAGATACAGCGGCATGCTCGCGGCCTGGGCTTCGCCGGCACGGGCGAGCAGCGGCGGCGGCTCCGCCGCATGCATCGGCTGCATCGCCGCGAGCAGGCCGGCCGTCATGGCATCAGCGAGCCGGCGGGTCCAGCGCCAGGGCCTGCTCGGTGGGTTCGCCATTGATCCTCGCTTTGAGGGTGCCGGGGCCGCGCAGCAGCTCGGCCGGAGCGTTCAGCGGCCAGCGCACGCGTTGGCCGGGCAGGGCGTAGCCGAGCAGGCCGGCGGCGATCGGGTGGCGCCGCTGTTGCGCGTCGACGAACACCAGATCGGCCACCTGCGCGTGCCGGCGGCCCTGGTTGAGCAATTCCAGGCTGGGGCGGTCGGTTTCGAAGCGCAGTTGCGCGCTCAGCGCCGGCGCGATCGCCGGGTCGCCGGCCGGGGCCAGGAACACCGGCACCGAATAGCGCAAGACGAATTGCAGCCCGGGCTTGCGCTCGCCTTCGGCCGGCGGCAGTTCGTCGACGATCAGGCGATAGCTTTCCTCCTCCGCCGGCGGCGGGCCGAGCCGGATCACCCGCACCAGTTGGCGCGCGCCGGGCGCCAGCTCGAGCATCGGCGGGCTCACCGCCAGCGCGCGGCCGGGTTCGAAGCGCTCTTCGCCGTCGGTCTGGACCCAGCGGAAGACTCGCACCTGGGCCTGCAGCGGCCGGTCGCCGCCGTTGATCAGCCACAGCCCGTCGGCCTGGCTGCGCGCGCTCAGGGTCAGTTGAGTCGGGGTCAGTTGCAGCCCGCCGGCGCCGGCGGCCGGCGCGAGCGCGAATCCCGCCGCGCAGCACAACGCTGCGGCCAGGCCGCGGACGGCGGTGGCAGGCCGACGGCCGCGCATCGGCGCCCGGTCAATAGGTGATCGTGGCGGTCACCACGTCGCTATAAGTCGCAGCGGGAAAGTTGGCGCTGGGGGTCCTCCCGTAGACCGGGATGTTCTGCGCCGCGCCGGAGCCGGACCCGGCCAGGACGTTGCCGCCGCTGCCGGTGGTGCTGCCCCAGACGTCGCCGGACCCGCGCGCGGCGGCGCGGTAGAGCTGGTAGGGCACCTCGGTGGTGCCGTCGCTCATCTTGCGGCTGTTGACGTCGCTGCCGTTCTGGCCGTTGTCCAGGGCGATGGTGTAGGCCGTCCCGGGCGTGCAGGTGACGACCAGTTGGCCCTGCGCATCGACATTGGTCGCGGTCGAGGCGACCGAACCGAAATTGACGTCGGTCGGCGCGGTGGCGCTGATGGTGCAGCTGCTGGTGATGGTGATGGTGACGTCGAAGGTGGTGCTGTCGTCGGCGGCCAGCGCGGGCGCGGCGGCGGCGAGCAGGGCGAGGACGGCGACGGAACGGAGCGAGGCGGAACGCATGGATCGGTTCTCCTTGCGCGGATCGCGCTGCGGGCGTGCCGGCGAGGCTGCCGGCTAAACTCATACAACGCAGAAAACATGCCAATACCGGCACCATAGCCGGCCATAAACGGACACAAGGAGCCGCCGGTCACAGGCGGCGGTCCTGTGCCTGTTCAGTCCCGATAACGTGATTTAATTCACGTATTTACATTTGGGCCGTTTGCGCGAAAAGCCGACACGACGCGGCAACTAGTGCGCGTCGCCGTCGCTGTGATCCCCGATCCGCTTGTGTCGGTCCCGGCCCACGGCCAAGATGCCGGTCCGCGACTGGGGAGCCGCACCCGATGACCATCGTCCGACGCGCCTGCGCCGCGCTACTGCCGACCGCCGTGCTGTTGGTCGGTGTGCTGGCGGCGGTCGGCTGCGGCCGCGCGCCGTCGCCGCCGGAGCCGGTCGCGACCCAGCCGGTGCAGGCGGTGACCCAACTGGTCGCCGACCTGCGCCGCAACGACCTGGAGGCCTATGCCCGCCACGCCGTGCCGGCGCCGCTGCACGCGCGCCTGGAAACGGCCTGGAGCGAGGGCCGCACGGTCTGGCCGCTGACCGAACTGCCGCTGGACGACCGCTTCCCCAGCTTCATCGCCGCCTTGGCCGCGCAGGACGCCGAACGCACCCTGGTCGCGACCTACCGGCGCCAGTTCGCCGGTGCCGACGCCGAACTGCGCTCGGCGGCCAAGACCCTGGGCCTGTTCGCGACCCAGTACGTACGCAACGAGCCCGGCTACAGCGAGACCGAGCGCGACCACCACGCGCAGTTGATCGTCGCGATCAGCGCCTGGGCCCAGACCGCGCCGCTGGGCGACTCCAAGCGCGCCCGCGAGGCGATCCCGCAGCTGGTCGCGGCCGCGCGCGCGACCGGCCTGGCCGCACCGGACGCCTTCGCCCATGCCGGCATGGACCGCAGCCTGCGCCGGCTGGGGCCGTTCGTGGAACGGCTCAAGCGGGTGCTGACCGGCTACGGCCTGGACCTGGACGCCGCCCTGGACAGCGTCCAGGCCAGCTTGGCCGAGCAGACCGGCGACACCGCCCGGGTGCGGATCCGCTACCGCCTGGCCGGCGAGGCGGTCGACGCCTACGTCCTGGTCGAGCGCCGCGACGGCCGCTGGTACCTGAGCGACCTGCTGCGCCATGCCGAGGCCGAGGCCGACGCGCCGGCCAAGCCGCCGGCCGCGGGCGTGCGTGCCGGCAAGGCCGTGGCACCGGCCGCGACCGCCGTACCGGCGCGCTGAACCGCCGCGTCGCTGGCCGGTGGCGCCGCCGCAGCGGGTCAGGCGCGCGCCGAAGCCGAATAGGCATAATGATTCGGATGCCGAAACAAACGCCCCTGCCGTTCCCCAATGCCCAAGCGGGCGACCCGGCCGAACCCGCCCGCTCGGCCGAAGCCCAGCCGCCGGCCGACCAGGCCGCCGACGAACCCGCTCCCGTCGCGTCGCCGACCTTCGAACCCGCTGCGTCCGACATCGCTGCGTCCGCGACCGCCTCGCCCGAGAGCGACGAGCCGGCGGGCGAACCGGCGCCGATGGAAACCGCTTCGGACGAGCCCGCAGCGGCCCGGCTCGCCGTGAGCGCGGCCCCGGCCGGCGCCGAGCCGCCGCCGTCCCAGCCCGAGCTGCCGATGAGCGCCGCGACCCTTGCCCTGCGCCCGGCCGCTCCGGCGGCGCCGCGACCGTGGTGGGCGCGCCTGCTCGGCAAGCTGATGGCGCCGTGGGTGTCGATCAGCATCGAGCCCAAGGACCCGGCCGAACACGTCGCCGAAGAATGGGACGGCCGCCCGGTCTGCTACGTGCTGGAAGACTACGGCCTGTCCAACGCCCTGATCCTGGAACGCGCCTGCCGCGAGGCCGGCCTGCCGTCGCCGCTGCAGCCGCTGCCGGGCGACCCGCTCGGCCGCAAGCGCGCCTACGTCGCCCTGTCGCGGCGCCACGCCGGCACCCTGGCCCCGTCCGGCCCGCCGTCGTCCAAGACCCACTCCGGCTCGTTGGCGCGCCTGCTGCAGGCGCATCGCGCCGACCCGGCGCTGGACGTGCAGCTGGTGCCGGTGTCGATCTTCGTCGGCCGCGCCCCCGACCGCACCAGCGGCTGGTTCTCGGTGCTGTTCTCGGAAAACTGGACCCTGGTCGGCCGCTTCCGCCGGCTGCTGGCGATCGCCCTCAACGGCCGCCACACCACGGTCCGCTTCGCCCCGCCGGTGTCGCTGCGCGGCATCGTCGCCGAAGGCCTGGAGCCCGAGCGCACGGTGCGCAAGCTCTCGCGCGTGCTGCGCACCCATTTCCGCCGCATCCGCGCGGCGGTGATCGGCCCCGACCTGTCGACCCGGCGCATGCTGATCGACCGCGTGCTCGCCGCCGATCCGGTCAAGGACGCCATCGCCGACCAGGCCAAGCGCGACAACAGCAGCAACGCCGACGCATGGAAGAAAGCCCATGCGATGGCCTACGAGATCGCCGCCGACTATTCGCACCCGGTGGTGCGTTCGGCCAGCTTCCTGTTGACCCCGGTGTGGAACCGGATCTACCGCGGCGTGCTGGTCCACCACCTGGACAAGCTCAAGCAGGCCGCGCCCGGCTACGAAGTGGTCTACGTGCCCAGCCACCGCAGCCACCTCGACTACCTGCTGCTGAGCTACCTGCTCTACACCAAGGGCATCGTGCCGCCGCACATCGCCGCCGGCATCAACCTCAACCTGCCGGTGGTCGGCACCATCCTGCGCAAGGGCGGCGCGTTCTTCCTGCGCCGCAGCATCCGCGGCAGCGCGCTGTACTCGGCGGTGTTCTCCGAATACGTAGCGCAGCTGGTCGCCGGCGGCTATTCGATCGAATACTTCATCGAGGGCGGACGTTCGCGCACCGGCCGGCTGCTGCCGCCCAAGGGCGGCATGCTGGTGATGACCGTGCGCGGCTTCCTGCGCCAGCCGACCCGGCCGGTGCTGTTCCAGCCGGTCTACATCGGCTACGAGAAGCTCATGGAGGGCAACAGCTACCTCGACGAGCTGTCCGGCAAGCCGAAGGAAAAAGAATCGATCTGGCAGCTGTTGTGGGGCATTCCCAAGGTGCTGCGCTCCAACTACGGCCAGGTGGTGGTCAACTTCGGCGAGCCGATCCGGCTCAACGACCTGCTCGCCGAGCATGCGCCGCAGTGGACCGGCCAGCCGATCGGCGAAGACGACAAGCCGGCCTGGCTGTCGGACACCGTCGACGCCCTGGCCGAACGGATCCAGGTCAACGTCAACCGCGCCGCCGACGTCAACCCGATCAACCTGCTGGCGTTGGCGCTGCTGTCCACGCCCAAGCACGCGATGGGCGAAGCCGATCTGCTGGCGCAGATCGCGCTCAGCAAGACCTTGCTGGCCGAGCTGCCGTATTCCGACCGGGTCACGGTGACCCCGCACACGCCGCAGGAAATCGTCACCCACGGCGAGGAGATCGGCGTGCTCGAGCGCGTCGCCCACCCGCTCGGCGACGTGCTCGGCGTCGACGGCGAAGACAAGGCGGTGCTGCTGAGCTACTTCCGCAACAACGTCCTGCACCTGTTCACCGCGGCCTCGTGGATCGCCTGCTGCTTCCAGCACAACCGGCGCATGAGCCTGGCCGGCGTGCTGCGCCTGGGCCGCAGCGTGTATCCCTTCCTGCAGGCCGAGCTGTTCCTGCCGTGGAGCGAAGACGAGTGGGCGCAGCGCCTGACCCGCACGGTCGAGGTATTCATCCGCGAAGGCCTGCTGGAGCGGGTCAGCGACGACGACGGCGGCATCCTGGCCCGCAACGCCGGCCAGACCGACGAGGTGTTCCGCCTGCGCGCGATAGGCCATTCGCTGCAACAGGCCTTCGAGCGCTACTACATCGCCATTTCGGTGCTGGTGAAGAACGGCCCCGGCACGCTCTCGGCCGGCGAACTGGAAAGCCTGTGCCAGCTCGCCGCGCAACGCCTGTCGCTGCTGTACGCGCCGGCAGCGCCGGAGTTCTTCGACAAGACCCTGTTCCGCGGCTTCATCCAGAAGCTGCGCGAACTCAAGCTGGTGTGGCCGGACAGCGAGAGCAAGCTGGCCTTCGACCAGCGCCTGGACGCCTGGGCCAAGGACGCCAAGGTCATCCTCGGCCGCGAGCTGCGCCACACGATCGAGAAGATCAGCCCGGAGATGGCGGCGAAGCCGGAGCCGGAAGGCGCGGAAAAAACCGCGGCTTCGTCCTGACCCGGCTTGCGCCGCTCCCCCAGCAGGAGCGACGCAAGCCGCGACCACGGGACGCGCAGAGAAATCAACGCCTTCGTCATTAATCGAAGCTCAAAACCCTCGCGGGGGTAGGAGCGGCGCAAGCCGCGACCGCGCGCTCTCCCGCTCGCCGCGTCTTTGTCCTGGGCCTCCTGTAGGAGCGGCGTAAGCCGCGACCGCGCTCTTGCGGTCTCACGGCGTTTGTCGTTCGCAGGTCTCTGAAGCTCTTGAGTTCTAGAGCTCTAAAGCTCTAAAGCTCTAAAGCTCTAAAGCAAAGCTTCCGTCCGCAAGCGGCCGGGTCACTTTCTTTGTCCTTTGTCCAAGGCGACAACGTCCTACTGGATGACCTTCGGTCAAAAGTAACCAAAGAAACGCCATGGCCGTTTCGGATCAAGAGCCACTATGGGACGCAGCTGACGCGGGGCTGCTCCGCACAGGCCCTCCCTGGCCTGGCTGCGCACGGCCCGCCTC
>NZ_HG424478.1 GCF_000336385.2 Lysobacter antibioticus HS124 | reverse complement strand
CCGTCGCCAGCCGTGCCTCGAGCCTGCTCGGTGCGCGCCAGGGCGCGTATCTGCGGCGGCTGATGCAGCAATTCGACCGCGGCGACCTGCTCGAAGCCCTGCGCCACGCGCTGCCGATCGACGGTCACGAACCCGGCGTCGGCCGCGGCTTCGGTCTGCCCGGGCGGCGCGCCGATCTCGGCCTGCACGGCGGGACGTCCTATGGCGTCAACATCGACATCGGCGACATGGCGCGCGAGCTGCTGCGCAAGCGCTACCGCGCCGCGTTCCAGCGCCTGGACCGCGACGGCCGGATCGACGAAGCCGCGTTCGTGCTGGCCGAACTGCTCAACGTGCGCCAGGAGGCCTTGGACTATCTGGTCCGGCACCAGCGCAGCGTACAGGCCGCCGAACTGGCGCTGGGCTGGGACATGCCGGCCGATACGGTGATCCGCTTGCTGATGCTGGCCGGCGACCGCGAACGCGCGGTGCTGGTCGCGCGCCGCGACGGCGCCTTCGCCAGCGCGGTGGCGATGTTGGAGAGCGAGCACCCCGAGCACGCGCTGGCGCTGCGCCGCGAGTGGGGCCAGGCCCTGGTCGAACAGGGGCGTTGGTTGGCCGCGGTGGACGCGGTGTGGCCGGACCCGGGCTCGCGCGAGCAGGCCGCACGCTGGCTGCTGGCGGCCGAGAACGCCGGCGCCGAATTGTCGGCCGCCGCGTTGGTGCAGCGTGCGGCGTTGTTGCCGGACACGCTCGCGCACTACGCCGCGCGCATCGAGGCGCTGGCCGACCCGGGCGCGCCGGCACCGCCGCGCGCCGCGCTGGGACAGGCATTGGCGGCGCACAAGGGCCATAACCGCGCATTGGCTTTGTTGGCGACGCGGGTATTGCCGGCGTTGGCGGCCGACCGCGCGGTCGGCGCCAACGATCTGGAGGCCCGACAATTGCAGCGGCTGCTGAAGCTGTCGCGCGACCCCTGGCTGCAAGCGGATCTGCCGGCGTTGCAGACGCCGCCGCTGGCGCGCCAGCGGCTATGGGAACGCGCCGAACCGGTGCGGCTGCGGCTGGACCCCGCCGCCGGCTTGCAACGTCCGCTCGACGTCGCCGCGCTCGGCGGTGGCCGCTATCTGGTCGCACTGGGCGAGGCCGGGGTCGCGGTGGTCGACCGCCAGGGGCAGAGCCTGCGCCGGTATCCGGTGCCGGCTTCGCACCTGGTGATCGGCGACAGCGGCGAAGTCGCGCTGGCGGTGATCCGGCGCGATGCGATCGCACGCGTTTCGCGCCTGGACCTGGTTCGCCATCGCATCGACGATCTCGGTGCGATGCGCCTGCAGTTCTTCGCCGACCGCTACGACGGCATCGCCTGGTCGGTGGTCGCCGACGAGCGCATCGCCGTGCTCGATGCGGCCCGGCCCGGGCTGGACGCGCTGTGGAGCGTCGGCGATCTCGGCGGCCCGGTGGCGGCGGCGCAGTACTTCGCCCGCGACGAGGTCTATCTGGTGCGCGAACGCGAGTACGCTTCGGCCTGGCATTACCGCGCCGCGCCGCGCCGCGCGCTGGTCTCGCGCAATCCGATCGCCGCGCCGGGCGAGAGCGAGTCGGTCTATCTGCACCCGCAGGGCGCAGCCTGGGCGGTGTTCGCCGATGCGCAGGCCGAGGGCGGTCTGCTGCTGGCCTACGAATCGGCCGGGCGCCGGCACAGCGCCGTGTTGGCGGCGCCGAGCGGCCAGGCGCAGCCGTTCTGGCATACCTTGCGTACGCTCGGCGCCGGCCTGCTGGCCTGGCTGCAGGACGAACGCCGGGCGCGCGCCTATGCGCTCAATCTGTCCGGACAGACCGTGGCCGAGATCGACTGGCCCGAACCCGGGCTGGGCGTGGCGGTGCGCGAGCAGGCCGGGCATTTGCTGCTGTTCGATGCGCACGGTCGGGTGCTGGACATCGACACCGAGACCTCGATCGCGCATTCGTTCGCGCTGCGTTGAGCGGCGCGCGCCGCCGCCGGCGAACGCGGCGGGCGACTCCAGAAAAACGAAGCCCGGCGGATGCCGGGCTTCGTCGTATCGCCTTCGCGATCGGTCAGGGGAAGATCTTGATCTGCTGATCGGCCTTGCGCTGCATCGCCGTGCCGGCCTTGCAGCCGAAGGCTTCGCCGAACGCCGCCAGGTTGGACAGCGGCACGTTGGTGCGCCACTGGCCCGGCGCGTGGATGCCCGCGGCCGAACGCTGGGCGGCGACTTCCGGGCTCAGGTGCTGCGCCCACAGGCCGGCCCAGGCGCGGAAGAAGGCCTGGTTGGCGTCCTTGCCCGCCGACGGCGCGGCGCTGCGGTACGCATTCCAGGCGATCTCCAAGCCGGCCTGGTCGGCGATGGCGACGTCGCGCACCTGGCTGCCGTTGACCTTGGTCCCGCTCAGGCCCGGATAGGCCTCGGCGCTGTACTGGGCGGCGACGCGGCTGCCCAGGGCCTCCCAGGCGGCGATTTCGTTCGGCGTCCACCAGTCGCGCACTTCCTGCTTGGCATTGACGTAGCGGCCGCGGTTGTCGAAGCCGTGGGTCAGCTCGGCGCCGACCAGCGCGCCGTAGGAACCGTATTGCGCGGCTTCCGGCTTGCTCAGGTCCAGCACCGGCGCCTGCAGCATGGCGGCGGTGACGATCAGGCGGTTCTGGGCGATGTCGTAAGCCAGCGACGGCTCCTGCGGCAGCACGTCCCAGCGGCGGTCGGCGTTGCCGCGGCCGATCCGCTTCATCTCTTCGCGGTGGCGCCAGGTCGAGGCGATCAGCATGTTGCTGCCGAAGCTGCCGCGGCCCATCGGCTGCACGGTGTAGTCGAGGTCGCGCTTGGGCGTGCCGACTTCGATCTTGAGCTTGGCCAGCTTGGCGCGGGCCTCGTTCTTGACCGCGTCGGAGAAGCGGCTGTCGGCGTCGATCGACTTGGACAGGGCATCGCGGACCTGATCGGCGATTTGCTCGGCGCGCTTGTCGGTGGCGGCCGGCAGATAGCGCGCGGCGTACTCGTGGCCGACCATCGGGCCGGCGGCGAGGGTGACGGCGTCGAGCACGGCCTGCTGGCGCGCCGGCGGCGCGCTCTGGCCGCGCAGCACGCGGCCGCGGAATTCGAACTCGGCGTCGCGGAAGGGCTTGGCCAGGTACGGCGCCATCGCGTCGCCGACGCGCCAGCGCAGATAGGTCTTCCACTGCTCGGGCTTGAGCGTGGCGACCAGATTGTCGAGCTGGGCGAACAACTGCGGGTTGGCCAGCGAGACGCTGTCGTCGCTGACGCCCTGGGCCTTGAGGAAATCGCCCAGTTGCAGGCGCTTGTACTGCTTGCCGACGTCGGCCACCGACACCCGGGCGTAGTTGGCGCGCGGGTCGCGCAGGTCCGGCAGCGACTTGGAGGCGCGGGCGATGCGGGTCTCCAGGTCGATCACCTGCTGCGACTCGGCCGCCAGCTTGTCCTTCGGCGTGCCGGTCAGGGCCAGGATCTTCTGCACGTAGTTGT
The DNA here is from genome assembly GCF_000336385.2 of Lysobacter antibioticus HS124. Lineage (GTDB taxonomy): Bacteria > Pseudomonadota > Gammaproteobacteria > Xanthomonadales > Xanthomonadaceae > Lysobacter > Lysobacter firmicutimachus. The sequence continues at coordinate 33,673 of NZ_HG424478.1, read as the reverse complement.
TGTAATGGCCGAGCAACTGGCGGGTGTCGTTGTCGCTGCGGGTGTAATAGGCCGGGTCCGGCAGGCCCAGGCCGCCCTGGCTGAAGTAGCCGATGTGGCGTTCCAGGTCCTGCAAGTCGATGTCGGCGCCGAAATTGAACGCGACCGGGATGCCGACCTGGTGCAGGGCGGCGATCGAGGCGGGGATGTCCTTGGCCTTCTTGATCGCGCCGATGCGCGACAGCAGCGGCGCGATCGGCTGGGCGCCGTCGCGCTCGACCGCCGCTTCGTCCAGGCCGCTGGCCCAGAAGTCGCCGAGCAGCTTCTGGACATTGCCTTGCGGCGAGGTCATGGCGCTGTTGAGCAGCTCCAGCTGCTGCTTGCGCGCATTGGCGGCGAGCTGGTCCAGGGTCGAGACCGAACCGGCGCCGGACAGCGGGTTGGCGCGCAGCCAGTCGGCGTTGGCGCTGGCGTAGAAGTCGGTGCAGGCGGAAGCCGCGGCGGGCGCCTTGGGCTTGGCGGCGGCCTTCTTCTTGGCGGCGTCGGCGGCGGGCGAGGCGAGGCCGGCGATGAGGCTGAGGGCGAGGGCGCAGGCAAGCGGGCGTAGGGTCGACATCGCGTATTCCATCCTGGGGATGGGCGAGTTTAACAACCCGGCGTGGGAAGGCGATGAACGGGTTTGGCGGTTGCGCGAGGAATGGGCGGGGCCCTCACCCCAACCCTCTCACGCAAGCGGGAGAAGGTGGCCGCAGGCCGGATGAGGGCAAGCGCTCGGCCGGATGCGGGCCAGACAAGAAAAAAGGCCCGGGAATCCCCGGGCCTTTCCGCGGCTGGCCAGGAGGCGGAGAGAATCGACTCCCTCCGTCCCCGACGCATCACCAGATCACGACCTGCTTGTCGCCCTCGCGGACCATCGGCTGGCCCGGCTTGCACGAGAACGCGGCGGCGAAGGCCGGCAGGTTCGACGGTGCGCCGATCGCGCGGAAGTTGGCCAGCGCATGCTCGTCGGTCTGCAGGCGCACTTCCATTTCCTTCTCGGTGAAGTTGCGGCGCCACACCGTGGCCCAGTTGAGGAAGAAGCGCTGGTCGCGGGTCAGACCGTCGGTCTTCGGGTCCGGGGTGTCGCCCGCGGCCTTCTTCATCGCGTCGTAGGCCGTGGCCAGGCCGCCCAAGTCTGCGATGTTCTCGCCGAGGGTGTGCTTGCCGTTGACGAATTTGCCCGGCGCCGCCTCATAGGCGTTGAACTGCGCGATCAGCTTGTCGGTCAGGCCGGAGAAGGCCTTGGCGTCGCTCGGCGCCCACCACACTTCCATATTGCCGGTCGGCCCGAAGCGCGAACCCTGGTCGTCGTAGCCGTGGGTCATTTCGTGGCCGATCACCGCGCCGATGCCGCCGTAGTTGGTGGCGTCGTCGGCCTTCGGGTCGAAGAACGGCGGCTGCAGGATCGCGGCCGGGAACACGATCTCGTTCTGCAGCGGGTTGTAGTAGGCGTTGACCATCTGCGGCGGCATGCCCCACTCGGTCTTGTCGACCGGCTTGCCGATCTTGCTCAGGTTCCACTTGTAGTTGAATTCGTTGGCCGCCTTGACGTTGGCGTAGTAGCTGTCGCGGTTGGTGTTCAGGCCGCTCCAGTCGCGCCACTTGTCCGGGTAACCGATCTTCGGGGTGAAGCTGGCCCACTTCTCCAGCGCCTTCTTCTTGGTGTCGGCGCTCATCCAGGCCAGATTCTCGATGCGCGCCTTGAGGGCTTCGCTGAGGTTCTTGACCAGGGTCTGCATGCGCTCCTTCGACTCCGGCGAGAACGCGACCTTGACGTACATCTGGCCCAGCGCTTCGCCGGCCTGGCCCTCGATGGTGTCGAGCACGCGCTTGCCGCGTTCCTTCAGCTCCTTCTGGCCACGCAGGGTCTTGTTGTAGAAGTTGAAGTTCTCTTCGACGAAAGCGTCCGCCAGGTACGGCGACGCGCCGTCGATGGCGTGGAAGCGCAGGTAGGCCTTCCACTGGTCGGCCGGAACGTCGGCGAGCATCTTGCTGACTTCCTGGTGGAAGGCCGGCACCGCGAGCGAGAACATCTTCGGCAGGGCCACGCCCTGCGATTCGAAGAACTTGGTCCAGGAGAAGTTCGGGGTCAGCTTGTCGGCATCGGCCGGGCTGACCGGGTTGTAGTACAGCGAAACGTCGCGCGAGAGCTGTTCGCGCGACTTGGAGACCTTGGCCAGGCGGGTCTCGAACGCGACCACGTCCTTGGCCTGCTTGGCCGCGTCGGCCGCCGGCGTGCCGCCGAGCTCGAGCACCTTGGCGATGTGGGCCTCGTACGCGGCCAGCTTGTCCTTGTGCTTGGCGTCGAAGTAGTAGGGCGTGTCCGGCAGGCCCAGGCCGCCCTGTGCGGCGTAGGCGATGTTGTTGGCCGAATCCTTGAAGTCGGCTTCGGCGCCGAAGCCGAACAGCGGGTTGTCGCCGGTCGCGGCGGAGGCGCGCAGGTACTCGGCGATCTTCTCCGGGCTGTCGAGCGCGTCGATCTTGGCCAGGTCGGCCTTCAGCGGCTCCAGGCCCTGGGCGTTGATCTTGGCCGCGTCCATGCCGGTCGACCACAGGTCGCCGACGATCTTCTCCACGCCGGTGGCCTGGGTGTCGGCCGCGGCCTGCTCGGCGATCTGGCGCTGCACGGCGGTCGAACGCTCGTCGAGCATTTCGAACGCGCCCCACGAGGTGCGGTCGCCCGGGATGGCGTTGGCGGCGAGCCACTTGCCGTTGACGTAGCCGCCGAAGTCGGTACAGGCGTCCTTGCTGGTGTCGAGATCGGAGATCGCGAAGCGGTTGACCGGCGGCAGCTTGCTCTCGTCGAGCTTCAGTCCGGTGGTCTCGGCCGGCTTGGCGGCGCTGTCGGCCGGCGCGGTCGGGGCAGGGGTTTCCTGCTTGCCGCAGGCGGCCACGACCGTGGCGATGGCGAGGGACAACAACAGGACTTGCGGTTTCTTGAGGGTCACAGCGGGCTCCGGCCGAAAGGGCGTTGGCGTGAAAGCGTTGGGGGTGAAGCGGGAACAGGGGATTGTCGCGGATTCGGCGCCTTAGTGGGCCTTCCTGGGCCGGGACACGGCCGGACGATAGTCCCGTTCCGGCGCCGGGAAGGGTGTCGAAGGTCATGTCGGGGGGCGCCGATCCGTTCAGCTTTGCCCGGCTTGCGCATCGGCTGTGCGCGCCGCCGCGACCGGCTGCGCATCGGCACCGTGCTAGGTTCGAGCTTTCCACGGCAGTTAGGCGGTCGAGCGATGCAAGTCCATTTCCACGGAGCGGCGGGCGAGGTCACCGGTTCCCTGCACGAGGTCCGCGCCGCCGGCCGGCGCATCCTGCTCGACTGCGGAATGATTCAGGGCAGCCCCGAAGCCGAGCGGCGCAACTTCGACCCGTTCGGCTTCGAGCCGACCGCGCTCGACGCACTGGTGATCAGCCATGCCCATATCGACCACATCGGCCGGGTGCCGCTGCTGGTGCGGCGCGGTTTCCGCGGGCCGATCTACGCCCAGGGCGCGACCGCGGAGCTGATGCGGATCATGCTGCTCGACGCGGCCTCGATTTCCGAAAGCGAAGCCGAGCGCAGCAACCGCCGGCGCCGCGACGGCGAACCCGAGGCGCTGCCGCTGTATACCCGCGACGATGTCGAAGCCAGCCTGCGCCAGGTACGCCCGCTGGCCTACGACGCGCGCGAGACGATCCTGCCCGGCGTCGACATCGCGTTCCGCGAGGCCGGCCATATCCTGGGGTCGTCGGCGGTCGAGCTGTGGGCGGAAGGGCGCAAGCTGGTGTTCTCCGGCGATATCGGCCCGAAGGGCACGCCGATCCTGCGCGATCCGGCGCCGATCGAGGCGGCCGATCTGGTGCTGATGGAATCGACCTACGGCGACCGTCTGCACAAGGATCGTGCCGAGACCATCCTGGAACTCGGCCGGGTGCTCGACGCGGCCTGGAACGACGGCGGCAACGTGCTGATCCCGGCGTTCGCGGTCGGGCGCAGCCAGGAACTGCTGTACTGGTTCGCCAAGTACTGGGACGAATGGCGACTGGCGCGCTGGCGGATCTTCTTCGACAGCCCGATGGCGGCCAAGGTGGCCGGCGTCTACGCCCGCCACACCGCGCTGTTCGACGAAGACGCGCTGCGGGTCTGGCAGGAGCGGCCTAATCCCTTCCGCCTGCCCAATCTCCAGTTCAGCGAAACCGCCGAGCAATCGATGGCGATCAACCGCATCGAACGCGGCGCGATAGTGATCGCCGGTTCCGGCATGGCCAATGCCGGGCGCATCCTGCATCACTTCAAGCACAACCTCGGCAAGCCGCAGACCCGCGTGGTGTTCGTCGGCTACCAGGCCGAAGGCACGGTCGGCCGGCGCCTGGTCGACGGCGCCCAATGGGTGCGCATCCACGGCCGCGACGTGCGCGCGCTGGCCCAGCGCCACACCATCGGCGGGCTGTCGGCGCATACCGACCAACGCGGCTTGATCGAGTGGTACGGGAACATCGCCGGCCATCCGCCGTTGGCGTTGGTGCACGGCGAAGACAAGGCGCGCGAAGCGCTGGCGGGGGAGATCGGAGAACGGTACGGGGTGGAGGTGGCGTTGACGCGGCCGGGGATGAGGTTGCAGGTGTGAGGAGGCGCGGGGCAAAGCTTATTCACTATGTTCAGCAAGTAACTCCTGCAAATGTCTGATCTGAAAGGGCAAAAACTGTCGCCGCGCGTCATTTTTAGTGATTGATGTCTCATTAATGGTGCGCTTTCTTTCGCGCTGAGGGCGGGCCGGACTGTCGCTGCGGCGAGTCTTCGGCTGCGCACTGCACGTTGGCATGGTTATTGCGCTTCGTTGATCAAATGCGGGCGTTGGGCGCCCGATCGGAACGCGAAGATATGTCGACTCGACGACGGAGTGAACGAAGCATGGATTTTCGAGCGAGCAACGGCGCTGGATCGACCCCGGGAACCGCATGCGCACCTCGTTTCCGCCCTGGTGCGCGCAGAGTTTCCGGCGCGGCCCTGCTCGCCGCGATCGCGGTAACGCTGCCGTCGGCGCTGTGGGCGTCGGAGCAGAACCCCGATGTCGATGCCGCTACGGGGACCCAGACGACCTACCTCTCCGGCTTGAGCTTGACGGCCGTGTCCGGCGGCGGCGTACCGGGCACGACCTCGACGTCGGTGACGGCTGGCGGTTTGAGCTTCGGCGGCAACCCGCCCGGCGCCTACGACCCGCGCATCGATTTGGTGTCGGAAACCTTCAATTTCCTGACTCCCGGCACCACGACCGTGGTCGCGGCTGGCGGACAAGTGTCGCGCGGTAACTTGACTTTCAATTTCAGCCGGCCGGTGGTCAATCCGCGATTCCATTTTGCGCGCCTTGGCGGTACCGGCGCAGGCGCAGGGTTCACTTCGACCTTTTTCACTTCGCCGGTGGGTTCGACCTGGACCGTCGTCGGCGGCACCCTGACCACCGTCAGCGCCAACACCGTGCTGCGCCCGTCATCGAACGCCCCTTCGATCGCGTGCGGAAATCCGGCCACGACCTCGGGTTGCGGCACCGCGCAGCTCAACGGCACATTCACCTCGATCGCGCTGGGCATCGGCATCGGTAATCCGACGCTCGGCGCTGGCGATCTGGGAGCGGACGGTTATACGGTGACGATCACCGTCGACGAAGATTTCAGCGATGCGCCGACCAGCTACGGCATGGCCGGCCACGTCAATTCCGGCCTGACATTGGGGCCGAGCCTCAGCGTCGATCCGACCTTGCCGCTGACGATCCCCAACGGCACCGCCTACATCACGCCCGCACCGGCGACCAGCCCGCGCGCCAGCAACGATGCTGCGGGCGACACCGACAACGCCTTGGGCACGCTGGCGCCGGTCGGCGTCGGCACCTACAGCCTGTCGGTGCCGGTGGCCGGCTTCCAGAGCGTGTCGGGTGCGACGCCGCAGTTGTGCGGTTGGATCGACTTCAACCGCAACGGCAGTTTCGAGACCGCCGAGCGCGCCTGTGCGAACGTGAGCGGCAACGGCAACATCGCATTGAACTGGACCATTCCTACCGGCGCGACCTACGTCGCCGGCGAAAGCTATATGCGTTTGCGCGTGGGCTATACGACCTCGCAAGTGCAGAACGCGACCGGCCTGGCCGACAGCGGCGAAGTGGAGGACTACCCGATCACCTTGTTGCCGCGCGTACGCCTGACCAAGGCGCTGGTGCCGACGAGCGACCCGGGCCTGTTCAATCTGTCGGTGGCGCCGGCCTCGGCGACCGCGGTGCAGACCAACAGCGGCACGGTCTCCAACGTCGGCCACAACGGCACCACCGGTTGGGTACCGGTGCCGCTGAGCACCCTGATCACGGTCAGCGAGACCGCGGGCACCGGCACCAGCCTGGGCAGCTACAGTTCCAGCATCGCCTGTACCGATCGCTCCGGCGCCAACGTCGTCCTCGGCGCGGCCGGCACCACGCGCACCTTCTTCAGCCTGATCAGCGCGCCGGTCGGGCCGCCGACTACGCCGAACACGGCCAACGCCAATCTCAGCGAGATCAGTTGCGTGGCGACCAACGCGCGGTTGCCGACGGTGCAGGCGGTCAAAGTCACCCAGAACGGCACCGGCACGTTCTCATTCAGCGGCAGCAACGGCATCGCCAATCACGACATCACCACCGCCGCCGCCGGCACCGGCGTGGCCGGCCCGGTGCAGGTGTTGACCGCGGCGAACACCGCGACCACGCTGAGCGAAGGTCCGTTGCCGGCAGGCTACCTGCTGGGCGGGATTTCCTGCACCGGCCTCGGCGCGGGCGGCAGCGCGAGCAACGATCTGGCCAACCGCAGCGTGACCCTGGACGCGGCGGCGACTGCGCCCGGCAGCGCCATCGTCTGCACGTTCACCAACGTCGCGCAGGTCGCCGATCTGGTCATCAGCAAGACCAACACGCCGTTGGCGGGCGACAACGATCAGGCCAACGACACCGTCGTGCGCGGCGCCGCGACCCAATACACGGTGAAGGTGACCAACAACGGTCCGGTGGCGGTCACCGGCGCGCTGGTGCAGGACGCGCCGGGCGCCGGCCTGAACTGCCCGGCCGGCAATACGGTGACCTGCAGCAGCGCCACCGCGGGTGCGTGTCCGACCACGCCGAGCCCGATTCTGATCAGTCACCTGAGCGCCGGCCTGGCGTTGGGCACGCTGCCGGTCGGCGCCAACCTCAGCCTGGTGTTTTCCTGCACGGTGCAATAAGCGGCAACGCGGCGGATTCAGTCCGCCGCTTCGCTGGCCAGCCAGCGAAGCATCGCGCGGCGCTGGCGCGCCTGGAGTCGTTGCCGCTCGCGATAGGCGCGATCCAGCGCCCGGTACAGCGCGACCAGCACCAGTACCAGAAGCAGGGCGAACGGCAGCGCGGCGACGATGATCAATCCCTGCAATGCGTCGAGCCCGCCGGCGAGAAGCAGCGCGACCGCGATCAGAGCCTGGATCGCGCCCCACACCGCGCGCCGCGACAGCGACGGGTCGGCGCGGTCCTCGCTGGACATGCCGGCCAGCACCAGGGTCGCCGAATCGGCCGAGGTGACGAAGAACATCATCAGCAGGGCGATCGCGGCGACCGACGCGATCCGCGTCGCCGGCAACTGTTCGAGCAGACCGAACAGCACCTGCTCATAACCTTGCGCCAGGGGGCCGGCCAAGTCGGCGCCGGCGAACATCTGCGCCCACAGCGCGCTGCCGCCGAAGACGGAGAACCACAGGAAACTCATCAGGGTCGGCACCAGCACCACGCCGAACACGAACTCGCGCACCCGTCGGCCGCGCGAGATGCGGGCGATGAAGCTGCCGACGAAAGGCGCCCAGGCGATCCACCAGGCCCAGTAGAAGATCGTCCACTCGCCGACCCACGGATCGCGCGAGAACGGCGCCATGCGTAGGCTCATGTTCGGCAACTGGTTGATGTAGCCGCCCAGGGTGGTGGTGAAGGTCTCGAACACGAAACCGGTCGGGCCGCATACCAGGACGAAGGCGAGCAGCAGCGCGGCCAAGGCGAGGTTGAGGTTGGACAACCATTTGATGCCGCGGTGTAGGCCGGTCAGGGACGATGCCATGTACAGCACGAAGGCGACCGCGACCACGCACAGCTGCAGGGCCGGCGTCGCGTCGAGGCCGAACACGCGCGCCAGCCCGGCGCTGATCTGGATGGTGCCGAAGCCCAGCGTGGTCGCGACGCCTATCGCGGTCGCGACCACCGCGGCGATATCGACCGCGGGTCCCGCCCAGCGTCGATGCCGCGCCGGGATCACCGGTTCCAGCAGGTCGCTGATCTGGCCGCGGCCGCGGCGGTTGAACCGGAACCAGGCCATCGCCAAGCCGACCAGGGCGTACACCGCCCAGGGATGCAGGCCCCAATGGAAGAACACGTAGCGCATCGACGCGCGCGCCGCTTCCCGGCTCTGCGGCGCCAAGCCCTCGGGCGGATGCAGATAATGCGACAGCGGCTCGGCCGCGCCCCAGAACACCAGGCCGATGCCCATGCCGGCGGCGAACAGCATCGACAGCCAACTGGTGCGCGAGAACTCGGGTTCGGCATCGTCGCCGCCGATGCGCAGATCGGCGAAACGGCCGAAGCTCAGGTAAAGCAGGAACAGCAACGCCGCGAACACGATCAGCAGATACAGCCAACCGGCGTGGGCGAGAGTGGGCGCGAGTACGGACTGGATCGATCGGTTGAACGAATCCGGCGCCAGCACGCCTGCAGCGACCAGGACGGCGAGCAGGACGATCGAAACGCGGAAGACCATGGATTCTCCTGTCGAGGCGTGCGCGGCCGATCACGCGAGACGTCGCGCCAAGCCAGGCGCGACAGCGTTGCGCACGAAGCGGGCTCGGCGATGCGCGCCCGCGCGGGGCGGACGGGCAAGCGGCGACGATGCGACGCAGGGAGCCGAGCGGGAATGTCCGGCCGCGAGCCATGGCCGTCGCGATGACGGCGCAAGCGGAGCGATGCGCTCCGGTGCGGTGGACGCGGCGATTGTAGCAGCCGCGCCGCGGACGATCTTCACATGTCCTGTATCGCGCCGCTTGCGATGGACATCCACACGCCAGCGCGGCCCGCGGCAACTCGAACGGAGCGCCCGATCGAGCGCGGCGCCGCATCGACGGCGTCGTGTGCGAGCGTGCTTCGTCGTGACTTGTCGGGCTCGCATCGGCGCAACGAAAGCGCGTGCGCAGCAGTGTTTGCGGACGATGCGGATTCCGATGGTCAGGCGGCGAACGGCGACAAAGTCTTGTTCCGTCTCTCCGTCTTGTTCGCCATCGTCGGTCAGGACGCTTCGACGATGACGACGCTGCAAATAGCAGGATGCCGTCGAGCCGGGAATGCACGGCGCCCCCATCGCATGGATACGGATTCAGGAATTTCATCGATGAACGACTGCGCTCGATGACCGTTCAGAGCGCCGGTCGGTGCCGATGGATCAAGTGAATGCCGCAACAGTCTGCCCTCCTGTTGCGCTCTTCAGATGGCCTTCACTTTCCTGTCTGCGCGATATCTGCGGCGACATGCCATAGCGATCGGCTGTTGCAGTGAATGTCGCTGCAGGCGACGCGTTCTTCGACGAAGCAAAATCTAAGATTATTCCGCATACATTTTTTGCGTCCGTCTGCCTAGAGTTAAACCCGCTACAAAGTCGAATGTGTTCGAGCGGACGCCGGACGAACGCCAAGCAGCCATCGATCCGGTGGCGATTCGAATCGACCGGGCTTGTTGTAGCTATGGTCGGGCAGCGATCAACGCCGCCCCTTACTTCTATCGCTTAAATCCTATCTGCCGCACGCCATGAACGGCGTGGCTGGTTGGTGTCGCCGTAATAAGGAGATTTTCGATGTTGCAACGTTCAAAGAAGGTCTGCATTGCTGCGGTTGGCGCCGCATTGCTCGGTGCGGCGACGATGAGCTTGCCCGATGAGGGCAAAGGCTTTGCCGCCGAGTTTCCCGGAGCTCCGGATGCTTGGCTGTCGAAACTGTTCGGCGACGACCAGCCGGACCGAGCCTTGTTGGGCACGAGCCGTGCGAACGGGCATCCCGCCGGCACCGCCTCGGCCGAGCGCAACCTGTATGCGATGAATGGGCAAGAGCAGGGACACGGGCACGGGCAAGAGTGGCGCTCGGAGCATGGGGGGCGACAGGGCCGTTCCGCTCAGCCGTCGCAGCGCACGCTCCGCCCGGGGCCCGCGCCTTCGGCTGGCGAAGCGCTGTTCGGCGGCACTCATGTTCAGTCGAAGCCGCTCGAACCGCATATGGTGCCGCCGCAAGGCGTCTATCAGGGGCACCGGGTCAAGATCGGCGAAGAACAGGCGGCGATCGACGAGTTCAATCGCAAGCAGTGGCCCGAGAAGTCGCGCGGGCAGAGACAGGGCGCGAGCAAAGAGACGCCGGCGGGCGCCGCGGCGCACGAAGGTTGCAACTTCGTCGGTGCGGTCGGTGCCGACCTCTTGGAGCGGGTGCGGCATGCGGAATTTTCGTGCCTTAGCGCCCAGTACGTTTTGTCCCTGAGCGACGCGAGGAGTGTGTTCAGCAGCGCGAACATGGTGACTCTCGCCAATGAAGTCGAGCGGCTCAGCCGGATTTACGACGGCGACAACGACGGCTCCCTCAGGGAAATGATCTATGTCATGCGGGCCGTTTACTTCCTGGAAGACAAGTATCGGGACCAGGGTTTCCCCGCGTTCAATGCGAATGTGGCTCCGGCGGTTCGTTCGGCGCTCGACGCGTACTTCAACAACAACGTCGTCTTGACCCTGGAGAACGACGTTCACGCCATAGTCCTCAACGAAGCCCTCACGTTGATCGATTCCACCCAAGAGGCGTTGCGCTATTTGCCGCGCATCCGCAGGCTGATCGAAAACTACGACAACTCGTACGAACGCATGCCCGGCATGCAGAATGCGATACGCCAGAGCTTGCTGGCCCTGTTCAACAGGGGCAAGAAGTACGAGGGCCTGTCGGATCAGGCGGGAATCGACACCGCCAACACGCTCGCCAATTTCATCCGCAACAACTACGGCTTGCTGGATACGAACGGATGGGACCTGGTGAGCGACAGCGGCGCGGAGTTGGGCCGATTCCTGCAGTACAGCGGCAACATCAAGTCGGCCGTCTCCGCGCAGCTTCGGGACCTGGTGCCTCGCACGTCGTTCCAGAACTCCTCCGCGCCGCTCCGGGCCAAGTTCGCAGCGCAGATCAACGCGCACGATCGCGCGAACTGCCAGCAGTACGGGCTGTGCGATTACATCGAAGCGTACAAGGAAGCGGTGTTGCCGACTCGCCATGTGTGCACTCCGAACGTCAGCATCCGCGCACAGCGCATGACCGCGGATCAGCTGCGTACCGCTTGCAATACGGTGGCGGGCGTGGAAGGGTTGTTCCATCAGCGCCTGGCGACCGGTAACAATGCAGTCGCCAACGACAATACCTCGCTGGAGATGGTGATCTTCGACAGCAGCAGCGAGTACAGGAAGCACTCGTCCACCTTCTACGGGAACGGCACCAACAACGGCGGCATCTACCTCGAAGGCAATCCGGCGACCGCAGGCAATCAGGGGCGTTTCATCGCCTATCGCGCCGAGTGGATCCCGGCGTTCACGATCTGGAACCTGGAGCACGAGTTCGTGCACTACCTGGACGGCCGCTACAATCTGTACGGCGACTTCAACGCCGCTTACAGCCAGGGCACCGTCTGGTGGACCGAAGGATTGGCCGAGTACATCTCGTGGTCGTTCCTGAATCAGGACAACACCCGGGCGCGCGACCATGCCCGGAGCAAGACTTGGACGCTCAGCCAACTGTTCAAGACCGATTACGGCGATTCGGCGCGGGTCTACCAGGGCGGGTATTTGGCCGTGCGTTACATGTTCGAGGAGCGATCCAGCGATGTGAACTGGTTCTTGTCCTACTTCCGGCCGGGGAACTATGCTGCTTACAAGCAGCGGATAGACGCCATCGGTACCGGCTATGACGGAGGCTTCAACAACTGGCTGGCTTGCTATGCCGACGGCACTGGCTGCCGGCCGCTGCCGGAATGCACTGCGGCGGACGTGCGTCTGATGGCGGGGAATTGCAGTCGCAGCAATATCTCGCAGACGAAAGGGAATCACGCTCATTTCTACATGAGGGTTCCGGCTGGGGTTTCGACGGTACGGATTACCGCGAGCGGTGGTACCGGCAACGCTAGTCTGTTCGCCAATACCCTTGGCCCCTCGCGTTGGGCGTACTCGTACGATCACAACTACTGGTCGAGGAATAGCGCCGGCAATGAAGAATCGATCGTAATCAACAATCCGCCGACCGACCGGGACATGTACTTCAGTCTCTACGGGGAAACGGACTTCAGTGGAGTGCGCTTGACGGTCAGCTATTGATTGCAGGACTCCAAAACGAGGGGCGGGCCTAGGCCCGCCCCTCGTTTGCGTCTAGGGTTGGGTGATATGCCTACTGTCGGCTCAGTGGCGAAGGGTTTCGTTACCTCACCTTAAAGGTGCACATCATCCCTGCTGAGAGGTTCTGTTGTTCATTCTTGCGATTGAGCGTTCGAAGACGCTTCTGAGTGATTCTGATGCTTCCGCGCCCTGCAGCTTGGTTGAAAATCGAGCGAAGCAGCCCATTCCCTTTTCCCCGAATCATGGGCTCTGTTGCTTCGACGCAGCCAAGCGTCCAGGACATCGCCGCAATTGGCTTTCAAGCCTGTGTGGCCGTTCCTGCCGTGCCCGGCTCCGCCTTGCTTTGGAAATAGATCGAGCCCTATCGGCCGTCCTCCGCCGCCCTCTCTTCTGCGCTGTGTCTACGCTTGGGTCGGCAGGCGGGGGGCTATCCGGTCTGCGCAACCCGCCTCAAGCGCGATAGCCCCGAGGGCTCGCTGCGAACGAACCACCGGGTCGAGGGGCGTGCGCCTACTGCGGGCCGGTCGCTGCTTTGATCGATGGTAGGCGCATCATTGCGCTAGCTTGCGAGCCTGATTCAGGTGCATGGCCACGTGCTCGCGGGTATCGCGCAAGTGCGCCTTGACCGGTTCGCCGCTCGCGGCAGGCATCAGTTGGTTGTCGATCTGCTCCAGCGCGTCCTGATGATCCTTCACCATCGCCGCGACATACGCCTTGCGGTAGTCGTCGCCAGACTTGGCCCCAAGCGCGTCGAGTTCGGCTTTGCCCTTGTCCTTTATCGCCTGGACTTCGGCGCCCTCGGCCGGCGTACCCAGGGTCCGGGTCTTGGCTTGGTTGGCGCCGTGTTCCTTCTCCATCAGGTTGGCGAACTCCAGCACCGCGCCGCTCACGCCTTTCTGCTGAGCCTGGCGTGCGGCTGCGATCTCGTGTTCGTTGAGCGCCGTCAGCAGGCCCAGGACCAGCGGGTCGCCCTGTGCGGCATCCGCCGCGGGCATCGGCGCGGCCGCATCGGCGCTCAGCGTGGCTCCAGCCGGCGTGTCGGTAGCGGCCGGAGCCGGGCCGGCGGCGGCATCGGCGGCGTGATCGGCCGGGCGAGCGGGATCGTTGCGTGGATTGTTGCAGCCGCTCGCGGCGGCGGCGATAGCGACGAGCAGGACGAGCGTTCTCATGGCGACTTCCTCTGCGGACAGAACGCCCTGAACGTCGCAGATTCCATGCCAGATGCGTGCGTAGCGGCATTCGCGGGTTGCGCGTGGCGCAATGAGCGCAGTTTGCGCACGACCGGAAAATCTTGCCGGTGCGGCGAAGCGTCGACGCCGTACGCAGCGCTGATCGCGGGAGGGTGCGATTCGCGACGGCGGCGAGGTCGCGGGACCGTCCGAAGGCGACGCGCTCAGTGTCTCGGCGCGACGGCGCGACCGCGGCGCAGCGCCGCGGTTTCCCAGGCCGCCACGACGACGAACACGGCCGTGGTCGCCGCGCCCAGGGCCAGTGCCGACAGGTGCAGCGGCGCCGCCGCGAGCGCGAGCGCCGCCAGCATCGCCAGCCCGGCCATATGCGACAGCGGCGGGAACCTGCGCGTATTGGTGACCCATTTGAACAAGGCGCAGCCCAGCAGGTACAACGCCGGGCCGCCGACGATCGCGGCGATGCCGGCCGGCTCGGCATGGTCGGGATGCACCAGCACCAGTTCGTCGGCCACCGCGCAGACGACGACGCCGCCGACGATCAGCAGATGCAGGTAGGTATAGGCCAGGCGCGCCTGGCGCGCGCTGTCGCCGCCGTGGACGATGCGGTGTTCGCCGCGCGCGGCGCCGCTGTCGAAATAGATCCACCACATCGCCACGCTGCCGAGGAAGGCGAGGCAGAACGCGGTCACGGTGGTGGGGTTCCAGTCCAGCTTGGCGAAGGTCGCGCCGGTGATGAGGATCGACTCGCCCAGGGCGATGATGATGAACAAGCCGCAGCGCTCGGACAGATGGCCGCCCTCCACGTCCCAGTCGGCCAGGCTCGAACGGCCCAGGCCGGGCACGCGGAAATAGGCGACCGGGCCGAGGTATTCGATTGCGACCGCGCCGAGCCACCAGATCAGGCGCGGCTCCGGTTCGGCCAGGCCGCCGCCGATCCACAGCAGCGCCGACAACGACAGCCAGACCAGGATGCGCAGGAAATTGCGGAAATTGCCGGGACTGCGTCCGCCGCGCAGCGCCCACAGCATGAACAGCGTGCGGCCGACCTGCATCGCCGCGAACACCGCGCCGAACGCGAGCCCGCGTTCGCCGAAAGCCTGCGGCAGCGACGAGGACAGCAGCAGTCCGCCCAGCATCAGGCCGAAGATCATCAGCCGCACCGGCACTTTTTCCGGGTCCAGCCAGTTGGTGACCCAGGACGTGTAGATCCACAGCCACCACACCGCGAGGAACAGCAGGCCGGTGCGCAGCGCGCCGCCGGTGTCGAGGTGTTCGAGCAGAGTGTGCGAGAGCTGGGTAACCGCGAACACGAACACCAGGTCGAAGAAAAGCTCGCTGAAGCCGACTTTGGCGTGGCCTTCGCGCGAGCGCAGCAGGGTGGGGCGGGAAGACGTCGTCATCGATGGGCCGCGGTTGGCGGGAGGGAGGGGCCGGAGTCAGCGGCGCGAAAGCGTCCATCGTAGCGCCAGCGCAGCCACGACGGGCAGCAAGAACACCAGCAGGAAGATCGGCAGCTCGTCGGCGACGCTGTAGCCGGCGTGATGCACGCCGGCCCAGAGGTTGATCCCGGCGCCGATCAGCCACAGCGGCACGAAGGCGACGATCGCTTTGCGCTGCGGCGTCCGGCCGGGACCGCCGGCCAGGCGCGCGATCAGCAGACACAGGCCGAGCAGGGCGAAGCCGGCGAGCAGAACCAGGAGGGTGTGCATGGCGTATCCCCGCAAAAAGCGCGACAGGCGGCGTCGGCGGCCGTCGCGCGCATGGTTGGCGCAAGTGCGTGCAGGCGGCGTGCAGGCGTCGGCACGGGCCGGCGCGCGGCCGAGCGGCGCATCCGCGAATGCGCGCGGCCGGACACGCGCTCGCTCCTCTCGCCCTGGCGCCGGCCTGCCGCGACAACGCAACCTGCGATGTTGCGGCGATGCCGGTCGAAACGGATGTCGCTCCGGCCGGCACCCGTACCGGCTGTGCCCGTGACGGCGTCAGCGCGTCGTATAGCCGCCGTTGGCGAAGAGGGTCTGACCGGTGATCCACCAACCCTCGGTGACCAGGAACCGCACCAGCGGGGCGATGTCCCGGATCTCGGTCAGGCCGCTCTTGGTGCGCCCGCTCAGCGCTGCGGCGGTGGCGTGATAGGCCGCCGACTCCTGCGACTCGGCCGGGTAGAAGAACGGCGTGTCCATCGGCCCCGGGCCGACCGCGTTGACCGAGATGCCGCGTGCGCCGAGTTCCTTGGACGCGGCGCGGGTGAAGTGCTCGATCGGCGCCTTGCTGCCCGGGTAGACGGCGTAGAACGGCGTGTAGGCGGCCAACAGCGAACTGACGATGGTGCAGATGTTGCCGTCGTCGGCCAGCTTCTTGCCGGCCTCCTGGATGAAGAAGAACGCCGCCTTGGAATTGACCGCGAACATGCGGTCGTACTCGGCTTCGGTCACCTCGACCAGCGGTTTCTTGATCACCATGCCGGTGGTGTTGACGGCGATGTCGATCTTGCCGAACGCCGCCAGCGCCGCGTCGAACAGCTTGGCGACCTCGGCCGGCCGGGTCAGGTCGCCCTGGTGGGCGAACGCCTCGGCGCCGGCGGCGCGCACCGCGGCGACGGTTTCCTCGGCCGCGGCGCGGGTGGCGTCGGAGTTGTAGTGGACGGCGATGCCGGCAGCGCCGCCGGCGGCGAGCTCGCGCGAAATCAGGCCGCCGAGGTTCTTGGCGCCGCCGCCGATGACGACGGTCTTGCCGTGGAGGGAACGGTCGGGCATGGAGGGACTCCGTTTTTTGGGGCGGGGAGGGACGCGGGACGGGACTGCCCCGTGTGTTGACACGAATGTGATTGCTGTCATGTTTAGCTCGCCCCGGGCCTGCCGCGCTTCCACGATGTCCGAACCGCTTCCAACTTCTCCGCCGGCCGTTGCGGCCGGCGCCGTCGCCCGCGCCGACGCGGCCCTGGGCGCGGCGGCGGTGCGCGACTGGCTCGGCGCGCGTCGGCTGGCGTTCAACCGCGAACTGAGCCTGGCCCCCGGGCTGGACTTCGCCTTCGCCGCCGAGAGCATCGCCGAGCCGACCCAGTGGCGGCTGCAGCACGACCGCCACACCCTGATCGTCCATCTCGACGGCGCGATGCGGCGCCTGGAGACCCGCATCGAAGGCGCCGGCCGGCTGCGCCTGCCGCCCGCCGCCGGCGACCTGTGGTTGATTCCGGCCGGGCGCCAGTACCGCGGCGAGGCGCTGGGCGGCGACATCGCCTACGCCGAGTTCAATATCGACCCGGCCCGTTTCGGTCCCTGCCGGGATGCCGCCGCCGGGCTCGGCGCGCGCATGAAGCACCGCGATCCGTTCGTGCACGGCCTGGCCGCGCGCCTGGCCGGGCTCAGCGGCGCCGGCGACGAGCTGGCGGCGATGCTGCGCGAGGCGCTGGGCCAGGCCCTGGGCCTGCACTTGCTGCGCGAGTACGCGGCGGGAGCGGCGGCGCATGCCGCGCCGCCGCCGCAACTCGCGCCGATCCAGCGGCGGCGCATCGAGGACTACATCCGCGCGCATCTGGAACATCCGGCTTCGGACCGGCCGATCCGCTTGGCCGCACTGGCCCAGATCGCCGGGCTGAGCGTGCACCGCCTGCTGATCGCATTCCGTGCCGCATTCGGCGCGAGCCCGATCCAGTACGTGCTCGGCGAGCGCCTGCGCCGGGTCTGCCTGCGCCTGCGCGAGAGCGACCAGGACATCGCCACGATCGCCGTGGAGGCCGGCTTCGCCAGCCACAGCCACTTGTCGGTAGCGTTCAAGAAGCGCTACGGCGTGTCGCCGCGCGAGTACCGCGCGGGCGCCGGCTAGCGCGGCCGGCGTCACAATCCGCCCCCTGCCATCGGTCACGTAGACCATCCGCCCATGGGCGCGGTGCGCGCCGTCGCTAGCATCTGCGTGGAAACGTCCGCGTGCGTCGCGGACCGCCATGCGCGGCCGCCGGCCGCGTCCAACGGGCAACGACAGGGAACCAGCGATGCTGACCATCCGCGATTTGACCAAGACTTACGCCAACGGCGTGCGCGCCCTCGACGGCATCAGCCTGGAGATTCCGCGCGGCATGTTCGGCCTGCTCGGCCCGAACGGCGCCGGCAAGTCCTCGCTGATGCGCACCCTGGCGACCCTGCAGGAGGCCGACTCCGGCAGCGCCACCCTGGAGGGCGCCGACGGCAAGCCGATCGACGTGCTGCGCGACAAGGAGACCGTACGCCGCCAACTCGGCTACCTGCCGCAGGACTTCGGCGTCTATCCCAAGGTCAGCGCCGAGGACCTGCTCGAGCATTTCGCCGTGCTCAAGGGCCTGAGCCAGCGCAGGCAGCGCCGCGAAGTGGTGGACGGCTTGCTGCACCAGGTCAATCTGTGGAACGCGCGCAAGCAGAAACTCGGCACCTTCTCCGGCGGCATGCGCCAGCGCTTCGGCATCGCCCAGGCTCTGCTCGGCCAGCCCCGGCTGGTGATCGTCGACGAGCCCACCGCCGGCCTGGACCCCGAGGAGCGCAATCGCTTTCTCAACCTGCTGGCCGAGATCGGCGAGCAGGTCGCGGTGATCCTGTCGACCCACATCGTCGAGGACGTGACCGATCTGTGCCCGACCATGGCGATCGTCAACAAGGGCAAGGTGCTGCTGACTGGCGAGCCGGCCGCGGCGATCGCCGCGCTGCGCGAGCAGGTCTGGCGCAAGCGGGTGACCAAGGCCGAACTGCCCAGCTACGAGACCCGCTTCACCGTGCTGTCGACGCGCCTGGTCGGCGGCCAGCCGGTGATCCACGTGTTCAGCGCCGAGGCGCCCGAGTCCGGATTCGAACCGGTCGAGCCGGATCTGGAGGACGTGTACTTCCAGCGCCTGCGCCAGCACGCGCGCGTCGCGGCCTGAGCGGAGCGCGCCCATGATCCTGGAATTCTTCCGTTTCGAGCTGCGGCAGCAGCTGCGCTCGCCGTTGCTGTGGCTGTTCGCCGCGGTCTACGGTCTGCTCGCCTTCGCCCTGACCAGCAGCGAAGCGGTGCAGATGGGCGGTGCGATCGGAAACGTCGACCGCAACGCGCCGGTGGTGATCGTCAACCTGTTCGGCAATTTCAGCGTGGTCGGGCTGTTCGCGATCATGGTGTTCGTGGCCGGCGCGCTGCTGCGCGACTTCGAACAGGGCACGGCGGACTTGTTCTTCGCCACGCCGATGCGCAAGCGCGACTATCTGATCGGGCGCCTGGCCGCGGCCCTGGTCGGCTGTCTGGCGCTGTACGTGTTGGTTGCGTTGGGAATGATGCTGGGGCCGTTCATGCCCTGGGTGGATCCGGAGCGGGTCGCGGCATTCTCGCTGCGTCCCTACCTGTGGGGCTTCGCGGTGTTCGTGCTGCCGAACCTGATCGTGACCGGGGCGCTGTTGACCTTGCTGGCGCTGAGTTCGCGCAAGTTGTTGGTGGTGTACCTGGGCGCGATGGGGTTCTTCCTGCTCAACGCCATCGCCGGGGTGCTGATGGAGGACATGGAGAACGATTGGCTGGCGACCCTGCTCGATCCGTTCGGCCTGGTCGCGTTCGATCGCAGCATCCGCTATTGGTCGGCCGACGAGTACAACCGCGCGCTGCCGGCGATCGAAGGTTTCCTGCTGGTCAACCGCCTGCTGTGGAGCGCGGCCGGATTGGCGGTGATCGCGCTGGCCTTCGCCCTGTTCAAGCCGCTGCGCGCCGGTACCGGCAAGCCGCGTTGGTGGCAGCGCCGGCGCACCGCTTCGGCCGAGGCGGCGACTCCGCCTCTGGTGCTGCCCAAGGTCTCGCCGCGGTTCGACGCCGGCGCGCGCCGCGCGCAGTTCCTGCATGCCTTGCGCATGGACCTGCTCGGCGTGTTCCGCAGCGTGCCGTTCCTGGTGATGCTGGCGTTCTCGCTGCTGAATTTCCTCGGTTCGGTCAGCGTCATGCAGAGCATGTTCGGGACCAAGACCTACCCGACCACCGCGCTGATGGTGGAGGCGCTGCAGGGCACCTACAGCTACATGCTGATCTTCGTGGTGCTGTACTACGCCGGCGAACTGGTGTTCCGCGAGCGCAGCGTGCGTCTGGCCGAAGTGATCGACGCGATGCCGGTGCCGAACTGGCTGCCGCTGACCAGCAAGTTCGTCTGCCTGGTCGCGGTGGTGGCCTGCTTCCAGGCGGTCGGCGCGGTCGCCGCGATGGGCTACCAGCTGGTCAAGGGCTACACCGCACTGGAACCTGCGCTGTACCTGCAGGGATTGCTGGTGAACTCGACCCCGTTCGTGCTGATGGGCGGGCTGGCGCTGGCGATGCAGGTGCTGACCAACAACCGCTTCGCCGGCTACGGGGTGATCATCCTGGTGTTGGTGGTCAAGGCGGGGATGCGCTATCTGCATCTGGAGCACAACCTGTACAACTACGGCCACGCTCCCGGCGTGCCGTATTCGGACCTCAACGGCTACGGCCATTTCCTCGAGCCGCGGTTGTGGTTCACCGGCTACTGGGGGCTGTTCCTGCTCGCGCTATTGCTGCTGTCGGCCGCATTCTGGGTGCGCGGCGTGGCGCCGGGCTGGCGCGGCCGCATGGCCGTGGCGCGCGAGCGCCTGCGCGGCCGGCCCAGCCTGGTGCTGGCCGGCACGATCGCGTGCTGGGCGGCGGTCGGCGGCTTCATTTTCTGGAACACCAACGTGCTCAACCGCTACTTGCCGTCCGACGTGGCGATGGACGAGCAGGCCGAGTACGAGACCCGCTACCGCCGCTACAAGGACCTGCCGCAGCCGCGCATCGTCGCGGTCGACAATCGCGTCGACCTGTATCCGGAGCGGCTGGCGGTGACGATCGCCGGGCGCTATCGCATCGTCAATCAGCATGCGGCGCCGATCCGCGAGCTGCATGTCCGCTACTCGCCGCAAGCGCGGATCGAACGCATGGAGTTCGGCGGCGCCAAGCTGGTCAGCGACGATCGCCGCATCGGCTACCGCATCTACCGGTTCGACCGGCCGATGCAGGCGGGCGAGCAGCGCAACTTCGATTTCCGCCAGAGCTTCGTCCAGCGCGGCTTCGGCAACGAGCCGGACAATACCTCGATCGTGGAGAACGGCACCTTCTTCAACTCCAACGACCTGCCGCACTTCGGCTACAACGAACGCGGCCAGCTCGAAGACCGCAACGAACGCCGCAAGCGCGGGCTCGGCGAGTTGCCGCGCATGGCCAAGCTCGAGGATCAGGCCGCGCGCGCCAACCACTATATCTCCACCGATTCCGACTGGATCGCGTTTCGGACCTCGGTGTGCACCGCGCCGGACCAGATCGCGCTGGCGCCGGGCTATCTGCAGCGCGAATACCGCCGCGACGGGCGGCGTTGCTTCGACTATGCGATGGACCGGCCGATGATGCCGTTCTACGCGTATCTGTCGGCGCGCTGGGAGGTCCGCCGCGCCGAGCACCAGGGCGTGCCGATCGAGATCTATTACGACGCCCGCCACGCCTTCAACGTCGACCGGATGATCGACGCCTCGCGCAAGTCGCTGGATTATTTCCAGGCCAACTTCACCCCGTACCAGCACCGCCAGGTGCGGATCCTGGAGTTCCCGGGCTACGAGCGCTTCGCGCAGAGCTTCGCCAACACCATCCCGTTCTCCGAATCGATCGGCTTCATCGCCGACCTGCGCGACCCGGACCAGATCGACTACGTGTTCTACGTCACCGCGCACGAGATCGCGCACCAGTGGTGGGCGCACCAGGTGATCGGCGCCGCCACCCAGGGCTCGACCGTGCTGTCGGAGTCGCTGTCTCAGTACTCGGCGCTGATGGTGATGGAGAAGGAGTACGGGCGGGCCAAGATGCGCCGCTTCCTCAAGTACGAATTGGACGAGTACTTGTCCGGGCGCGGCGGCGAGCGGGTCGAGGAGCTGCCGCTGGCGCGGGTCGAGGACCAGCCCTACGTGCATTACCGCAAGGGCTCGCTGGTGTTCTACCGCCTGCGCGAGGAACTCGGCGAAGCGGCGGTCAACCGCGCCTTGCAACGGTTCCTGCAGGACAAGGCCTACCAGGCGCCGCCTTATACCAACTCGGCCGAACTGCTGGGCTATCTGCGCGCCGAAGCCAAGCCGGAGCAGCAGCGGCTGATCGGGGATTTGTTCGAAAAGATCAGCTTCTACGACAACCGGGTGGTCGAGGCCACTTCCAAGCGTCGCGCCGACGGCAAGTACGAGGTGACGATGCGCCTGCACGCGGCCAAGCGCTACGCCGACGGCAAGGGCAAGGAAAGCCCGGCGCCGATGGACGACTGGATCGAGATCGGCGTGTTCGCGCGCGGCCCCTCGGGCGAAGAGGCCGACGAAAAGCCGCTGTGGCTGGAGCGACGGCGCGTCCTCGAAACCGAGCCGACTTTGACCGTGGTGGTCGACGAGGCGCCGTACGAGGTCGGCTTCGACCCCTACAACAAGCTGATCGACCGGGTGCCGGAAGACAACCGCAAGAAGCTGTGAGGGCCGGCGGCGCGGCGAGCCCGTCTGATCGCCGCAGGATCGGAGTGGGCGTCGTCGCGTTCATGGCCCCGGCCCACTGCCGGCGCCACCGTTGCGCGCGCTCATCCGAGGCCCGCCCTTTTGAAGACAAGGGGGCGGGGAGGGACTTCGCGATGGTTCACAGCGACGTGGGGCGATCGGATCGGTGAAGCGGGAAAGCCCCGTCTGGTAGCCCTTTTTCAACGGTGGGAAGCTGGCGAAGGGCAGGGAGGGACCCGGTGGCGAGGGATGCCGCGTCGCTCCTGCGCGGCCTCCCAGCCTGAACGCCGTGCCGGCATCGGCGGGGCGCAAACCGCCGCAGCTGGCGGAGAAGCCGGTTTTCGCGTAGAGTTCGCCCCGTTCAGCGCACGGCTGCCTCCCCGCAAGGGTACGTTTCCCAGGTTGCCTGTCGCCCCGCACCGAGTCCCGGATTCGCCGGCGCGACCTTATCCCGCACGTCTTTCGTAGCGCAGACACGGCCCGGAGCATCCGGCGCCGTTCAATCCGATCACTCGCAGCGCGGTTCAAGGGAACGCTGGAGTCGTCACGCGATCGCCCGCGATCGAGCGCAGGCTTCGGCCCGCGCCGCGGCTGGCTTTCGCGCTTTGCAGGAGTTTCGCCATGACGTTCGAATCGCTTGGGCTGGCGCCCGCGTTGCTGCGCGCGCTGTCCGAACAGAATTACACCACCCCGACCCCGATCCAGGCCGAAGCGATCCCGCTGGCCCTGGCCGGGCACGACCTGCTCGGCGGCGCCCAGACCGGCACCGGCAAGACCGCCGCGTTCGGCCTGCCGTTGCTGCACCGCCTGGCCACCGTCCAGGGCGGCGGCCAGCGCAAGCCGCGCGTGCTGATCCTGGCGCCGACCCGCGAGCTGGCGCTGCAGGTCAGCGACAGCCTGCGCGGCTACGCCAAGTACCTGCGCCTGAACATCCACGCCATCTTCGGCGGCGCCGGCATGGGCCCGCAGCTCGACGCGCTGCGCCGCGGCGTCGACGTGCTGGTGGCGACCCCGGGCCGGCTGATCGACCACCTCGAGCGCGGCAGCGCCAAGCTCGACGCGGTCGAACTGCTGGTCATGGACGAAGCCGACCGCATGCTCGACATGGGCTTCCTGCCGGCGATCAAGCGCATCCTCGGCCGCCTGCCGGCCTCGCGCCAGACCCTGCTGTTCTCGGCCACGTTCGAAGCGCAGATCAAGCAGCTGGCGCTGGAGTTCATGCGCGAGCCGCGCCAGGTGCAGATCGCCGCCAACAACGCCGTGGCCGATGCGATCAGCCATCGCGTGCATCCGGTCGACGGCGGCCGCAAGCGCGACCTGCTGATCGAGATCCTGGCCGGCCGTCCGAACGATCAGGTGATCGTGTTCGGCCGCACCAAGCACGGCTGCAACCGCCTGGCCGAACAGCTCGAAGACGCCGGCCTGAAGTCGGTGGCGATCCACGGCAACAAGAGCCAGGCCCAGCGCCAGAAGGCGCTGCGCGACTTCAAGGCGAACAAGGCGCGGGTGCTGGTCGCGACCGACGTGGCCGCGCGCGGCCTGGACATCCCCAGCCTGCCGCTGGTGATCAACTTCGATCTGCCGATGGTGGCCGAGGACTACGTCCACCGCATCGGCCGTACCGGCCGCAACGGCGCCAGCGGCGAAGCGCTGTCGCTGGTGTCGCCGGACGAGGCCGGCCTGCTGCGCCAGATCCAGCGCATCCTCAAGGACGACATCGAGATGGTGACCGTCGCCGGCTACGAGCCGTCGCGTCCGATCCGCATGGGCTCCGACGCACCGGGCGCGCGCCGTCCGGGCCCCGGCGGCAACCGCGGCAACAACGCGCCGCGCAAGCCCGGCCACCGTCCGCACGGCAAGCCGGCGCCGCGTCATGCGCACGCCGGTCCGAAGCAGCATCGCGGCGGCGGTCAGGGCGGCCAGCGCCGCGACCGCAACGCGGGCTGATCGCCCCGCGCAAGCGGAACCAGGAAGAGGCCGGCGCAAGCCGGCCTTTTTCTTTGGCGGGGAACTCAAGGAGACAGCGAACAGGAGTTGGGAGACAGCGGTGTGGCGCTTTCGCCATTCCGAATCCCCAATCCCGTATCCCCAATGCCCGCCTCAAAACCAAACCGTGTGCGCGATCCCCGTTTGAACGAGCGTGATGGCCGAGGCGAAAAGGCGCGGTTCCGATGATCGGGATCGGCCGTCGCGTCGCGGGACGCGGCGAGGGCCGGTCCACCTACGGAGAGTCGATCATGCAACGCGCAGTCATCGCCGTTCTCGCCACGTTCGCCTTCGCCGCCGCTCCGTTGCAGGCCAAGGAGCCGCGCAAGGCCAAGACCGAGGCGGCCGCCCAGGTTCGTTGCGGCAGCCCGGTCGGCACCTGGCGCAATCAGATGGGGTCGGAAATGCGGATCACGTCTTACGATCCGCGCAGCGGCGCCATCCAGGGCCAGTACCGCACCAGCAGCGGCGCACCCGGTTTCTATCCGCTGGTGGGGTGGGTCAACAGCGCGCCGGCGCAGCCCGGCGGCAGCAACCTGACCACCTACGCCTTCACCGTGCGCTGGAACCAGATCGGCAGCATCACCGCCTGGACCGGCACCTGCGTCGATGGGCCGAACAGCACCGGCCTGCGCACCCTGTGGCAGTTGGCGCGGCCCAACAGCCAGTACGACTGGGACCATATCCTCGCCGGCGCCGACACCTTCGTCTCGCCCTGAGGGCCGTTCGGGAGGGCCGGGCGCGGCCGCCGCTCAGGGTTCGGCGCTGCCGAGCCGGCTGGCGACGCGGCGGTCGCGGCCGTTTTCCTTGGCCTGGTACAGCGCCGCGTCGGCGGCGTCGAACACGGTGCGCACGTGGGTATGCACGCCCGGGACGCAGGTGTACAGGCCGATGCTGAGGCTGACCCGCTGGTCGGCCGAGGCCTTGCCGTAGCGCGCGTCGAGCTTGCGCATGTCGTCGAGGATGCCGTCGGCGACGCGCGCGGCGCCTTCGACGTGGGTGTCCGGCAGGATCAGGGCGAATTCGTCGCCGCCGAAGCGCGCGGCGAGGTCGCGCGGCCGGCGTGCGTGCGCAGCGATGATCTCGGCGATCTCGCGCAGCAGCTTGTCGCCGGCGCGATGGCCTTCGGCGTCGTTGTAGGCCTTGAAGAAGTCGACGTCGATCAGCGCCAGCGACAGCGGCGCGCGGGTGCGGCGCGCGCTGGCCAGCTCGCGTTGCAGCACGTGGTCGAAGCGGCGGCGGTTGCCGAGCTGGGTCAGGGTGTCGAGATTGGCCTCGCGGCGCCAGTGGCGCAGATGGCCGATCACCCACAGCAGGTAGGCCAGGCCGATCATGACGATGGTCGTGGCCGGGGCGAACCAGACATTGCCCAGGCGCAGCAGGGCGACGCTGCCGATCGCGCTCAGCAGCGCGCCGGCGCCGGTCACCAACAGGGGCCGCTCCAGGCGCGGGTGCAACATCAGCAGCATCACCGCGAACAGCATGGCCGCGGCCAGCAGGGCCTGCCACAGCGGGTGCAGCGGCACGATCGCGCGGTCGTGCAGCAGCATCTCGATCACGTTGGCCTGGTACTCGGCGCCGTGCATGCGCGCGTCGTCGGCCATCGGGGTCAGGTAGCTGGGCACCAGCCCGGTCGCGGTGACGCCGACCACGATCCAGCGTCCGCGCAGCAGCTCGGTCGGCACCTGGCCGTTGATCACGTCGGCGTAGGAGACCTGGCCGAAGGTGCCGGGCGGGCCGGCGAAGCGGATCCGCACGTAGTTGTCGCGGGTCCACTGATAGGGCGAGCCCTGCTGCGACCTGGGCCGGCGCAGGCCGGGCAGAGGATGCGGCGCGGTGCCGGGTTCCAGCCCGATCAGCGCCAGGCCCAGCGCCGACCAGCGCGATTCGCCCAGCCCGGCCTTGAGGTACATGCCGCGGGTGGTGCCCTCGGCATCGAGTTCGATGTCGGTATGGCCCAGGGTGGCGGCGGCGGTGGCGATCAGCGGCGTCGGCAGCACTTCCACCGGCGGCGCATTCTGGCGCATCGGCGCGGTGATCACCGGCAGGGCGACCCGGCCGAGCCGGCGCATGGCCGCGGCCAAGGTACGGTCGTGCTGGTCGCCGTTGCGGTCGGGCTCGGTCAGGACCAGGTCCAGCGCGACCCCGCGCACGCCGGCGTAGCCCAGGCGGTCGAGCATTTGCGCATGGATGTCGCGCGGCCACGGCCATTGCCCGAGCTCGTTGAGGCTGCGGTCGTCGATGGCGACGATCACCACGTCGTCGTCGGGCGCGTAGCCCCACTTGGACAGGTGCAGGTCGTAGAAGAAATCGTCCAGGCGCCAGGTGGCGCCGCTTACGGTCAACAGCGCCGCGAGGCCGGCCACGACCAGCGCGGTGGCGCCGCGCAGCAGCCAGGACCGGGCGCCGAAGGTCATAGAGCCAGCAGCAGCAACACGGCGCCCGCCGCGCCGGCGCCGTAGCACAGGCGGCACGGCAGGCGGATTTCCTGCGAGGGGCCGAACGGCGCCGCGTAGCCGTCGTCCTCGACGGTCTGCACGCGCACGTACCAGCGGCCGCTGCCGGGGCGCTTGAGTTCGATCTGCGGCACGTCCACCACCTCTTCGAGCAACAGCGTGGAAAAGTCGGGCTTGCGCGCGATCTGCACGCGGTAGCGCTGGCCCGGTTCGCCCTTCTGCCAGCGCAGGGTCAGACGTCCCTGCGCGGCCTGAGGAGCTTCCAGGCCGGGATCGGCCGGTGCGTCGCTGACCTCGAACGGCAAGGCGTTGCCGAACCGGCCGATGCGGCCTTGCGCATCGCGCGACGCCACGCGCCAATAGTACTTGCCCGCGGGCAGGGATAGCGACGGACGGAAGCGCTGGCCGTCGACTTCGGTATCGATCAGCGGCTGCGCGAACTGTTCGTCCGCCGCCACCTGCAAGCGGGTGCGTTCGACGCCCTGGGCCAGGGTCCACTCGAAGCGCGGCCGCGGCAGGCCGATGCGCTGGCCGTCGAGCGGGCTGATCGTCAGCGGCGGCGGCAGATCGTGGACGACGAAACTGCGCTCGCTGTCGCGGCCGCCCAGGCCGTTGTCGGCGACGGCGCGCACCCGCACCCGCTGGCGTCCGGCCGGCAGGTCGTCGATGCGCAGGCGGGTGTCCTGAGTGCGGGTTTCGAACAGCAGCACTTCCGGCGCGTCGTCGCGCACGACTTCCACCCGGTAGGCCACCGCGCCGGGCACCGGCGCCCAGGCCAGCACGGCCGGCAACTGCTCCAGGCGGGTGTCCGCATCCGCCCAGGACGGGGCCGGCAGCAGCGCGATCGGCGCAGCCGGCGCGGCGCCGGCCGCGGCGACGGTGCCGTAGCCCGGGCGCAGCAGCACCTGGCCCGGGCCGGCGCCGACGGCGACCTTGCCTTCCAGCACTTCGGTCGCGTCCGGCGCGCCCTCATCGCCGGCGCTGACCCGGAAGTGGGTGCCGCGCACGCTCGAGGTCGCCGAGGGGGTGTCGATGATGTAGCGCGAGGCCGGTCCCTTGGCCGGGATGACCCGGTTCAAGGTGCGGCCGCGGCGCAGGCGCATGCGGGTGTCGACCATGCCGGTGCTGCCGTAGCTGCTGAGCTGGTCGAACACCACGCTGCTGTTGTCCTGCACCAGCAGGCGCGAGCCGTCGGCGAACTCCAGCGTGGCGCTGGCGCCCGGCCCGGTTTCCAGGCGGCTGCCGATGCCGATGTGCATGCCTTCGCTGACCAGCTTGGCCGGCAGCGGCGTGGCGGCGGCCGGCGGCAGCAAATTGACCGCGCCGCGTACCGCGACCACCCGCGCCTTGGCCGGCTCGATCCGCAGCCAGCCGATCGGGAACTGCATGCGCGAGCCCGGCGGCAGGTGGTAGGGGTCGGCGATGCGGTTGTATTCCTGCAGTTTGCGCCAGTTGATCCCGACCTTGAGATGCTTGGCGCCAAGGTCCCACAGGGTGTCGCCGGGGCGGACCCGGTAGGCCCAGTCTTCGGCCTGGGCCAGGCCGGAGCCCAGCAACAGCAGGCCGCCCAGGGCGGCGGCGAAGGGCCGGCGCGCGGCGGCCAGGCGACGGGCGGCGCGCACGAAAGCGGGGAGCGGGAGCGCTGGAGTGGGAAGCATCCGTTTTCCGTAGCTGGGTGGGACAGCGGGGCCGACGGGCGGCAGCGGCATAGCAACCGCGCATTATGCGCCGTCGGTCACATTTTTTCCGCCGCGGCCGTTGCGTTCTGCTGCGGCCGACTCCGGGGGCATCCTAGCGCCGCCGGGCCCGGGTTCGCTGTACGGAAGCGGACCGGCCCGTACGGACCGGTCCCGGGGCCTTGGCCGGCGGCGGTCCCACCCGGCCGCCGGCAGGGCCGCTCAGCCGCGGCGCGAGGCGATCCAGCGGTCGATCTTGCGTTCCAGCACGTCCAGCGGCACGGCGCCGTCCTTGAGCACTTCGGCGTGGAACTCGCGGATGTCGAAGCGCGGCCCCAGCGCCTGCTCGGCGCGCTGGCGCAACTGCATGATGCGCAATTCGCCGATCTTGTAGGCCAGGGCCTGGCCGGGGATGGCCATGTAGCGTTCGGCTTCGGCGGTGGACTGGGTCTCGCTCTCGGCCGAGTTCTCCAGCATGTAGGCGATCACCTGCTCGCGGGTCCAGCCCTTGCTGTGCAGGCCGGTGTCCACCACCAGGCGGATCGCGCGCCACAGCTCGTTCTGCAGATAGCCGAAGTAGTTGTAGGGATCGGTGTAGACGCCCAGGTCGCGGCCCAGCGATTCGGCGTACAAGCCCCAGCCTTCGGTGAAGGCGGTGGCGCCGCCGAAGCGGCGGAACTTGGGCAGGTCGCTCAGTTCCTGTTGCAGGGCCAATTGGAAGTGGTGGCCGGGGATGGCCTCGTGCAGGTACAGGTCTTCCGCGTCCCAAGTCTTGCGCGTCGGCAAGTCGTAGGTGTTGACGTAGAAGATGCCCGGGCGGCTGCCGTCCTCGCTCGGCCGCATGTACGAACCGCCGGCCGCGGACTGGGCGCGGAACGCTTCCACCGGACGGATCTCGAACGGCGCTTTCGGGGTCAGCGAAAACAGTTCCGGCACTTTGCGGTTGATCTTGGCTTCCAGACCGCGGTAGTGGGCGAGCAGGGCCGGCTCGTCCTTGAACACGAAGCGCGGATCGTTCTGCATGAACTTGAAGAAGTCCTGCAGCGAGCCCTGGAACTTGACCTCGGCCATGACCTTGCGGATCTCGCCGTGGATGCGCGCCACCTCGTCCAGGCCGATCTGGTGGATCTGCGCCGGGCTCAGCTCGGTGGTGGTCGAGCGGCGGGCGTTGAAGGCGTACCAATCGGCGCCGTCGGGCAGCGCGCCGAGCCCGGCGCTGTCGCGCGCCTGCGCCAGGTACTCGTTCTTGATGTAGTCGCGCAGCCGGGCATAGGCCGGCATCAATTCGGTCTCGATCATCTGCCGGTACTCGGCGCTCAGGCGCGCCTTGTCCTGCTCTTCGATGCCGGCCGGCCAATTCGTCACCGGCTTCCAGAACAGGGTGTCCTCGGCGCGTTCCTTGATCAGCGCGTCGAGCTGCGGCAGCACCTTTAGCATCAGCGCCTTGGGCTGGACCACGCCGCGCTTGACCCCTTCGCGGCTGTTGGCGATGAGCTGGTCGAACACCGCCGGCGCCAGCGCCGCGCGCTTGCGCCAGTTGTCGTAGTCGGCGACGGTCTTGAACGGCTGCGAGCCGGCGCCCGAGCCGAGCTGGGCGATCGTGGCGGCGAAGTTGTTGAACTGGTTGACCGGCTGCATCCAGCCCGGGAAGCGCTCGGCTTCCAGGTCCATGCGCGTGTCGCGGACGAAGATCTCGTAGCTCAGCAAGTCTTGCGCCGACAGGCCTTGCGAGCCGACCGATTCAATGGTCTTGAGCCAGCGCTGGTCGAACTCGCGGCTGCGCCGGCGGAACTCGGCGCTGGCGAAGTTCGGCAAGCGGTCGTTGTAGCGCGGGTCGCCCTGGGCGGTGGCGAGCAGCGGATTGAGCTGCAGGGTTTCTTCCCAGTACTGCTCGTACAGGCGGTTGAGTTTCTCGGCCTTGGTCTGCACGGTGACGCGCGGCGCGGGCGTGCCGGCGTCGGCGGCCTGGGCGGCGGCGGGCAGGGCCAGGACGAGCGCGGCGCTCAAGGCCGCGACGAGGACGAGGCGGGACACGGCGGCCGGGCGCGCGGCGCGCGCCGGGCCCGGTCGGAACGGGGTCGGAGTCATGGGAACGGGCGTTCGCAACGGACGGACCCGCAGGCTCCCGTGCGCGCCATGCCGCGGCAAGCGCCGAAGGTCATGCGCCGCCGCGGCCGCAGCGTGCGCGACGTCGCGGTGTCGCGGATCGCCGGCGGACCAGCGCGCCGGCGGCCGGGTCCTGCGCGTGCGCGGCGGCCCTGCTCAATCGCCGAGGTCGGGCAGGCGCAGGCGGGTGGTGTAGAAGTCGCTGGGCTGGCCGATGTCGCGGGCGTAGAACAACTGCCGGCGTTCCCACAACACGGTGGGATGGAATTCGTCCCATCGGGTGTTGACGCAGGGGCCGAGGTTGACCGCGGTGCCGAAGCGGCCGTCGCGCCAGCGCGCCGCATACAGGTCGCCCCAGCCGTGGCCCTGGTCGGGCAAGGCGTCGGGCAGGTCCAGGCGGGTGAACAGCAGGGTGCGGCCGTCGGGCGAAATTTCCGGATTGAACTCCCAGCGTTCGGCGGTGTTGACGCCGCCGGCGACCGCTTGCGCCGGCGCGTAGTCGCCGTTGCGCAGGCGACGGCTGACGTAGATGTTCCACTCGCCGCCGCGTTCGCTGGCGAAGTAGAGATGGCCGCGGCGATCCATGCTCGGGTACAACTCGTCGCCGGCGCTGTTGACCGCATCGCCGAGATGGCGCGGTTCGCGCCAGCCGTGGGCGTGGCGTTCGGCCAGCCACAAATCCATCTTCCCCGCCTGTCCGTCCGGGCGCGGGCGCGCGGAGGAGAACACCAGCGAGCGGCCGTCGGGCGAGACGAACGGGTCCATGTCGCTGTGCACGCCGGAGAACGACGCTGTCTGCGGCGCGCCCCAGCCGTTGCGGCCGCGCAGCGCGGTGCGGATCGTGGCGCGCTCGCGCGTGCCCGGCCACCAACCGGCGGTGTGCGACCAATACGCGCGGCGACGGTCGGGGCTGAAGCTCAGCCGCCACTCCCAGCCCGGGCTGTTGATGCTGCCGTCGCCGTAGCGGCGCACTTCGGGGCAGGTTTCGCCGGCGCGCAACGGCGCGGCGCAGGCGAGCAGGCTGGCGGCGAAGGCGAAAGCCCAGGGCGCGGCGACGGGCGGCAAGGGGCGGCGCATGGCGGTGTCCTCGTGGGAGCGGTCGGTGGCCGCAGCCTGCGCCGCCGGCCAGGCGCCGAGGCGCCCGCGGGGACGAACCGGGGCCGCGCGGTGACGAATGCCGGCGTTGCGATTGCAAGCGCGCGCGGCGCGGTCCAGCATCCCCGTCCATGCGCAATCGAACTTGGCTGCTGCTCGCGGTGCTCGGCTGGTGGACCCTCAGCGGCTTGGTCTGGGTCGGCCAGATCGCGACCATGCACGAGGCCGCCGGCCAGGCCCCGGACTGGAGCGGCACCCTGCGCAAGGAGCTGGCCAGCGCCTGGCTGTGGGTGCCGCTGACCCTGTTCCTGTTCGAATGCGTGCGCCGGCAGCCGATCGAACGTGGCCGCGTCGCCCGCGCGCTGTGCGTGCAGGGGCTGGCGGTGCTGGCGGTGATCGTGCTGCGCACCGTCGCGGTGCTGCTGTTCAATCGCTGGATCGGTTGGTACGAGGTGCTGCCCGGCCCGGGCGAAGTGCTGTTCACCAGCGTGCTCAACAACACCCTCAGCAGTTGGATGATCGTCGGCGTCGCCCACGCCGGCGCCTACGCGGCGCGCGCGCGCCAGCGCGAGCGTCAGGCCCTGGAACTGGAGTCGCGCCTGGCGCGGGCGCGGCTGGAGGCCTTGTCGGCCCAGCTCAATCCGCATTTTCTGTTCAACGCGTTGAACTCGATCGCCGAGATGGTGCATCGCGATCCCGACGGCGCCGACCGCATGCTGGTCGATCTCGGCGCGCTGCTGCGCCACAGCCTGGACAACTCGCACAACCAGGAGATTGCGTTGCGCGACGAACTGGTCGTACTCGACCACTACCTGGGCATCGAGAAGATCCGGCTCGGCGAGCGCCTGCAGGTCGAATGGGCGATCGACTCGGCCTTGCTCGACGCCAGCGTGCCGCAGCTGCTGTTGCAGCCCTTGGTCGAGAACGCGATCCACCACGCGGTCGCGACCCGGACCACGCCCGGCGCAGTGTCGGTCAGCGCGCAGCGCGAGGCCGACCGGTTGATCCTGGAGGTCAGCGACGACGGCGGCCAGCGTGCGGCCGCCCCGGGGCCGGGCGTGGGCTTGAGCAATACCCGCGCGCGGCTGCAGTGCCTGTACGGCAACGGCCACCGCTTCGAGATCGGCGCGCGTCCCGCCGGCGGCACCTGCGTGCGCCTGCAACTGCCGTACCGGCGATGGGTGCCGGGCGAGGCGGCGGCATGAACGCGACGCCGTTGCGCGCGGTGGTGGTCGACGACGAAGCCATGTCGCGGGCGCGGCTGCGGCGCCTGCTCGAGCAGGCCGGTGCGGTCGACGTGGTGGCCGAATGCGCCGACGGCGACAGCGCGATCGCCGCCTTGCGCCGGTTGCAGCCGGACGTGGTGTTCCTCGACATCCGCCTGCCCGAACTCAGCGGCTTCGGCGTACTCGAAGCCCTGCCGTCGCCGCAGCGGCCGCAGGTGGTGTTCGTGACCGCTTATGCCGATCACGCCTTGCGCGCTTTCGACGCCGATGCGGTCGACTACCTGTTGAAACCTTATTCCGCCGAGCGTCTTGCCGCCGCGCTGGCGCGCGTGCGACGCGCACGCGAACCGGCCTTGCGCGCGGCCGAGGCCGGCGACGGGCAGGCCTATCCGCCGCGACTGGCGGTGCCGGTCGGCGCGCGCCTGCGCCTGATACCGGTCGACGAGATCGAATGCGTGCTGGCGCAGAGCAACTATGTCGAGCTGCGCTGCGGCGCGCAGTCGTATCTGTTGCGCGAGACCATGAGCGGGATCGAAACCCGGCTGGACCCGCGTCGTTTCCTGCGCATCCACCGCTCGCGGATCGTCCGGGTCGACGCGATCCGCGACATCGAACATCTCGACGGCGGCCGCTACCTGCTGCGCCTGACCAACGGCCTGCGCCTAGGCAGCGGCGCCAGCTATCGCGAAAAAGTCCGCGCCGGCCTCGGCCTGGGGTGAGCGGCCGGCGCCCCCTGGGGCGCGCAGGGAGCCCAACGCCGGCGCCATCGATCGAAGCCCGAAACCGTCGCGGGGTTGGGTAGGAGCGGCGCAAGCCGCGACCACGGGACGCGTAGAGGAATCAACGCCTTCGCCATCGATCGAAGCCCGAAACCGTCGCGGGGTGTGTAGGAGCGGCGTAAGCCGCGACCGCGTCCTTGCGGTCTCGCGGCGTCTGTCGTTCGAAGGCCTGTGAAGCTTCAAAGCTTAAAGCTTCAAGCAGAGCTTCCGTCCGCAAGCGGCCGGGTCACTTTCTTTGTCCAAGGCGACAACGTCC
>NZ_HG424477.1 GCF_000336385.2 Lysobacter antibioticus HS124 | reverse complement strand
CCCAGTACACCAGCCGCTCGGGCGCGACCAGTTCCTGATAGCGGCCGCGCAGCGGGTACTCGGCGCCATCGGGGCCGACCATGCAGATGCGGAATTCGCCGCCGGTGGCGACGTCCATCTGCCGGACCACGCTGCGGAAGCCGTGCGGCCCCCACCAGCGCGCGATGTGGACCGGGTCGGTCCAGGCCAGGAACACCAGGTCGCGCGGCGCGTGGATCACACGCTGCAGGACGATGCGACGATCTTCGATGCGGTGCGAGGTGACGGCGGCAGGCGGCGCGGCGCCGGCACGGCGGGAACCATCGGCGGTCATGACGGACTTCCTGTACGAACGAAAAGCGCGGGGGCGCGCAAAAGGAGGCGTAAAACGCCTCTAAACCGACAAGCTAATTAACCCGGCCGGAAACTACATCCGGGTCCGTACAGGGTCAAGCCGATTCGCCGGCCCGACTGCGGCATCGATCGCACTATTGCGCCGAAGTCCGACGACTATCACGAAATCGCAAAATCGGTACAACTTCCAGCGCTTGACGGCGCAACGCGCCGATGACGGGCCAGGTAGAGCGCCGACGCTTCAGCCGGCGGCGTCCGCGCGCGGCTTGCGCGGGCGCTTCGGCCCCGGCGCCGACTGCCGCCCCTGCGCCGCGTCGATCGCGTCGATCCAGCCCGCGCGCGCCTGCGCGAACGCATCGGCGTAAGGCACGTAGGGCTTGATGTCGAGCACCGGCGTGCCGTCGAGCAAATCGACGCCGCGCACGCGCAAGGCGCCGGGTTCGACCGCCACCAGTTCCACCGCCGACAAGCCCAGGGGATTGGGCCGGTGCGGCGAACGCGTCGCCAGCACGCCGCGCTTGGGCCCGCCGCGCGGCGGTTTGACCTGCGCTTTCCACCCCTGGCTGCGATGGAACGCGAAGATCAGCCAGATCCGCTCGAAACCGGCCAGGTCGGCATAGGCCTCGAACGGAATCCCGTCGGCGAACTCGATCCGCGCCTCCTCGGCCGCGCCGCTTTCGGTGCCCTGCACCACGGTCGGCTGGTGCGGCGCATCGATGCGCTGCGCATAGGGCGAGCGCAGCCAGGCGATCGGACGGCAAAGGAGATCGGACATGCGGCGCGCGGGCTCGACGGAACGCGCCATTGTCGCCCCGCGCCGCGTCGCGGTCGACGGTCGCAACGCCTGCGACCGACGCGGCGCAGCCTCTCCGACCATCGTCGCTGGCGCAGTGCCGCATAGGCGGTATGCTCGGCGCCGTCGCGAACTCCCGCGTCCCTTCCACCGCAGCGCCCGCTGCCGAGGCCCCCATGAAGTTCATCGTTTCGATTTACAACGACGACAGCCTGATCGAAGCCCTGCCCCCGGGCGAGTACGAGAGCATGATGCGCGGCTGCCTGGCCCATGCCGACCGACTGCGCGCCGACGGCGTGCTGCTGGACTCGCAGATGCTCGCGCCGCCGGCCAAGGCGGTGTCGCTGCGCACCCGCGGCGGCCGCACTACCTTTCTCGACGGCCCCTTCGCCGAGGCCAAGGAGTACCTGGGCGGCTTCAACCTGATCGAAGCCGCCGACATGGACGAAGCGCTGCGCATCGCCCAGGAATTCCCCTGGAGCCGCACCGGCCGGATCGAAGTGCGTCCGGTGATGGACTTCGACGACGTCCGCCGCGCGGTCGCGGCCTGAAGCGGACACCGCGCGCCGCGGCAGCGGCACCTGAACCGGCACCGCCACCGCTCGCCCGCAGCGTGCGCGGCCCCGCATGGCCGCTCCCCCGCCCCCATCGCGTTAGGGCGGACACGGGGGTCCGATCATGCGCCGCTGCATCGTCTTCGCCGTCGCGCTGGCACTGAGCGCGACAGTACCGGCCTACGCGCACGGCGGCGGGCTGGACAAGCACGGCTGCCACCACGACCGCAAACGCGGCGGCTATCACTGCCATCGCGGCTCCGCTCCGGCCGCCGCCTGGGCGCCCGCGGCCACGCGCTCGCACACGCGACCGGCGCTGTCTTCGTCGTGGACGCCGGCCACCGCAGCGCCGTCCGGCGGCGGCGGCGCGTTCGCCAACTGCAGCGCCGCGCGCGCCGCCGGAGCCGCGCCGGTGCGGCGCGGCGACCCTGGCTACAGCCGCCGGCTGGATCGCGACGGCGACGGGGTCGGCTGCGAATAAGGGCGCTGAACGGGCGATCGTGAATTGGCGCCAACGGCCTCGGCGCCGAGCCTGCGTTTAACGCGGTTTCGCTTGTCGCTCGCGCGAACGCGGGCGGACAATGGGCCCGAACCCCACCGCCTCGGAGCCCGCCATGAAACTCCGGACCGCGCTCATCATCGCCTTGTCGGCCGCCGCGCTGGCGGCCGGGGACGCCGGCGCCCGTTCCCGCACCGTCACCGATCCCGATGCACCGCGGGCCCTGCCCGAACAGGGCCCGGTGAGCGTGCGCTGGGACGATCCGGCCAAGTTCGCCGAGATCCGCTACAGCCGCAACCGTTACGACGCCCGCCGCGGCAACTGGGTCGAGCAGCTCGCCGAGCACCTGCGCAAGCGCGCGCAGAAGGAGCTGCCGGCCGGCCAGCGCCTCGACGTCGACATCACCGACATCAAGCGCGCCGGCGACTACGAGCCCTGGCACGGGCCGCAGTTCGACGACACCCGCTTCGTCCGCGACATCTATCCGCCGCGCATCGTGCTCAGCTTCAAGCGCACCGACGCCGACGGCCGGGTGGTCGAGGAAGGCCAGCGCACCCTGCGCGACCTCAGCTTCCTGATGGGGCCGCGACCGCTCAGCGACAGCGATCCGCTGCGCTACGAAAAACGCTTGATCGACGACTGGCTGCGCCAGGAATTCAAAGCCCCCGGCGCCTGAGCCCGGCGCAAGCAAGCCCTGCCCCTGGTAGCAGCGGCGCGAGTCGCGACCGGGGACGTGAAGAGAACGCAACGGCGACGCCGTCGCTGATGGGGCTGCGTTGGTTGCGCAGCGGAAAGCCAATCCCCCTGCCCCCTCTTCAAAGGGGGAACAGCAAAGGCCGCGGCGCGCTCCTTGCGCGACGCGTGCTCTTGTAGGAGCGGCGTGAGCCGCGACAGGGAACAGGCAGAAAGCGCAACAACGCCGCGCTCCGCACCGGGGCAGGAGCGGCGCAAGCCGCGCCCCCGAGACGCGCAGACCAGCCCACCATGCCGTCGGCGATCGGGGCCGCGTTCTGCATCCGGTCGAAAGGGCGCGAATGCGCGCGACATAGAGCCAATCCCGTCTGCCCCCTTTTTCAAAGGGGGAAACAACAGAAGCGGCGCTGCTTTCCGTAGGAACGGCGCAAAGGCGGAACATTGTCTGCCGACAGACTATTCCCCCAGACGAACGCAAGCCGCCTTGCGGCGGCTTGCGCTGCGGCCCGTTCGCGGCGGCGAGACGGGCCGATGGACCTTTACTGCTGCGGCATCGCGCTCATGTCCATGTAGAACACGTCCCAGGTGTGGCCGTCCAGGTCTTCGTAGCCGTGCGAGTACATGAAGCCGTAGTCGCGCGGTTCGCCGAGGACCTTGCCGCCGGCCGCGACGGCTTTGGCGATCAGCGCATCGACCTCGGCCCGGCTGCCGACCGGCAGGGCGACCAGGGATTCCAGGCTCTTCGTGGTGTCGCACAGGGTCTTGCTGGTGAAGGTCTGGAAGAACGGCTCGACCAGCAGCATCACGAACAGGTTGTCGCCCAGAATCATGCAGGTGGCGTTTTCGTCGGTGAATTGCGGGTTGAAGCTGTAGCCGATCTGAGTGAAGAAGGCGACCGAGCGGTCCAGGTTCTTGACCGGCAGGTTGACGAACAGTTGGGCGTGAGTGGTCATGGCGAGTTCCTTGTTGGAAGGGATGAGGGTTCGATAGCGGCGGGCGGGTACAGCGGTGCGGATTCGGAACCGTTTCCTGCCTGCTCTCGACAACGACGAAGCAGGATCGCAGGAATCGACAAACATCCGATGATTTTTTTTGTGCGCGTCCCCGGCTCGCAGCGGACCGCCTCAAGCCCGAGACGGAAAACGGTAGGATGGGGAGAGCGCGGGATCCGACAACCGTTTCCTGCCTGCTCCTCTCAGCGACGTACCATCGCCTCCGCAATCGACACGCCGGCGAGAATATTTTTCATCCCCATCGCTCGCCCTCGCGGCCGCGGTCCAGGCCGCGAACCCCGGGGACCCGTACCGCTTCACGTCTCGCCCCCTGCCGCGTTCCCGCCCATGCAGCGCGCCCGTCCAGCGGCTGCGCCCCTTCCCTTCCGGAGCCGCCCATGACCGTCCCGCTGACTTTGGATGCGACCCAGACCGACCTCGCCGACGATGTGCCCGTCTACGCCTACATCGTCGGCAAAGTGCCCGACGGCTTCTACCGCCTGGACGCCACCGGCCTGCCTCGGCCGATGCAACTCGCCGACAACGCCCAGACCGCGGGCAGCTTTCCCGGCGCCGGACAACTCGATCCGGCCGTCGTCGCGGCCCTGGCCGACAACTACCCCCAGGCCTGGGCCGACTATTCGATCCCCCTGGCGCGCAGCGGCCCGGCGACCTGGATCGACCTGTCGCAGATCAATACCGCCAATCTGCCCAGCCTCGGCACCGGCAGCGCCGCTTTCAGCGGGCGCATCTACATTTCCGTCGGCGTGCCGCGGTTGCCGTTCACCGTGCAAAGCGGCGGCTATGCCGCGCCGGTGCCGTATCAGGACGGCCCCGGCGCCCAATGCCTGTTCGACTGGATCGAGTTTTCCTACGACAGCGACGGCAACTTCAACGGCAACACCACCCAGGTCGATCAGTTCGGCTTCACTCTGATCTTGGACGGCGCGCCCGGCGGCAGCGCGCAGGGCCAGCCGACGGTGTCGCGCGATGCCTTCATCGCCCAGGTGCAGGCCTTGCCCGCGCCGCTGGCCGGTCAGCCGCTGGCGATCCCGATCCCCGCCGCCATCGCGCCGGCGTATCCGACCGGGCTGAGCTGGTTGCGCGCGATCTCGCCCAAGACCCTGACCGGCGATCCGGCGGCCTACGGTACCGCCGTGAGCGGCTGGTTCGACGACGAAATCTCGACCTGGTACGCGAACTGGCAGGCCACGCCGCTGGTCGTGCACGACGTCGCCACGGGTTACTACACCGGCGTGGTCGACCCCGACAGCGGCGTGCTCAACTTCTACGCCGGCCAGTACCCGACTCTGGCCGGCTGGCAGGCCGCCGCGCCGCCGCTGGTCTTCGCCCTGACCGGCGCGGCCCCCTCGACCGTGCAGTTCGCCTCGCTTGATGTCTGGCAATGCAACAACGCCCTGGCCAACGGCGACGCGGCGCAGCTCAACGTGGGCAAGAACATCGCCGCGGCATTCAACCGCGGCGTGGTCGGTTATCTGCTCGACGACGCCGACTGCAGCGGCGCGGCCGCCGGCTTCTATCCCGACGGCGGCACCTGGAACGCCTGGGCGCAGTTGACCCACGCGGTCAGCGCCAACGGCCTGGCCTACGGCTTTCCCTACGACGACCTGTGCAACCAGAACCCGTCGATCCAGTTGAACGGCACTCAGAGCGTCGGCGTAGTGTTGGGCGACTTCTACGGCTGACGGCGCCGACACAACGGCCCCGGCCGCGCGGGCGGCCGGAGCCGCTGCGGGCACCGCGAACTAGTCGTTCTCGGCGCCGATGACCTTGCCGTTGTTCGGGTTGATCTTCAGTTCGACATCCTTGCCGGACGGATCGTCGGCCTCCGCATTCCAGAGGCCGTCCTCGTAGTCGACATCGTGGATGTTGGTGTAGCCGGCCGCCGACAGCGAGGCGCGGATGTCGCGTTCGCTCAGCCGCGCGACCAACTCGTTGGCGAACACGTTGCCGGTGCGCGGGTCCAGCCGCACCTGCACGCGGTTGCCGTCGGCGCTGCGCGCATCTGCGTGCCAGACGCCGTCGGAGAACTTCAGGTCGTTGACCTTGTCGTAGCCCTGCTCGGCGAGGCGGGTGCGGATCTGGTGCTCGGTCAGTGCGACCGGGCCTTGCGTCTCCTGCGCCGCAGCGACGGCCGGTACGCAGGCCGCCAGGGCGAGGGCCAGGATGAACTTCCTCATGGCGCGCTCCTGTGCTGGGGGAGATTCGATTCTGGCGAGCGCCCGAGAACCGCGGATGAACATCGCCGCGTTCAGTGCGCACGTCCGGGCAGACGCGAATGAATGCGCAAACGCGATGCCCGCTTTTCGTTCCGCCTCATCCTGTCGTCACCCGAGGCTAATGTCCGACCGCGTCGCAGCATGGCATTCCCCGCCGCATGCCCTATGCTGTCGCCGACTTCGCAGAAAGGATCTCTGCCCGATGAAAGCCGTCCTGCTCGCTCTGGCCGTCCCGCTGGCCGCCACCGCCCAGGCCCCGTCCTCGCCCGCCGCCGACGCCGCTCCGGGCGGCAGCGTCGCCACCGCGATCGAGGTCTGCGAGCCGCAGGGCCAGCACCGTTACCTCGCGCGCCTGGTCTGTCCCGACCGCAGCCACCCGCAGTTCGAACGCGCTGGCAGCGTCGGCGAACGCACGCCCCTGCCGGCCCATATGACCGAAGCGCAGTCCGTACGCTTGGTCGAAGCGATGCTGGCCGGCAAGCCCTTGGCGCCGGGAGAGCCCGACCACCATGTCGTCGACCGCTACCGGGTGGTCTGCGGCACGCGCGAAACCTCGCTGTACCTGGACATGTATCACTGCGATCGCCCCCCGCCGCGCATCGCGCCGGCGGGCTTCGAACTGATCGACTGAGCGGGCCGCGGCGGCGTGGGATTCGACATGAGCGCCGGCGGGCGCAGGGAAAGCATCCGTCACGATGAGGAACACGTGATGGTGTTGGCCGACAGCGACCGGGCCCGCTATCCGCAGTTGCACGCGCTGTGGGACGCCTTCTACGACAGTCCGGCCCTCTCGCCGCTACAGGCCGGCGCGATCGTGCACGAACTCATCGAATTGCTCGACCGCCACGGCCAAGACGGCCGCGATCGCCACCTGATTCGCATCGTGCTGCGCTGGCTCGCATTCTTCAGCCACGCCGCCCGCGGCGGCCACGCCATCGAAACCCTCAGCGACTGAGCGCCGCAACGGGCGTCTTAGCGGCATGTTCGAACGGCGGCCGCGCTGCGGCGGCGGCCGAACGCCCTCGCCTCACGCCGCCGCGCGCCGTTCGATCGCGGCGCGCAACGCCGTTTCGTCGGGCAGGCGCAGGCCGAATTCTTCGCGCAGCACCGCGATCACTTCGTCGGCACCGGCCAGTTCGCGCCGTTCGCTGGGCTGCCCCAGGCGGTGGATGGCGTAGCTGCCGTTGTTCAAGGTCTTGCGCCAACCGGGCCCGGTGCGAGCGACGAACAACTGATCGCGGAACGGCGACTGCGGGTGCGCCGAGACGTACCAGTTGCCGACCACGTAGTCGATGTACTCCTGCGGCGCCAGGTCGAACACGTACATCGCCCGCCACTCCTCGCCGACTCTGGCCCGCAGCAAATACCGATCGGCGCCCCGGCGTTCCAGCCGGTATGGCTCATGCGGCGTGGCCTGTTCGCCGGTCTCGTCCAGCCGCAACGGCCCGGTCGGCACCATGCCGCCGAAACCGACATCCGCCACGTAGCGTTCGCCGTCGATCTCGACCAGGGCCACCATGTGGGTGCGTGCGGTGACCGCATCCTCCGGCCCGCCCATCAGCACCCGCCCGGTCAGCCCGCTCGCCCGGAAGCCCAGCTGTTGCAGCAAGGCCAGGAACAGACCGTTGAGTTCGTAGCAATAGCCGCCGCGGCCGTCGTGCAGCAGCTTGCGCCGCAGCGAGGGCAGATCGATCGGGATCGGCGCATGCAGCAGGTTGGCGACGGTCTCGAACACGAATTCCGCGCTGTGACGGCGCTGCAACTCGCGCAGCGTCTGCAAGCTCGGCGCCGGCGCATGCGCGTAGCCCAGCCGGCTCAGATACAGTTGCAGGTCGTCCTGCGGCAGGACGGTCTCGGGCAGCGGCGGCATCGTCGTTCTCGGCGTGTTGGATTGCCGCTACCTTACGACCTCAACCCTGCTTGAGGTCCAGCGTTGCGGCCGCCGGCGCCGCAACGCTGTGGTGCACGGATGGGACTGCGACGGCGATGCGCAAGCGCGCGCCCGATGAAGCCGCAAGCATGAGAGTCGCGCAGCGGCGCCGATGCGCATCGCCGCTTTCGCGGAAATGACGTCCCTGCAGGAACACTCGGGCCTGGGCGCACGCCGTTGTGCGCGTTCGCACGCACGACGTGCCGGCAAAGAACGCTCAGGCCGCGGCGAGCAAGGACGCGTCGTACTCGGCGGCGAACTTCGACGACGGCCGCTCCGTGCACCGGCGCACCCAGTCCCGGATGGCCGGGTTGGCCGGCATCGCTTCGGAGAACCACACGAACGGCGTGTGCAGCAGCAGATCGGCGGCGCTGTAGCGGTCGCCGAGCAGATAGGGCGCGTTCTCCAGCGCCTTGCCCAGGCGCGCCTCCATTTCCGCCACCCCGCGGAACGTCGCGCTGAGGAAGGGATGCTCGACCCGGATCGCCGCCAGCAGCAGCACCGGCTCGACCACGTCGCCGTACCAGCTCAGCCAGGACAGGTAACGGCCGCGTTCGCGCGAACCGATCGGCGCGCCGATGCCGCGCTCGGGAAACAGGTCGGTCAAGTACTGGATGATCGCCGGGCTTTCCCAGATCTCGACCCCGTCGTGCAGCAACACCGGCACCTTGCCTTCCGGGTGCGGATTGCGCGCATCGCCGGCGAAGGGCCGGTCCTGCCCCTGACGCTGGATCTCCACCGGCCGCACCTCGACCCGGTCCAAGGCATCGAGTTCCTTGAGCAGGGCGATGATGCGGGTCGAGCGGGAATGCGGCGCGTGGATCAGGGTCAGCATGGCGAAGCCTCGTGGGCGCGGTGGAAGAGGCGCTCACGTTAAACCGGGATCGCGGACAGGGTGAGTCCTCGATGATTCCAAGGCCGCAGCGCCTGCCTGACAAGACACCGGGCGCGCAGGCGGTCCACCGAGCCGACAGACCGCGCGGCAGGGCGCCGCGAGCTGAGCGCGCTCAACGCCCTGCGTCCCCAGGCCGGTCACCAGATCAGATCGTCGGGCACCTGGAAGCGGGCGTAGTACTCGTCGTCCTCGCTCGCCGGCGCGGGCGGCGTGGATGCGCCGTGGTCGAGCACGATGGCGGCCGGATCGCGCTCGCGCACCTTCTGCGCGGCTGCGCGCGGCAGCAGTTCGTAGCCTTCGTCCAGGCGCACGATCACCAAGGCGCCGCCGGCCAATTGGGTGCGCAGCGCCTTGTCGACCAGCAGGCTCTTGATCTTGTCGCCGTCGGCGAAGCGATAGTCGATCTCGCCTTTGCGCTCGACCCGGTTGGCCTCGACGATCTGCCGCACCTGCGCGCGCAACTCGTGCGCGCGCGCCTGCGCATTGCGCTCGGCCGACAGCGCGCGATCGCGCTCGGCGCGTTCGGCGCGCAGGCGGTCGACGTCGACCTGGTCTTCCTTCGGCGGCACGGGCGCCTTGCCCTGGCGCTGCTTGGCTTGCTCGCGCACGGCCTGGGAAACCTGGGACTTCTTCGCCAGGCCGGCCTTGAGCAACTGATCTTGCAGGGGATTTCGCATGTCCCGAGTCTAGTACGGCGTCTGCGGCACCGGAAGCGGTCGGCCCGCCGCACCGCGGTCCTGGCGTCGCGCCCTCGGCCCGACAGCGGCATCGCCGGCCTCCGGACCGCGCCGGCCACTGGCGGTTTCAGGCACCACCCTGCGCAACGCGCGCTGCTATAGTGCCCGCCCCCGGCCGCAACGGCCGCGGTTTCTACTCGCAATCGATCAAGGACGGATATGGGTTCGATCATAGGGATGGCGATCTTCGGCGGGCTGTGCGGGCTCGGTTTGCTCAACCTGATGGCGCTGGTGGCCAAGAACGGCAAGCATCCGTTCGATCTGGTGGAGTTCTCCTCGGACCAGGATGTGGCCGCCACGGTCGCCG
Source organism: Lysobacter antibioticus HS124 (assembly GCF_000336385.2). Classification (GTDB taxonomy): domain Bacteria; phylum Pseudomonadota; class Gammaproteobacteria; order Xanthomonadales; family Xanthomonadaceae; genus Lysobacter; species Lysobacter firmicutimachus. The sequence continues at coordinate 29,420 of NZ_HG424477.1, read as the reverse complement.
CCTGGGCGGCCGGCAACGGCTATGCGCTCGCACGCCACGAGGGCGGACGCCAGGTGTACCGCAAGGGCAAGGGTTTTCTGACCGCGCCGATGTTCCTCGAACTGGACCGCATCGGCGACCGCTACACGATCAAGAGCTACGTTCGCATCAACGGCCTGATCCTGCAGGGCGACGTGGGCCTGGCCGGCGACGGTTTCCTGGTCAAGATGCCGCGTTCGATGGCCAAGAAGGCGCAGAACCAATTGTTCGCCACGCTTGGCCTGCAGCCGCTGAAATAAGCCTCGGATCGCAGCGCCCGCGCACGCGGGCGCTGGGTCAGGCCCCGGCCATCTCGATCAGCTTGGCCACCGTGTTCAAGTTGCGCGCGGTGCCGGCCTTGGCCGCCGGAATCGTCAGCTTCGAGTCGGCCATGCCGTCGCCGTAATGGACATAGATCTCGCGTTCGCCGAGCGCGATCTCCTCGCCGTTGCGATGCTTCGCCGCGGCCAGCGCATCGGCCGGCGGCGCCGCGTCGAGAAAGATCAGCACCGCCCGGTTCGGCGCCGCCTGCTTGAACGGATTGGCCTCCAGCGCGCGCCGCAGGTCCGCGCCGGTACGCACGATCACCCCGACCGGCTTGCCGGCGTAGGCCCGCAACCTGTCCTCCAGCGCCGCCTGCACCCGCTGCGCGCTGAGCTGGCTGCGCAACACCACATTGCCGCTGGCGATATAGGTGCGTACATCCGAGAACCCCGCCGCCTCGCACATCGCCCGCAACTCGGCCATCGGCAGCTTGCCGGTGCCGCCGACGTTCACGGCGCGCAACAAAGCGATGTAGGTGGTCATGGCGGACTCGGCACAAGCGGCGAAGACCGCCAGAATACCGGTTCGGGTCGCAAATGCTGCGTCGCTACAGATATCGGGGGGACGCCGGCGTCGATTCCCAGCGATCATGGCGCCCGTCCTCGTATTCGATCGGGATCGCCGCCAGGGTCGCGTCGTCCAGCCCGTCCAGGCAGGCGACATTGACCGCGTGGAACCAGCCGTTGAACGGCTCCATTTCCAGATAGCCGCGGCTGAAGGGGCGCACGCCGCAGCGCCGGCAGAAGTGGTGATGGACGCAGCCCTGCGGCCATTGCGAATCGGCGGCGCGGTAATCGCCCAGTTCCTGTTCGCCCTGCAACAGGCGGAACTCGCCGGCCATCGCGAACGCCTTCCACATCCGCGTCTTCAGACAGAAGCTGCAATTGCAGCGCCGCGTGCCCGCGGCCAGGTCCAGGTCGCATTCGAACCGCACCGCGCCGCAATGGCAGCTGCCTGGGTAAGTCTGCTTCATCCTTCGCCTCCGTTCGCCGGCCGGCATCGCGGCCGCTGCGTCGCCCGCGAGCTTAGCGCCGCCGCCACGGCCTGGCCCGTACGCGGGGACGAAACCTGACATTCGTCAGCCGGCTTCAGCGGCGCCTTGCCTCCTGCAGGAGTGGCGTGAGCCGCGATCACCGCAGCGGTGGGTGCAAGCGTCTCCGCCGAAGCCGGACGGAACTCGCTATCAGCCCGCCTCGCCCGAGCCTTCCAGCGCCGCTTCCGACGCGCGCTGATCCGCGCGCGCCCAGGCGTAGATCGCCAGGCCGCCCAGCGCGGTGATCGCGCCGACCACGCCGGTCGAGGTCCAGCCGTAGCCGGCGGTGATCGCCATGCCGCCGAGCCAGGGACCGAGCGCATTGGCCATGTTGAAGGCGGAATGGTTCGAGGCCGCAGCCAGGGTCTGCGCCTCGGCGGCGACGTCCATCAGATGCGCCTGCAACACCGTCGCCAGCGCGCCCATCGTGCCCACCGCCAGCACCGCCGGCAGCACCGTCCACGCCGAGCGCGCGGCCAGCGGGAACAGCAGCAGGATCAACACCGACCACACCAGCACCAGCGCCGCGCCGCGGAACTGGAAGCGGTCGAACAGCCAGCCGCCGCCGAGCGTGCCGAGGATGCCGCCGATGCCGAACGCGATCAGGCCGAACGGAATGAAGGATTCGCGCACGCCGGTCACGTGCACCAGGGTCGGCGCCAAATAGCTGAAGACGCAGAACATGCCGGCGAAGCCGATCGCGCCGATGCCCAGCGCCAGCCACACCGGCTTGCGGTTGAAGTCGCGCAGCTCGCGCATCGCATCCGGGCGCGGCGCGTTCATGCCGCGCGGCAGCACGTGCGCGGTCATCGCCACCGTCGTCAGCGCGATCAACGACACCAGCGCGAACGCCCAGCGCCAGCCGAAGGCCTGGCCCAGCCAGGTCGCCAGCGGATTGCCGATCAGCAAGGCCATCGACAGCCCCAGCATCACCCTGCCGACCGCGGTGCCGCGTTGCTCCGGCGGACTGATGCGCGCCGCCACCAGGGCCGCGATGCCGAAGTAGGCGCCGTGCGGCAGGCCGGCGACGAAGCGCGCCAGCATCAGGCTGGAATAGCCCGGCGCCAGCGCGCTGGCGAGATTGCCGACCGCGTAGAAACCCATCAATGCCAGCAGCAGGCTGCGCCGCGACATGCGCCCGCCCAGCAAGGCCAAGGCCGGCGCGCCGACCACCACGCCGAGCGCGTAAGCACTGATGACGTGGCCGACCTGCGGCTCGGTGACGCCCATCGCCCGGGCGATCTCGGTGATCAGGCCCATCACCACGAACTCGCTGGTGCCGATGGCGAAACCGCCCATGGCCAGGCCGAACAGGATCAGGGCCACCCGGCGCGGCGGCAGCGGGGCGGAGGCGGTGGGAAGGGCGCTCATAGGGCCATTATTGTGCATTGCAGCAAGGTGGACTGTGCGTGATCGGGCGCGAGGGCGCGGCTTCACGGCTCGCGCCCTGTTCCGCCCGTCCATCGCCGGATCCGCGGCCCGCGCCCGGTATCGGCACATTCCGGCTTTCCCGTAAGCTGAGCGCCCTCGCCGCCCCCGCGGCGGCGAAACATACGAAACCGGCTTGGCCGGGTGCGACCAGGGGATGGGGAAACAGATGCACGGAGCCGTATTGCGGGTCGCGTTCGGCGGGCTGATGCTCGGCTTGTGCGCGACGGCGCCCGCCGAAGCCGGGCAAACGCCGGCGCCGGCCATCGTCGCCGACGAGGCGGAAAGCCGGTTCTTCCGCCAGCGCATTGCCGACGCCGTCGCGCTGGCGCACAACCAGCACTACGCCAGCGCCGACCGCGCCTTCGGCGAGCTGATCGCGCAGCCGGAATTCGCCCGTCTGAACGCGGCGCAGCGGCTGCAAGCGCTGACCGCCGCCGCCGCATCGGCGGTCAAGCTCAACGACCTCCCCCGGGCCGCGGGCCTGTACCGGCAGGCGAACGCGGCCGACCCCAACGATCCGGACGGCTGGTACCGGCTGAGCGCGATCGAATTCAACCTGCACCGGCACAACGAATCGGCACGGGCCTTCATCCACCTGGTCGAGTACTGGCCCGAGCTGCTGCCGAACATCGACGAGCAAATGATCTTCCAGTTGGTCAATCGGCTCGACCGCGAGTCGGAGACGCGCTTCGGTCTGGTACGGGCGCTGTACGACGCCAACTGGCACAGCCTGACCGGCGACGACGGCGAACTGTGGTTCGTCCTGCTCGAGCGCCACGTCGAACGCGGCGAGCACGAGGCCGCGCGCGGTGTGGTTCGCCGCATCGCCGACCCGCTGAGCCTGGTGCGGTTGCGCAGCGACAAGCGCTTCGATTTCCTGGTCGAGGCCGACAGCTGGGCCTTCAACGTCGAGCATGCCGCCATCGGCATGGTCGAGAGTCTGCGCGAGAAAGCCGACGCCACGCCGCGCGGCCTCGAGATAAGGGTGCAGCTCATTTCGGCGATGCTGGTCGCCGGCATGCACCGCGAAGCCTTGGCGTTGACCGAACAAATCGCCGCGCGCATCGCCGAAGCGCCAGACGGCCAACCCGCGTTCGACGATATCCGGCAGCAGAGCTGGGTGCTGAACGAACGCGCGATCGCGCTGCGTCGCCTCGGCCGCATCGACGAAGCCGTGGCCGAAATGACCCGCGCCAGCCGGCTCACCGAAGACGGCCTGCCCAACGTCAGCCAATCGTTGAACCTGGCCACGCTGTATTGCGGCCTGGATCGCCCCGACGACAGCTTGGCCGAACTGCAACGCACCGGTCCCGATCTGGCCGGCTACGGCCGCATGGTCATGCAGGCCAACAAGCTCTGCGCCGCCTTGGCCAAGCGCGACCGCGACGGCGTGGCCGCGGCGCTGCACTACCTGCGCGAGCATCGCCAGGACGGCCCGTTGGTGTACCTGGAGTCGCTGTTGCGCGCGCAACGGATCGACGACGCGGCGCGTCTGGCCGCCGAGCTGCTCGCATCGACCGCCGATCGCGCCGACGCGCTGGAGTGGATGCAGCAGTTCCAGACGGTGGAGCCGTTGCCCGGCGACGTCGCCTATCGGCAGGCGCGCGAAACGATGCTGGCGCGTGCGGACGTGCAGGCGGCCGTGGCCGAAGTCGGCAGGATCGGGCGCTACCAGGTCTATATGGGGAGCGGAACCGAATGAAGCGCCCCTCGCACTGCGTCCACGCCAGACCTCAGCGCAGAACGTAGGACAAGCGCACCAGCCCGTCCGACATCGCCCTGGCCTCGGCCAGCCGCAGGCGCCGCCGTCCATGGAGGCCCGCGAACAGCGGCTTGCCCGCGCCCAGCAATACCGGGTGTACGACCAGGCACAACTCGTCGACCAGATCGGCGTTGAGCAGGCTGGCGATGAAGGCGCCGCCGCCGAGGGCGTGCATGTCGCGTCCGGATTGGGCCTTGAGCGCGCGCAGCTCGTCCAACTCGCGCACGATCCGGGTCTGCGCCCAGCCGGCCGATGGCAACGTACGCGACAGCACCACATGCGCAGTGACCGCAGCGAGGCGTGCGTATTCGATCTCGAACGGCAGGGCACGCCGGCCGACCCAGGGCAGCACCGCGCCGGGGTCGGCCTGGATCGCGCTCCAGTAGGCCTCGTAAGCCGGGTACATGCGTGCGCCGAGCAGGAAGGTGTCGACCCGGTCGAGCAGGCCGAAGCGGTCCTCCCAACTGTCGATCCAGTCCAGTTCGCCGTGCGGGCCTTCGATGTAGCCGTCCAACGACAGCTGCAGGGCGGCGATGATCTTGCGCATGGCGGGCTCCCGAGGATGAGGGCGCGCCGGGGATCGGCGCGGTTCTTCTCATCGACGAATGGGGAGCTGCGGTTTCGACGGCGTCGTGGCGCCGGTGGGCGACGGAGCTGCGAGCGGTCGGCGGCTGGCCGGTATTGGGCCGCGCGGGCCTGCGAAACGGACGATAGTCCGGCGGCGGCGCATGAGGCCAAGAAGAGCGGATCCGTGCGTCGAAGTTGCGCCGGGAGGATCTGGGCTTCGGACGCGGCGCTAGCGTCGACCGCTTCGGTGGTCGCGGCTTACGCCGCTCCTACATGAGTCCTTGTAGGAGCGGCGTAAGCCGCGACCGCGAAATCGCAACTACGGCGAATTCGACCGAAGGGCCGGTGTCGCATCCGCCAACGGACTCATCGCAACAGCGGCATCGGCGATGGCGGCGGCGCCGCTTACTGCCGCGCCTGCACCGGCCGATACCGCTTGTCGTCGCCGTAGGGCTTGGCCTTCATGTCGACGTTGGCGCACAGGCGCCCACCGCACAGGGTCACGTCGGCCTGGTTGTAGGCGCGCAACAGGTCGGCGGTGATCCGGTTCTCGTTGATGTCGGCGCGGTATTGCCACAGCAGCCAGCCGCCGCCGGCCAGCAGCAGCAGCACGCTGCCCAGCGCCGCGCCGACCACTTTCCACACCAACTGCTTGTGCAGCCATTCCATGCGCTTGATCTGCGCCGCCAGCCCTTGCGAGCCTTCCTGCAGCAAGGCGCCGGCTTCCTGCAGACGTTTTTCGTAGGCGCCGACCGGCTGCGACAGCCCGCCTTCGACCTTGCCGATCACCGCCCCCGGCAGGCTGCGCAGGCTTTCGTCGGCCGACTGCCGCACCACGCCCGGCACCTGTTGCGCCAAATGCTGCAGCTGCTGGGACACCGCGAGCTGCTGTTTCTCGATCTCCTCGCAGCGACGCTCGAACTGCTCCATCAAGACCGCGGTCTTGCTGATCAGCGCCATCAACTCGTCCTGTTGCATGCCTGCTCCTGATGCGTCCCGACGCGAATCTGCATTCCCTGGGCCGGTTACGGCAGCCGGGCCCCGATCAGGCCATGCGTGGCCCGGTGCGCGCCGGTGCGGCCTGCTCGTTGGCCTGCTGCATCGCCTGCTGGGCCAAGGCCTGCTCCTGGCGATCGACCGTCGCCACTGCGTCGTTGCGCAGCTCGCGGCCCGGCGTCGCCGCGGCGGCCTGCTGGGTCATCTGCCGGAACGCGTCGCGATCGCCGTTCTGCGAGGCGGCCAGCATGCGGTCGACGAAAGCCGAGGGGTTGTCGTCGAGCGAGGTGGTCGCACGCATCGGAAAGCCGGGATTCAAGGTCGGCGTCTTGCCCGGATGGATGTAGTCCCGCAGCGCCGGGCCATAGGGCGCCGGGTGCCACGGCGAGGCATTGCGCTCCGGCCGCGCCGGCGCCTCGTGCCGGTGTTCCTTGCGCCCCGGCTCGCCCGGCTTGAGCGGACCGCGGATCTCGTCGATCAAGTCGCCTGCTTTCCCCACCGGATCGCGGAAGGTGTTGGTCACGCCGCGACGCAGGCTCTCGATATCGTTGCGGTACTTGTCGATCATCGGATCGTACTGCTGCGCCAGACGCTGCGCCTGGGGATCGCCGAGCACGGAACGGTCCGGTTTATCGTGGGCGTCGACATTGAGGAAGTTGTGCATGCTGTGCGAGGTGCCGACCATCTTCTTGGCCGCCCCCACGGACGAACGTGCGTCGAACAGGGTGCTGCGGTCGTTCTCATAACCGCTGTCCCGCATCGACTTGACTTCCTGCGCGGTGGCGTAAACCTTGACCTGGCCGTAGTGGTCGCTGGCCGCGCTGACCGGATCGCCGGCCATGACATGGTTGGTGACGCGGTTGCCGCTCTCGGGGATGCGGTAGCCCAGGCTGACCGCGCCGTAGGCGTTGAAGGTCTCGCCGCGCAGGTCGTAGTGGTGGGCGGTGATTTGCGCCAGGGTGCCGCCGAGGGAGTGGCCGGTGACGGTGACTTCGGGTCGCGACGGCTTACCGCGGCCAAGTTCTTCCGCTATCTCTAAGGCATCGCGCGTCAATGCGATCGCGTCCTTAGCCTGGACATTGGTACGAGATGTAACCATGCCGGCATCGGTCAGACCGTCCTTGAGCTTCTCTCGGTCAAATTCGGTGCCACGATGGGCGACGATGATTTCCCCGGTATCCTGGCGCCGATAGATCGTACCCTGATAGCCTGATGGCTTGTCGACGTGCTTTAGCACTGTGTACGTCACACCCTCAAGGGTGACGTCTTTACCTTTCTCACGAGGGTTGTATGCATCTTCGGCGAGGTTGGCATATTGCTGGCTGCTGAGGCTCATGGCGTCCCTGCCTTGGCTATTGAGGTAATGGTGAATAGCTGCCCCTGGAACTCCGGCGTGAATTTGTTGCGATCCAGTTCGCCTGGGTCGAGACGCTCATCCGGATCATTGCCCGGATACTCGTCCTTGAGATAGTAGTTAGTGCGGAACTTCTGAGCGCGTACCTCATCGCCAGCCAGATTGGCGAGGTAGCCTATGTCGGTCTTGGCTCCGGTCGCCTTGAGCCAGGAACTCACGCCCATCAGTTCCCAGTGGCAGACACCCTCGCCCAGATAGTCCTCATCCAGCATCGCATCAGCGTGGATCGTCGCGACGAAAGTAGATTCGTCGACCTTGGCGAACTCAATCGGCAATGTGTGTGACGGGCGCTTGCGCACCCCTACGATCTGGTTGGGAATAAAGGTGCAGTTCGGCGCCTCATAGCTCACGAATCCCTCGGCCCTCGCAAACGGCCCCGGCGCATCCGCCACCTTCAGCTCGATCCGGTACGCCTGCTTCGGCGCCGGGTTGCGTTGGTACTTGGCTTCCAGCTCGGCCATCGACGGCGCGGAGTCGGAGGTGGGGGTTTCGGCGTTCATGGCGGCCTCGGGAGCGCTACAGGCGGAAGTACTCATCGCCAGCAGAAGGCAAAAGCTGCGAAACACACCGCGCATCGATGCCTCCATGGCAGGACGGTTATGGAACGCGGCACGTCGGCGATCAACGCAGGACAAGCCGGCTCGGATCTGTTACGGCAGAGCTTACGGCAGGCGCGGGACGGCAACAACGGCAACCCAAAGTAGCGGGACACGGGCGGATTCAAACTTGGCCGTCGTCCTCATGGTTTCCCGGCCTTCGCCGTCATGGTGATTGAGAACAGTTGATTCTGGAATTCCGGCTTGAACCAGTCGCGACGTTGATTTCCGGATTCCGCCCCCCCTCCGGATCGTCGCCAGGGTATCTGTCCATGACGTAGCAGTTGGTTTGCGACCTTCGTGCGATCGCCTCGTCGCCAGACAAGTTGACGACGTATCTGGTATCGGTCTTGGCACTCGTCGCCGTGAGCCAGGCATTCACGCTCCGCAGTTCCCGGTGGCAGACGCCGTCGCCCAGCCGGTAGTCCTGATCCAGCATCGCATCGGCGTAGATCGTCGCCACGAAGGTGGACTCGTCGACCTTGGAAAAGGCCATAGGCAGATCGATCGACGGCATCGACCTCGCGCCCGCGATCCGGTCGGGGATGTAGGTGCAGTTGGGGGCCTCGAAACCGACGAAGCCTTCGGCTCTGGCGAACGGCCCAGGCGTATCCGCGGTCTTCAGCTCGGTCCGGTACGGCCGCTTCGGCGCCGGGTTGCGCTGGTACCGGGCGGCCAATTCGTCGGCCGTCGGCCCGGGGCCGCAGGCGCAGACGCTCAATACCGACAGCCAACCAAAGCAACGAAACACGCCACGCATCCATGCCTCCCTGGCAAGCCATCGCACCCCGCCGACACCGCCGACACCGCCGGCGAACGCCGAGCGAACCGACCCAACCCTGTCGAGGTCTGGGCACGAGCCTACTTCAGGTCGCGCAAGCCGGAAACGACAACCAAAAGTTGCGCTCATCGCGCCGTTTGCGGCGGTTATGCCGCGCCGAGCGCCGGCATGGGCGGGAGTGTCACACGTACGGCCGAACCGGCTCGAAGCAACGCACGATGTTGTCCTGGCCCAGCACGTGGATCGCGCCGTCGCCGGCGCAGGTCATCCATTGCAGCCGCACGCCGATGTCGCTGCCCGCGTCCAGGGTGGCGACGTGCTCGCGGCTGCGAGTATCGACCAGGAAGACCAGTCCCGCGTCGGCGCCGATCGCGAGTAGTCTGCCCTGCTCGGCCACGTCGCAGCACAACAAGTCGTATCCCGGCGGCCGCGGCGCATGTTGGGTCCGCAACCAGAACTCGTCGCCGTTTTCGGCCTCGAACCGGTCGCGGTCGGCGAGATACAGGCTGGCTTCGTCCGGCGAGAGCTGGGCGCGGCGCAAGCGTCCGTACGCGCCCGGCACGTCGACGCTGGGCCATTCGAACATCCGCAGACGCTCGACCGTGTCGTCGGCAAGGTCGATCCAGACCACCCAGCCATCGTTGCATACGGCAGCCAGCGTGTTTCGTCCGGGGAGCCAGGCCAGATCGTAAACGTGCAGGGAACGGCCGAGCGCGATCCTGTCCGCACGCGGCGTATCGCCGTCCAAGCGCAGCCGCACGACATGGTTGCCGTACCCGCCCAGATAGGCCACGCGATCGGACTGGAATACCGCGCTGTACACGCACTCGGGCCGCTTGCCGACGCAATGCTGGCGCCAGCCGCCATCGCTTCGCTTCATGACCGCATAGCCGGCCTGGCCGTGAACGATCGCGAACTCGCCGCCGGGAGATACGGCGATGCCGTGGACCTCCTCGCAGTCGATCGCCACATCCGCTGTCGGCAAAAATTCCGCTCCCTGCCGCGCCTCGGCGCGGGTGTCGAGCGATACGAATGCATGCGGCCCGGCCAGAAACACGTCGTCCTCCCACGTTGCCGCTGCGGTGTACGCCGGGCCGTGCACGATGAATCCGCCCAGCTCGCCGTCGTGCAGCACTTGCAAGCGCGCATGCAGGTTCGCCACGACCGCGCCGTCCATCGCCCGCGCATGCAACCGCGTAACCGCACCGCGCTGCGTGACCAAGGTGGTCGAAGACGCAAGCGCATAGGCCGGCAGATCGCTGAACCCCGCCTTGCCGCTCAGGTTCGTGTACACCCACGGCCGCTGCTTGGCGTCGGTATCGGCGATCACTTCCTGCCCGCAGTGCGTCAGCGCCTCCACGATGGAGACATCGTGGCGCAACAGGGCCGTTTCGAGCTTTTCGCAGTACAGGCTGTTGCGGCTGCCTGTGCGGCCATCGGAAGCCGTTTGTCCCGACGCGGTGGAATAAGCGAGCGCCAAGTCGCCGGCTACGTCCACACCCGCCAGTCGCTTGGTTTCGCTATCGGCCCAGGCGGCGAAATCGCGTAGTTGCAGGTCGCTCCAGCCATCGATCGCACTGCGGCACGCATCCACGATCACCACCTTCGGCCCGCGCCCGGCCTTCAGCGCGGCGACGACCTCCAGCACGGGTACGCCGCTGCGGCGGATCGGGCCGATGGTCACCGGCGCCGGGGTATCGGCCGGCAGCAGCACGCCGAAACCGCCGATCTCGATCGCGTGTCCGGCGTAGTACACCACGCTCAGCAGCCGCCCGGCCGCGGGGTCTTCGATCTTCGCTCGCAAAACCGTCAGGGCATCGATGAGTTCGTCCGCCGTCGGGTCCGGCAGCAGGGTCGAATCGAAGCCCCGGTTACGCAACGCGGCATGGATGCGCCGCGCATCGTTGACTGGATTGTCCAACTTCAGCGCGTCCGCGTGGTAACCCGCGACGCCGATGCACAAGGCGATGCGACGATTCATGGGAGTCCTTTCCGTTCCGCCTTTCCCCGGCAGCGGGCGGCCAGGCCGCAGGATACGGCATCGCCGGCCCCGCCCTTCCGAAGCCAATCCTGAACGTCCCCTGCGCCGGACCGCCTTCACCGTGGCCGGACCGCGCGACCCAACCCGTTCCTGTGACTGCGCTCCCGATTTCGCGGCCACCGGCCGGGGCAGAGTGCAGCTTCGCCGACCGGCGGGGCGGCCGCAGGCACGGGCGGGGACGACCCGAGTTCCTTCGCCGCCGCGGCCCGCCCTATAGTCGGCACACCACGTCGCCCGCAGCGGGCGACCTCCAGGCCGCGCGGCAGGAACACGGCTGCGCCGCGCGCGCCTTTCACCGTCAGCCACTGCAACGCCAAGGAGATCGTTTTATGGCCGGCCCCACCCCGATCGTCATCAACGGCGGCGTCGTTCCGCCCGGCAGCCCCGCTGCCGACACCTCGCGCAGCACGCCCGACGGCAAGGGCATCGTCTCGCAGGAACTGTTCCGCCAGGGCGACATCGTCATCAGCCGCGAGCAGGTGACCGGCGGCGACCAGTTCGCCGACACCCTGGTCATCAACGGCGGCGCCGGCGACGACAACGTGCGGGTCAGCCAGCGCGCCAACGGCGTGCTCGACGTCAACATCAACGGCCAGCCGTTCGAGATCACCCTCGCCGCCCAGCAGCAGCTCGGCGTGCGCGGCGGCGACGGCAACGACGTCATCCACGCCGCCTCCAACGTGCGCGTCAACATGGACGTGCAGGGCGGCGACGGCAACGACACCATCACCACCGGGCGCGGACGCGACCGCGTCGACGGCGGCGCCGGCGACGACGTCATCAACACCGGCCGCGGCCGCGACGACGTGTTCGGCAACACCGGCAACGACACCATCGACGCCGGCGCCGGCAACGACGTGGTCTACGGCGGCGACGGCGACGACATCCTGCGCGGCGGTCAGGGCCGCGACTACATCGAGGGCGGGCGCGGCGCCGACACCCTCGAAGGCGGCCAGGGCAACGACATCCTGTCCGGCGGCCAGGACGCCGACGTCCTGCGCGGCGGCCAGGGCAACGACCGCATCTACACCGGCGCCGGCGCCGACACCGTCGACAACCGCGCCGGCCGCGACACCGTCTACGGCCAGAGCGGCGAAGACACCGTCACCGCCACCCGCGGCGCGCGCAACACCCAGGTCGAAGTCGACATGACGACCCATGTCGGCGCCAGCGTCACCGTCGCCGCCGGCTCGTCGGACGCGTTCCGCCAGCGGGTCGAGGCCGATCTGGACATGCTGCGCTCGTCCAACAACGGCCGCGAGATGCTGGCCGAGCTGGACCGCAACGCCAACGCGTTCGTCGGCACCGGCCACAGCGTCAGCATCACCGAGCTGAGCAACGAGATGAACGGCTACGCCGGCCCCTCGCTGACCAACGACGCCTTCCTGCAGACCGACCCGGCCACCGGCGTCACCACGCGCGGCGCCGGCATGGATTCGGTGATCAGCTACAACCCGTCCTTCCACAGCGACTTCTTCGAAACCCCGACCGTGGTCCTGCACCACGAGATGTCGCACGCCTACAACATCACCGGCGGCACCCTGCAGCAGGGCGTGTACAGCGGCACCGGCCCGGACTCGGGCAGCGTGCGCAACTTCGAGCGCCAGGCGGTGGGCCTGGACAACAGCGGTGTCGCCTTCGACTTCGACCGCAACGCGGCCACGCCCGACACCAAGACCAACCCCGCCAACCTGACCGAGAACGGCATGCGCGACGAGATGGGCCTGGCGCGCCGGCAGAACTACAGCGTCGACGCCAAGAGCGCCTTCTCCGCCCCGGGCAACCCCAGCGCGACCGGCGCCGGCGGCAACGGCGGGCACAACCACAACCACGCCCATCTGGACGCGTTGTTGCAGGCGATGGAATCCGGCGACCGCAACGCCGCCCGCGACGCCACCCGCCAACTCGCCGGGCAAGCCGCCGGCCAGGAGCTGCGCCACGAGGCCATGCACGCCGCCGACCGCCAGGAGCAGGCCGCGCAGGCGCAAGCCCAGCAGACCCAGGCCGAGCCGACCCAAAGCGCCGGCGGCATGCGCCGCTGAGCGCAGGCGCCGGCCTTCGCGCCGGCGCGACACGCCCTGGCCTTACCGTGAATCGACCCATGCCGAGAGCCGCTAGATGACCGCGACCCGCACCACCGCCGCCCGCACCCGACGCGCGCTCGCCGCCGCCGCCGTGCTGACCGCCCTGTCCGCCGCGGCCTGCGCGCATGGCCTACCGCATCCTGCAGAAGACACCCCAATGAACGCCCAACCCGCATCCACCGCCGCCACCGCCGACACCCGCCTGCGCGTGCAGGACGGCCAGGACGTGAGCCTGCACGCCGAGTTCCAGTACACCGCCGCCAGCAACACCCTGCTGGTGCGCTACCGCCTGCGCAACGGCAGCGCCGACCGCGCCCTGGCCGTGTTCGACCGCGGCAGCTACGGCGACCGCGCCGGCGCCGTCTACAACCCCGGCCCGATCGGCGCGCCGCGGCTGGAAACCCAGGACGGCGGCATCACCCTGCTGCATGCCCCGGCGCCGGCCTCCGCCGCCAACCCGATGGACCCGCTCGGCCACGCCGGGCTGGCCCTGGAACTGAAGGCCGGCGGCGAACACGCCGATCAATTCGTCCATCGCTTCGGCGACCAGGCGCCGCAGCGCGTGCGCTGGTGCGTCGCGGTGGCGCCGTTCGAGCAGAAGCAGTTCCGCATTCCCACCAAGACCGCCCACGGCACGATCTGGGCGGCCGGCGAAGCCGGCGTCCAGACGCAGTCGCTGTGCACGCCGTGGTTCGATGTGGGAACGGGCAAGTTCGCCGAGTAAGCCGGGCGAACGCTACGGCTTAAGAGAACGGGCCGCGATTGCGGCCCGTTTTTTGTTTGCGGCGCGGGTCCGGCAATCAGTCGCCGCTCGCGCCGGCACCGCCACAGCCGCAGAGGGAAGGCCCCTGAGCCTCGACCCCGGTGTAGCCAGGCACGGCCTTCTGTTCGGCGATCAGGACCACCACCGTCCCGCGCCCTTCGCTGCCCCAGCGCACATCGTCACCGAGTCGAACCGCTTGGCCGTCGTGGTAACGCAATACTGTCATGCCCGTATCCTTATCGTGCTGGGCGCCGGCGACCAACAACGCTCTTCCCACAGACGCGAACCGCCACCTCACTCCACTCCGGCTGCTCGCAGCAACGCAGCTTTCCTGGCCTCCAGGGCCTCGACTCGCTCCCGGGTCCGCTCGACTCGGCAGGCCTCGGTCAGTCCGGGCGCCTCGCGTCGGGCCATGCCCTGGACAAAGGGGTCCAGCGCGCACGCGGCATCGCGCGCCGCGGCCCAGGCCTGTTCGTCCGCGCGCAGGTAGGCCGACAGGTCGTCGACATAGGCCGGGTCGTTCTCGACGTAGCTGGCGTACTTCGCCCGCAGCAGGTTCATCAGCGAGCGCGCCACGCTCAGCCGCCGCGCTTCCAGGCGGTGCATGTCGCGGTACGGTGCGCAGGCGGACAGCCGCATCCGCTCGCATTCTGCGATGCGGCTGTCGGGCCAGCGGGCGAAGCAGGCTTCGCGTTGCCGAGTATCGCCGATGCCGATGCAGTCGGGGTCGCGGTCGGCAGCAGCGGAGTTCTGCGACTCCTCCTCTGCGTAAGCGCCCGGCACAAGAACGACAGCCAGGATCAGCGCGATCGCGGCGCCCCAGCGGCGCCCGCCGGCGCCACGAAGGATGTCCCGGCCGCTGCCGGTTCGAACCGTCGCTTGTTGCATCGTCGTCCTTGCGTTTCGGGCCTTGTGGGCAGCCGCGCACGGGCGGCTCGCTGCCATTGTAGGCACATCGCGCCGACCGCCAGTAGCGCGCCTTCAACCAGTCCGCCGAGCGTCGGTTCCGCCAGAACGCGCGAGCCTCAGTAGCGATGCAGCCGGGCGCGCTCGAACTCGGCGGCGTCGATCGTCTCTACCGAGGTCACCGCGCAACGGCGCGAAGGGCTGACCACTTCGCTGCCCTGCGGGCACAACAGGTGCTCGGCGCCGTCGGTCACGATGCGCAGATGGCGTGCGCTGGCGACGCTGTCGCACTCCTTGGCCAGGCGCAGCAGGTAGCGCTCGTCCCCGTGTTTTATCAACACGGCGCCGCGCGCCCGAGCCATTTGCGAGGTTGAATTCAACTTCGTGCATTCGGCCGGCTGGGCCGCAGCGACCGGGCTGGCGGCCAACAGCATGCAGAACAGGGCGACGTATGGACGGGACATGCGGACTCCTCGGTGTGCAATGACCACAAAGGATTCCGCTGGGCGCAAAAGCGTCGCACCGGCGCCGTAGAGGCGAACGCGGTTAAGCATCCGGCGGGGACAGCCCGCCGACCGACGCCGCGCACACCGGCGCAGAACGCAGCGCATGTTCCGCGAATCGCCGGAACCTCGCGGGGCGTCTCACGCCGCAATCGCGACGCGACGCGCGATGCAGGTGTGCGACCGCTCGGAGAACGCGCCCGAACGGCGGTTAGCGTCCGTGCGCCTTGGTTAGCTTCGGTGATCCTTTCGCGCTCCGGCGAAGTCCGATTACGCCGTCTCGGAATCGAATCCGATGCAAGCGTATATCCAGCAGCACCCGCCGAAGCCGCGTCGACAGGCTTCGGCGGCGGACTCGCGCACTCAGCACGTCGCCGCCGGCACGACGCGGCACGGGCGAGTTCGCCTCCACGACAGACGAACCCGATCGCGCGAGTCGCAATCCAGACACGTTGGACGTTCCAGATCCCTGCGCATTTCCCCCAATGCCCATCGCGGAGAACCTTCATGGCCGTCAAGTCCGAAGACCAATTCGTTGAACTCGAAGACGTCAAGCTGTGCTACCGGGTCGAAGGCGACCCGAAGAACCCGCCCGTGCTGTTGATCATGGGCCTGAATTCGCAGCTGATCCATTGGCCGCAAGAACTGGTCGACACGCTGAAAGCCGACCACTACGTGATCCGCTTCGACAACCGCGACAGCGGCCTGACCACCTGGCGGACCGGGGAACCGCCGGCCGACGGCTACCGCCTGGCCGACATGGCCAAGGACGCCGTGCAGTTGATCGACCACCTCGGCATCGACCGGCCCGACGTGATCGGCGCCTCGATGGGCGGCATGATCGCGCAGCGGTTGGCGATCGATTATCCGGACCGCGCGCGCAGCCTGTGCTCGATCATGAGCACCACCGGCAGCCTCCTGGTCGGCCACCCGCAGCCCGGCGTGATCGAAGCCCTGCTCAAGCCGCTGCCGAGCGACCGCGACGCCGCGATCGAGCACATCGTCGGCCTGTACAACCTGATCGGCTCGAAGACCCATGCCGCCGCGGAAGCCGGGCGCCGCCGCGCGCTGGCCGAAGCCGCCTACGACCGCTCGGTCGGCCCGACCGGCGCCCCGCTCCACCCCGGCGGCGGCGCGCGCCAGGTCGGCGCGATCCTGCTCGCCGGCGACCGCACCAAGGCGCTCAAGACCCTGACCCTGCCGGCCCTGGTCGTCCACGGCAACGAAGACGCGCTGATCAACGTCTCCGGCGGCCGCGCCACCCGCGACGCCATTCCCGGCGCGCAATGGCTGGGCGGCCCGCAGAACGGCGTCGAAGGCATGGGCCACGACCTGCCGCATCCGCTGCTCGACACGATCGTCGACGGCATCGTCGCGCACCTGAAGAACGCCAGCACCCTGGCCTGGAACCCGGGCGTCGCAGAACGCGCCAACGGCGGCACGCGCCCGACCGCGCCGCGGCCGTCGTGATCGAAGTCGGCGGCGCCGACCGCAGCGGTCGGTAGCTGGGCGATGGACGGGGGGCGCCGCGGGCGCCCCCGTCCTGACGTCGGCGGCCGCCGAATGCCGAACTTCAGCGCCTTTCGCGCCACGGCGACGTATCGCGGCGATCGAAACGCGTGGCTAGCCCTCGTCCGGGCAATCGACCTCGCCGTGGTCCCGGTCCGCCTCGCTGCCCGCAGGCACCAGCACGGCGTACGGCTCCGCCATGTACGACGACCTGAACCACAGCAGCGTCTGCCCGGACCGCTGCAGATAGCCCGCCTCCTGACCGAAGTTCGGGCAAGCGTAGTCCGGCTTTGCGTCGTCCTGCGTGCACAGGCGCAGACTGGCCCGCCCATCGCGCACGTCGCCCTGCAGCTCACCATTCCAACCGCGCACGCGACTGCCGTCGGCCCAGGACCCTGCGATCTTGGCGCCCTGCTGGGTGATCTCCATATTGACGAAGTGGCCGAAGCGGCAGGAATTGGAATACACCCAGTCGCCGGCGAACTCCGCGTGCTGGCCCGCATGGGCGTACAACGCCACCACGCAAGCCAGTGCGGCAACACCCACCGCACACGAAAAAGCTGCCCCATTGCTCGCCACATCGATCTCCTTGTCGCCGCGCCAGCGGTCCATCGGTCCGGTCCCCCTACCTCCCCCAACCAGCGCCGACTACCGCTCCCCCGGAAAGAACAAACTCCGCAGTTGAGCGATACGCGCCCGGGTTCGCTCGGCACGGCAGGCTTCGGTCAAGTTTTCGGCTTCGCGCCGCGACATGCCTTGCGCGAGCGGTTCCAGCAGGCAATCCATGTCGCGGAACTGCGCCCAGGCCTGACCCGACTTGGCCAGGTAATCGGCCAAGTCGTCCAGATAAGCCGGATCGCCGTCCACATAGGAAGCGAAGCGCTTGCGCGCGCTGGCCAAGGCCTCGCGCTGCAAGGCGGCTAGCTCCTCATCCAAGCGATACATCTCGCGATAAGGCCTACATGCGAACAGCCGTATGCGCTCGCACTCGGCAATCTCGTCATCGGACATCTTGAAGAAGCACTGCTCGCGCGTTGCGAGGTCGCTAGCGGAAAAGCAGTCCTCCTCCGCTGCCGCCGCCGTGGTCGGCGTCGCGGTCGCAGCGGCGGCAGGGCGGACCGCTGCCGCGGCCGCACACGCCGTCGACAAGGCCAGCGCCAGAGCGGCATGCTTGATGCACCTGAAAGTCATGCCCCAATCCCTCTTATTGCTACCCAGCACTGTTCATGGGTTTCACCGCAATTCGCACCAGCAACTGCCCGCAGCGGAAACCACAGATAGGCGGCAACCATCAACGCTGGCTTGTTCATAACCTGCCCTGGGTCGACTTCGCGGCTAAAGGACATCGGGCCATGCCGATGCCCTTCACACCGTTCGCGGCTGATGGGCCATGTGCTGGCCTTGCTGATCGGCCTCCAGGGTGGCCTGCCGGGCTTGAACCTCGTTGGCCGCCTGCAGCTTCTCCAACGACCGTTCGACCGGCTGGGCCAAAGCTTCGTCGGTCCGCATGTGCGCACGCCGATGCGCCGGGTCGTTCAAGGCGCCCTCCACCGCGAACACGAACTCGCCGGGGCGGACCGTGCCGGCACCCTGGCTCAGTACGATGTGGTCGATCTTCGACAGCCCCGCCTCGCGCGCCATGCCGGCCACGCTGGCCGCCAGCCGCGCGCTGTTCTCGTCGTAGCCCCGTCCCAGCCCCTGCTCCATCCGCCGAACCGCAGCCTCGGCTTGGACCAGGAAGGGATCGTTCCTGGGCGCCGCGGCAGGCCCGACCGCACCGAGCGGACCGAGATAGCTCGGCAGACCGCGCTCCTCCAGGGGACGGTTCAACTCCGACGGAAACACGCGCGGCAAGGCCTGCTGCAACGTCGCCGGATCGATATCGCCGGTACGCGGCAAGCCGTTGGCATCTTGGTAGCGAATAACCGCGGCCTGCATCGATAGCCGGTAGACCCCGTCCTCCGGCAGCCGCTGACCATTGGCATCCAAGTAGCCTTGCTCGTTGAGTACGCGTTGCAACTGCTCGACGACGCCGGATGTCTCACCGATGCGGATCACCCCATCGTCGATGACGGGACGGGCTCCGATGCCCTGGTTGCGGCGTGCTGGGTCGATGGATAGCCGACCACTGACGAGATCGTCGACATAATTTTCGTAATGCTTGTAGTAACGCGTATCGACCTCCATGTGCACGTGCACTTTCGCTGTCGCCTGGTTGTTCTGCATACCCAGCGACTGCCCGTACGCCACTTCTGTGTCTTCTTGGACGTGAATCGGCTGCATATGCCGAATCCGCGCAATGACCTCTCCGCCCTTACGGTCGTAAATGTCGACCAGCCCTTCTGCCGCGTTGCACCGTCCAACATAACCAGCCACGGGCGAGGGAACATCAACATCGCGAACACCACGACCGCCTGAAGGAATGCGGGAGTCCTCCAGCATGAAATCCTTTTTTAAAAGTACTTGGTCCTCGGTCAAGTTGAGCGCGCCACGCTCGCCGCTTATAGCGATCTCCTGAACCTCGCCACCGATCAGCGCATGACGCCGCCCAGGCTGCGCGCGAATCACCCTGCCGTTCGAAACCACGGCGTCCTGATTGTCAAAAGGATGGTGTGTCACCAGGCTATCGAAACTTCCAACCGGAATGTTGACCGACACCCCTTTTTGGATGACGCGGTAGTTGACCGTAGCAATGCCTTCGTTCGAGTTCTGAAATCGATCCATGTCGTTATTCTCCTCGTCGCGGTCTACGATGCTTCAACGACAACGCACGTACTTTGCTGACCTGTTCTCGTCAATGATCGTCAGCAGCCCCGAATCTTCCCCGCTGATGGCGAAAACCTCGTAGTTGTCCACAGCCTCCCCGTCGATATGGAGGCGAGACTTGATCCGCCAGGCCTTCGGCCTCGTGGAGATTTGAACCACGCTTACCGGCTCGCTCCACTGCTCGTAATCGACGAGCTTGTTAGGCCGGATATCCATCCGGCTATCGCTATCGAGATTCCCCGGCAGTTCGCAGGTTGGCCCGCCCCCTTGCCATATACCAACCACCTCTTTGGGGTATTTCGCCTTCGCGACCGAACCGGCCGCATGAGCGTTAGCGCCCAGTCCAACACTCAACAGTGCAGTTGCCAGCGCATGGATCAATCCGTTCATCGCTTCGCCTCGCAATCTTCCGCTAGTAGTATTTGGCAAGACGCTCCAGCCACTTCATACATATCTCATCGTGGCTGCTACGCGGTGCTCCACCGCATTCTGCCCCATCGCCATGACCTCGGCTACGTGATACCCGCGGCTGCGCTTAAAGCACATTTCCGTCCGAAGTCCGATTCATTTCCGGCTAGTCAGCCAAGGTAATCAATAAGTGGCCGATGCAAAGACGGTCTACCGACCGCGCATCCGCAGGACTCGAACCGAGGACCGCCATCACATCGACACGGTCACGACGAAAGATGTATGCGAGCGGTTGGCCGATCCCATCTTCATCGATCCGCATCATGAAGCCGTCATCTTTCAGCCGCTTGGCGACCACGTCCAACTCCAAGCCGCACAGCGGCTGCCCGGTCGGCGGAGTATCGCCGTCGTACGCATAGTTCAGTTCGACGGCTTTGGGCGGCTTGGAGCCGCGAAAGATCACGCTGTAGAACCAGGGTGAGTCCGGCAGCTTGATGATGAGCCCATGGGCCCTACCACGGGTGGTTCGTACTTCAACGGAATGCCGGTCTTGGCTGCCACTTCATCAACGGTAAGACCATCGGTGGTTTTCAAACCGTCCAACAGCCGGAGCACCCGATTGCCGACCTCCAGCGGAGTCAGCTCGGGATACTCGGAGGGGGAACTGGGCCGGAAAGGCTCGGTCGACGTCATGTCGTGCGGCTCCTTGGGAGGCACGGATGGGTTGACTTTGGGCTCGTGCGCGCACGCGCTGCCTAGTACAAGAAGCGCCACCGCCGCTAATAGCGATCGCGATGCTCGGCCGACAACCCGTCCCGACGGTTCAAAGCGACGAAACTCAAAGTTGCGCATTCCATGCACCGCTCGCTCTGCAGATGTGGCGAGCATACGGGAACCCTGCTGCAACTGACAGAGAACCAGGAGTAGCGCGCCGCGGTAATAAGCACACTTCGAGACTGGCAAGACGGAATTTTGTAGGTTCCGCTGAGGCGCCCACCATCCATCAATCTTTCGACTGAATGGTCAAAACTTCCACACAGGAATCTATTCCGAGCGGACTGGGCATGCTGTGCCGACTCGGCACGACCCGAACGCGCACTTCGTTTCGACTGAAGACATGTTCCAGCGTGCGACCGATCTCGTCGACGTCGGTGGTCATGCCATAGCCCAGGGCCTTCAGACGCTCCGCAACCGCGGTCGCACCCAGTGCGCATGGAAATGCGTCGGCCGTCCGCGGGTTGTCAGGCGCCTCGTAGCGTATTTCGACGAAGCGCCGCCCGCCCTGGTCACGATAGATGACGTTGTAGAACCCAGCGTCCTGGGCCAGCTCTACGGCGAAGGCGTACACCTTGCCAGCCGGAGCGTACTTGAGCGGAATTCCGGCTCGCGCAATCACCTGCTCCAGCGAAAGCTCGTCCATCGACTCAAGCACGTCGACGAGATTCAGCACACGTCGCCCGGCTTCCTCGGCTGTCAATTCGGGATACTCACTTGCCTGACTGATTCTGTAAGTATCGGCCGGCATCGGGTCGAAAGCCCCCGTAGGTGTCTTGTCTTTCGGGGCGTACGCGCAGGCGCTTGCCATCATCGAATACAGCAGCAGCGCAATGACGCTACCACGGGGAATCGCCGTGGACTTCATGGTGGGTTCTTCGCCGTAATCATCAGTTGCGCCAGGCACAACCGGTGCATTCCAGCCGTGCTGCCGGACGTACTCAGGCCCGGAACCAATCGGACGATGAGCGGCGTGCGTTCGAAGTAGTAGGCCAAGTTCCGACCTAGCTCGTCGACGTCGATCCATGGAGTGAAGCCATCGTCCTTGAGCCGCTTTTCGACCTCATCGACCGTCAGGGGACACAGGGGCGCCCCCTTGGGCTGGGTGTCGCCGGCATAGGCATATTCGAGTTCCACCGCCCTACCCTGTCCGTCGCGATAGTTGAGGCCGTAGTACCAGGGCGAATCGGGCATCTGCACCGTGAACGCATGGACCTTGCCCTTGGGCGCGTACCTCAACGGCAGGCCGGTTTGGGCGATGACGTGATCGAGCGACAGTTGCTCCATCGTGTCTAGTCCATCCAACAGCCGCAGCGCCCTATGCCCCACCGCTTCGGGCGTCAAGTCCGGGTACTCAGACGCTTGGCTAAGCCGATAAAGCGGCTGCCGTCGTTCGGTCTTCAAGTGCAGGAAGCTGATATCGCCCAGACAATGCGGTTGGACGGCCGACTCGGTAAGCGTCAGCTCCATGTCGTTGCGGCGCGCACTGAAGCTGTGCGGCGCCGAACCCGGTGCCGTTGGCGCGTGCCAGCGAAGGCCGGCCTGCGCCGCAGCGCGCTGCATCGGGTAGCACGGCCGGTCGGCGACGAAGATCGACGCCACCGGGCGATGCCAGTATCGGTTGTCGATCTGTACGCCAGCCGCAACGAAGCCATCAGCCAGCCCGGCCGGGCTACGGCTGTACACCTCCGGCGGGTCTTGGTGGCCGGTAATAGACGGATACAGCGCCAATAGAGCGCGGAGCGCCCGGTCATAGCCCTGCGGCCCTTGCAGCGGCCAGCGCAGAAAGTCGTCGATGCCTACACCGGGCCGCTCTTGCACCCGGGCGGCGTCGTTATCCGGCGGCGCGGCCGAAGCGGCCTGGGTCGAGAGAAACAGGACCGCGAGCCATGCCGTGCAGACTCTAAAAACATCGGCGCTACTCATAGTTTCGCCCTCCCTGACAGCCGCCTCGCGATCGCGAAGCAGCTTAGGTCAGCGGCTGAGGCGGGGCAAAAGCACAGTCGTCTGCTGCCGACAGCCAGCACCGATGCAATCGGTGCCTCATCCCTTCTCGGCAGAGGCGCCGGCTTGGGCCAGCCGGGCCTTGAGGTCGGCCACGGCCTTGCGCTGCTCGGACTTGGACAGTAGGCCCAGGGTCAGGATGGCCTCGGCCAGCACGTCGGTGTCGGCGTAGAGGAAGGCGAGCGGGACGCCCAGCGACTGCGCGATGCGGCGCGCAGTGGCCAGATCGGCGTCGTGGACGGCCTTTTCGTAGCGGTTGATGCGGACCGCGGTCGCTTCTTGCGGAAAATTTGCGGACATGCTCAGTTCCTCTCCAAAAGCGAGGACCGAAGCATTATCGCCAGCGATTTATCAGTCAATTTCGTTTATCGTAATTACGATAAACGAAATATACAGAAGCTATTAATCATCCAAGCTTCTAACGCCCTTTCTATCAAGATTCAGCTCCTGCTCTCCCAGTTTTAATTTTACGGAGGAAGCAGCTCCAAGCAATGCATCCGCCAGGTGCGCAGCGGGGGTGCGCGGATCCTCTGTTTCAGATGCGGATGACTGGAACAGTCCAGCTGACAATCTCGATGCCAGCAGCTCTGGGAAGGGCTCCTGCGAAGTTGACTTCCATTCGAGTACCGTTTCAGCCAGCCAAGACGCTCTTTCGATATCCAGACGGAATTGCTGCAACCTAAATTCAGCATCCGCGATCCTCTGCAGCCATCTATTCAACCACCGCAGATACCACGCCCCCAAAGCAACCGCAGCGGCAGCAAGCAATCCAGACTTTATTATTAACAGTATAGACTCAGGCGCGTAATAATAACCCTTATCCCCGACGACGATCCTCGCCCCGTAGGAAAGGGACGTCATAAATAAAAGTGCAATTCCAACCAATGAGGCGCCATGAACAGCGAAATATTGGAAACGAGTCTCCTTCGACACAGCAAAATTCGCCAAACGCTCTTTTGTTATATCCAACAAACTCGACCTGATCTCACGCCTCACATGAGTATTGTTCCGATCATCAAGCTTTTTTGTAGTAAATCTAAGCCATGAGATTTCTCATCGAGAGCCACCGCCCTGGCTTCAAGGCTTTTTTCAGCCCTATCTTTCTCTTGCTGAAGGCGATCAATTTCACGCTCTCGAATTTCATCGAACCTGGCTGTCAACGCCTCCTCTTTACTTAGGTAGGACGCTTCGAGCAACTGCCTGTGCTTGGTGGCATCGACAAGCACACCTGCCACCGCACTTTCCAATGCCTGCAGCACCTCACTGTGCGCGGCCAGCGGCTGCGCCCCCTTACTACCGACCGTTGCCAATGGCCGACTGAGCGCTACGTCTAAGGCTGACTCCAATTCTGCGGCAAACAATCGATCAACTGACCCGTTCCAAGTAAACGTTAATTTGTCATGCGTCGCACTATTCGAATCATTGTGCTCCACCCGCAATCGTAGCCATCCCCACTCACAAATCTCCGTGCTTATGGTTGCCTTCCTAAGCCCGAATCCACGAGATTTTTCGTACGTCTCCAATAAATCTGGGGTCAGCATACCAAGCGTGTCGCTAAAACTCAGCGTCACACCGTGCCCCGTAAACTTATTGGCAACAGTGGTAAAAGCCCTAATTACGTCCTGATCACTCAGTTTCAACACGTACTTACTGGCAGCAGACATATGCCCCCCCAATTAAAAAGCCCGACTCATTAAATTCACGGGCCGGGCATTTCTAAAATCAGAAAAATCAAACATCCCCACTCAGAACATCAAGCATCAGACAAAGATGATGCTCAATCTGATGTTGCTTATTCTTCGGCAACCCCGGGAAATACGAGCCTGCAACATAGGCGACATACGCGTCAATTGAATAGTTTTGCCCAAACTCTTTCTTTCTCTTCGTTGCAGCTGCCGTCAATTTCTTAGCAGCCTGAAGAAACTTTGTGGCAACGTCACTATCGTCTTTTTCTTTGTCATCCGAGACGAAGTGCTCGACCCAGATATCGCCAGTCTTTGGATCTTTGTACGCCGCGTGGATTGCGACAGCGTAAGGAGTTGACCCTCCCGCCTGGAATACCGAACCTATCGTCGCATAATCGCCGAATCCACAACCGGAGGCTGCGAATGTTTTATGCCTATCCGTATAGAATTCTGCGCCATTGTAGTCAGCATTGCGCACTAGCTTCGTAAAACAGTCTTTAATATCAACATACTTATCTTTCGGCAAAAGCGCGCGATGAGATGCCGATATCTTTGCGTCAACGCCAATATGAAACACCACAGTCTTAATAGCGGCCAATTTCTTAACACCAGCGTCGTCTAAACCACACCCCTGATAGAGGAAGGCGACCTCTCTATCTGAAAACTTCTTAAGAAAACTGTCGATACTCGCCTGAGTGATAGCAGCATCGCACCTAAGCAAAGGAATCACCGAATTTTTATCGTCAATGAAGTCGACAAAATTCTTCTGCCAAGCCTTTGCCGCAATAGGATTTTTTAACTCATGCTTGTCAGGATTGACTAGAACACAAATCCGCTGATCAGCTTCAGAGTAATCCGCCAAGCATCTTTCTATTGCACTTGAATTTGAATTCACAGGCTCAACGATAGGAATTAAGCCTCCCAGCGCGCGATGATCTTTCAGTATGGAGCGCAGCGCTAGCAAATCATAAGCTCGACCATACAAGTACGGAAAGTACATATGAAATCCTCAGTCCTTTGCGCGCAAGCGCGATCCATAACCGCGATTTATTTACCAAATACACCCATAGCTTGTGAGACCCGACCTCTCTGTAGAGCTGACAGTGGCGTTGCGTAGCCCAAAGCTCTCAAGCTCGCGGGCAAACAGCTCAAATAGTCCGCCATCTCCACAGAGGTAGTTCTCATCCTAAAAGCACTCACTAAGGCCGCATGCGCATCTCGCGGCTTTAATTTCGAGAACAAAGCTTCATAGTGCTTAAAGAGCACTCCATTAGGGATTGGGGGCTGCTCACCATAAGCATTAACCACCGCCTCCATATATTCCGACTGTCGCATAATTCGAAATATTGATCTCGAACTAACAGAATCAACATTACTAATCGCTGACTTGCGCTCACTAAGCCTGTTTCTTGCCGTTAAGGCAATCACACCCACACGATCAGGGACGATATCAGAATACTTTCTAATGAGATCAGGGTGAGTTACGACATATACGTTATCAAAAACCTTCAAATAATCGGCAGTCTGTGTCTCTAATCGCCTACTGGTATCGAACTCAGTCTTTATCTCGTAAGCAGTAGATGTACCATTAAAAACAACAATGTCCGCGACAGATTTCCCAACCTGCAGCTCTGTTTGAACACTAGCAGTGCGCGGGCTATGACGTCCAAAGACCAATTTATTTACAATGTGCGCTTTATACACATATTCGCATCTGTATTTATTATTTAGTTCCCTGAAACCCTCATCGAACAAAGGGCCGATGGCAAGATCGGCTTCACTTCGCCCCAGAAAACTACGCAAAGAAGTCACCATTTCACTCTTATGGCCACTTTTAGCTATAGAGCGCACAACTTCTCTGGTGAAAAACCTTGCGAGACGGCGCCCCCGCTCTATCGAGTCCATAGTGGTCTCTCGCTCTTATATTGCTGCCAGCTATGTAATGCCCTCGGAAGGCGGCTCGTCAAGTTCCTGATGCATTGCACGACCCGTCTTATCTCTAGCCTCTCACTCAACACATTCGGGCACTCATAACGTGAAAACGAAACGAGGGCGGCCAAGGCCGCCCTCGTTAGTTAACTGGCCAACGGTAGAACTCAAACCCCCAACGGATTCGGCTTCTCCACATCAATCTTGTACTGCTTGATCGCCCGAGCCACATCCTTCCCGGTCATCTTGCCTTCCGCCGCCAGCGCCGCGATGGCGGCGTGGGCGATGTAGTAGCGGTCGACTTCGAAGTGGCGGCGCAGGTTGGCGCGGGTGTCGCTGCGGCCGAAGCCGTCGGTGCCCAGTACTGTGTAGCGCATCGGCACGTAGGCGCGGACCTGTTCCGGGTACATGCGGATGTAGTCGGTCGCGGCGATGGCCGGGCCCTGGCGGCCTTCCAGCAGTTCGGTGATGTAGGGCTTGCGCGGGGTCTTGGCTTCGGGGTTGACGCGGTTCCAGCGCTCGGCGTCGATGGCTTCGCGGGCCAGTTCGTTGAAGCTGGGGCAGGACCAGATGTCGGCGGTGACGCCGAAGTCCTTGTCCAGCAGCTCGGCGGCGGCGATGGCTTCGCGCAGGATGGTGCCGCTGCCCATCAGCTGGACGCGCAGTTCGCCCTTCTTGGGCTTGCCGGCGTCCTTGAGCAGGTACATGCCCTTGATGATCCCGTCCGCGCTGCCTTCCGGCATGTCGGGGTGCGGGTAGTTCTCGTTCATCAGGGTGAGGTACCAGTACTCGTCGCGCTGCTCGGTCAGCATGCGCTGCATGCCGTGCTGGAGCAGGGTCACCACTTCGTAGCTGAAGGTCGGGTCGTAGCTGCGGCAGTTCGGGATCAGGCCGGCCTGGACCATGCTGTGGCCGTCTTCGTGCTGCAGGCCCTCGCCGTTCAACGTGGTGCGGCCGGCGGTGGCGCCGAGCAGGAAGCCGCGGGCGCGCATGTCCGCGGCCTGCCAGGCGCTGTCGCCGATGCGCTGGAAGCCGAACATCGAGTAGTAGATGTACAGCGGCAGCATCTGCAGGTCGTTGGTGCTGTAGCTGGTGGCGGCCGCCAGCCAGGACGCGAACGCGCCGGCTTCGGTGATGCCCTCTTCCAGCACCTGGCCGGTGACGTCTTCGCGGTAGTACATCAGCTGGTCGCGGTCGACCGGCTTGTACTTCTGGCCGTGCGGGGCGTAGATGCCGAGCTGGCGGAACAGGCCTTCCATGCCGAAGGTGCGGGCCTCGTCGGCCACGATCGGCACCAGGCGCGGGCCGACCTGCTTGTCGCGCAACGCGATGTTCAGGGCCTGGACGAACGACATGGTGGTGCTGATCTCGCGCTCGCCGGTGCTCTTGAGCAGGCGGTCGAAGGCGTCCAGCTTGGGCACTTCCAGCGAGGTGCTGGCCTTGCGCCGGCGCTGCGGCAGGTAGCCGCCGAGGGCCTTGCGGCGCTCGTGCATGTATTCGACTTCCGGCGACTTCTCGCCGGGGTGGTAGAACGGCACCGCGCCGTCCTTGAGCTGGTCGTCGGTGACCGGGATGTTGAAGCGGTCGCGGAACAGACGGACGGCTTCGTCGTCCATCTTCTTGGTGCCGTGGGTCGGGTTGAGCGATTCGCCCGAGGCGCCCATGCCGTAGCCCTTGACCGTCTTGGCCAGGATCACGGTCGGCATGCCCTTGGTGTTCACCGCCTCGTGATAGGCGGCGTAGACCTTGTGCGGGTCGTGGCCGCCGCGGTTGAGGCGCCAGATGTCGTCGTCGGACAGGTTGGCGACCAGCGCGGCGGTCTCCGGGTACTTGCCGAAGAAATTGTCGCGGGTGTACTTGCCGCCGAAGGCCTTGCAGTTCTGGTATTCGCCGTCGACGGTTTCCATCATCAACTGGCGCAGCTTGCCGGTGGTGTCGCGGGCCAGCAGCGGGTCCCAGTAGCTGCCCCAGACGGTCTTGATGACGTTCCAGCCGGCGCCGCGGAACTGGCCTTCCAGCTCCTGGATGATCTTGCCGTTGCCGCGCACCGGGCCGTCCAGGCGCTGCAGGTTGCAGTTGATGACGAAGATCAGGTTGTCCAGGCCTTCGCGGCCGGCGACCGAGATCGCGCCGAGCGATTCGGGCTCGTCGGTTTCGCCGTCGCCGAGGAAGGCCCAGACCTTGCGGTCGGACTTGGGCAGCAGGCCGCGGCCTTCCAGGTACTTCCAGTTGCGGGCCTGGTAGATCGCGCTGATCGGGCCCAGGCCCATCGACACGGTCGGGATCTGCCAGTAGTCGGGCATCAGCCAGGGGTGCGGGTAGGAGCTGACGCCGCGGCCGTCGACTTCCATGCGGAAGTTGTCGATCTGCGATTCGCTGATGCGGCCTTCGAGGAAGGAGCGGGCGTAGATGCCGGGCGAGCTGTGGCCCTGGATGCCGATCAGGTCGCCGGGGTGGTCGGCCGAGGGCGCGCGCCAGAAGTGGTTGAAGCCGACGTCGTACAGGGTGGCCGCGGAGGCGAAGCTGGCGATGTGGCCGCCGAGGTCGCCGGGCTTGCGGTTGGCGCGCACGACCATGGCCATGGCGTTCCAGCGGATCAGCGAGCGGATCCGCCATTCCATCGCGGCGTCGCCGGGGCTCTTGGCCTCCAGGTGCGGCGGGATGGTGTTGATGTATTCGGTGGTGGGCTGGAACGGCAGGTGGGCGCCGGCGCGGCGGGTCACCTCGACCATGCCCTCGAGCAGCTGGTGGGCGCGCTCGGCGCCGTCGCGGGCGATGACGGCCTGGACGGATTCGACCCATTCCTGGGTTTCGGTCGGATCGGGATCGTTCTGGAGCAGGTCGTGCAAAGAGCTGGCAAGCGGCTGATTCATCGATCTCGCGGCCCCGTGGCCGCGCCTCGGAGGTGGGGGGCGGATTAGAGCCCCGAGTCTAACAAACGGCGACCGGGTTACGGCTTGCGGGGGGTGGCCGGTGGGGTGGACTAGTTCGTTTTGGCTAGGGGCGTAGGTGTGGATACGGGGGCGTGTGGTGAGTGTGCGGCAGTGGCCTTTGCCGCTGCGGGTCGGGTGGTTTTTGTAGGAGCGGCGTGAGCCGCGACAGCCGCAGCGGTGGTCGACAGCGTTT
>NZ_HG424476.1 GCF_000336385.2 Lysobacter antibioticus HS124 | reverse complement strand
AAGTAACCAAAGAAAACGCCATGGCGGTTTCGGATCAAGAGCCACTATGGGACGAGGTTTTCGCCTGGCTGCTCTGCACAGTCTCTCCCTGGCCTGGCTGCGCACGGCCCGCCTCCTTGCGGGCCGCCCTCCGGGGCTTCAGGGCGTTCTCGCGAGATCGAAGCGGCGCCAAGCGCTTCACGGCAACGGCAGGCTCCGCGCGGCCGTGGGCGGAGGCGGGCGCTGCGTAAGCGGTGGCCACTGCGCGCGTGTAAGAATCAAGGCCGCGTTCGTCGTTCTCGGGTCGTCCGCGCGTGAACTCGCGCCGCTACGGCGCCGTCGTGTTCTGTTTCGACGCGTCCCCGCCGCGCACTTGCCGACCGTTGGTCGGACGACGCGGCAAGCTGTGACGGCAGCCTCACGAGTATCCGCGATCGACGCGATTTCCGTCGCAATCGTGTAGCGATTTTCCGGCCAAACTCCGCAACCATCGCGACCCGAACGGGTCGCGGACGCCCGCCATCACCGTCATCCGGAGACAGCCAGTGAACCTCATCCTCCAGCGCGCGCCGATCGGCGCCGCGATCGCCGCCGCCTTGATCGGCGGAGCCCTCGCCGGCGCGCCGGCGCACGCCGCGCAGCGCACCCTGCAACTGTCCGAGGACAGCACCCACAGCAAGCCGGTGCAGACGGCCAAGGCGACCCCGTTGGCGGCGGCGACGATGCCCGGCCGGGTCTGCGAAACCGGGGCCCAGTGGCTGCGCCTGGGCTTCAAGGAGCTCAAGCTGTCCGGCTACGACTCGTTGGTGCTGAGCAGCAGCGGCGGCGACCGGTTGGTGTTCGAAGGCCGGCACTGGAACGACCGCAGCTTCACCACCCGCGCGCTGCGCGGCGAATGCGTCGACATCAAGCCGTATTTCAGCCAGCCCGAGAGCGGCTTCCAGCTCGACCGCTACGACTACAGCGCGGTGCCGTTGAACCTGGCCAGCGTAGTGGTGGCCGGTGCCGGCGACATCTGCGACACCAGCGGCACCGCCTGCAAAGGCACCTCGGACCTGATCGTGTCGATCAACCCCACCGCGGTGTTCACCGCCGGCGACAACGCCTACGACAGCGGCACGCTGAGCGAGTTCAACAACCGCTACGCGCCGACCTGGGGCCGCTTCAAGGCCCTGACCAGTCCGTCGCCGGGCAATCACGAGTACTACACCAGCGGCGCCAGCGGCTACTTCGACTACTTCAACGGCGTCGGCAACCAGACCGGTCCGGCCGGCGATCGCAGCAAGGGTTATTACAGCTGGGACGTCGGCGACTGGCACTTCATCGCCCTCAACACCATGACCGGCGGCACCGTCTCCACCACCCAGATCAACTGGCTCAAGGCCGACCTCGCCGCCAACACCAAGCCCTGCACCGCGGCCTATTTCCATCACCCGCTGCTCAGCCGCGGAAGCTACAGCGGCTACAGCCAGGTCAAGCCGTTCTGGGATGCGCTGTACGCGGCCAAAGCCGACCTGGTGCTGGTCGGCCACGACCACAATTACCAGCGTTACGCCAAGATGAACCCCAGCCAGCAGCCGGCCGCCGACGGCATCCGCCAGGTGCTGGTCGGCACCGGCGGGCGCTCGTTCTACGACATCAGCGGCAGCCATTCGCTGCTTGAGGCCAGCAACGACAGCACCCACGGCGTGCTCAAGCTGACCCTGACCGCGACCGGCTACACCGGCGATTTCGTGCCGCGCGCCGGCAGCAGCTACACCGATCACTTCACCGGCACCTGCAACAAGAACAGCACCCCGCCGTCCTCGCTGACGCTCAATGCGGTGCGCGACGTGACGGTCAAATCCGGCGGCAGCCGGGTCAATACCGCGGTGCTCTACGCCGACGGCAGCGATGGCGGTCAGCAGTTGCGCGGGCTGATGGGGTGGAACGTCTCCTCCGCGGCCGGGCTGAACCTGCAGTCGGCGCAGCTCAAGCTGCAGGTTTCCGACCGTTCCACCGGCGGCTACGATCTGTACCAAGTCACCGCCGCCTGGACCGAGAGCAATGCGACCTACAGCGGCGCGACGCTCGGCAGCAAGCTCGGCTCCTTCGTGCCCAGCGCGACCGGCACGCAGTACCTCAACCTCAACGCCGCCGGCCTGCAACTGGTGAAGAACTGGGCCAACGGCAGCGTCGCCAACCACGGCGTGATCCTGGTGCCGGCGTCCGGCGTCACCGACGGCGTCGACTGGTCCTCGCGCGAAGGCGCCAGTGCGCCGCAGCTGCTGCTGACCTACACGCCCTGAGGCGTCGCCCGAGCAGGGGCCTGCCGCCACGGCGGCCGCAGCGGACGACCCCAGGGTCGTCCGCTGCGAAGTGGCGATGGCATTGCGGCGATGGCGCTCGGCCGGTCAGCCGTAGGCCGGCAAGGCCGGCCGCGTACTGGTGCCGGCACCGGCGCCGATCATCAGCTTGACCGACTCTTTGATCCGTTCGGCGCCGCCGAGCTTGACCGCGGCGACCAAGCGCTCGCCGATGGTCTTGCTCTCTTCGGCGGTGTTGGCGTGCGTGCCGAGCACTGCCAGCCCCTTCTCGGTCAGCCGGTAACGCAAGGCGACATGGACGAAGGCGACGCCGTTCAAGGACTCTTTGACGCAGGCGCCGCTGCGCAGATAACCCTCGTCCAACAGCCACTCGAACGTCGCCCCACAGGCCAACACCGCGGCGGCCATCGCCTCGCGATTGTTCGGATCCAGGCCGGGAAGGTGACGGGCCGATTCTTCGGCATTGAAACGCGCTACGACGGGATGCTGCTCCAGCGCCGCGGCGCAGATCCGCGCCGTGGCGATACTGAACACCTCGATGTTTTTCATTGATGACGCCCCCTGACGTCCCCGTTATTTATGTGGGGGGTATGTCAACGCCGCGTGATGAAAAAATTCCTAAGAAGTTGAATTAAAAGGGTAATTTCTAGATGCCTATCGCGCACAATGCGTGATCTCCATAGCATCGAGAATGACCGGTTGCCGCCCTGCGGCAGATCCATGCCGCGCCGCGACACCTCAAGAACGAGGCACGGATCAGGTAGATGAACGATGTGGCCGCACTGTCTGACGAACGGCGCTCAGCGGTTGGCTTGCGCGCGCAGCTCGATCACCGTGGCGTCGGTGTCGGGCAGGCGCGGCGGCAACACGATCACCAACTCGTCGCCGTCGCGGCGGGTGTCCAGCACGGCGCCGCCGTCGAGCAGGCGCGCGTACTGCGCGCCGGCAATGCGCAGACGCAGTTCGCCGTCGGCGGGCCGGTCGAACACATGCAGGAACAAGCGACCGTCGGCGCCGGCGGTGATGCGCCCCCAATCCACCGGCTGCAGCGGATTGGCGCGGCTGGCGTAGATCGCATCGCCGTTGCGACGCAGCCAGTCGCCGATCGCCCGCATGCGCGCCGCGCTTTCCTCCGGCACGCCGCCGTCGGCCCGCGGTCCGATGTTGAGCAAGAGATTGCCGCCCTTGCTGGCGGTATCGACCAGGGTGCGGATCAGTTCGCGGCTGGATTTCCAGTCGTGGTCGAGCGCGCTATAACCCCAGGTGCCGTTCATGGTCAGACAGGCCTCCCAATCGACGCCGGGCACGCCCTGCGCCGGCACCGCCTGCTCCGGCGTGGTGAAGTCGCCGTGCGCGCGGTCGAACCAGCGCAGGCTTCCCTGCGGGTCGTCATAGCCCAGCGAGCGGTAAAGTCGGTTGTTCATCACGATGCCGGGCTGAGCCTTGCGCACCATCGCCATCAGCTCGGTCGCGCGCCAGGTTTCGCCTTCGGCGCCGGGGTTGGAGTAGTCCCACCACAATACGTCGATCAGGCCGTAGCGATCGACCAATTCGCGTACCTGCGCCTGCAGGAAATCCTGGTAGGCCTTCAGGTTCGCGCGCCGGTCGTAATCGGGATCGTCGGCCGGCACGGCCTTTTCCAGCGGATGCGGCAGCGGCTGCTCGAGGCGGGCGAAGTCGCGATACGGATACGCCGGATGGTGCCAGTCGATCACCGAGTGGTACAGGCCGACCTTGAGGCCTTCGGCGCGCGCGGCGTCGACTATCTCGCGCACCAGGTCGCGGTCTACCGTGTCTTTGGCATCGAACCGGCTCACCGCGCTGTCGTGCAGGGCGTAGCCTTCGTGATGCTTGCTGGTGAACACCAGATAGCGCGCGCCGGCACGCTTGGCCAGCCGCGCCCATTCGCGGGCGAAACCGGGTTGGGGCTTGAACAGCGGCAGCATCTGCCGCGCGTACTCGTCGGCGGGCACATGCGCGTTGCGCTGGATCCACTCGGCCGAACCCTTGACGGGTACGCCGTTCCAGCGTCCGGCTGCGCCGGAGTACAGGCCCCAGTGCACGAACATGCCGAAGCGCGCTTCGCGCCACCAACGCATGCGCGCATCGAAGGCGGCCTGCGATTCGGTCGGCGCTGCGACGGCGGGGGGCGGCACGGCCGCGGCCGGCGCGGCCGCAACGGCCAGCGCGATCAGGACGGGAGCCAGCGCTGCGCGCGGCGAGGGCATCGAAAACATCGGGACTCTCCACGGCGGGTCGCGGCAGTCCAGCAGAGTGCGCAGGGCGCGGTCAACCGCTCTGTCGATTCGAAAGGGACGCGATAATTCGCCTTGCGGTCGTCGGCGCCAAGCAGCGAATCCACCGCGCCGCCGTTCGCAACGGACTTCGTGCCGCGCAAGACGCCTGCGCCGATCTTAAGAGGGCGCGACGAATGACGCGACGGCGATCAGCAGGCGGCGCGCGACAAGCCACAGTCGCAGCCATTCCGTCGAACCGGTTCCTCGCTCTAAGAAGCCGCAAAAAATCCAAACCCATCCAAATAAATCCAATCGCGACAAAGCTTGCGCGGGTGGCACCCGTCACTAGACTCGAACGTCCGCCAGCTCGCACCTCATCGCCATGGACCGTCGCCGCTTCCTGCTCGCTACTTCCGCCTCGGCGCTCGCCGCGACCGCGCCGACGCTGGCGGCAGCGGGCGCAGCGGCCACGCCCGTCGCGCGCCCGCGTCCCACGCCGCAGCAGCTGGCCTGGCAGCGCGATGAGCTGTCGATGTTCGTGCACTTCACCGTCAACACCTTCACCGACCGCGAGTGGGGCGAGGGCGACGAAGACCCGTGGGTGTTCGCTCCGACCGATCTTGATGCCGGGCAATGGGCGCGCGCTGCGAAAGCCGGCGGCTTTCGTAGCCTGATTCTCACCGCCAAGCACCACGACGGCTTCTGCCTGTGGCCGACCGCGACCACCGAGCACTGCGTGCGCCGCAGCCCCTGGCGCGAGGGCCGCGGCGATGTGGTGCGCGAGTTCGCCGATGCTTGCCGCGCCGAAGGCCTGGCGATCGGCTTCTACCTTTCGCCCTGGGACCGGCACGAGCCGCGCTACGGCAGCGGCCGCGACTACGACGATTTCTACATCGCCCAGCTTACCGAATTGCTGACCGGCTACGGCCCGGTACACGAGGTCTGGTTCGACGGCGCCAACGGCGAGGGGCCGAACGGCAAGCGCCAGGCCTACGACTGGCCGCGCATCCACCGCACGGTGCGCGAGTTGCAGCCGCAGGCGATCGTATTCTCCGACGCTGGGCCCGACGTGCGCTGGATCGGCAACGAGCGCGGCATCGCCGGCCACACCTGCTGGTCGACGGTCGACCCGGCGCGTGTGCCGCAGGCCGGCTTCGACCGTCCCTGGGTCGGCGACGCGCTGCAGCAGGGCGACCCTTACGGCTCGGCGTGGCGCCCGGGCGAGTCGGACGTATCCATCCGGCCGGGCTGGTTTTGGCACGAAGCCGAGGACGCCAAGGTGCGTACCCCGGAACAGTTGTTGGCGCTGTACTTCGCTTCGGTCGGGCGCAACAGCAAGCTGCTGCTCAACGTGCCGCCGACCCGCGCCGGGCGCTTTCACGAGGCCGACGTGGCGGCATTGGCCGGTTTCGCTCGCTTGCGCGAGGCGACGTTCGGCGCGGGCAATCGGCTGGCCGGCGCGCGCGTGCGCGCCAGTGGCAATGTGCGCCGGCACGCGCCCGAGCGTGTGCTGGAGGCCGATCCGGACACGTTCTGGAGCGCCCCGGCCGATGCGCGTACGGCCTGGATCGAGTTCGAGTCCGCCGAAGAGATGGAGTTCGACACGCTGTGCCTGCAGGAAGCCATCGCCTGCGGCCAGCACATCGCCAACTACCGCCTCGAGCGTTGGCTCCAGGGACGCTGGCAGCCGTTCGCGTGGGGCACGACCATCGGTCACAAGCGCCTGGAGCGTTTCGACCCGTTGCGTGCGCGGCGGGTCCGGCTGACCATCGAACACGCCTACGACACCCCGCGCCTGAGCGCGGTGGGGCTATACCGCAGCGCGACTGCGGGACGTGCGGAGTAATCGATGCCTTCGCTATCGATCTAAGCTCGAAGCCGTCGCGGGACGTAGGAGCGGCGCAAGCCGCGACCGCCATCTTTAACTTTCGCCGCGTCTTTGTCCTGTCCCCCTGTAGGAGCGGCGTGAGCCGCGACCGCGTTCTTACGGCCTCGCGCCGTTTGCCGTTCGAAGGCTAAAAAGCTCTCGGTCAAAAGTAACCAAAGAAAACGCCATGGCGGTTTCGGATCAAAAGCCGTT
>NZ_HG424475.1:4114-10370 GCF_000336385.2 Lysobacter antibioticus HS124 | reverse complement strand
CGGCGGCTCGGGAGGCGGCGGTTCCGGCGGCGGTGGCGGCGGCGGTGGCGGTACTCCGGGCAATCCGGGCACCGGTACCTCGGCCCCCGGCAATCCGATTGGTTCGGTCGCGACGACCGGCGGCAACCTGCTCAACTCCGTCGGCGGCGCCATCAGCGGGCTCAGCGGGCAGATTCCGAACCAGGTGATCCTCGGCGGCAGTACGCCGACGTCCAATAGTCTGGCCAAGGTCGTCGACGATGTCGGCAAGACGGTCAGCAGCCTCGGCACCGCGACCAGCAGCGGCCTCGGCCAGACCGGCAATATCGCCAATCCGGTCGGCACCACGGCGGCCGGTCTGGATACGGTGGTGATCAATGCCGGCACCGCGGTCGACGACCTCGGCTAGACCGTAGCCACGGTCGGCGCCTTCCAAGGCTCGCCGATCCAGCCCTTGACCAGCGCGGCCGGCAGTTTGGTATCGACGGCGGGCGGCACGATCAAGACCGCGGGCGCGCAGGTCGGCGGCGTACTCGAAGGCTCGACCGGCCAGGCCCTGACCGGCGCGGTCAGCGGCATCCTCAATCCGGTCGCCGGCATCGGCCAAGCCAACGGCGGCACGGCCGGCGGCAACGGCGGCGGCAACCTGGTGGCCAATGTCTCGCGCAGCGTCGGCGGCGTGACCTCGGGCGTAGCCGCCGCCGGCGGCACTCTGGGCGGCCAGATCGCCGGGGCGCCGGTACCCGGCGGCGCGGCCGGCCTGGTCGGCGGTGCGGTGCAGGGCGTCAGCGGCAATCTCGGCACGGTCGGCGCCGGCATCACCGCCGGCATGGGCAATGCCGGCAGCATCGCCAATCCGGCCGGCATCACCGTAGGCTCGACGGCCGGCGGCGTCGCCGGGCTCGGCGGCACGGTCGGCAATCTCGGTGCGGCGGTCGCCAGCGCCGGCGCCTCCACGCCGTTGGCGCCGGCGACCAGCGCGCTCGGCGGCGCGGTGTCCAGCGCCGGCAGTGTCGTGACCACGGTCGGCGGTACTGCCGCGGCGGCGACCAACGGCGGCGTGCTGCAGCCGGTGACCCAGGCCTTGAATACCGTGGTCAACGGTGCGGCGGCGGCGACCCCGCTCAACAACCAGAACGGCGGCCTGCTCGGCGGCGCGGTCAGCGGCACCGACGGCAAGGGCGGACTGCTCGGCACCGGTCTGTTGGGCAAGAAGAAGTAAGCGAACGAGCAGGGGAGCGTGTGCGCGGGAACGGACGTCACGTCCGTTCCCGCGTCGCGACGCCGGCATCACGCCGGTTTGGCAACGATGCGATGCAGTCGCCGGTTGCATCGCGACGGCGCCGCACGGGACGAGGACGCGGCGTCGCGCACGAGCGAGACGCGAGCGGGACGGCGCAGCCGCCCGCCCGGCGTACAACACAGGGGTCGTGCATGCGGACGAGTGCGTGGGAGCGGCATTGCTTACTCGCGTTGGCGCTGGCGGCAGGCGGCGCCGCCCCGGCGTTTTCCCAGACCCGATTGCCGACCGGCAACCCATTGCAAACCCTTCCCCAGGCGCCCGCGCCGCGCACCGAACCGACGGTGCGCACGACGGTAGCGCCGCAGCAGAATCCGGAAATGGCGGCCTTGCTGGCCTTGCAGCTCACGCCGAGCCGGTTCGACGTGTCCGGGGTCAAGTCGGTGCCGGCCGAACAGATCACCGCCTTGTTCAGTCCGCTCGCCGGCAAGACCATCACCGTCGCCGAACTGCTGACGGCGGCGCAATCCTGCAGCGAGCTGTACCGCAAGCAGGGCTATGCGCTGTCTTTCTGCTATGTCCCGACCCAGGACTTCGCCGACGGCGTGGTGCGGGTGATCGCGGTCGAGGGCTATGTCGCGCAACTGCGCCTGAGCGGCAAGCCGGGCAAGCTGGAGCGCAAGATCCGCGCGATCGCGCAGCACATCCTCGACGATCGTCCGCTGCGCCAGGCCACCTTCGAACGTTATTCGCAGATTCTCGGCTTCCTGCCCGGCGCGACGCTGGGCGTCAACGTGCCGGCGCCGACCACCACCGACGGTGCGACCACGCTCGAACTGGATGTCGCCGCCAAGCGCTACGACGCGAGTTGGGCGTTGGAGTTCAATCATCCCGGCACCCAGGGGCTGATCAGCCTCAGCCTCAATGCGCTGACGCCGCTGGCCGAGCAATGGACGCTGTCGGCACTGTACCCGGACGGGCGCGGCGACGAGCGCTTCTACGGCGCCGGCTATTCGCAATTGTTCGGCAGCGACGGCTGGACCGGCCGCGCCGACGCCTCCCGTTATCGCGGCGAACCGGCCACGCGCAGCCCGCTGCCGGACTTCCTCGATCATCGGGTCGAACAGGACCGCCTGGCGTTGAGCGCGCGTTATCCGATCCTGCTGCGCACCGAGCGTTCGTTGTTCGTCGGCGCCGGCCTGTACGGCGCCAATCAGTCCGACATCTACCGCAACCTCGACAACGGCGTGTGGCTGGACCAGCGATCGCGCACCCGGGTGGCGCAGGTCTCGCTGGACTACGCCCAGGCCAAGAAGGATCGCGCCAGCCAGGTCAGCCTGGCGATCGGCCGCGGCTTCGACGCTTGGGGGGCGCAATCGGCGACGCTGACCAACCTGCCCGGCGTGCGACTGCCGGCGCCCAGCGACGTGGCCTTTACCCGCTACAGCCTGGGGCTGGCGCACAGCCGCAGCTGGCAGGAGCAGCGTTACCTGGCGGTGCTGCGCGCGACCGGCCAGTACAGCCGCGACCGGCTGCCCTCTTCGGAGCAGATCAGTTTCGGCGCGTCGCGCTTCGCACTGGCCTACGATCCTGGCGAGGCGGTCGGCGACAAGGGCTGGGGCGCATCGCTGGAGCTGAGCCGGAATTTCCGTCCGCAGGCGCGCTGGATGAAGTCGGTGGTGCCGTATCTGGTCGTGCAGCACGCGCGGGTGTCGTTGAACACCGGCCGGCCGCCGATCGACGACCTGGGCTCGGTCGGTCTGGGCGTGCGGTTGTCGGACAACCGCCATTACAACGTCGATTTCGCCTACGCCAAGCCGACCGCGGACCTGCCGCTGGAAACCGACGATCGCAAGGCGCGCTGGAACCTGACTTTCTCGTACCGGCTGCAGTAAGGCATCGCAGGGGGCGTGCTGCTCGGCCCCTGCGTCCGTTTGCCTTGCCTGTACCGCTTTCGGCGTTCAGCGGTGGTCGAACAAGTGCTGCAACACCGCGTCGCCGTAGCGTTCGAGCTTGCTCGCGCCGATGCCGGGAATGCGGCCGAGTTCGTCCAGGTCTTCCGGTGAGTGCTCGGCGATCGCGCGCAGGGTGGCGTCGTGGAAGATCACGTAGGCCGGTACGTTCTGCTCGCGCGCGGTGCTGGAACGCCATTCGCGCAGTGCGTTGAAGCGCACCATCGCGTCCTCGTCCAGCTCCATCGCCGCCACCGCTGCGGCGCCGCCGCCGTTGCGCGAACGGCGCGCGCCGCCGCTGGCTTTCGCGGTTTCGGCGCGGAAGCGCAGGCTGCGCTCGCCGCGCAGCACCGGTGCGCTGGCCGCGGTCAGGCGCAGCGCGCCGTGGCGTTCGATATCGGCTTCCAGCAGGCCGGCGGCGACCAGTTGCCGGAACACGCTGCTCCACTGGCGCGCGTCGAGGTCGCGGCCTATGCCGTAGGTGCTGAGCGACGCGTGGCCGAAGCGCGAGACCTTTTCGCTCTCGACCCCGCGCAGCACGTCGATGACGTGGCCGGCGCCGAAGCGCTGGCCGGTGCGGTAGACGCAGGACAGGGCCTTGCGCGCGGCCTCGGTGCCGTCCCAACTGCGCGGCGGGTCCAGGCAGTTGTCGCAATTGCCGCAGGCGCCGGCATGCGCTTCGCCGAACCAGCCCAGCAGCGATTGGCGCCGGCATTCGGTGGATTCGCAATAGCCCAGCAGCGAATCGAGCTTGCGCAGCTCCAGGCGCTTGCGCTCCTCGCCGGCCTCGCCCTGCTGGATCAGCTGGCGCAGATTGACCACGTCGCCCAGGCCATAGCACAGCCAGGCCGCGGCCGGCTCTCCGTCGCGGCCGGCGCGGCCGGTTTCCTGGTAATAGCCTTCGATCGACTTGGGCAGGTCGACGTGGGCGACGAAACGCACGTCGGGTTTGTCGATGCCCATGCCGAAGGCGATGGTCGCGACCATGACCACGCCGTCCTCCTGCAGGAAGCGGCGCTGGTTGGCCGCGCGCAGGGACGCGTCCATGCCGGCGTGGTAGGGCAGGGCACGGATGCCGGCGGCGACCAGTTGCTCGGCCACCGTCTCGACCCGGCGCCGCGAGAAGGCATAGACGATGCCGCTTTCGCCGCGGTGGCCGGACAGGAAATCCAGCAGCTGGCGGTTGCCGTTGTCCTTGTGCACCACCCGGTAGCGCAGGTTGGGGCGGTCGAAGGAGCTGACGAAGCGGCGCGCGTCCTCCAGGTTGAGGCGCTCGGCGATCTCGCGCTGGGTCGGCGCGTCGGCGGTCGCGGTCAGGGCGATGCGCGGGATCTGCGGCCAGCGCTCGTGGAGAATGGTGAGTTCGCGGTACTCGGGGCGGAAGTCGTGGCCCCATTGCGAGACGCAGTGGGCCTCGTCGATCGCGAACAGGGCGATGGGCGCGCGGTCGATCAGGTTGAGGCAGCGCGCGCCGAGCAGGCGCTCGGGCGCGACGTAGAGCAGGTCGAGCTCGCCCGCCAGCAACTGCCGTTCGACCTCGGCCGCGGCGGCCGCGTCCAGGGTCGAGTTGAGGTAGGCCGCGCGCACGCCCAGTTGGCGCAGCGCTTCGACCTGGTCCTGCATCAGCGCGATCAGCGGCGAGACCACCAGGCCGCAGCCGTCGCGCAGCAGCGCGGGGAGCTGATAGCACAACGACTTGCCGCCGCCGGTGGGCATCAGCACCAGGGCGTCGCCGCCGTCGGTCACGTGCTGGACGATCTGCGCCTGCTCGCCGCGGAACGCGGTATGGCCGAAGACGCGGTGGAGCAGTTCGAGTGCGGAGGACATGCCGGCTAGTTTAACGGCTGGCCCGGCGGCGCCGTTCGGAGCAGGGGCCCGGGCGGGGGCGGAATGCGGCGTGGTTGGGCGTGGGTAAAGGATTCAGGCCGTGGCGGGCGGAGCGGCGGCGCAGCGCCGATGGCCTACGGACTGGCGGCGTTCGCGGCCGCCTGTGCCGAGGCCGAGGCCGCGGGCGCCCGCGGGAAGGGGACTGGGCGGGGTCATGGCGCCGTTCGGATATTGGCCCTGGCGGCGACGGGTATGATGCGCAGACAGGCGTTTCGCCGCGCCTGCCCGCCGCCTCCGCGCTTCAGGCGCCGGCGGCCGCGATCGCGGCCGCCGGCGGCAGGGTGAGCCATGCCGGCACCGGGGCGAAGCGGATTACTGCAGCAGCGAGCGCAGCATCCAGGCGTACTTCTCGTGGGTCTGCAGGCGCTGGGTCAGCAGGTCCTCGGTCGGGGCGTCGTCGACGTCGTCGGCCTGGTCGAGTACCTTGCGCGCGGTGCGGCACACGGCCTCGTTGCCGATCACCAACTGGCGGACCATCTCGCGCCAGTCGGCGGCGTCGGTCAGTCCCGGTTCTTCCGGAATCGAGCTCAGGCGCACGAATTCGGCATAGGAGCCCGGCGCGTTGAAGCCCAGGGCGCGGATGCGCTCGGCGATCTCGTCCAGCGCGGTCCACTGCTCGGTGTACTGGGTTTCGAACATGACGTGCAGGGTGTTGAACATCGGCCCGGTCACGTTCCAGTGGAAGTTGTGGGTCTTCAGGTAAAGCGTGTAGCTGTCGGCCAGGAACCGCGACAGGCCCTCGGCGATGGTCTTGCGATCGGCCGCGGAAATCCCGATATCGATCGAGGGCGCGCGATCGCCCGGGGCCGGCGACGCGGCGGGGCCGGCGGGCTTGGCTTTGCCGGATTTGTTCTTGTCGGACTGGTTGGACTTGGCCATGCGGGACTCCTGTTCCGATGCGGATGGGGTGGACGTTCGCCGGATATGGTGCCGGGCGTTAGCGGCGACAATAGGCGCTGTCGCCGCGGATGTGAAATGGTTTGTTTCTGGCGCTGCGATGCAGACGATCTATCGATGAATACCGAGTCTTCCAAACAGTCTAGCCACGCCGATGCGAGCGCTGCGTTACGGCAAGCGCGGCGCGCGATCGACGGGGCCCTGAGCCGCGATCGCGGGCGTCTGCACGGACTGTGGTCGCGCTGGAGCGGCAAGCCCGGCGACGCCGCCGCGCAGGCCGCGTTCGCCCAGACCCTGGCGG
>NZ_HG424475.1:0-4031 GCF_000336385.2 Lysobacter antibioticus HS124 | reverse complement strand
CCCCGCGCTGCCGATCGCCGGCCAGGCCGACACCATCGTCGAGCTGATCCGCAAGCATCCGGTGGTGGTGATCGCCGGCGAAACCGGCTCGGGCAAGACCACCCAGCTGCCCAAGCTGTGCCTGGCCGCCGGCCGCGGCGCCGCCGGCCTGATCGGCTGCACCCAGCCGCGCCGGATCGC
Organism: Lysobacter antibioticus HS124; assembly: GCF_000336385.2. Classification (GTDB taxonomy): domain Bacteria; phylum Pseudomonadota; class Gammaproteobacteria; order Xanthomonadales; family Xanthomonadaceae; genus Lysobacter; species Lysobacter firmicutimachus. The sequence goes on along the minus strand of NZ_HG424475.1, from coordinate 3,851 downwards.
CGCGCGCGCGGTCGCGCGGCGCGTGGCCGAGGAGCTGAACACTCCGCTGGGCGGCGCGGTCGGCTACCAGGTGCGCTTCAACGAGAATGTCGGCGAGCGCACCGCGGTCAAGTTCATGACCGACGGCATCCTGCTGGCCGAAATCCAGTCCGACCGCTGGCTGTCGGCCTACGACACCATCCTGATCGACGAGGCGCACGAACGCAGCCTCAACATCGATTTCCTGCTCGGCTATTTGAAGCAGCTGCTGAAAAAGCGTCCCGACCTCAAGGTCATCGTGACCTCGGCGACCATCGACACCGAGCGTTTCGCCGCCCACTTCGGCGGCGCGCCGGTGGTCAGCGTCGAAGGCCGCGGCTATCCGGTCAACGTGCGCTATCGGCCGTTGGAGCCGGGATTCGGGAATCGGGATTCGGGATTGGCAGAAGCGGAACGCCGCGGGACGGGAGGCGCTTCGTCGCAAGACTCCAAGGCGGCGATGAGCGTCAACGAGGGCATCGTCGCGGCCTGCGACGAAATCACCCGCGAGGATCCGCGCGGCGACGTGCTGGTGTTCCTGTCCGGCGAGCGCGAGATCCGCGACGCCCACCAGGCGCTGGAGCGGCGCAAGTACCGCGAGACCGAAGTGCTGCCGCTGTACGCGCGCCTGTCGGTGCGCGACCAGGACCGGGTGTTCAACCCCGGGCCGAAGCGGCGCATCGTGCTGGCCACCAACGTCGCCGAGACCTCGCTGACCGTGCCGCGGATCCGCTACGTGGTCGACCCGGGCCTGGCCCGGGTCAAGCGCTACAGCCCGCGCGGCAAGCTCGACCGGCTGCACATCGAGCCGGTCAGCCAGGCCAGCGCCGACCAGCGCAAAGGCCGTTGCGGCCGCATCAGCGAAGGCACCTGCTACCGCCTCTACAGCGAGGCCGATTTCGAATCGCGGCCGCGCTACACCGACCCGGAAATCCGCCGCGCCGCGTTGGCCGGGGTGATCCTGCGCATGCTTTCGCTGGGCCTGGGCCAGATCGAGGAGTTTCCGTTCCTGGAACCGCCCGACGGCCGCGCCATCGCCGACGGTTGGCAGCAACTGAGCGAACTCGGCGCGATCGACGAGCAGCGCAAGCTGACCGCCGTCGGCCGCGCCATGGCGCGCCTGCCGGTCGATGTGAAGCTGGCGCGCATGCTGGTGGCCGCCAACCAGCACGGTTGCCTGCGCGAGATGATCGCGATCGCGTCGTTCCTGGGCATCCAAGACCCGCGCGAACGCCCGGCCGACCAACGCGCCGCCGCCGACAACGCGCATGCGCTGTTCGCCGACCCGCGTTCGGAATTCGTCGGCATCCTCAAGCTGTGGGAGGCCTACCAGGCCGCGCACGAGGAACTGACCCAGTCCAAGCTGCGCGCGTGGTGCGACAAGCACTTCCTCGGCTTCCTGCGCATGCGCGAGTGGCGCGAGCTGCACCGGCAGTTGAAGTTGGTGTGTGAGGAGACGGGATTCGGGATGGGGGATTCGGGATCGGTAAAGGCAAGGGCGGCCCACCCCAGCCTGGACCGCGAAGAATCTCCCATACCCCATGCCGAGGCGTATGCCACGCTTCACCGGGCCCTGATCGCCGGCCTGCCGACCCAGATCGGCTTTCGCGGCGACAAGGGCCTGTACGACGGTCCGCGCGGGCGCAAGTTCACCCTGTTCCCCGGTTCGCCGCTGGCCAAGAAGCCGCCGCCGTGGGTCCTGTCGGCGACCCTGCTCGACACCGAGCGGGTGTGGTCGATGACCAATGCGGCGATCGAACCGGACTGGGCGATCCAGGAATTGCCGCATCTGCTGTCGCGACGCCACCACGATCCGCGCTGGGCGCGTTCGCAGGGGCGGGTGGTCGGCAGCGAGCAGATCAGTCTGTTCGGCCTGGTGCTGGCGCCGAAGCGGCCGGTGCATTACGGCGCGCTGTACCCGGAGGAAAGCCGGGCGATCTTCGCCCGCGACGCATTGGTGACCGGCGAGATCAACACCCGCGCCGCGTTCCTGGCGCGCAATCTGGCGACCCTGGCCAAGGCGCGCGAGGAAGAAGCCAAGCGCCGCCGCGCCGGCCTGGTGGTCGACGACGAATGGATGGCGCAGTGGTACCTGGACCGCACGCCGGCGCAGGTGCACAACGTGCAGGCGCTGGACGCGTGGTACGGCAAGCTGCCGGCGGCGGAGAAAGCGGCGCTGGAGTGGTCGCTGGACGATCTGATGGTCGGCGGCGAAAGCGAGGCGGCGCGGTTCCCGCCTTACCTGCAGTTGGGCAACGCGCGCCTGGCGGTGCGCTATCGCTTCGAACCCGGCGCGGTCGACGACGGCATGACCCTGGCGGTGCCGCTGCACTTGCTCAACGCGCTCGACCCGGCGCAGCTGTCGTGGCTGGCGCCCGGCTTCGTCGCCGACAAGGCGGCGGCGCTGATCAAGTCGTTGCCGAAGACCTTGCGCCGCAATTTCGTTCCGGCGCCGGACTTCGCCAAGGCCTTCTGCGAGGCCCACCCCAAGCCGGAGGCCGACGACCTGGCCGGCGTGCTGGCGCGTTTCCTGCGCAAGCTGACCGGGGTGGAGGTGGCGGCGACCGACTTCGACGCCGCCGCGATCGAGCCGCACCTGCGCATGAACCTGTGCCTGCTGGACGTGCCGACCGGGCGCGGCAAGGGCGAGGGCACGGTGCTGGCCGAGTCGCGCGATCTCGACGAGCTGCGCGCGCGTTTCGGCGAGCGCGCTGCGCGCGCGTTCGCGGCGCGCGCCGCCGACGGCTTGGGCCAGCGCGGGCTGACCGCCTTCCCGGAACAGGCCATACCGCGGTCGGTGCCCGGCGCGGCCGGGGTGCCGGCGTTTCCGGCCCTGCACGACGACGGCGACAGCGTGTCGCTGCGCGTGCACGCCGAGCGCGAGGCGGCGCAGCGCGCGCATCCGGACGGTGTGCGCCGGCTGTTGGCGCTGGGCCTGGGCGACAAGCTCAAGCAGGCGCGCAAACAGTTGCCGGTGCAGCCCAAGACCGGCTTGCTGTACGCGGCGATCGAATCGGCCGCGCCGCGCCAGGAGCGCGTATCGGCGACCCGCGAGGCGCAGGCCGCCACGCCGCAAGGCCGCGCCGCGCAGGACCGGCCGCGCGACGGCGACCGGTTGCGCGAGGACCTGGTCGACGGCGCCTTGCAGTCCTTGTTCGGCAGCGACGAGGAGTTGCTGGCGGTGCGCGATGCGGCCGTGTTCGAGGCGCGCCGCGAGGCGGTCGCCAAGCGCCTGTTCGCGGAGGCGATGGAGCGGCTGAAGCAGGCCGAGGGCATCCTGACCGCGGTCGCCGAAGTGCGCGCGCGGCTGGAATCGCCGCTGATGGGCTGGGCCAGCGGCAACCTCGACGACATGCGCGCGCAGTTGGCGACGCTGACTCCGCCCGGCTTCCTGCGCACGGTGCCGACCGCGGTGCTGGCCGAGTATCCGCGTTATCTCAAGGCCTTGTCGGTGCGCAGCGAGCGCGCCCTGCGCGATCCGGTGCGCGACCAGGCGCGCATGCTCGAACTCAAGCCCTTCGTCGACGCCTATGCGCAGGCCTCGGCGCAGGGGCGCGCGGACGAGCCTGGCTGGCAGTCGCTGCGCTGGGACATCGAGGAGCTGCGCGTGTCGCTGTTCGCCCAAGAGCTGGGCGTACGCGGCGGGGTATCGCCGAAAAAGCTGGCGCAGCGGCTGGCGTCGCTGCGTTCAGGCTAGGAATTCGGGATCGAGCCTCTTGTAGGAGCGGCGCAAGCCGCGACCGCCATCCTCCACTCTCGCCGCGTCTTTGTCCTGGGGCCCCTGTAGGAGCGGCGCAAGCCGCGACCGCCATCCTTCACTCTCGCCGCGCTTT
>NZ_HG424474.1 GCF_000336385.2 Lysobacter antibioticus HS124 | reverse complement strand
CCCTCCCCCCCCCCGCCGCCACACGCTCGCGTACAGTCGCCGGCCTCAGTTGACCGTGCAGCTCAGCGTGACCGTCACTGTCGCACCGTTGGCCAGGGCGCCCAGCGCCACGCCGCTTTCCAACTGCGCCAGGGTCAACCCGGCCGGACAGGCCGCACCGGTGCAGACCGGCGGCGCGGTGCAGCTCAGGCCGCTGCGGCTGCCGGGGGGGTCGACCAGGATCGCGCCGGCGACCGTGTCGGGGCCGTTGTTGGTGACGACGATCGTGTAGGTCGTGCTCGCGCCGCGGGTCAGGGTGTCGCCGGCCTGATCGTTCGGGCCCGAGCCGGGCGTGTTGGTCTTAGTGATCGACAGATCGGCGATCGGATTGCGGGTATTGGTGAACGTGCAGCTGAGATCGTCGCCGGCCGCGGCGGTCAGGTTGAACGTCGTGCCGCTGCCGCTCGGCGCCTGGCCGCCGGCCAGGGCATTGGTGCAGGCATAGGTGCCGGCGTAGTTGGCCAGATCGGCGCCGGCGGCGGCCGCTTCGGAGAAGGTGTAGGCCGCTCCGATCGCGCCGGGGTTCAACGTCGCCGCGCCGGTCGCGGTGGTCCCGCTGCCGGTGGTGGTGACGCTCGCCGGACCGCCGCTGCCGGCGATGCTCAACGCGAACTGGTCGGCGGCGACGAAGCGGCCCAGCGGCAACGCCTTCTGCAAGCGCAGGACCGGCAGGCGGCCGTTGGTGTAGGTGCAGGTGACCGTCTCGCCCGAGTCGATGTCGATCGTCGCCAGCCGATTGGTCAAGTCGACGACGGTGCCGTTGTCCGGATCGCTGCAGCTCAAGGCGGTCAGGCTCCAGCCGGCGGTCACGGCCTCGGTCACGCCGTAGCTGCCCGGTTCCAGCCCGGTGAACGTGCGCGTGTTCGGCAGGGTACCGTCGGCATCGTCGTCGAGGCTGAACGCGCTCAAGCCGGTGCCGGTGGTGGTGAAGGCGAAGTCTTGAGCGTCGTTGGGCACCGCGTCCTTGACGATCACGATCGTGCCGGTCGGCGTGTCGGTATCGGTGGCGCTGTTGTTGCCCGGCGTGGCGTCGCTGGTGCCGGCGCCGGCCGCGATGTTGGCGACGTTGGTCAGCGCGCCGGTCGCCCCGGCGGCGATGGTGCCGGTCACGGTGAAGGTGACGCTGCTCGACGTGTTGCTGCTGTACGGCAGCGACGGAATCACGATGCCGCCGCCCTGCATCAACGCCACGGTGGTGTTGGCTACGCTCGGGCAGACGCCGCCCCCGGTCGGGCTGCCGCAAGTCACCGAGCTCACCGTGAAGTTGGCGATCGCCGGATCGGTAAACACCGCATTGGCGGCGCCGAACGGTCCGGCGTTGGTGACCACGACGGTGTAGGTGCGCGCCGTGCCCGGCGTGTAGCGGTCGTTGGCCAGATCGTTCGGCCCCGAGGCGGGCGTGTTGGTCTTGGTGATCTGCAGGTCGGCGCCGAAGGTGATGTTGGCGGTCGGACAATTGGAGCCGTCGTTCGCGCTGGAGCCCGGCGCGCCGCTGATCAGCGTCGCCGCTCCGGTGGCCAGGTCGAACTTATAGAAACCGCTGGGCGGGTTGTTGCCCGAACCGTAGAGGCCGTTGGGCGCGCCGTAGATCGCGCCGAAGAAGCCGGCCGGCAGCCCGTTCGGCGCGCCGATGCTGGTCACCGCGCCGGTGGTCGGATTGACCGACACCAGTTGGCCGCCGTTGGTCACGCTATAGAGCAGGCCATTGACCCAAGCCCAGTCGGCAATGTTGATCGCCGTACTGAGAGGAATCGCGGTCGCGGTCAACGTGGTCACGTTGATCGCGTACATGGTCGTGCCGGCGGCGACGTTGTCCTTGACGTACAGGATGTTGCCGGCGGTACCGAACGCGCCGCTGATATAGGTCGCCACCGGCAGGCCGCTGACCGCGCCGAGGCTGATTGCGCTGCCGTCGGCGCCGATCTTGACCAGGGTGTTGGTGTTGGTCGTCACCAAGCCGTACTGATAGTTGTCGCTGGGGTTGTAGCCCACTGCGTTGTACAGCAAGTTGGCAGCGCCGATCGGCGTGAATGTCAGTGGATTGGCGTTGGTGTTGATCTGGTACAGCGTGGTCGGCGTCGGCGCGCCCGGCGACTGCTCCAGCCACAGCCGCGAGTCGCACACTCCGAAATTGGGCTGGGGAGTGTCGGTGTCGGACGCGGTATTATTGGCTGGAGTGCTGTCGACACCGCCGTTCGGCAACGCGATCTGCGCGGTATTGGTCAAATTGCCGGTCGCGTTGGAAGCCACGGTTCCGGAGACGGTGAAGGTAACGCTACCTCCCGTGGGCAGGGATGGAATGTTCACCCCGCTTCCTTGCATGTTCGCTATCGACAGCTGTCCGGGTGCGCCTCCTACCGCGGGGCAGACAGCACCGCCTACCGGGCTGGCGCAGGTCACGCCGGTGACGTTGAAGTTCGCGATGGCCGGATCGGCGAAGACCGCGTTCGTCACCGCTGCGGGACCGGCGTTGCTCGCAACCAGTACATAGCTGATCGACTGGCCGGGCGCATAGATCGTCTGATTGTTGGTCTTGCTGATGGCCAGATCGGCGCAAGCCACCGTAAAAACGGCGCTTGCGCTGTTGTTATTGACGTTGATATCGGAGAAGCCGTCCGTCGCGGAGAAGTCCGCCGTCGCCGTGTTGGTGACGGTCGCGCCGCAAGTTGCGGTGGCGGCAACCGTGCCCGTGATCGTGAATGTCAGTTGCCCGCCGGTGGCCAAGGTGTAGCCGCCTGCGATGGCGATGTTGCCGGTACCGCTGGCGGCGGGGCAGGTCGAGCCGGCGGAGGCGGCGCAGGTCCAACTGACGCTCTGCAACTGGGCCGGCAAGGCGTCGGAGATGTCCGGCGCGTTGGCGGCGTTGATCGGAGGCGACTGGTCTCCCGGATCGACGGGATTGATATCGTTGTTGCGCACGACCACAGTGTAGGTCTGCGTCTGGCCGCGAAACAGCGTGGCGGAAGCGACAGTCTTGGTGACGGCGATGTCCGCCGGCACCGAAGCCGTTACGTTGCGGATTTCGTGGATATTGGTTTCATCGCCGGTCGCACTGGCAAAGCCCATGCGCAGATTCGTCGGTGCTGCGTACGGAAAGTTCAGATTGCTCAGTACGTTGACGATGTTGGTCGCCGTCGTGCCTAGGCCGACGCTCACGCGATATCCCCCGGTACCGTTTGGAACCAAGGCGACCCGCACGCGATTGATGCTGGGGCGGGCCAAGACTCCGGGGTCGTCGATGCCCGCTGCGAGCGTTTGTCCACCGACATAGGGATTACCGCTGGAAACAGGGCCTCGTACCGCCACGCTATCTGGAACGTATCCAATGCCGGTAGCCGATGCGCACGAATTGCCGCCCGTGTTGGAATAGTTGCCCCATTCGTCCAGCCCGATGCCGAGATACCCGCCGGCTCCGGCGCAATAGCCCAAGGCCCCGCCGGTACCCGCGCCGGCCATGTTCGAAGCCGCATCGTAGAGGAAGAAACTCAGACCGTCGGCGCCGGTTCCGCCCCAACTGACGTAGTCGAACTCGGCGACAACGCCTTGCGTCGATGGAAAGGTGGCGCCGGTGTACAGCGCCGTACCGGATTGATTGACCTGGTTGGTCGAAAGGCGCAACCAGCCGTTCCCAACCGGGTCGTTGACATTGTTCGGAATCGCACCGTAGCCGCCGGTCAGGATGCCGCTGTCGTCGGTGCCTACGTTGTTGGTACCGGATATGGTCCAGCCAGGCTCGGTAGCGTTCCTGAAGGTCGCTCCTACCTTGAACTGGGCGTTCGCGTCGCCGACGAAAGCTAAGAAAAGCGCGGAGCAAATCGTTGCGAACGTCCGAATTCGGGACGGTGCCGCACCTTCGCCGATAAGTTGCTTCATAGGCACTTTTATCCCCCTGACCTTCAAAGTGCTTTGCCCAAAGAACTGCGATTGGCTAGTCGTCGATTCCGTTCGTCTTGGCGTGCGTTGGCCGCGATAATGATCTCAAGCACACTAGCGCACGCCGTGGTGAATAGCAGACCGGAGCGGGACAATCGCGAGTCAAACGGCTTTCCGATCGGATCTCCGCCTGCTTTTTATGCGACTGAACTCTAATCATAAATGTGATTGATATCACGATTTTTTACAAAGTAACCCAAAAAGACTCCGGATAGATCTCAGTCCGGCCGGGCACCCGATGTGAGGTACCGTGAGTCCCGACGGGCGGTAAACGGACTCAGCGGGCCTTCTCTCTTGTTCTTGCCTGTATTCCTATCGAATAAGGCTTTTGAGCCAACTCCAAACCACTCTCATACGCCAACGAACCCAGAGCGCGCTAATCGGCCCACAGGAACCGCGTAGGATCGGTCGTCGGCGTTCGATCACGAGCAGTGTGCTTTTCCGGCTTGATGAGTGACGAATCGACAGGTGACCGCTACATCGCCCTGTCCAAGTTAGGCCGACTTCGGCATGCAGTTGCGCCTGCGGCCTGCGGGACTATCAGTTCCGCAGCCTACGGCCGCGCCGGCCGCAGAGTGTCGCCTGCGTCTTGCCGGCCTTCGCTCAGGCCAGCCCCAGTGCCCGGTCCCACTCGGGTTCTTCGCCGAAACGTTCGACCAGGAAGTCGAGGAAGGCGCGCACGATCAGCGGCATCTGCCGGCGCGACAGGTACACGCCGAACACGCCCATCTCGTCGGGTGCATAGTCCGGCAGCACCCGCACCAGTTCGCCGGCCCGCAGCATCGGCGCGACCAGATAGGTCGGCAGCAGGCCGATGCCGGCGCCGGCGCGCACCGCCTGGGCGATCAGGGTGGCGTCGTTGGCGCTGATCGAACCTTCCACCGCGACCGCGTCGGTCTGGCCGTCGCGATGCAGCGACCACAGGCTCTTGCCGACGTAGTGATGGGTGAGGCAATTGTGCGTGGCCAGATCGGCCGGCCGGTGCGGCAGGCCGCGGGCGGTCAGATAGGCCGGCGCGGCGCACAGCACCGAACGGCAGACGGTGATGCGGCGCGCGATCAGGCCCGGCTCCAGGCTGCGGCTGATGCGGATAGCGACGTCGATGCGCTCTTCGACCAGGTTGACCGCGCGGTCGGCCAGGACCACGTCGACCGCCGCGCCCGGATAGCGGCGGACGAAATCGGACACGGCGCCGGCGAGATGGCTGAGCCCGAGCGAGGTGCTGCAGGTCAGCCGCAGTTGTCCGTGCGGCACGCCTTCGGCATCGGTCAGCGCGCTCTTGAGTTCGTCCCCGACCGCGAGCATGCGCCGGCAGCGGTCCAGCGCCACCTCGCCGGCCGGGGTCAGGCTGAGCCGGCGGGTGGTGCGGTGCAGGACGCGTGCGCCCAGCCAGTCCTCGAGCGCGGCCAGATAGCGCGTGGCCATCGCCCGGGACATGTCCAGGGCCTCGGCGGCGGCGGTCAGGCTGCCGCGTTCGGCGACCTCGACGAAGACGGTCATGGCGGTGATCCGGTCCATATCTGCGCGATTCGATCAACAAATATTTCGCTTGTACGGCATTTTTTGCGCCGTTTCACTCAACTATCGTGCACTCCTGCCCGGCAGCGGCGACCCGCCGCCGCCCAAGCCGCCACGCGGCCGACATCCAGGATCTGCCATGACCACCGCCCCCGCCACGACCGCGCCGGTCGCCCGCCTGCACTACCTTTACGATCCGCTGTGCGGCTGGTGCTACGCCGTCGCCCCGCTGATCGCCACCGCTGCCCGTCTGCCCGGGCTGGCGATCGAACTGCACGCCGGCGGCATGATGGCCGGCGCGCAACGCCGGCACGTCGGCCGCGACTGGCGCGAGTACGTGCTGCCGCACGATCGCCGCATCGCCCAGCTCAGCGGCCAGCCGTTCGGCGAAGCCTACTTCGACGGGCTGCTGCTCGACGAAGCGGCGCTGCTCGACTCCGAACCGCCGATCGCCGCCGTGCTGGCGGCGCACACCCTGGGCGGGCGCGGCCTGGAATTGCTGCAGCGAATCCAGCGTGCGCACTACCAGCACGGCCGGCGCATCGCCGAGCCGGCGACCCTGCGCGCGCTCGCGCTCGAACTCGGCCTGGACGGGGACGCCTTCGATATCGCCTTCGCGGCGCAGCTCGGCGCGCCGAGCCAGGCCCACATCGAGGCCAGTCGCGGCCTGCTGCGCCGGCTGGGCGGTCACGGCTTCCCGACCGTGGCGCTGGAGGTCGGCGGCTCGACCGCCGCATCGCTCGACATCGGCCGGTATCTGGGCCAACCGGAGGCCTGGCGCGCACATCTGCTCGAACGCCTGGCCGGCCTGCGCGCCGCGGCGCCGGCCGCGTTCGGCTGCGCCGCCGACGGCTGCGCCCTGCCCGCCTGACCTTCGCTGCCCGCTGCATCGCCATCGAGGAAACGCCATGCCCACCGCTCATGCCCGAATCGCCAGCGCCCAGGCGCGCAAGCTGTTGCGCACGCTGTGCAATCACTGGCGGCACAAGTTCGCGGTCGAGTACGCCGACGACCGCGCCCGCATCGTGTTCGACGCCGACGCCCGCCTGGACGCCACCGCCGCCGATGAGCGCCTCGAGCTCGAACTCGCCGCCGCCGATGCGGCGCGCCTGATTTCATTGCAAGGCGTGGTGCTGGAGCACCTGCAGCGCTTCGCGCGCGAGGAGGCGCTCACTGCCGAATGGCGGTAGCGGCGCGGATGACGGCGGGTGGGTAAAGCGGCGCGTCCCCAAGCCGTGATGCCCGCGAAGTCGGGCATCCAGGGAATGCCGGGCCATGCCGCGATACGCCCTCGACCGGCCCAACGCCGCGATGATTCAACGCGGGCCGGCAGGTGCGGTCCGGGCGGCCGGGCCCTGCGCCGCCGGGGCCGGGCCGGCCTGGCTGCGGCTGGCCAACAGCGCGGCGACCACCGCCAAGGCAGTGGCGCAGACCAAAGCGATCACCGAGGCGCGCGAGGGTTTGCGCCCGCCTTCGTCGTCGTCCGGCTTTTTGGAGGTCCATCGGCCCACCGGGGGCCTCGCTGCGAGCATTATTCAGTGACAATGGTCACAAAAATCATGCCATCTGCGGAAGCCTTGCAAACCGGGGCCCAGGGCCGGCACGGGCAGATGAAACACTGACGCAGAGCGAACAGGGGCACACTTCTGCGTCACATCCTGTCGTGTGCCGACAGGCACAACGCTACGGATTCAGGCCATCGGTTCAGCCCGTTGCGGCAGCGCTTCGCACGGCCGGCTCAACCGCGCCGGGACGAACGCCGGCGGGTCGAAGCCGGCAGGCGCAACTCGGCGACCTTGCGCTCGCGGCGCCAGGCTTGCAGTCCCGGCTGGCGCAACAAGCCCTTGCTGTTGAAGCCGTGGCTGCGCACTTCGACCACCAGGCGCGGGTTGCACCACACCGCGTCCTCGATCGGATCGACGTCAGGGCCGAAGGTGACCCGTCGCCGCGCCGCCGCGACCAGCCGCGGCAATAGTTCGCGTTCGAATTCGCTGCCGGCCTCGACCGCGACCCGGCCGACATAGCGCCAACCGGTCTGGCCCTTGGGCCGGCCGAGCAGCAACGTGGCCGGCCGCCGCGCCGCCGGGTCGGCCGGCGTGTAGCCGACGATCGCGAACTGGCCGAACTGGAGCAAGCCGATCCGCCGCCAGTCCGGGCTCGGCCCCTGCACGTGACGACCGAACGCGCGCTTGCAGATCACCCCTTCCAGGTGCTGGCTCAGCGCCAATGCCAGGGCGGCCTTGCCGCTGCCGAGGATGTGGGTGCCGTATTCCAGCCCGCGCGGGGCCTGGCGCAGCATCAGCTCGAGCACGGTCTTGCGGTCGACCAGGGGCGACTGCTCGATGTCGACCCCGTCCACATGCAGCAGGTCGAACAGGATCAGGGTCGCCGCCGGCCGCCGTTCCAAGCCCGCCGTTGGAGCGGCGGTGCGGTAGCGCTCGCGCAGGCCCGGATCGGCGATCAGCACGCCGTCCAGGTGCGCCTGCTGCAAGCCCAATTGCTGCAGGGTCAGGACGATGCCCGGGTAAGCGTCGCTGCGTTCCTCGCCGTTTTCGGCCCACAGCCGGGCTTCGCCGTCGACGATCAGCGCGCTCAGGCGCTGCCCTTTCCACAGGATCTCGTGCAGCCAGCGCGGCCCCGTCGGCATCGCCCGGCCGAGCACTGCCTGCTGCGCCGGCGCCGGCGGCCAGATCAGGCCGGCGCGGCGCGCGCCGAGCAGGGTCGCGGCGATTTCGCTCCATTCGACTTCGCCGCGAGAACGCGCCAACGGCGCCGGTCGGGCACCGGCCACGCGCCGCGGCACGGCCTGGGTACGCAGGCGGCTTTGCGCCGCGGCCCGCGCGCGCGGCGGCGGTGAGTGGGTTTCGAAATCGGCAGGCCGTCCGTCGCCGTCGCCGGCGGTCTGGCGCGGGTCGTCCGGTTCCAGTCGGTCCAGTGCTCTGCGCAAGCAACGCCCCCGGATGCTTGTCTCTTGCGGCCGCATCGACCGCAGTCCGTCGGCTACACAATGCAGCGCCGGCGAGCTTGCGTTCGTGACGGCAATCGCAAGGCGGCGCAGCGGTGGGCGAGCCGGACGCGGGCAGCCAAGCTGACTCGTTCAGCTCGGGGCGGCCGTGCGGACCACGCGTCGATCACGTTCGGAATCGAAAGGGTTTTCACGCTTCACCCACATCGCCGGCCCGATGGACCTCACTGGCCGAAGCCGTGTTTGTCGGCCAGCCGGCTCAGGCCGACCGCGCTGCGCAGGCCGAGCTTGCGATAGGCGCGCGAGCGCACCGTGCGCACCGTGCTCTCGTCGACGCCGAGCAGTTCGGCGATGCCGCGGGTGCTGTAGTCCTGCACGGTCAGCAAGGCGACTTCGCGTTCGCGTGCGCTCAAGCGCCGGAACGGCGACAGACCGAGCAGCACGCTGCGCGGCAGCGAGGCGTCGATGTGGTCGTGGCCGCCGGCGACACGACGCAGGGCGTAGACCAGGGTGCGCGCATCGCAACCGCGCGCGAGGTAGCCGTGCACGCCGGCATCCAGCAGCGCCGCAGGCACCGCCACGTCGGCGGCGGCGAAATAGACGATGCGCAGATTCGCGCGCAATTGCAGCAATCGGCGCACCGCGCGCACGCCGTCGCTGTCGCCGCGCTCCAGCGCGCACAGCGCCAGGTCGGCGTCGATCTGCGCCGGAATCAACGCATTCAACCGTTCCGGCGCGATTTCCGCGGTCGCGGTCAGGTCCGGTTCGCGGTCGAGAATCGAGCGCAGGCCACTGCCGAGCAAGGGCAGGTCGACGACGATGAGGACTCGGATCATGGCTGGTTCGCTGCGCGATGCTCGGATGGAGCGAAGCGGTCGCGTTGCCGTCTCGCCGCGGCGGATGCCGCATCCGTGTCGCGTGTTGGGGCGCGGATTGTGGGCCGACAGCGCGCAGGAATCAAAATGTTTATCGCCGCACATTCGTTGAGCGCGGTGACGGCATGCACGCGCGCGAAACCTGCAGTAGCGCTATCGGCGCGAACGGCCACGCGCGTGGACGCGTGCGTGCGGTCCGCGCTTGCGCGCGCGGCCGCAGTGCGCGCCGCACGTGCGATAGTCGTGCGCAGCGTCGCCGCATCGGCAACGACCTACCAGCGCCTTGCGCATCGAAAGGAATCGCCATGCCTGCTTCCGCACGCCCCGTTCGCCGCCGTCTTGCTCGCCTGCTGCTCGTCGCGTCCGCGGCATCGTGCGCTCACACCGCGACGGCGCAGATGCTGGTCAGCGACCCCGGCAACCTCAGCGCCCAGATCCAGCAGACCGGCAAGGACGCGATCGAGTTCGGCAAACAGGCGCAGCGCTGGCGCGAGACCGTCGCGCATTTCCGCCAGCAACTGATCGGCCTGCGCCGGCTGAATTTCGCTCCGGCGCAGATGCGCGACGACTTCGCCGCGCGTCCGGACGACTACGGCCTGGAGGATTTGTGTCCGAGCCGCAGCGGCGAAGTGCGCGAACGCCTGCCGAGCGTGCTGCGCCAGGCCGCGCCCGACTTGAACGGACCGATCGCGCGCCAGCAGCTGGCGATCTGCCAGCGCCTGGTGCTGGCCGAGAACGCGCGCTACAACGAGTCGGTGCGCATGCTCAAGACCCTGATCGAACGCGGCCGGCAGTTCCAGGACATCGAGCTGCAACGCGCCGGCGTGCGCGACAGCCCCGGCGATCTCGCCGCCAATGACAACGAGGCGCAGCGTTTCCTGGTCCGCAGCGCGATGGAGCTGGATTACTGGCAGGCGCGGATGAAGGCTTACGAGGACTACATCGCGGCACTGAAGTGGGACCAATCGCGATTGGCGCGACGGGCGATGCGCGGCCCGCCGGACACGGGTCCGGGCGGTCGCGCCGTGCAGGCGGTCGCGCTCAGTCTGGCGTTGCGTCGCTGAGCGGCGCTGCGCTCAGCGACAGGCGGTCGCCGTGCAGACGGGCCCGGTAGGCGGCGCCGTCGGCGAGGAAGTCCCACACCGGCCGCAGCACCGCCTCGGCCTTGAGCAAGACCTCGTCGAACTCGGCCTGCGCGTCGGACAGGTAGGTGATCGCGCCGCCGGCGCCGAACGCGGCCTCGCGGCCGTCGTAGGACAGGGTGCGGATGCCGATGTTGAGGTCGGCGACGCGGTGGTAGCCCAGGTAGCCGATCGAACCGCAGTACACCCCGCGCGGGCTGCGTTCGAGCCGGTCGATGATCTGCAGGGTACGCAGCTTGGGCGCGCCGCTGATCGAGCCGCCCGGGAAGGTCGCGCGCACCAGGTCGATCAGGCTGCGGTCCGGGCGCAGTTGCGCTTCGACCGTGCTGACCAGCTGGTGCACGGTGCGATAGCTCTCGACCACGCGCAGCTTGGGCACTTCGACCGAGCCGGGCTGCGCCACCCGGTTGAGATCGTTGCGCATCAGGTCGACGATCATCAGGTTCTCGGCCCGGTCCTTGGGCGAGTCGGCCAGCTTGCGCGCGTACTCGGCGTCGCGCTGCGGGTCGGCGGCGCGGCGGATCGTGCCCTTGATCGGCTTGGTCTGGATCCGGCCCTCGCGGTCGACGCGCAGGAAGCGCTCCGGCGAGGTGCTCAGCACGCTGTACGCGCCGCTGCGCAGGAAGGCGCCGAACGGCGCGGCATTGCCGCGGCGCATGCGCCGGTACAGGGCATAGGGATCGAACGCGGCGGCGAAGCGGAAGTGATTGGTCAGGCACACCTGGTACGACTCGCCGTCGACGATGGCGGCACGGCACTCGCCGATCGCCGCCAGGTAGTCGTCCCGGCCGAGGTCCATTGCGACGTCCAGCTGCGTCGTCGTGGCGGCGGCAGACTCGGCGACGGCCGCACCGCGCGTGGCTTCCGCCGCGCGCGCGGTCGCGTCCAGCCAGGCCTCGGCGTCGGCCGGATCTTCGCCGGCGTCGGCGACCGCCACCGCCCAGGCGGCGCCGCCGGCGTGGTCGAAGGCGACGAAGCGGCGCACCCGCATCCACAGGGCGTCGGGCGCTGCGGTGCCGGCGCGGCGCTCGCCGCCGAACAATGCCTGCATCTCGTAGCCGAAATAGCCGACGAAGCCGCCGCAGAACGCGAACGGCAAAGTTTGCGCGCCGTCGACGCGGGTGCGTTCGAGCTCCTCGTCCAGCCGCGCCAGCCAGGCCTGGCCGGCGCTGCCGGCCGCGTCGTCGTCGGCCACGCGGTAGGCGTAGACCTCGCCGGCCTCGGCTGCGCCCATGAACGAATGCTCGGCGGCTTCGTCGGCGCTCTGGCTGTCGAGCCAGAACGCATGCGGGCGCGCGGCGTACAGTGCGCCGAACACCGACTGCGGATCCAGCCCCGGCGCCAGCGCGCGCCAGCGCAGTTGCGCGGCGGGCTCGGGCGCGGCGCGCGCCTGCGGCTCGGCGGTTCCGTGTGTGGCGCCAGCTTGCGACTCGACGGTTTCGTGCGTGGAGCGCGCGCCGGGCGCGCTCCACGCACGACCGCGCGCGCGCGCGGCCAGGTCGCGGAAGTTGCCGATCATCGCCAGACCGTGTTCGGTCAGGATCGACTCGGGATGGAACTGCACGCCCCACTGCGGCCGCTGCCGGTGGCGCAGGGCCATGATCAGGCCGTCTTCGGTGTGCGCGGTGGCGATCAGCGCCGGCGGCAGCGGCGCGGCCGCGATCAGCGAGTGGTAGCGGATGGCCTGGAACGGCGTGGGCAATCCGGCGAACAGTCCGTCGCCGTCGTGATGCACGGCGCAGGCGCGGCCATGGAAGGGCTCGGGCGCGTGCACGATGCGGCCGCCGGCGGCGTGGGCGATGCCCTGGAAGCCCAGGCAGACGCCCAGCAGGGGCAGCTCGGTTTCGGCGATGGCCTGGGCCGAAACGTGGAAATCGGCTTCGTGGGTCGGGCTGCCGGGGCCGGGCGAGATCACCGCGCAATCGAAGCCGCGCGCACGCAGCTCGGGCCAGCGGTACTCGTCGTTGCGCACCACGACCGGGGCTTCGCCGAACGCCCTGCCGATCAGATCGGCCAGGTTCCAGGTGAAAGAGTCGTAGTTGTCGATCAACAGGCAACGCATCCGCCCATTGTCGTACAGATCGGCGCCGCCGGGCCGGGACCGGCCGGCGGCGGGCCCTCAGCCGCGGCGCAGCACGCAGGCCACGGTGCGCACGTCCTCGCCGTCGAGCAGATAGTCGACCGCGAACCGGTCGCCCTCGCGCACCGTCGCCGCCAGGGTCTGGGTAGCGGCGAACTCGATCCGTCCCGGCTGCAGCCCGGCGATGCGCATGGCCTCGAAGCCGAAGAACTCGCCGACCTGCGGGAACAAGGCCTTGAACAGGCTTTCCTTGGCCGAGAACACGGTCGCCAGGCCCTGCACCGGGTCGGCGAAATGGGTCTCGATCGCCGCCGACTCGGCCGCGTCGACGACCTCGTTGCGGATGTCGGCGGCCATGCCCGGCGGCAGCCGGCCCTCGATGTCGATGCCCAGGCCGACGACCTGCGGGTCGGCGCTGGCCAGGCAGACGGCGCGGTCGCCGGCGTGCGAGATCGAGGCGATCACCCCGGCCGGCCACACCGGCTCGCGGTCCGGCCCGATCGGCACGTCGACCGCGCCCAGGCCGAGCGCAATCAGCGCGCGCCGTGCGCAGATCCGCCCGGCGAGGTAGTCGCTGCGCCGCTTGACCACGGCGCGGTCGAGCTGAGACGGCCAGGCGATCGCATAGGCGGCGAACAGATCGTCGCGGTAGCCGTCGCTGCGGAAGCGGCAGGCGTAACCGGTGAGGTCGCGGCCGGCGGCGACGCAGGCGAAGGCGCCGGCGTCGAACACGAAGCCGTCGTCGCCGGAGCGCGGATCGGCCGCGTCCACGGCGGGCTCCAGCGCGGCGGCATCGGCGCTCATCGCCGCCCTCCCATCGTGCGGCGGCGCTCGGCGGGCGGACAGGGCGAACGGAAAGCGGGCGGACAGGGCTGGCTCATGCGGGTCGGTTCGTTCGCGCCGGGGGTCGCGTCGGATCGGCCCGGCAGGATCGCATAGCGCAACACCGGCTGCAGCGTCTGCGCCGGGTTTCGCGCTTACGGACCGCGACCGCGCGCACGCTTGCGGCGCCGCGCAAGGTTTCCGTCGCCGCACGGCGGCCCGCCGCAGCGGGCCGCCGCATCCTCGGCGGGGTCGCGGCTCAGTTGACCGCGGCCGCGCTCCAGGCCCGCGCCACCGCGGTCTGTTCGGCCGAACCGGCGCCGTACAGCTCGGCCGCGGCGGCCAGGGTCGCCGCCCGCGCCTGCGGGTAGCTGGTGCTGGAGGTGAACTTAGTGGTCAGCGCGCGATACCAGATCTTGCCGGCCTTATCGCGGCCGATGCCGGCGATCGCGGTGTCGCCGTTGCACACCAGCTGGGCCGGGGTCAGGCCGGAGCCGGCCGGCACCACCGCGCCTTCGGCGAGCAGATAGAAGAAGCGGTTGCCGACCCCGGACGTGTAGTGCGGGTCGTGCGCGCCGCCGGCGCCCTGGCTGGGATCGAAGCCGCCGGGGATGTAGCAGTTGAACGACTTGCCGTCGGCGCCCTGGTTGTACATGTCGCGGAAGGCCAGCCCGCCGCTGCGCATGATTTCGCCGATGCGGTAGTCGCCCGGGTCGTTGGGGTGGTTGGCGTAGAACTCGACCAGGGTGCCGAAGATGTCGGAGTTGGCCTCGTTGAGGCCGCCGGCGTCGCCGGAATAGGCCAGGTTGGCGGTGGCGGCGTTGACCCCGTGCGACATCTCGTGGCCGGCGACGTCGATGCCCACGATCGGGCCGAAGCCGCGCGCGGCGTCGCCGTCGCCGTAGAACATCACCTTGGTCAGGGCGAAATACGCGGCGTTGACCCCGGTGGTGCTGCCGTCGGCGCGCTTGAAGTTGGTGTGGGCGTAGCTCTTGATGCCGACGCCGTCGTTGTACAGGCCGTTGCGGCCGTGCACGTTCTTGAAATAGTCCCAGGTGGCGCCGACGCCGTAGTGGATGTCGGTAGCGACGGTGGCGCGGTCGCTGAGCGCGTTGTTGCCCCAGGTGTTGTCGGTGTCGGTGAACAGGGTCGCGCCCCAGGTCGCGAACAGGATGTCGAACAGGTTCGAGATCGCCGCGCCCTTGGCGTCGTAGACCGCGCCGTTGCCGCGGGTGGTGTCGATCAGGTCGAACCTGGTCGCGCTCTTCTGGTCGGTGGCGATGCTGAGGTTGCCGTAGTAGTAGGTCTTGCCGGTGCCGACCGCGGCCGCGGTCTGCAACTGGTCCTGGGCGTCCAGCACCTTGCCGCTCGTGGCGTCGACGTAATAAGTGACGAAGCCGGAGTGCTTGCGGGTGTCCTCGCCCTGCAGGGTGACCTCGTACGCCAGCACCGGCTGCGCGCCGCGCGCGTAGATCACCAGTTCGTTGCGGTGGACCTGGACCAGCTTGCCGTCGAAGCGCGCGCCGGCCTCGACCGCGGCGGCCTCGCGGCCGATCCGCGCGACCAGCGACGGCCGCTGCGCGCTGCGCAGGGTCAGTTGGGCCGCGCGCAGTTGCCCGCGCTGGGTCTTGGCGACGACGTCGCCGCCGATCACGCGCAGGCCGCGGTAGCTGCGCTCGAAGCGCACGTGCCCGGTGCCGTCGCGGTCGACCACGGTGTCGCGCACCTGGAAAACGTCGCCGGCGTCGGCCTGGAGCGTCGCCAGGTGCTGGCCGATCAGGCCGCGCGCCTGCGCTGCGGTGGCGGACTTGAGGTCGGCGGCCTGGGCGCTGCCGGCGACGCTCAGGGCAGCGGCGATCGCGAGGGCCGTCGCGAGGGGGGTCGGCTTGGATTCGAGTCGCATAGCTTCCTTACTCCCGAGATTAGAATCGAGGCGCCGGTCCGCGATGCGGACGCGGGCGGGCCGCCCGGCCCGCTCTGGGATCATCGATACATCCAGGGATCGCGGCCCGGGCTTTCACGGGCGCAATCACGGCCAAACTGGGCCGCAGTGCGGAATTCGCTCAATCCACG
The DNA here is from genome assembly GCF_000336385.2 of Lysobacter antibioticus HS124. Classification (GTDB taxonomy): domain Bacteria; phylum Pseudomonadota; class Gammaproteobacteria; order Xanthomonadales; family Xanthomonadaceae; genus Lysobacter; species Lysobacter firmicutimachus. The sequence continues at coordinate 32,492 of NZ_HG424474.1, read as the reverse complement.
CGCCGGCGTATGGACGGCCGCGAGGCGGCCGTCCCATGCCGCGCCGAAGCGCTCAGTCTTCGACGATCGCGTGCGGCAGGAAGCGCGAGCTGTCCTGGGTGATCGGGCCGGCGTCCTCGCGCAGGCCCATGCCGGCGGCGACGTCGGCCACCACCCAGCTGCCGATCAGCGGGTAGTTCGGCGCACCGTCGGCGCCGTCGAAGCGCGGCAGGGCGTGGTGCGCCTGGCGGACGGTCGGGCCGTCCCGATAGGGGCCGTCGCTGCTCAGGCGCTGGCCGTCGGCGATGACCAGCTCGATGTTGGCGCCCTCGCGCGAGAACAGCGGCTTGCGCACCCAGCCGGCCGGCAACGGCGCCGCGGCATCGTCCTCGAAATGCGCCTCGAGCAGGTTGGGATGGCCGCGGTGGCGCTCCCACAACAGCGGCAGTACGCCCTTGTTGCTGAGGATCGCCTTCCACGCCGGCTCGATCAGTTGCACCTGCGAGCCGGCGAGCTTGGCCCCGTACTCCTCGGCGAACATCCATTCCAGCGGATACAGCTTGAACAGGGTGCGGATGACCCGGTCGTCGGCGTCGGTGAACCACCCCTCGGCGCTCAGGCCGATGCCTTCGATGCTCAGCTCCAGGGTGTCGACGCCGGCCTGCTCGGCGCAATCGCGCAGATAGCGCACCGTGCCCTGGTCCTCGGCCGAGCCCTCGACCGCGGCGAAATGCACCGGGGTGACGATGCGCTTGTCGCGGGCCAGGCTGCCGAAGGTTTCGATCAGCAGTTCCTGGATGCGGTTGTACTGGTCGGCGCCGGCGCCGAGCGTGCCGGCGGCGATGCCCTGTTCCAGCCACAGCCACTGGAAGTAGGCCGCCTCGTACAGCGAGGTCGGGGTGTCGTAGTTGAGCTCGTACAGCTTGGCCGGGCCGCGGCCGTCGTAGGCCAGGTCCATGCGCCCGTACAGATGCGGCTCGCGGCGTTGCCAGGACTGGGCGATCCAGTCCCAGTACTGCGGCGGAATCGCCAGCCGTTGCAACAGTTCTTCCGAGCCGACCACCTCGTCGACCAGGCCCATCGCCAGGTCGTGCAGGTCCTGGGTCGGCTGCTCGATGTCGTCCTCGATCTGGCGCAGGCTGAAGGCGTAGTACGCCGACTCGTCCCAGTACGGCGCGCCGTCGATGGTATGGAAATGGAAGCCCAGCGACTGGGCCTGCTCGCGCCAGTCCGGGCGCGGGGTCGCGGCGATGCGCTTCATTCGGTGCGGTCGTCCGTGGTCGGTCGGATGCGGTTCGAGATGGGGGCAGCGCTCAGCCGCCCCAACCGCGCGAGCTGCCGCTGCTGCGGCTGCCGCCGAAGCCGCCGCGCGCGGCGGCGCTGGAGCCGAAGCCGGCGCGCGACACGGTCACCGCGCGGGTCGGCAGGGCGGTGTCGCCGTACTTGCCGCGGACCATGCCGCTGCTCTTGCCGACGTATTCGCCGCCGGGGCGCAGGTAGCCGCCGCCGCGGTAGTCGCGGTACAGCGGCGAGACGCCGCGCACGCCATAGTAATAGCCGCCCCCGCCGCTGTTCATCGCCTGCGAGACGGCGTAGCCGATCAGGAACCCGGCCATCGGCGGCATGAAGCTGTTCTGGTTGCCGTTGGCGTACTGCGGCGGCACCGGCTGGCAGGCGCCGAACTGGTCGTTGCACTCGCGCTCGCTCTCGAAGCGCGGCGCCAGCTTGGCGTGGTCGGCCAGCGCCTTCTCGTAGGCGGCCTGGCAGTCGGCGACCGAGATTTCGGTCTGCACCGCGCATTCTTCGCGCGCGGTCAGGATCTTGCCGCTGGGTTCGTCCTCGCAGCCGGTCAGCGCGGCCGGCACGGCCACCGCCATCAACACCAGCCGCAGCTGGCGCGAACGCTTGCTCTGGGTCGGATTCATGGCATCGCTCACGGGGTCATCGCGGCGGCGTTGATCAGGCCGACGCTGATCGACACGCCGGCGGAGAAGATGCCGGCGGCGGCCTGGTTCAGGCTGATCTGCTGCGACAGCTTGGGCAGGACCAGGCGCGCGAGCAGGAAGGCGAGCAGTTGCACCACCACCGACACCGCGCCCCAGATCGCCGCGTCGATCAGGCTGACCGAGTTGGAAATCGCCGAATGCAGCGGCAGCGCCAGGCCGATCAGGGTGCCGGAGAACGCGGTCGCGGCGGCGACGTTGCCTTCGCGGATCAGGCTCAGCTCGCGATGCGGGGTGATCAGCAGCACGGCCACCGCGGCGGCGATCAGCACGCCGATGCCGGTGCCGGCGTAGGCGAGGAAGTTGAGGAAGCTGTGGGCGGTGATCGGGGCGTCCATGGTGATCCTTGAGGCGAAAGAACGAGCGGCGCGGCGCTCAGGTGATGTCGAGGTCGGCCGTGGTCAGGTCCAGGCCGATCGCGTAGGTGACGACGAATTCGCTGGGGCCGTAGTCCTCGGCGGTGACCAGCAGGAATTCCTCGCGCTCCGGCTCGGCCACCTCGCGGCGGTAGAGCATGGCGTAATGGGTCAGGTCGTCGTCGCGGCGCGGCGGGTCGTGGCGGTACAGGACCTCGTCGTAGACCACCGCCGGCACCTTGGCCGCGGCCTCGCCATCGCCGAACTCGCGGTACCAGGTGCGGCCGGCGTATTCGATCCGGTCCGCGCCCAGGTGCGGATGTTCGTGGATGAAACGCTGGAACGCGGCCTGGTTGGGCGGGTTCACCGTTTCCTGGAACATGAAGGCCTTGATGCCCTCGATCTGGCCGCTGGCGGTGCTGACCTGCAGGTAGGCGTCGTCGTCGAGGTAGAAGCGGTGCAGCGCATGGCCGCCGCCGAGGTCGATGTGACCGTAGCAGGGAATCCCCTGGTGGCCCTCGGGCAGCTGCGCGCTCCAGGCCTGCGGGTGGGCGCGGTACATCATGGTGTCGAACGCGACCCGGCCGTTGATCCGCAGCCCCAACGGCAGTTCGTGCGCGAACGGCAGCGCCGGCTTCGCGGGCGCCTTGTCGTTGCCGCCGAACAATCCCTTCAACCAACTCATCGCCTGCCCTCGTCTCGCATGGCCCGGTATCGCCGCACTCGCCTCAGCCGGCCGCCAGCGCGGCCCAGGGCACGCGGCGTCCGTCGATGCGGGCGTCGGCAAGGTAATACAACAATGTGCCGGGCGCGATCTCGACATGATCGGGCGGGTTGAGCACCGGCGCCGCGCTGCGGCCGTCGCGGTAGCCGACCCACAACGCAGCCTGGGCGCGGAACGCGCCGGCCAGCTTGCCGGCCTGGACCGGCGCGGCGTCGGCCGGCACCTGCAGGCTGAACTGGGTCGGGCCGCCGGCGCCGAGCCATTCGCCGGCGACCAGCGAACTGCCGGCGTCCTGCGCTGCGCGCGCGATCACGTCGACGTGCAGCGGGCGCGTGCACTCGATGTGCGGGTAATGGCTGCGCACCAGATCGGCCGCGGCGGCGGCGTCGAAATGCGCGACCACGTGCGCCGCCGGTCGGTGCGACATGACCGCGAACACCGCCGCCAGCGAGCGGTCGTCGTCGGCCGCGTGCACGATCACCCGTGCCGCGCCGGCCAAGGCGGCGCGCGTGTACTCCCCGCAGTCGGCATAGGAGTCGACCGCGACGAAGCGGATCTGGTCCGGCATCGGGTTCTCGGTCAGGCCTTCGGCGAGCAGCACGATGCCCTCGTCGTCGGTGTGGGTGTCGGCCAGCAGCAGTCGCACCAGGCGCTCGGATTCGCGCCCATGCCAGCCGATCAGCACGGTGTGGCCTTGCAGGTCGTCGTAACTCATCTTGCCCATTTGGTGGCGTTTCCAGAAATGCAGCAGGCTGGCGCTGGTCTTGGCCAGCACCGAGGCGAACAGGGCGATCGCGCCCGGCATCACGAACAAGGCCACGACGTAGCGGCCGGCGGTCGAGCCCGGCGACAGGTCGCCGTAGCCGATCGTGCTGGCCGTGGTCATGTAGTAGTAGAGGAAGGCGTCGGCTGCGATCAGCTTGGCTTCGCCGGCCCAGGCCAGCAGCAGCCAGGTCAGGCCCATGTGCAGCACCAGCGCAGTCGCGACCACGCCCCAGCTGATCCGACGCAGGTGGCCGCGGACGAGGCGGTAGAGCTTGCCGATGACGATCATTCTGAGCGGGTGCCTGGTGACGTCCGTGTGGGGCGGTGCGGAACGGGGGGCGGGAAGCGGTTGGCCGCGGGCCGGTCGCGGCAGCTGCGGCGAAGACTACAGCTATCGCGACGGCGGAGACGAATGCTCGGACGCGCCGCCTCCTTTGCGTCGGTCGTCTTCGCGCGGGCGCAGATCCGGAGACTTCACAGCCCCTGCCGCGATGCCGCCCGCCATTCCCGCCTGCGCGGGAACGACGGGCAAGAGCCTGGAATCCGGAGACTGCGCACTCGTGCCGCTGCGCAGTCCCGGCCCCGCGTTGGCAGAAATGGCGAGCGCCGGGGCGCGTGGATCGCGAACCCTCGCCGTACCGCGTGCCGCCCCCGCCTGCACGGGGACGACGCGCGGCGGTCTCAGTTCTTGCGCTCGACCTGCTCGGCGTCCTTGATCTCCATCGCCGGCAGCGACAGCGGCTCGTGGGTCAGCTGCTGCACCGGCTTCTCGCGGAAGCGTTCGAGGATGTTGTCGACGCTGGTCGATTCCGGCAGCAGGCCGGCGTTGGCCAGCTTGGCGTTGAGGTCGCCGTCGCCGCTCTCGGCTTCCAGCTGCGCCGCCGCCTGCAGGCGCGCGCCGCGTTCGGCCTGGCGCTGCTGGATGCGCTCCAGCGAGTCCAGCGCGGTGGTGACCTTGCCGGTGGCGCCGGAATGGCGCGCGGCGACCGCGGTCTGGGCCCGCTGCACCGCCTCGGTGGCCTTGACCGTGTCGACCTGCTGCTTGACCCGGGCCAGCTTGCGCTCGGTCGCGGTGATCGCGGTCTTGAGCTGGTTGATGCTGGCGTCGTAGCTGGCGATGGCCTGCTCGTCGTTCTTGAGGTCGGTTTCGACGGTCGCCAGGCGCTCGGCGACTTCGCGCGCGAGCTGCTCGTTGCCCTGGCGCAGGGCCCCGGCGATGTAGGTCTCGTACTCGGCCTTCTTGGCGAAGCGGTCCTTGCTGCGGTTGGCCTGCAGCTGGCGCTGGGCCATGACCTTGGTCAACTCCTCCTTGGAGCGGATCAGCTCGTTGCCGGCGTCGCGGATCTCCTGGTCGAGGATCTTCAGCGCGTTGGCGTCGACCACGGCCTGGCCGGCCTCGTGCGCGGTGCCGCGGAACAGGGTCAGGATTTTCTGCAGCAGGCTCATGCGCTCACCAGATAGGACTTGAGGGCCTCGACCGCGTCGATCGCGTTGTCGGCCAGGGTGCGGATTTCCAGCTCGACCTGCTCGGCGGTCGAGTCCGGCGCCATTTCGCCGAACACGATATAGACGTCGCGGTCGTTGATCGTGGTCAGGCCGAGGTTGGACAGCGGGTTGATCGGGTTCAGGCGCAGGCAGGCTTCGTTGAAGCCGGCCGCGTCGCGGACCTGGGCGGCCTCGACCAGCGGGGTGGAGACGAAGATCTCGCGGTCGGTCAGCGCGATGGTGACGCCGAGGTCGCCGGCTTCCGGCAGGGTGACCTGGATCGCCGAATCGGCGGTCGGCACTTCTTCGACGTTGTCGGCGCCGAAGCTGGCGGCCAGTCGGGTCAACAGTTCTTGCGTGGTCCAACGGGACATAGGGGGTCCTTGTGGGGGTGGCGTACGGGCGCGGCGCGCGTCCGGGTCGCGGGCGGCGCGGGCGCCGGCGGCGGCCCGACCCTGGCCCTGCGATCATCGTCCGTGACCGTGCTCGTGGATCGGGAACGGTTATAGGGGCGGGCGATGACCGACGCAAGGCGCACAAGTCCCGTGCGCCGGCCGCGCCTGCGAGTGGGATGCGCGTCGCGGCGGGGCTTTGCGGCCCCTGCGGCGCCCGGTCGCAGGCCGCCGCGATTGGGCTAAACTGTCCGGCGGAACTACCCGACCGGCATTCCCGGCCCGCGATCTCTGTCCGCAAGGCAGCGCTCGGCGGGTTCGTCATGGGGCGGGTCCGCAGCGGCCGCGCCGATCCCCGGTACGGCCACGTCGATGGCTCAGGTGCGCCCTCGCGGTCGCACGCAATAGGTGGATCGTGCGCAATTACGACCTAGAATTCCTGAAGAAATTCTCGATGGTGATCGGCTTCCTGATGCTGGTCACCCTCGGCCTGATGATCGCCGCCTACTTCGTCCACAAGCAGCTGCCGGCGGAAATCGATCCGCGCGCGGCGCAGCGCACCGAGAACCGCATCGGTCCGGTCGGCGCGGTCTACGCCGGCTCGACCGGCGCCGCCGCGCAGCAGGCGGCGGTCGCCGCGGCCGCGGCCAAGGCCGCCTCGCAGGTCGCCTACGGCGGCACGCTCGACGGCCAGGTGATCTACGACAGCCTGTGCGCGGGCTGTCACAAGTCCGGCGCCGGCGGCGCCCCGACCCTGGACAGCGCGCACTGGGGCGCGCGCATCGCCAAGGGCAAGGACACCTTGCACAAGCACGCCATCGAAGGCTTCACCGGCAGCGCCGGGGTGATGCCGCCGAAGGGCGGCAACCCGGCCCTGACCAACGAGCAGGTCTCGGCCACGGTCGACTGGATGCTGTCCAACATCAAGTAAGCCGGCCGCCGATCGCGTCCAGCCGAACGCCGCCTCCGGGCGGCGTTTCGCTTTATGCGGGCGGCGTTCTCGAGCCCCGGCTGCGGAGGCGAACCGCCCGGACGCGACCGCAGCGCCGCCCGCCGGCACACGACGCGCGGCCGCGGCGCTGCCGATAATGCCGGCTGTCCCGGCCCGACCCGAGTTCCGCCATGCCGCGTTTTGGTTCCGTCTGCGCCCTTGCCCCCTGCCTGCTGCTCGCCGCTTGCGCCGGTGCGCCCACGCGCACGCCCGGCCCGCCGCGGAGCCCGGACGCGGTCGCGGTCGGCACGGTCCAGGGCCGCGAAGCCGCCAGCGCCTGGGTCGGGCGCGAAGCGACGGTCGAAGGCCGCATCACCGCCTCCCTGCGCGGCGCCGACGGCGCGCCCGGCTGGCTGCTGCAGGATGCCGGCGACGGCGAGGAAGCCACCTCCGACGCGATCTGGATCACCGGACCGGCCGCGGCTTCGCTGGCGCTCGGTCACGCCGTGCGCGTGCACGGCCGGGTCTACGAAGCGCCGCACGGCCGCGGCTCGTCGCTGACCGCGCTCGACGCGCAGCGCAGCGAGGCCTTGCCGGCGCGCGCCGGCAAGGCGTTGGGGCGACTGATGCCGGTCGCGGTGGCGCAGCCGCCGCAATGGAGCCGGCTGGAAGGCATGCGCGTGCGCATCGCCGCTCCGCTGACCCTGGCCGAACGCGACCGCAAGCGCGGTCGCTTGCTGGTGTCGTTCGACGGTCCGCTGTGGCAGCCGACCGAGCGCGCCGAACCCGGCAGCGAGGCGGCGCGCGCGATCGCCGCCGACAACGCCCGCCGGCGCCTGTCGCTGAGCGGCGGCGAAGCCGCGCTCGGCGCGACCGCCTTCGTCGCGCGCAGCGGCAGCCGGCTGGACAGCGTCGAAGGCGTGGTCGTGCCGGGCGAAGACGGCTACGTGCTGCACCCGGATGCCGCGCCGACGCTGCACGCGGCGCCGCGCCCGGCGCCGCCGCAGGTCGCCGGCGATCTGCGCATCGCCGCGTTCAACCTGGAGAACCTGTTCAACGGCGACGGCCGCGGCGGCGGTTTCCCGACCCTGCGCGGCGCGCGCACTCCGGCCGAGTACCAGGCCCAGTTGGACAAGCTGGTCGCGACCATCCACGCCTTGAACCCCGACGTCGCCGCGCTGATGGAACTGGAGAACGACGGCTATGGCCCCGAGTCCACCCTCGCCGCCTTGGTCTCGGCGCTCGACCGCGCCGACGCCGCGGTCGGCGGCGCCCAGGACTGGCGCTTCGCGGCGCCATGCAAGCAGCCCTGCGCGCAATCGCAACGCGGCCCGGGCGACAACCCGATCCGGGTCGGCCTGATCTACCGCAGCCAGCGGGTGGCCGCGCAGGGCGTCGCCGCGGTCTTGCAGCAAGACCCGTTCGGCCCGCTGGCGCGGGTGCCGATGGCGCAGGCGTTCCAGGCCCTGGGCCCCGGCGGCGCGCGCGGCCCGGCCTTCGTGGTCGCCGCCAATCACTTCAAGTCCAAGGGCTGCGGCAACGCCGAAGGCGCCGACCGCGACCAGGGCGACGGCGCTTCGTGCTGGAACGCCTCGCGGGTCGACGCCGCGCGCCGGCTGGACGCCTGGCTGCGGCGCGACCCCACCGCCAGCGGCAGCGCCATGAACCTGATCGTCGGCGACCTCAACGCGCATGCGCAGGAAGCGCCGCTGCGCACGCTGTACGCGGCCGGCTGGCGCGACGCGTTCGCGGTCGCCGGCGTCCAGGCGCCTTACAGCTATGTGTACCGCGGCGAACTCGGCCGGCTCGACCATGCGCTGCTGTCGCCGGCGCTGGCGCCGCGCCTGCGCGGCGCGGCCGAATGGCACGTCAACGCCGACGAACCCGAAGAGGCCGGCTACCGCGACGGCGGCGGCGGTCCGTGGCGCAGCTCCGATCACGACCCGCTGCTGCTCGGCTTCGATCTGCAGGCGCACTGAGCGCCGGCCGCGACGAGAGGGCCGGCCGCACACGGCTGTGCCCGGTCTGCCCGCAGACCGCCGCGCGTGCGATGCGCGGCGCGGACTACACAGCGGCGTAACACCTCGCCGACGGCGGCCCGTATCATGCGCCCCATGAACCTTCCCGCCTTCCCCGGCGACGCAGCCGCGACGCTGACCCTGCCCGGCCCCGCCGGCGCGCTCGAGCTGATCGTCGAAGCGGCCGAATCCGCGCCGCGGCCGATCGTCGCCATCGTCTGCCATCCGCTGCCGACCGAAGGCGGCACCATGCACAACAAGGTCGTGACCATGACCGCGCGCGCCTTGCGCGAGTCGGGCGCGGCCACGGTGCGCTTCAACTTCCGCGGCGTCGGCGGCTCGGAAGGCGAGTTCGACCAGGGCGAAGGCGAAGGCGACGACCTGCGTGCGGTCGCCGCCTGGGTCCGCGCGACCCGGCCCGACGCGCAACTGTGGCTGGCCGGTTTCAGCTTCGGCGCCTATGTCTCGCTGCGCATGGCCGACGAGCTGCAGCCCAAGCTGCTGATCTCGATCGCGCCGCCGGCCGGGCGCTGGGATTTCGACCGCATCGCTCCGCCCAGCGGCTATCCATGGCTGGTAATCCAGGGCGAGGCCGACGAGATCGTCGATCCGCAGGCCGTATACGCCTGGATCGACGGCCTGCGCCAGCCGCCCGAGTTGGTGCGCATGCCCGACACCGGGCATTTCTTCCATCGCCGCCTGATCGACCTGCGCGGCGCGATCAAGAACGGCGTGCGCCCGCACCTGCCGCCGGAACTTCCCGGCGCTTCCGCGCCGGCCCCGAACTGACCGGAACGCGGCCCATGTTCCCCGACCGGCCCTGCGGGACGCGCCGCGCCTGCGCCGCGTCCGCCGACGCCGCGGCGGCATGAGCCGGCCCGACGAGCCCTACTGCGCATGACCGCTCTGTCCCCTTCACAAGCCTATGCCGCCGGCGTCGCCCGCGGCGACTGGAGCGACGACCCGGCGCAGCGCCCGGCGTTGCGCGAACTCGACCGCATCCATGCCGCCCTGCAGGCACCGCCGCGCCAGGGCCTGTTCGACCGCCTGCGCGGCAAGCCGCGCGAAGGCGTGCGCGGCCTGTACCTGTGGGGCGGCGTCGGTCGCGGCAAGACCTTCCTGATCGACCTGTTCTACGAGCAGTTGCCGATCGCCGAGAAGCGCCGCACCCATTTCCACCGCTTCATGCGCGAAATCCACGCCCAGCTGCGCGAACACGCCGGCGAGAGCGACCCCCTGGCGCGGATCGCCCGGCAATGGCGCGAGAACCTGCGGGTGCTGGTGCTGGACGAGTTCTTCGTCATCGACATCGGCGACGCGATGCTGCTCGGCCGGCTGATGGAACGCCTGTTCGCCGAGGGCGTGACCCTGGTGACCACCTCCAACACCGCGCCGCCCAACCTCTATGCCGACGGCCTGCAGCGCGACCGCTTCAAGCCGGCGATCGCGCAGCTCCAGGCCCACTGCGAAGTGCTGCTGCTGGACAGCGCGCAGGACTACCGGTTGCGCGCGCTGACCCGCTCGCCGGTGTACCGGGCGCCGCTGGACGCCGATTCCGACCTGTGGCTGAGCGGGCGCTGGAAGGAGCTGACCGCCGCCTGCATCGCCGAAACCGGCCCGCTGCGCATCGACGGCCGCGATATCCCGGTGCGCGCGCTGGCCGACGGCCACGGCTGGTTCGACTTCGCCGCCCTGTGCGAGGGCCCGCGCGCGGCCAGCGATTACATCGAGATCGCGACCGAGTACCACACCGTGCTGGTCGGCGGCATCCCGCTGTTCGACGGCCTCAACGACGACCCGGCGCGGCGTTTCATCAATCTGATCGACGAGTTCTACGACCGCCATGTGAATCTGGTGTGCACGGCCGCCGAGCTCCCGACCGCGCTGTACCGCGGCCAACGCCTGGCCGGCGCGTTCGAACGCACCGCCTCGCGCCTGATCGAAATGCAGTCGGCCGAGTACCTCGCGCTGGAACATCGCGGCTGAGCCGGCGAAACCGCGCCGCGCCGTCCCGCGGCATGTGTGCCGAGCGTGCCCGCCCGCACCGCGACTGAACGCCCGTACCGGCGCCGCGGCGCGCGACGACGCCGCGCGCCGCATGCGCGCAAACCGTCGCTGCGCCGCCGCAGGAATGCGCGAAGTCCGGGTTTTTCCGCTTCTTGCGTGGCCTGCGGCCGCTGCGCACGCGGTCGCAAAACGCCTCGCCGGACGGGGGTTTTGCCCGCGTCGGAACCGACCCACGCCGAGGCGGCACTGAAAAACAGCTAATTTTTGCTCGAAAACTCTTGGCGGCGCGTCGGGCATGCCCTACATTCCGCCTTGCCGAGGGGTTATCCAGGCAACCCATCCATCCAACGAGTACTACCGGAAGAAACTATGGCTACCAAGAAAACCGCTGCAAAGAAGAAGGCCGCGCCGAAGGCCGCCGCCAAGCCGGCCGCTCCGAAGCCGATCAAGGAAGTGCTGAGCAAGTCGGGTCTGGTCGCGCACCTGGCGGAAGCCACCGGCGTGGTCGCCAAGGACATCCGCGCGGTGCTCGGCGCGCTCGAGGGCGCGGTGCATGCCTCGATCAACAAGAAGGGCGCCGGTGCGTTCACCCTGCCGGGCCTTCTGAAGATCACCGCCGTCAACGTTCCGGCCAAGCCGAAGCGCAAGGGCATCAACCCGTTCACCAAGGAAGAGCAGTGGTTCGCCGCCAAGCCGGCCACGGTGAAGGTCAAGGTCCGTCCGCTGAAGAAGCTGAAGGACGCCGCGGCCTGAGGTCGCTGATGCGGCGCACCGCGCGTCGCATCGCCCGCTTTGCCGGAACGCCGCCTTCGGGCGGCGTTCCTTTTGCGGTGCCGCCGCCGCGCCGGGGCGAGGTTCCTTTTTGTATCGCCGCCGCCCTCGCAACGAGGTTGCGGCGCCATCGATCCCCGCGGCTGACGCCTCCTTCGCTGAATACGAACTCATTCAGCACACTTCGACCGCCGTGGCATAGTGCGCGCAATCGCGCCGTCGCACAGGAGCGCCGCATGGACCCGATCAGTCTCGAAGAACTGGCCCTGTTGGACGTGCTCCAGCGCATCGATGCCGGGCACGCGCCGGGAGCGCATTCGCTCGCCCTGCGCGAACGCCTGATCGAAGCCGCCCTGGTCGAAGCCGGCGACGACGACGGTCTGCGTCTCACCGACGCTGGCGTGGAACGCTGCAAATCGCTGCGCCATCGCGTCGCCGCCGACGCCGAAGCGGCGCTGGTGTTGCAGGAACGCGAAGCGGCGGCAGCCGCACAGGCGGACGCCTCGAGCGACTGAGCGCCGCGCGATCGGCCGTCGCCGCAACGCCGTCGCAACACCGAGGCCGCGGCGTCCGCTCCGATACCCCGCAGGCGGTCGCGCGAGTCCGTCCCCCCACCGCCGTCCAAGCCGGCATGGTCCGACGCAGCCGCCATGGCGGATGGATGCGATGCGCGGCACGAAACGCGTCGCGGCCATGCCGCCGGCGCTTGCGCAACTCCGGGGCGGTCCCGATATCGGCATCATCGCCTCTCGCCTGCGCGCCCATGACTTCGCCCTTCGACCGCCACCTCGCCGACTGGAACCTGACTCCCGACGGCAGTCCGATCCGCACCCACAGCAGCGATCTGCTGCCGGTCCGCCACGCCGGCGCGCCGGCGATGCTCAAGCTCGCGCGCGAAACCGAGGAACGCCACGGCCGCCTGCTGATGCAGTGGTGGAACGGCGACGGCGCCGCGCGGGTGCTGGCCAGCGACGCCGACGCCTTGCTGCTGGAACGCGCCTGCGGCCCGCGTTCGCTGGCGCAGATGGCGCGCGACGGCCGCGACGACGAAGCCACCGCGATCCTGTGCGACACCGCCGCGCGCCTGCATGCGCCGCGCACGACGCCGGTGCCGCAGGACCTGGTGCCGCTGCGCCCCTGGTTCGCCGATCTGGAAACCTACGCCCGCAGCCATGGCGGCCTGCTCGCGCGCGGCTGGGACATCGCCCAGGGCCTGCTCGCCGAGCCGCGCGAAGTCGTGCCCCTGCACGCCGACCTGCATCACGAGAACGTGCTCGACGCCGGCCCCGAACGCGGCTGGATCGCCATCGACCCCAAGCGGGTGATCGGCGAGCGCGGCTTCGAGTACGCGGTGTTGTTCACCGATCCCGACCAAGAAACCGCGTTGGCGCCGGGCCGTTTCGAACGGCGCGTGGGCATCGTGGTCGAGCGCGCCGGCCTGGAGCGGCGGCGCCTGCTGCAGTGGATCGCCGCCTTCCAGGCGTTGTCGGCGGCCTGGTTCCTCAGCGACGAGGACGAGGCCGACAAGGAATTCGCAGCGATCGAGCTGGCGTTGGCGGAGTTGGATCGGGGTTGAACCGGCACGGCCGTTGCCCGCTGTTGAAGCGGCAGGCCAATGGGAGCCGCGCTTCGCGTCTAAGGCCCCGCCGCCGCGCCCCACCCGCCGCCCAGCGCCTTGTACAGATTCACCTCCGCCGCCAGCGCCTCGCCGCGCAGTTGCAGCACGGTCAGCTCGGCATTGAACAGATTGCGCTGCGCGTCCAGCTCTTCCAGGTACGAGGCATAGCCCTCGTTGTAACGGTTGTGGGCGATGCGCAAAGCCTCGGCCAGCGCCTGGCGCTGCTGCTCGGCCTGTTCGCCCTGCTCGCGCAGGCGCGCGATCGCGGCCAGCGCGTCCTCGACCTCGGCGAACGCGGTCAAGACGGTCTTCTGGTAGCCCAGCACCGCCTGGTCGCGCCGGGCCGCGCTCGCATCGACCTGGGCGCGCAGGCGGCCGCGATTGAACAACGGCGCCAGCACGCTGCCGCCGACGCTCCACAGGCGGATCGGGTCGTTGTGCAGCAAGCTCGATTCCAACTGCCCCAGCGAACCGGTCAGGCGCAGCGTCGGCAGCAACTGCGCGCGCGCCGCGGCGAGTCCGGCGTCGGCCGCAGCGACCTGCGCCTCGGCCTGGGCGATGTCCGGGCGGCGGCGCAGCAACTGCGAGGGCATGCCCGCATCGGGCAGCGCCGGCGCGGCGATGTCGCCCAGCGCCAGGCCGCGCGGCACCGCCTGCGGCGCACGGCCGAGCAGCACCGACAACGCGTCTTCCTGGCGCCGTATCGCCAACTGCAGCTGCGGCACGACTTGAGCGGTCGCACGATATTCGGCCTGCGCCTGGGCCAGCTCCAGGCGCGAGCTGTAGCCGGTATCGAAACGCCGCTGCGCGACCTTGAGCGCACCTTCGCGCGATGCCAGGGTACGCTGCGCCACCGCCAAACGCGCATCGCCAGCGCGCAGTCCCAGATAGGCCTGGGCCACCGCCGCGGCGATGCCGAGCCGGACCGCGTCGGCACCGGTTTCGCTGGCCAGCAGATTGGCCCGCGCCGCATCGGTCAGCGCATCGAGCCGACCCCACAGATCGACTTCGAACGCGGCCTGGAACTGCGGCTGGGTCACCTCCGACACCACGGCGCGGCCGCTGGCGGCAAGGCTGCGCGAGCGCGTCGCGCTCACCGCCAGGTCCAGGCTCGGCCATTGCGCCGCCCCCTGCGCCGCGAGCAAGGCGCGCGCTTCGGCGACGCGGGCCGCGGCGACACGCAGATCGGTGTTGTCGCGCAGGGCGCGTTCGACCAGCTCGGCCAGCACCGGGTCGTTGTAGCCGCGCCACCAGTCGCGCTGCACCGCGATGCCGGCACCGGGCGCGTCGCGCCAGGCGGCGGGCGGCTCGGGCCGTTCCGGCGGCGCCGGCACACCAGCGCAGGCACTCAACAGCGCGACCCCGGCCGCCAGGCCGAACCAGCGCCGCCGGGCCGGCGCCGTCGGACGCGCCTGCATTGGGGTCATCGCCGCGGCTCCGGTTGCGCCGGCACGGGCCCACCCGCCGCCTGGACAGCGCCTTCCGAGCGACCGTCCTGCACGCGGCGCGCCGGCATCGATGCGGCATCGAGTTCCGCCACCGGCACCGCCGCATCGCGCGCGGCTTCGGCGGCGGCGGCCTGTTCGGCGCGACGCACCGCCGCTTCGTCGATCGCGCTGGCGGTATCGACGGTGGCTTCCACCGACAGGCCCGGCCGCAGCCGCTGCGCCAGCTCCTGGTCCGGATCGATCGCGATCCGCACCGGCAAGCGCTGCGCGACCTTGGTGAAATTGCCGGTCGCGTTGTCGGTCTTGATCACGCTGAACTCCGAACCGGTCGCCGGCGACAAGCGTTCGACCCGCCCCTTGAGCACCGCGCCGTCCAGCGCGTCGACCCGGAACCAGGCCGCCTGTCCGGCGCGGATGCGCGCGGTCTGCGATTCCTTGAAGTTGGCCACCACCCACAGACGCCGCGGCACCAGTTGCATCAGCTGCGTGCCGGGGGTGACGTACTGGCCCAGGCGCACGCCGATCTCGCCGAGCTGGCCGGCCTGCGGCGCGTGGATGCGGGTGTTGGCGAGGTCGATTTCCGCCAGCCGCAGCGCCGCCTTGGCGTTGCCGACCGCGGCGCTCAGCGCTTCGCGGTTGACGATCACCGAACGCACGTCCTCCCCGGCCGAACGCCGCGCGGCCTGGGCCTGACCGAGTGCGGCCTCGGCTTGGCGCAACGCGGCCAGGGTCTGGTCGCGTTCGCGCTGCGACAGCGAGCCGTCGCCGACCAGGGCGTTGGCGCGGCGCATGTCGGCCTGGGCGCGGGCCAGGTTGGCCTGGGCCGCGGCCAGTTGCGCCTCGACGTTGGCGATCGCCGCTTCGCGCACGCGCTGGGCCTGGGTCGAATTGGCCAGATTGGCTTCCTGCGCGGCCAGATTGGCCCGCGCCTGTTCGACCCGCTGGCGGTAGTTGCGGTCGTCCAGCTCGACCAGCACCTGGCCGGCCTCGACCCGCATGTAGTCCTGCACCCGCACTTGGGCGACGTAGCCGTCGACCTTGGGCGCGATCACGGTGACGCTGCCGCGCACGTAGGCGTTCTCGGTGGTCTGGCGCGCGCTGGAGAACGGCGGCAAGCGCCAGGCGTAGAGGATCAGCAGCACGCCGACCACGGCGATCAGGATCACCGGGATCGAGGCTTTGGAGCGGAAGGGCGTCTTCAGCGGCATGGGGCGTCCTTCGCGGATCAGGAGGTGGATGCGGGGGAAGCGGGTAAGGGGGCGACGGTTGCAGCGGATTGGACGCCGTCGGGCGTGGGCGCGGCGAACGGTCCGGGCACCTGCGAGGCGAAACTGACCACGGTGTGGCCGCGCCGCCACAGTTGCCACTTCAGCAACCCGACCCAGACCAGCACCGCCAGCGCCAGCCAGGCCACCGCCAGGAACACGTCGTTGTAGGCCAGCACCCAGGACTCGCGCAGCACCTGCTGGCTCAGGCTGGCCAGCGCCTGCTGGCTGCGCGCGGCGCCGTCGCCGACCACCCGCGCGACCGCGCCGCCGAGCTGTTGGGTGCGCAGCACCACCTGCGGATCGCCCAGCGTCATCGGCTGCATCAGGTGCTGGTAATGCGCGGTCTGGCGCTGCGCCAGGTAGGTGCCGAGCACCGCCGAGCCAAGCAGGCCGCCGAGCGCGTTGGTGGTGGTGAACAAGACAATGAAGGTCACCAGGTTGCGCACCCCGTCGGCGACCACCCGCACCAGGGCGAGCAGGATCGAGCTGGCCAGGAACATCGACGCCGCCATCGCGATCACGGTCTGGGTGAGGTAGAGCTGGGCCGGCCGGGTCAGGTTGCTGGCGTGCGAATCGACGTAGGCGCACACCCCGACCAAGGCCACCGCGATCAGGCCGAGCATGTCGAAGCGCCGGCCCGGCAGGAACGGCAGGGTCACCACGAAGCCGGCGACGGTGCCGGCCAGCACCAGCCAGAACATCGTGTGCATCTGGTCGTTGTTGAGGCCGAGCACGTTGAGCAGGCCGACCGCGCCGACCGACTGTTCCGACAGCACGATGCGCGACAGCACGATCGCCAGCCCCAGCCGCACCATGTAGCCGCCGTGCAACAACCAGCGCAGGTTGACCATCGGCTTGGAACGGTTGATCTCGATCAGCACGAACGCGCCGGCGCAGACCGCCGCCCAGGCCAGGCACTCGCCCAGCCAGGGCGTGTCCAGCCACCAGCGCAGGCGGCCCTGGGTCAACACCACCGTGACCAGGCCTATGGCCGCCGAATACAGCGGAAAACTGACGATGTCGAGGCGGTCGAACATCGGCTGGCGCGGCACCGGGGTGACCCGCAACAGGTTGATCGCGGCCAGGCAGATCAAGGCCAGGCCGAGCTCGAAGTAGACGATGCCGTGCCACTGGCCGTTGAGGAACAAGCTTTCGGCGACGATCCGCGACACCGGCGCGCCGGTCTGCAGCGCGGCGAAGCCGAACATCAGCCCGAGCACCTTCTTCGGCCCGTCGAACACTTCGGCCATGTACAGCACGGTCAGCGAACTCAGCGGCGCGGCGGCGATGCCCAGCGCGGCGCGCGCGGCCAGCGCCGATTGGAGGTCCTTCGCCAGCAGGTGCACCACGGCCGCGACCACGAACAGGCCGATGCCGAGGTCGGCGAACAGACGCAAGCCGTAATGCAGGCGGAACTTGGTCAACAGCAGGCTGGCCGGGATGTTGGTGGCGAAGTACACGGTCAGCAGCCAGGTCGCCTCGGCGCCGGTCGCGCCGAGCGCGCCCTGCACCTGCGGCAGGTTCGAGGCGACCAGGTTCATGCCCAGGCTCTGGGTCAGGCCGAGCAACAGCGAGATCGCGACGAAGGCGGCAGCGCGCCAACGCGGCATCGGCGCCGCCGATCCGGGCGGTCCCGCGGGCGGAGCGCCGGCCGGCGGCACGGCGCCGGCGTCCGCAGCGGCGGTCGGTAGCGAAGATCCGGCGGGCGAACCGGCAGGCACGGAAGCGGCGGCGGCGGACGACGCCGTGGCGTGCGGCAGGGCGGAATCGGACGCGGCGGTGGCGGCGGTGCTGGCCATCTGCAAGCGCACGGCTCCCGCATGCGTCGGCGTTACGATGGAAGAGTAGGCCTCAGCGGCCGGTCAACGATCAAGCGCGCGCGAGGCGATTGGCCTGTCCGTTCGAGTCCGCTTTCCCCTGCCGGCCATGGTGCCGATCCGGCGTCGCGGGAATGTGATGCTTCAGCGCGCCCCGCGCCGGCGCAGCGCCAACAGCCCGTACACGCCGACCAGGGCCAGCAGCGACACCGCGATCGCCGCCCATTGCGCCGCACTCATCGTCGCCAGCACCGCGGCCATGATCGCCGTCGCCAGCGCAGGCACCGGCCAGCGTCCGCCGGGCAGGCGGAAGGGCGCGCCCGCGCCGCGCAGGTCCAGGGTTTCGGCGCGCCAGGCCGCCACCGACACCGCCAGGAACAACAGGCAGATCGCGCCGCCGGAGATCAGCGCCAGGGTCTCGAAGGTACCGGCCAGGGCCAAGGCCAATGCGATCCCGGCATGCGCCGCCAGCGCTGTGCGCGGCACGTGATAGCGCGCGTCGACGCGGCCGAAAGCGTCGGGCAGGTAGCCGTCGCGGCCCAGCGCGAACAACAGGCGCGAGGACGAAAACAGATTGCCCATCAGGAAGCCCGCCATCGACACCCCGGCGGCGACCAGCAGCGGCGCCTGCGCCGGCGGCCACACCGCACCGGCCGCGGCCGCCACAGGCGCGGTGCTGTCGCGCAGGGCGGACCCGAGCAGGCCCTGGCAGGCGACCTGGATGCCCAGGTACAGCAGCACCACCAGCGCGATCGCCGTCATCGTCGCGCGCGGCACGTGACGCGCGGGATCGCGCACTTCGCCGGTGGGCACCAGCGCGGTTTCCATGCCCGAGTAGGCGAACACCACCAGCACCATCGACGAACCCAGCGCACTCCAGGAGGGCGGCGCGACCCCCAGGCCGATCCGGCTCCAGTCGACGAACCAGATCCCGACCGCGACCAGCAGCACCAGCGGGGTCAGCTTCAACGTCGCCAGGGCCACGATCGCGCGCGCCCCGAGCTTGACTCCGAAGGCGTTGAGCGCGAACAGCAGCGCATACGCCGCGGCCAGGAACGTCCCCCGCGGCACGGGATCGCGCAACGCCGGCCAGGCATGCGCCGCCTGCTCGGCCAGCGCCGCGGCGACGCCGGCGCTGGAGGCGGTGTTGCAGACCCACATGAGCGCACCGGCGAGGAAGCCGGCGAACGGCCCGAACGCGGCGCCGACGAAGGTGTAAGGCCCGCCCGTCGCCGCCGCGCGGCTGCCGATCGCGGAGAAGCACAGCGCGATCGGCACGATCGCCAGCGCACCGGCCACGAACACCAGCGGCGCGCCCGGTCCCAGCCGTCCGTACAGCAACGCCGGCAACATGAAGATGCCGGCGCCGACGATGATGTTGATGATCGAAGCGCCGAGCTGGAACGGCCCCAGCGCACGCACCAGCGCGGCCTCGCCGCGCAAGGCGCCGGCGCCTTGTACGGGCGCGGGCGGGTCGGACGGAACGGCAGCGGTCATGGCGGCTCCCCGGCGGATCGAGGCAGCCTCGCACGCCGCGGCAACGCAGAGAAGGGAGCGGATCGAAGCCGGAACCGCAGAATGAGAAGTGCGGCGCGGAACAAGGTGCGGGCGCAGGCCGCCGCGCAAATCGACTCGGCGACACTCGCAACGCGTTGCCGCCGCGCCGGCCGGTGCGTTCCCGGAGGGCGACCAACCAGTCTTTTTACGAAGAGAGAAACAGCCGGCTTGTGAGGCGGGGAGTGGGCAGCGACGGATACGGTGTAAGCCGGCTCGCCCTGCCCTACCCCAACGCCTCGCGCAGGAAATCCACGAACACCCGCAGCTTCGGCGGCAGTTGCCGGCGCGCCGGATAATAGACGTAGAAGCCCGGGAACGGCGGCAGGTAGTCCTGCAATACCTCGACCAGGCGCCCTGCGCGCAGGTCCTGCCGCGCGATCGGCTCGAACAACTGGGCCAGGCCGAGCCCGGCGCGGGCGGCGTCCAGGATCGCGCCGCCCTCGTTGAGAATCAGCCGGCCCTGCACTTCGACGGCGACATCGCGACCGTCGCTGTGGAATTCGAACGGATGCAAGCGGCGGCTGCCCGGCAGGCGCAAGCGGATGCAGTCGTGGCCGACCAGATCCTGCGGCGTGCGCGGCGCCGGCCGCCGGGCGAAGTAACCGGGCGCGGCCACCACCACCTGCCGCTGCGCGCCGCCGACCGGCACCGCGACCATGTCGCGGGCCAGGGTTTCGCCGAGCCGGATGCCGGCGTCGAAGCCGCCCTCGACCAGATCGGCCAAGGTGTCGTCGACGAAGAGCTCGACCTCCAGCTCCGGATAGCGCGCCAGGAACGCCGGCAGATGCGGCTCGACCAGGATCTTCAGCGCAGTGCGGCCGGTATTGATCCGCAAGCGCCCGGTCGGGCGATCGCGCACCGCGTCGAGGTCGTCGAAGGCGGCTTCGATCTGGGCCAACGCCGGAGCGATCTGCCCGAGAAAGCGCGCGCCGTGCTCGGTCAGCCCGACCCGCCGGGTGGTGCGGTTGAGCAGGCGCACGCCCAGCCGTGCCTCCAGCGCGCGGACGGTCTGCGACAAGGCCGAGGGCGAGACTTCGAGTTCGGCCGCGGCCCGGGTGAAGCTGCCGCAGTGGGCGACGCGGGCGAAGGCCAGGACCGCGGGCAGGGGATGGGCGGACATGCGGCGGGCGGCACGGACGAGGGCTCGATTATGAAGCAACACTTCATAAGGCGTAAGGATAGAGCCGGTTTTTCGCGCAATCGCACCGGCCTAGAGTGCCGCTCACGCCCCGGGGACGCGATTTTCGGCGTCGTCCCGGACCGGCGCATCGCTTTACCTCCCCCTCATCCGCAAGGAGCTTCCGCATGAGCACGCTTCCGACCCGCCGCCTCGGCCCCGCCGGCCCCGCCGTGTCCGCCCTCGGCCTGGGCTGCATGGGCATGAGTTTCGCCTACGGCGCCGCCGACGAAACCGAATCGCTGGCCACCCTGGAGCGCGCCCTGGAACTGGGCGTGGGCTTCCTGGATACGGCCGACATCTACGGCCCGCACGCCAATGAGGAACTGCTGGGCCGCTTCCTGCAGGGCCGCCGCGAGCGGGTGTTCCTGGCGACCAAGTTCGGCTTCGTGCCGGACCCCGTCGACCCCAACCTGCGCACCCTCAGCGGCCGTCCCGAGTACGTGCGCAGCGCGGTCGAAGGCAGCCTGAAGCGGCTGCGCACCGACCGTATCGATTTGTACTACCAGCACCGCGTCGACCCGACCGTGCCGATCGAAGACACCGTCGGCGCGATGGCGGAACTGGTCGCGCAGGGCAAGGTGCGTTATCTCGGCTTGTCCGAGCCGTCGGCGCAGACCCTGGAGCGCGCCCAGGCGGTGCACCCGATCGCCGCGGTGCAAAGCGAATACTCGCTGTGGACGCGCGACCCCGAACGCAACGGCGTGCTCGAGGCCTGCGCGCGCCTGGGCATCGGCTTCGTGCCCTACAGCCCGCTCGGCCGCGGCTTCCTGACCGGCGCCATCACCGACGCCGGCGCGCTCGCCCGCGACGACTTCCGCCTCAGCACGCCGCGGTTCCAGGGCGAGAACTTCGACCGCAACCTGGCGCTGGCGCGACAGGTGCAAGCGCTGGCCGCCGCCAAGGGCTGCACCCCGGCGCAGTTGGCCCTGGCCTGGGTGCTGGCGCAAGGCGAGCACATCGTGCCGATCCCGGGCACCAAGCGGCGCAAGTACCTGGAGGACAACGTCGGCGCAGTGAACGTGAGCCTGTCGCCGGCGGAACTGACGCAACTGGACGCGTGGTTCCGCCCGGAAGCGATCGCCGGCGCTCGCTACACCGAAGCGGGCATGGCCTTGATCGGGCGGTGACGCAGGCAGCGTGGTTTCTTGCTGGGGAAGAGCGGAAGCAAATCCCCCTACGCCCCTTTTTCAAAGGGTGGAACAGCCCAGCGGTCTGAGAGCGGGGAACAGTAAAGCGCGCAAGCGTTGTTGCTCTGAAGGGAGTCCAGCACATGGCGGGTGGGCCCGCAAAGGTGCAGGCCCTGTTGCCGCCCTGGGAAAAGGGGCGCGCGCCGGACGCCGGTACGCAGTCGGCCCTGCAGCGACGCGAGGGGATTTGCTTTACGCCCTGGCACTCCCCGCGCACGCCAGGCCATCGTCCCTGCGCGCCCAGACGGTGTTGTGCGCCGATCGCGCACCCACCAAAGTCGCGCAGCCGCGGCGGCGGGCTTGGGCTAGGATCGGGGTCTTCCCGCCCGGAGTTGCGTCGATGAAGCGTCCGCTGACCCTCGCGCTGAGCTGCGCCCTCGGCTGTACCGCCCTCGCCGCGCTGTCTCCGGCCGCCGCCGCGGAGCGTCCCGAAGTCACCGCCGCGGCGGCCAAGCTCAAGGCCGACGTGGTGCGCTGGCGGCGCGATTTCCACCAGCATCCGGAACTGTCCAACCGCGAACAGCGCACCGCGGCCAAGGTCGCCGAACACCTGCGCGCGCTCGGGCTCAAGCCGCGCACCGGCATCGCCCGGCACGGCGTGGTGGCGATCGTCGAGGGCGGCAAGCCCGGGCCGAAGATCGCCCTGCGCGCCGACATGGATGCGCTGCCGGTGACCGAGCAGGTCGACCTGCCGTTCGCGTCCAAGGCCACCGCCAGCTTCCGCGGCGAAACCGTCGGGGTCATGCACGCCTGCGGCCACGACGCCCATACCGGCATCCTGCTCGGCGTCGCCGACGCGCTGGTGGCGATGAAGCAAGACCTGCCCGGCCAGGTCATGCTGGTGTTCCAGCCGGCCGAGGAAGGCCCGCCCGCGGACGAGGCCGGCGGCGCGCCGCTGATGCTCGAGGAAGGCCTGTTCAAGGACTTCAAGCCCGAGGCCATGTTCGGCCTGCACGTGTTCTCGACCCTGCAGGCCGGCCAGATCGGCGTGCGCCAGGGCCCGCTGATGGCGGCCTCGGACCGCTTCTCGATCAAGATCAAGGGCCGCCAGACCCACGGCTCGCGCCCCTGGGGCGGCATCGACCCGATCGTCGCCGCGGCCGACGTGATCGGCAGCGCGCAGACCATCGTCAGCCGCCGCAGCGACATCGCCAAACTGCCGGCGGTGGTCAGCTTCGGCGCGATCAAGGGCGGCATCCGCTACAACATCATCCCCGACGAGGTGGAGATGATCGGCACCATCCGCACCTTCGACGAAGGCATGCGCCAGGCGATCTTCAAGGACCTCAGGAACGTCGCCGAGCACGTCAGCGCCGCGCACGGCGCGCGCGCCGAATCCAAGGTGCCCGACCAGGACGGCAACCCGGTGACCTACAACGACCCGGCGCTGACCGCGCGCATGCTGCCCAGCCTCAAGGCGGCGGCCGGCGCGGACAAGGTGGTGGAGATGTCGCTGGTGATGGGCGCGGAGGACTTCTCCTACTACGCCAAGCAGGTGCCGGCGATGTTCTTCTTCGTCGGCTCGACCGAGGCCGGGGTCGACCCGGCGACCGCGCCGAGCAACCACTCGCCGCAATTCAAGCTCGACGAGAGTTCGCTCGACCTCGGCCTGCGCGCGATGCTGCAGGTGACGCTGGACTACCTGCACGGACAGCCGGCGGCGGGGTAAGTCGCGGCGGGCAGGGCGCTAAGCGAGATCGAATCCCCGCTCGTCCCCTTTTTTCAAAGGGGGGGGAAGCTCGCCGGAGCTCAACGGCGGCCGGACGGCCGGTTGGGGCCGGGACCGGCCGCAGCGGCTAAAATATCGCCATGACCTCCCATGACCTGCCCCTCGGCCGCCACGTCGACTACCCGCGCGAGTACGACCCCTCGCTGCTGTTCCCCATCGCCCGCTCGCTCGGCCGCGCCCATATCGGCCTGTCCGACCAGGCGCTGCCCTTCGTCGGGGTCGATCGCTGGCATGCCTACGAGCTGAGCTGGCTCGACGGCCGCGGCAAGCCGCGGGTCGGCACGGCCACCATTTCGGTGCCGGCCGCTTCGCCGCAGTTGATCGAATCCAAGTCGCTCAAGCTCTACCTGAATTCGTTCAACGCCACGCGTTTCGAACGCGAGGACGAGGTGCTGGCGCGCATCGTCGCCGACCTCTCCCGCGCGGCCGGTGCGCCGGTCGAGGTCGCTTTCGGCCTGCCGCCGATCGACGAGCGCGGCGATGGAACCGCAGCGGTTGCCGACTCGATCGACGAGCTCGATGTCGCCATCGACGACTATGGCCCGCCCAATGCCGAACATCTGCTCGCCGACGCCGGCACCGTGGTCGAAGAAACCCTGTGCAGCGCGCTGCTGAAGTCCAATTGCCCGGTCACCGGCCAGCCGGACTGGGCGCGGGTCAGCATCGCCTACCGCGGCCCGCGCCTGGACCGACCGGCGCTGCTGCGCTATCTGATCTCGTTCCGCGACCACGCCGAATTCCACGAGCAGTGCGTGGAACGCATCTATGCCGACCTGTGGCAACGCGGGCAGCCGCAATGGCTGTCGGTGGAAGCGCGCTACACCCGCCGCGGCGGGCTCGACATCAATCCCTGGCGCGGCAGTCCGGGGCGCGACCGGCCGACGCCGGGGCGCGACTTGCGCCAGTAAGCGGGCGCGGCGGTCGCACCGCCGCACCTCGCGATAACACTGTTTATTTAGTGTGCCACCTGGTCCGCCGAGGGCCGGGCGGCGCCTGCGCGTTCGACCGACCGCGGCCTACTGAATACCGGCAATCGGATTATTCAGATTTGTAATGTGAGTTCACGCCGGCGCTATGCATTTTTAACAATCTTCGTGTCATGTTGCCTGCGCCACTTCGGCAGGAGCCCTCAACCCATGACTACCCCGGATAAGAAAGCCGATTTCTCCGACGTGAACGTCAACGTCGACACCACCGCGGACAAGGTCCAGAAGGCCGACTTCAGCGACGTGTCGGTCAGTGTCGATACCACTGCGGAAAAGGTCGGCGAACAGACCTACACGGTCGAAAAGGGCGACACGCTCTCGCACATCGCCAAGCAGTTCTACGGCAAGGCGAGCAAGTGGAACGCGATCTTCGAGGCCAACCGCGACCAGCTCGACGATCCGGACAAGATCCAGCCCGGTCAGATCCTCAAGATCCCGACCCTCAACGACTGACGTCGACGGCGTTCCACCTCACTACCCGGCCTTTCCCAGGAGATCCACCATGCTGATCCGCAATCGCACGCACTACGCCGTCGCCGCCGCCCTGGTCGCCGCTCTGGCGCTGGCGGGCTGCAAGAAGAAGGAAGAACCGGCTCCGACTCCGCCCCCGGCCGCCGAAACCCCGGCTCCGGCGCCCGAACCCGCTCCGGCTGCGACCCCGGCTCCGGCCGCGCTGAGCGTCACTTCGGTCACCCTCGGCACGACCGCCGGCGCGGACAAGAAGATCACCGCTCCGACCACCTCGTTCAAGCCGACCGACACGATCGTCGCCTCGGTCGCCACCGACGGCGCCGCGACCAACGCCAGCCTGAGCGCCAAGCTGACCTACCAGGACGGCCAGGTGGCGGGCGAAGAGACCCAGACCCTCAACACCGCCGGCGCCGAAACCACCAACTTCAACTTCTCCAAGAAGTCGCCGTGGCCGGCCGGCAAGTACAAGGTCGAAGTCAGCGCCAACGGCGCGATCGCCAACACTGCCGAACTGGAAGTGAAGTAACCCTCTCTCTCCGCCTCTCGTGGGCGGGCAAGCCCGGGCGCGGCTCACTGCCGCGCCCTTTTTTTGTCCGCGGCTCGGGGCCGGCGATGCGCTTGCCCAGTGCTCCGCCTGTCGCCGCAGGCGCGGCGGGCGCGGCCGTACCGAGGGGGCGCTCATCCCTGCGGGAAGGTCCCGTCCAGGTAACGCCAGCCGCCGTCGACCCGCGCGAAACGGCTGATTTCGTGCAGACGCACCGCCGAACCGCCGCCGACTCGATAGCGGGCGACGAACTCGACCGTCGCTGTGTCCGCGCCGTCCTGGCGATGCCGCTTCACCTCCAGTCCCAGCCAGCGCACGGCCGGATCGAACTCCAGTTCGTCCGGGCAGGTCGTGGGGTGCCAGCTGGTCCGCAGATACGCCAGATCGCCCAGCACGTAGGCGCTGTAGCGCGAACGCATCAAGGCCTCGGCGCTCTCGGCCGGGTCGCCCCGGTGCAGGCGGCCGCAGCAGGCGGCGTAGCGGCGGGCGGGGTCGCAGGGGCAGGCGGCGGGCAGGGCGATGCGGGCGGTCATGGCGCCATTTTCGGCGCGAACACGCCGCAGCGACTACCATGCGCGTCCCCTCTCGTCCGCAGAACCCGATCATGAAAGCGCCCGCCTACCTCGACGACGACCAGATCGAACGCCTGGCCGACCTGCTCGATCAGCGCGCCGTGCCCTACAAGGGCTTCAACCTGGAGGCCCTGGACGGGTTCGTCTCGGCCCTGGTGGTCGGTCCGGAACAGCCGCCGGCGACGGAATGGCAGCCGCCGGTGTGGGGCGGCAAGGCACCGCGCTGGAACGACGAGGCCGAGGCGGCCGAGGTGGCCGCCCTGCTGCAGGGCCACTGGAACATGGTCAGCGCCCGCGTGCGCCACGGCGACGACGACCTGCCCGATCACCTGGCGCCGCTGCTGTGGCTGCCGGAAGAGCCCGACACCGAGCAACCGGACGAGCTCGACGTCGGCCGCGACTGGGCGTTCGGCTTCTTCCGCGGCGTCGAACTGCGCGAAGCCGGCTGGGACCGTTGGCTGGACGAGAACGACTGGATCGACGAGATCTTCGGCCTGCTCGACCGCCTCGCCAGCGGCGAGGTGCTGGGCGAAGACCCGACCGCGCCGGCGACCCCGATCAGCTACCGCGAGCGGCTGGAAATCGTCGCCGGCCTGCCGGGCATGCTGGCCGACCTGCACCACCACCGGATCGACGCGCTGACCCCGCGCGAACCGCTGCGCCGCGCCGACACCCCGGACCGCAACGACCCCTGCCCCTGCGGCAGCGGCAAGAAGTACAAGAAGTGCTGCGGGGCCTGAGGATCGCCGTCCCGGCGACGGACGCTTCCCGTCCGTCGTGGTTCAGTGGTTGCGCCTAAAAGGGGCAGGGATTCGCTCTCGCTCCGCTCCAGCGCGCCGAAAGCCGATCCCCCATGCCGCCGGCCGCGTCGGACTTCGTGCCCGGTGTTTGGCTGTTCCTGCTTTCAAAAAGCGAGAGCATGCGCTTGCGGGCCGCAGGTTCGCGCGCGATCGAACGCCCGCAGGCCATGCCTGTTGGCCGGACGGGCCGGGGATTCGCTGCGGCTCTTCTTCGCACCCCGGCCTTGCCGGACAATACCGCTCCCCTCCCGGCCGCCGATCGGCGTATGTCCTCCCATCCGTGCCTGCGCTGCGGCGCCTGCTGCGCCTTTTTCCGCGTCGCCTTCCACTGGAGCGAGACCGACGCCTGCGCGGGCGGGCTGACGCCGCAGGGCCTGACCGAGCCCCTGGATCCGCACCGGGTGGTCATGCGCGGCACCTACGGCGGAACGGCGGTACGTTGCGAGCAATTGCGCGGCCAGATCGGCCGCGACGCGCATTGCGGGATCTATGCGCTGCGGCCTTCGCCCTGCCATGCGTTGCAGCCGGCCTGGGAACAGGGCGCGCCGAGTCCGCAATGCGACAAGGCACGGGTCGCCCATGGCCTGGCGCCGCTGACGCCGGCGGATTGGCCCGCCGGTGCGGGCGCTGCCTGAGCTGCCGCCGAATCGCGGCCGGCCGCAGCGGCGCCAACGCACGCCACCGCCGCACCCGTGCATGCGGGTGGACGGAGCTCGTCGAAACTCAGTGCGCGGTACGCCGCAGCAGTTGCAGTTCGTCGGCGTCGAGGTAGTGGACCAGGCCGCCGAAATCGGTGTCGACCATGATGCCCTCGCCGAGATACAGCCACTGCTCGTAGCCGTCCAGATAGCGGCCGGTATCGATGCAGGCCACGACCGTGCCGCGGTAGCGGTCGGCGATGCGCACGCGATCGCCGGGCTGGATGCGCTGGCCGTCGGGATATTGCAGCAGCTGCATATCGGCAGACCTCCTGTCGCTGTCCGCTCGCACGGCCCGGAACCGGCTGCGAGGGCGCGGCCACGAGTATCCATCAAAGCGACGAGCGCGGAACCGCGATCCGGCGTCCGGCGCCGGCCGCCCGATCAACGGCAAGCGCCTGCGGGCGCAACGGGGCGTTCCGCGGCGCGGCCGGCTCGCGCACAGCCGTGCGCTTTGCCTCGTCCGGCCCGAACCGCGACAATGGCGGGCCGGGTCGGCTCGCCACCACGACCCGCAGGCACCCTGCACCGTCCATGCGCACGCGCACGGCGGCCCCACTGGAGATCGTAATGACCGAGTTCGTAGCGACGCCGCCCGCAGGCGGCGCCAAGATCACCAAGACCCCGACCGGCCTCAACGTGCCGGATCGCCCGATCATCCCGTTCATCGAAGGCGACGGCACCGGCCCGGACATCTGGCGCGCGTCCGTGCGCGTGCTCGATGCGGCGGTCGCCAAAGCCTACGGCGGCCAGAAGAAGATCGAGTGGATGGAGGTCTACGCCGGCGAGAAGGCCAACAACACCTACGGCACCTGGCTGCCGGACGGCACCGTGCAGGCCTGCCGCGACTACCTGGTCAGCATCAAGGGTCCGCTCACCACGCCGGTCGGCGGCGGCATCCGCTCGCTCAACGTCGCGCTGCGCCAGATGCTCGATCTGTACGTCTGCCTGCGCCCGGTGCGCTGGTTCGAAGGCGTGCCCTCGCCGGTCAAGAAGCCGGGCGATGTCGACATGGTGATCTTCCGCGAGAACACCGAGGACATCTACGCCGGCATCGAATGGGCCGGCGGCAGCGCCGAGGCGCAGAAGGTGCTGGATTTCCTGAGCAAGGAATTCCCCCAGGCCGCCGACAAGATCCGCTTCGGCACCGCCGAGAAGAACGCGGCGTGGCTGAAGGAACTGCAGGCCATCGGCGCCCCGGCGCGCGAGCTGCCGGTCGAAGTCGGCATCGGCATCAAGCCGGTCAGCCGCCTCGGCACCGAGCGCCTGGTGCACAGCGCCATCGCCTACGCGATCGAGAACAAGCGCAAGTCGGTGACCCTGGTCCACAAGGGCAACATCATGAAGTTCACCGAAGGTGGCTTCCGTGATTGGGGCTATCAGGTGGCGCGCGACTACTTCGGCGCGGTCGAGCTCGACGGCGGCCCGTGGCACGTGATTCCGGAAGGCAAGCCGGGCGCCGGCATCGTCATCAAGGACGCGATCGCCGACGCCTTCCTGCAGCAGATCCTGCTGCGGCCGAAGGAATACGACGTCTCCGCGACCCTGAACCTCAACGGCGACTACCTGTCCGACGCGCTCGCCGCGCAGGTCGGCGGCATCGGCATCGCCCCGGGCGCGAACATCAACTACGTGACCGGCCACGCCGTGTTCGAAGCGACCCACGGCACCGCGCCGAAGTACGCCGACCTGGACAAGGTCAACCCGGGTTCGGTGATCCTGTCCGGCGAGATGATGCTGCGCTACATGGGCTGGACCGAAGCGGCCGACGCGATCATCGCCGCGATGGACAAGGCCATCGGCAGCAAGCGCGTGACCTACGACTTCGCCCGTCTGATGGACGGCGCGACCGAGGTCAAGTGCTCGGAGTTCGCCGACGAGATCATCAAGCATCTCTGAGGCGCGCGACGCGCACCGCGATACCGGCACGGGGCGCTTCGGCGCCCCGTGTTTTTTTTGCGCGCGTCCGCCGCTCGCGGCCGCTACCATGCAGGCCAGTGCCGGTGCGTCCGCCGGCACCGAGACCGGGGACCGCCGATGAGCACGCGATTTCAGCGCACCGCGCTCGGATTCATCCGATCGGCTATGCCGGCAGGGCGAGGATTCGCTGCCGCGCTGCCGGTGTTGGCGGCGGCCTGCGCGCATGCGCCGCCGCCCGCGACCGGCCGCGGCGTTATCGACGTGTTGCAGGTGGAAGCGGCCGTGTTCGACGACCCCGCGGGCCGCGACGCCGCGCTGCGGCCGGCCTGCCGCGCCTGGCGACTGAGCGAAGGCCAGATCGCCGCGTTCTTCGCCGCCAGCCGCGAGCTGCGCGAGGGCGGCCGCCACGACTTCTACTGGCTGCCCTGCACGATCGGCGGCCGCCTGCGCGCCGACGGTCGCGAGTGGTCGTTCTCGATCAACGCCGCCGCGACCGCGACCTGGCGCGACGGCGACACGGTGCGCGAATGGGGCTGCGACGCCGCAGCCTGCGAGCCGCTGGTGCTGCTGATGCCCGACGGGCACGAGCCCTGAGTCGCCGCCTGCTCCTGCAGAAGCGGCGTGAGCCGCGACCAAACGAAGCAATGTACGCAAGCGAGGCAACCGAAGCCCTGACCTACGTGCCTTGAGCAACCGGGCTTCGGACGCGACGCGTTGTTCATCGCTTCGTTCGGTCGCGGCTTGCGCCGCTCCTACACAGGCCGTGCGATACCGGCGCCCGTTCGCGCTCAGCGCATGTACGGCGCCTGACTGTTCTCGACCTGCTTCTGCTGGATCTCGGCGATCTTGGCCGCTTCCTCTTCGCGGGTCATGCGGTGCTTGGGCGCGATGTTCGGCTCGATCAGGCGCATCCAGTTGCGGGTGATCTGCTTGCTTTCCTCTTCGCAGCGCAGCGCGCGCGCCTCCGGCAGGCGGCCGCTGGTGACGATGCGCAGGTACTTGCCGGGGTTGTTGCCGTAGATCATGCACTGCAGATTGAAGAAACGCTGTGCGCCGACCGAGTGCTCGTCGGCGTAGGTCGCCATGTCGTGGTTGCCGTCGTCGGTCATCAGGAAGAAGTTCGACGCCAACTGCAGCTTCTGCGCGATATCGCCCTGCGACTCGTCGGCGCTGACCAGCGACAGCATCAGGGTGGTGGCGAGCTGGTCGACCGCGTCCTCTTCGCGCCCGGTGGAGGGCAAGTCGAGCATGTCCACCAGGGCATGGCCGGTCTCGTGCAGCATCAGGAAACGCAGGTTCGCCATCAGGTATTCGAGCTGATCGCGGGTGCCGCCGCCGCTGGCCTGGGCCATCGCCCCGCCCTGGCGCACCAGCAGCTCGAGCATCTCGTAGCACAGCACGATGTCGCCCTTGTCCTTGGCGTAGAAGGCGTTGGTCGTGCCGCATTCGGCGGCGATGAAATTGATCGGCCGCGGCAGGGTCAGCCAACCGTCGAGCTGTTTGATCTCCGGCAATTGCTTGAGCACGTCGATCTCGCGCGCCATGTTGTACATGGCCAACAGCTCGGGGTTGCGCGGCGAGACGTACTGGTAGGTGAAGTGGGTGCCGTCGGCCTTCTCCGCCGCCGGTACTTCGGCCACGGTCGGCGCCAGTTCGGTTTCGGCCTTCACCGGTTCCGGCGGCTTGACCGGCGCGGGCGCGACCGCCGCCACGGGCGCGGCGACCTGACGCTTCTGCCATTCGGTGTAGCCCCAAATCGAGCAGACTGCGATCAGGGCCGTCGCCAGAATGCCGATGATGATTTTCTGTACCATGTCTGTGGCTCTTGTCTGCTGCGTTGCGGGACACGACGATCCCGGTTCCGAGCGCACAAGACGCGGTCGACGACTGGATTGCCTCCGACCGGAAGGCCGGCCGTTCCAATCGGCGCCAGCAGCGTCCATGCACCGTCGGGCGGATGGTACTCCGTTCGTTCCGAGGATGGCATCGAATTTCTGACAGTTGCGCGGCAACCCCGAGGCCGTCCGCGCCGGCCGCCGAACGTCCTGGACCGGATGCCATGACCGCCGCCCCGCCCGACCGTCCCGCCGCCTTCGCCGCCGACGGCCCCTACGCCGGACTGGACCCGAATCTTCTGGCGCCCGAGCTGCGACGCTGCCTGGGTGAAGCCGGCGAGGACTACCTCGATGCGCTGGCCGGCCGCGCGCCGCGCCACGCTGCGCTGGAGACGGACGCGCCGATGCTCAGCGACGGCGGCAGCCTGTCCTATCTCGGTCGCGGCTATCGCCTGTTCGTGCTCAAGCGCCTGGCCCGGCTCGGCGGCGTCGACGGTCTGGTCTACGGGCCCGAATTGCGCTTCGACCCGACCATCGCGCCGCAGGTGCCGGCGCTGAGCGCCACCCGCTTCTACGCTGGCGACGCCTTGCGCACGCTGTTGGGGCATCGGGCATGAGCCGCCTGTTGTTGCGCTGCCTGTGGTACTTGGCCGCCAGCGTCGTGGTCCCGGCAAACGCACTGTGGCTGGACGTGGTCGACGAGCTCGACGCGGCCTGGATGCGGATCCTGACGCCGGAGGTGTTCCTCGGCGAGCTGGCCCTGCTGAGCCTGGCGCTGATGGCGACGACGCTGCTGCCGGGGTCGCTGTTGTTGCTTTGGCGCCAGCGCCGGCGCGGCCCGCGCCGCCACGATCGTTTTGCGTTCGCGGCGATCTCGGCCGCGTCCCTGCTGCTGGCGCTGCACGCCAATCTCACCGATTACGCGCGCTTCTACGGAAACACCTGGGGCCTGTTGGAACCGACCTTCGGCTTCTTCCTGCCGCAGTGGCCGTGGATCACGGCTTGCGTGGCGGTCGCGGTGGCGTTGGAGCTACGCGGCGGGGCCGCGAAACCGGCGCCGGCGGACGCCGACGTCGACGCCCTCCGCCAAGCGCCGGAGCGATGACCCACCCTGCGCAGGGATAGGAGCGGCACGAGCCGCGACGGCCATCCTTCAATCTCGCCGCGTCTTTGTCCTGCGCCTTTGTAGGAGCGGCGTGAGCCGCGACCAAAGGACGCGCAGAGGAATCAACGCCTCCGCCATCGATCGAAGCCCGAAACCATCGCCCCGATCTCGCCGCGCCTTCGTCTTGCATCACTGTAGGAGCGGCGTAAGCCGCGACCACCATCTCGCCCGTTCGCCGCGTCTTTGTCCCGCGTCCCCTGTAGGAGCGGCGTAAGCCGCGACCGCCATCTCGCCCGTTCGCCGCGTCTTTGTCCTACGCCCCTGTA